>NZ_SOAG01000016.1 GCF_004364575.1 Myroides indicus | reverse complement strand
GTATTCATATACTTTAGTTTCTGCAGCCAAATGTATACATTACCTTACTTTTTTAAACAAAAAAAGTCGGAAGATTAATCTTCCGACCATGACTAGGCTAGCCTCGCTTTTTTCGTTTTGATTATTAATTCCAAATCCATTCACCGTTAACTCTGTCTGGAAAACAAGTGTTGTTGAGGTACCTTGGAATATCGCTTCCGCAGCTTTTTAATTCAGGAGCGTCGTATGAATAATATTTTATTTTACCATTTTCATCTTTGTATGATATTTCGTCTTTGGTAGAAATTCCGTCACCATCATCGTCTATGTCTAAAAAATTTGGAATAGCATTATCGTTTGTATCATAAGAAAAGTAATCGTGGATAGTAAGTTCTTCTACCGGTTTTATTTCTTTGACTTCAAATTTAGACGGAATACCGTCCAAATCGTGATCTCTTTCTAAATTGTTTATTAAAGTTATATCTGTAATCCACGGAGTGTAGGCTGCTATTTTCCCGTAAGCTTCGTTAAATTGACCTAACCCTGAAGGAATAAACGCGATGATTCTTCCTGCAGAGTTTTCATCATATGTTATAGTTCCATCAGGAGTAGTTGTGATATTTGTAGCCGTTTTTATAAACTTCAAAACTTGCCGTTCTCCCGTATACATTCTCTTTGGGCTTTTTCCTGAATTATATTCTGCAATTGTAGGAGGGAATGAATAAAAATCACCATTAAAAGTACTGCTGGATAATTCATTCTTGATGTTGTAATTTCTTCTTTTAATATATAAAGAGTCAATAGGAGAAGCTATATTGCCTTGTCCTTCATTAACTATTAAATAATAGATTTTGTATTTAATAGTATCAGCCGATTTGTAATAATTGTAATATGTTCTGTTATTGTATATATTGGTATAAGGCATGGCCAGATAATCATCATTTCCCATAATAACAGACTGAAGCCGGGGATCGTCAGCTAATACAGATTGTCCTGAATATTTAGGACTGGTTATGCTGTCAAAAGAAATACTCTCACCATTTTCAATTATATAATTGTTTTTTAAGTATTTTTCAATACTTTCAATGTCTTCAGTATAGACTTCTTTGGTATCTCGTAGCGGAACTTCGATATAATCAGAAGGATTATCGTCTTTTTTACAATTCGTAGCTAATAAGCCTATGGCACACAGACTTAAGACAGCAAATAATCTTTTCATTTTTTTAAATCATTTTAATAGCGCAAGATACAATTTTACTTTATTTTTGTGTAGTTTGTCTGGAAATTTTAATATTTAATTATGCGTATTGATAAATATTTATGGTGTGTAAGATATTATAAAACTCGCAATATAGCGACTGAAGCATGTAAAAAAGGTCATATCACCGTGAATGGACAAGTAGTGAAACCTTCAAGAGAGGTTTTTGCAACAGATAAAATAACCTTACGGAAAGATCAGATAGTTTACAGATTCACTGTTTTAGATATTCCTCAGAATAGAGTGGGAGCAAAATTAGTAGATATTTATCGCAAAGATGAAACTCCGAATGAAGCATTTGAGCATATTGAACTATTGAAGATGTCTAAGGAGTACTATAGGAGCAAAGGTATGGGAAGACCTACAAAAAAAGATAGAAGAGATATTGATGATTTTTTAGATTATGAAGATGAAGAAAGTCAATCTGAATAAAAAATACTGGGAAAAAAGATATAATAATGATAAGGCTAACTGGAATGCAGGAACAATTACTCCTCCATTAAAATTTTATATAGATCAGTTAAGAAATAAAAAAATAGATATTTTAGTGCTTGGTACAGGACATGGACATGAATTGCATTATCTTTTTCAGCAAGGGTTTAAAAATATAACGGGAATTGACTTTACTAATCAGGCAGCTTTACAGACAGCTAAGGAGGTTTCAGATTTTCCACTGGATAAAATTGTTTTAGGAGATTTTTTTGAACATGTTGGAGAATATGATTTAATTTTGGAGCAAACATTTTTTTGTTCCTTGCCGAGGGGAAAAAGAAGAGAATACGCAGAAAAAATACACGGTCTTTTAAAAAAAGGAGGTAAACTGGCAGGCGTATTGTTTGACTGTGAATTTGACGGAGAGGAACCACCTTATGGAGGAAATAAAGAAGAGTACGAAAAGTTGTTTTCAGCTTCGATGACTATAAAAGTATTAGAAACAGCCTATAATTCAATTAAGCCGAGAAGCGGAAGAGAGTTATTTGTTATAATTGAAAAGTAAATATGAATAAGAATATTATTTTAACCCAAGAACAGATAAAGTTTAAGACTAAAAGAATTGCTTACCAAATATATGAGACATTTGTAGATGAAGATGAAATAGTCATTGCGGGGATTGCTAATAGCGGATTTATATTTGCTCAGAAAATAGCAGAAGCATTGCAGGAAATATCTCAATTAAAAATTCAATTGTGCGAGGTTAGAATTGATAAGCAAAACCCTATCAACCCGATAGAAACATCTCTTCAGCCTGCAAATTATCAGAATAAAGCAGTAGTGTTGGTAGATGATGTCTTAAATTCTGGAGCTACTTTAATTTACGGCGTTAAATACTTTTTAGAGGTTCCTTTGAAAAAACTTAAAACTGCGGTTTTAGTAGATAGAAATCATAAAAAATATCCAGTAAAAGCTGATTTTAAAGGAATATCTCTGTCAACATCATTATTAGAACACATTCAGGTTGTATTTGAAAAAGACGATGAATACGTTTATCTGAGCTAATTGCTTGTTTTTTTTAGGATTTCGCTTGTAATTTCATCTGTAGATTTGCCGTCTACGGGAATAATATATTTTGCTTGATGATAGAAATAACTTCTGTCAAAAAGGTGTTTGGCAATAAAGGTTTCAAGAGTATCGTCTGAACCATTATTTAAAAGAGGGCGATGCTCTTTTTGGTCTTTTAAACGCATTGCTAAAGTTGTAATTGAAGCTTTTAAGTAAATAGATATGATGCCTTCTTTTTGCAGGATTAAGTGATTATTGGCATAGCACGGGGTTCCTCCGCCTAAACTTAACACGTAGCTGGGATTATTATTGATAATATGGTGTAAGATTTCATGTTCTTTTTTTCTAAAGAAAACTTCTCCCTTTTCAGTAAATATCTTTGAGATAGTAGCATTTAGCTCTTGTTCTATAACAGAATCCAGATCGAAGTATGGAATATTTAATTTTAAAGCTATAATTTTTCCTATAGTTGATTTTCCTGCACCCATATAGCCTAAAAGGATAATTTTTTTCATAAAAATAAAATATTGTCTGTTAGTAAGTTATAAGATAAAAATAAACATAGGGCAAAAATAAAACAATTTTGTCTCGGATTTAAAAAAAAACATTCTATATTTGCACCCGCAATCAGGGATTGAAAATGACTCGATAGCTCAGTTGGTAGAGCACAACACTTTTAATGTTGGGGTCCTGGGTTCGAGCCCCAGTCGGGTCACTTTTTTTATTGGTTAATTACGTCTTTATTTATATAGAGATACGACTCGATAGCTCAGTTGGTAGAGCACAACACTTTTAATGTTGGGGTCCTGGGTTCGAGCCCCAGTCGGGTCACTTTTTTATTGGTTAATTACGTCTTTATTTATATAGAGATACGACTCGATAGCTCAGTTGGTAGAGCACAACACTTTTAATGTTGGGGTCCTGGGTTCGAGCCCCAGTCGGGTCACAACTATTTGAGTTAAGTCCACGTGGAGGAATTGGTAGACTCGCCATCTTGAGGGGGTGGTGTCGTAAGACGTGTCAGTTCGAATCTGATCGTGGACACGTTTTTATTTTTCAAGTCAAAATGTTTAAACAAACACTAAGACTTATGAAAGTATAAAATCCGATTTTAATAACCGGATTTTAATTTTTTAAGAATAATCTTGTTTTTGTTTTTCCTTGTTGTCTTTCTTGTTAGAATTACCTCCCATCATTAAAAATAAAGCACAAACCAAAGCTACACATACTATAGCAAAGATGATTATCATAATAACTCCGTTGTTAAAATTGTACATCGGCAAATAGGATATTTGTTGCATAGTCATCAAATTATTTATTGTTATTTTATTACTAAAGTAAAACGTAAAAGGAAGGTATACAATGATATTTATCATACGATTCCTTATCAATGCAAAATAAAAGGATCAAGTACAAAAGTTGGGGGAGAGTATAAAAAAAGGTATTTTTTTAAAGTAGCTTTTTCCAGTTCGTATGTCACCCTGAGGTAACGAAGGGTCGCATCCTATACATCCTATTCCGCTTAAATTTTATTAGGTAAAAAGTTTAGTCAATCTAAAGAGGAAGAAAGCTTTATCTCTAACCCCCCCTGTACATCATCCTAAAGTATTTAATTTTAGCATTAAAAGACTCTGCAGAAGCATTAGTACTTCTGTCATTAAAATAGTTTAGTATATCTGCGTAATGCAATCTAAAGGTCTTGACTACCGTATTAAATTGTTTAAGGTTCGTATTTTCTACTTGATTAAACCAATAGGCTAGTTTTGTCATTGCAACTTCTTTAGGGATAAGTTGATTGTATATGCTCCTTAATTTATTGGTTAATTTGTAAGCTTGCTCAATTTCGGGGTATAATTCAAATAATAGTTTAGCTCTATGTTGTTGATCCAGAGTCCAATTATTAGAACTTTTATATAATAAATGTCTAGATCTTGCTAATAGCTGTTTTTTTGTATCTCCATTAGATAAGATATCAGTTGAATAGGTTTTATTTGTAACCTTAGCCAGAATAATAGCATTATTTTCATTGTCCATTTCAATCCAGCGATGTTTAATTCTAAAATTCTGAAGCGCTTCACTGGCAAGTTTTTGCACGTGAAAACGATCAATAACTTGTGTAGCATTAATGAAGCATTTTTTAGCTATTTGCTTCATAGACCCTGCCATATCTAAGGTGATTTCTTTAACTTTGTTTCTAAGGGATTTCGGTAGTTTTAGTAAGTGTTCTAGAACCATTTCTGATTTGGTTCCTTTTACGATAGCAATAATCGTGTTTTTCTTGCCTTTTCCAGCTTTAGAAGTGAGTATGGTATATAACTCCCCTTTAGACAAGCAGACTTCATCTATGGATAATTTTTCTGTTATATTTTGTGGGTACAATAACCAATCTTTAGCATGTTTGCGTTGATTCCAGGTTTTAAATTCACTGGTTTTGGTTTTGTATTGGCGTTGAAATTTCTTTCCATCAACGCCAAATAATTCTCCAATTGCTTTACAGCTAAGTATTTTAGTATCGGCTAATTTTTTTTAAGAACTCCGAAAACTCTTTAGTCATTCGTGTTCCTTCAGCAATTACGTTCCAATCTCGAGCAATTATTTCTCCTGTTTGTTTATCTGTCCAACGACGACGCTGAACATGTAATTTGACAGATTTTCCACGTAATGGAAAATCTTCGATGGTAGTCATAGGATAAAATCCTTTGGAAACTAATTGTGTATCTGTAAGTTGATTACCATAATCGTTCTTTTCTTCGAAGTAGATATCTAAACGACTATTTAATTCTTCAACTTTTGTAATATTAAAATGCTCTACCAAATACTCTGGCAGGATAAGTTTTAGTATTTCTTTGCTATCCATCATGATGCAAATATATTATTTTACAACTTCCTCCCCAACTTTTGCGCTTGATCCAAATAAATATAATGATTTTAGCTGTATTACACTAAAAAAACGTAAGATTGCCTTCTTATAATTTTTGCAAAGAATCACCTAAAGGTAAGTTCATTTTTTGTGTCAAGGACGATAATTCGTTTATACTGAACTGTCCGGTAATAATTAAAACAATAGTTTCTGTTTCGGGCGTTAGTCCTTCGTTGAGAAGAATAAGTTCATTTACTTCTTTTTCATTACCTTCTTTGTTGATGTAAATTGTTACCAGATGATAACTGTCTTTTTTGGACGCAAACTCTTTTAATTTTCCTTGACTATAATAGGCTTCCACAGCATCTTTGAGGTTGTTTTTTTCAACAGAATGTTTTGTGTTGAATACTTTTAAGCTGGATAATTTTTTAATGAGTTCAAAATATCTTTTTTCTTCATTATTAGCGGGCTCAACTTTTACATTTGACATCATATCAAACATTTTTTGATTGACGATGACGCTGCTGATATTTTTATTTTTTTCAAATTTTGAAAATAAATCTTGTGCATTGACAAGATTTATCCATCCGATGCATGTGAAAAGCAATAAGCTAATGTGTAAAATATGTTTTTTCATAATGTACTATCTTTTGGCTTTTTCTTTCAAACTAGTATTAATCGTTTCAGATAAGTCTTTTAATATCTTCTGGCATTCTTCATAGGCGATTTCAGGATTTTTAAAAGTGCCTAATTCTTTTGTGTTTTGTTGCAAGGTAAGTGTTTTGTCGTTGTCTGAGCCGATAAAATAGAAATAGAGTGCTGTAGCAAAAATTAGTGTCAACAATGTAAAGATGCTGTATTTAAGTGTTCTCTTTTTCATATTTAGCAGAAATGTCTAAGTAAAGTTAAGTAAAAAAATAAAGAGCTGATAAATTATACTAAAAATAAAAAAGGCTGTAAATTTTACAGCCTTTTATTGAGATTATTTTAATTTATAATTCTTATAGAATTGATTGGTTAAAATTCCGCCATAAAAGGATTTCAGCTTATCTCCCTTTAAATTATAGATGCTTATTTTACTTGCCTGATTGTAGTTACCCGCATCAGCAACATAAATTCGGCTGTCGATTACGTTAAATCCGTAAAATGTAGCAAATAAATCCGTTGCATCTTTAATAGTCAAGACAGGGTCAAGTTGTACAGTTGTATCATTAGGAAACCATTGATAAACCTGATTGTTTGATGTATAATACAAAATGTTTTCATCTGCTCTTAAATTTTGGGCATTCATGTTTTTAGTAGACAGAAAATGAGTAATCACTTTGTCATCCTGTGCATCTATTTTATAAAAATGAGAACGGCTATTAATGCTGCTTACTGCATAAATAAAGTCGGAATGAGCTACAATACTTTGCAGTTTGTCTTCCACTTGAATAGTTTTTACTATACCATCGGTTTTATCGTCAACAATTACGATTTCATTACCTTCACTAAAGGCTGCTTTTTGAATATATATTTTTCTGTTCAAAGTAGTTATATTATCAACAGGTCCGTTTAAGCTGATTTCATTCAAAAAATCAAAACTATTTGCATTGTAAATAGTAACGGATTGGCTTCCGTAATTAGTTACATACATTTTATTGTTGGAAAAAGCAATGTAGCGAGGTTGGTTTAGATTGCTTTCAATCGTATTCTCGTGTTTAAAAGTATATCGGTCAAAAACTTCTATTTTATTAGAATTGTTTAAAACAATGAACGCTTTGTTGTTATAAAAAGTTAAGCTTTGTGCTACATCTCCTAATGAATCGTTATTGTTTTTTGCAATATTTTCAACAATTTCAGAAAAATCAGTGCTGATAAAACCAAGCGAAGCATTTCCGCTCAGATAATTTCCTTCGTTTAAAAACAATATGCCGTTTTCTAAGCTTACCGGTGCTTTTTCTTCTACAAAAGGTGAGTCAGAAGTTGTACATGAAGCAAAAAAAGTTAACGATAACGCTAAAAATATCAGTTTTTTCATAATTCTTCTATAATGTAATTAATTTTGATTTCAAATGAATTTGTTTAACAAAATGTTAAGTGTTTTTTAAAGTATCAAAATTACTTTTAATTATTAAAAAAACAAGTTTTTTAAAGACTTTTTTAATACTACGCCCTTAAACCTCTTTTTAATATTTGAAATAATCAGTTTCAAATCAATTTAAAATTATGGCTGTTGCTGTAAACTGCAATATTGCAAAATAGTTATATTTTTGTAAGCATCCAAAATATAACGTTATGAACTATATAAAAGTATATCCTGTTTTCTTTTTGATGTTATTTTTATTATTAGGATGTAAAAATGAAAATAAAGAAAACAGTCAGAATACAGTAAGTAATGCCATCGAATATGCTCAAGGATTAAGTTTATTTGAATATGATAATTTTACTCTGCTTAAAGTGACTCAGCCTTGGATTGGAACGAATAGATCCTTCACATATGTTTTACACAAAAAAGGAGCTCAGCTTCCCGATTCACTATCTGTTTATCCTTTGATTCAGGTACCGATACAGAGTGTTATTGTTACTTCGACTACGCACTTGCCATCGCTGGATTTTTTGGAGGAAGTTAATTCTTTAAAAGGATTTCCGGGATTAGACTATATCTCTTCGGATAAAATAAGACAACAAATAAAAAAGGGAGAGATTAAAGAGCTAGGGCAGAATGAAAGTATAAATACAGAAGCAGTTTTAGATATTGAACCTGATGTTATAGTTGCGTTTGCTATGGATGAGCATAACTCTCCTTTAAAGACGTTAGAACAAAGTGGAATTCCTGTTATTTATAACGGTGATTGGACGGAGCAGAATCCGTTGGGAAAAGCGGAATGGATTAAGCTTTTTGGAACATTGTATGGTAAAGAAGCTCAGGCAAAAGAATTGTTTGATACTATTGTATCAGATTATAAATCTGTATTGGGTTTGATAGAAAATGAAAGCGATTTGCCGACAGTAATGAGTGGAGTTATGTATCAGGACGTATGGTATTTGCCGCAAGGAGAAAGCTGGATGGCAGTTTATCTGAAAGATGCTAAAGCTGATTATTTGTGGAAAGATACAAAAGGTACAGGTAGTTTAGCATTGTCGTTTGAAGCCGTGTTTGACAAGGCAAGAGAAGCGGAGTATTGGATTAGTCCGGGACATTATGAAACTTTAAAAGACCTTAAAGGTTCAAATGCACACTATGCAGAATTTGAATCGTTTAAGACCCGAAAAGTATACTCGTTTGCACCTGTGAAAGGAGAAACAGGTGGAACTCTTTTTTATGAATTAGGACCTATGCGTCCGGATTGGGTATTGAAAGATTTGGTGTCTATACTTCATCCGGAACTATTACCTGATTATAAACCTTATTTTTTTCAACAGCTTAAATAATATCCAATGAAGGACAAAAAAATATGGATACCATTGTTTGGCATATTATTGTTGACTGTTTTTATTGTTAATTTGTCTTTTGGTACCATAAAAATACCTTTTCTAAAGGTCATTGCTATTTTGCTGGGAGATACGGAAATTAAGCAGTCATGGCAATATATTGTCCTTAATTATCGCTTGCCTAAGGCGACAGTAGCGGTTTTGGTAGGAATAGCATTATCGGTAAGTGGATTGCTGATGCAGACTTTGTTTAGAAATCCCATGGCAGAATCTTATGTATTGGGAATCAGTTCGGGAGCAGGTTTGGGAGTAGCTTTGGTTATTTTGGGAAGTGCTTTATTGCCTCCTGCATTGGTAAGTGTTTTTACCTCTTCTTACGGAATTGTTTTAGTCTCTGTTTTGGGAAGTTTTTTTCTATTGCTATTAGTGCTTTTTGTCTCTAATCGCGTACAAAATACGGTTACAGTATTAATTGTAGGGATAATGTTTGGTAGTTTTGCTAATGCTCTGGTTTCTATTCTGACTTTTTTGAGCAGTGCCGAACAACTCAAACGATATACACTTTGGACACTGGGGAGTTTGGGAAATATTACGTGGGATATGATTGCCTTATTTGCCGGATGTACAATATTAGGGCTGTTTGGAAGTTTGCTTACAGTTAAATCTTTAGACGCTTTTCTGTTAGGGGATAACTATGCCTCATCTATGGGAATTGATGTCTTAAAATCTAGAAATTACATCATATTAATAACCAGCTTGCTTGCAGGAGCTTCTACAGCTTTGGTAGGACCAATTGCTTTTATTGGTTTGGCAGTTCCGCATATTGTCAGGTTAATATTACAGGTAAGCAGTCATCGAGCATTAATTATAGCTTCAGCATTTTTGGGAGCAATAATTATGTTGATTTGCGATGTGATTGTACAGGTAAAAGGAGATAGTTTTTTGCTGCCTATTAACGCAGTTACATCAATTTTTGGCGCACCGATTGTTATTTGGCTGTTAGTGAGAAAAAGAGTTTAAAAAACACTGTATTAAAGAGAAAATAAAATTAAAATTAAGAAGCATCGGCAGATTTAATTTATCTTTGCCAGTTGTAAATAGATAATATGGAGTTCGAATTATTGCACACAGACGTAAATTCGCGGGCAAGAGCAGGAAAAATTACTACAGATCACGGTGTTATTGAAACACCTATTTTTATGCCTGTCGGAACGGTGGCAACAGTTAAAGGAGTTCATCAAAGAGAGCTTCAGCAAGAGATAAATCCGGATATTATTCTCGGAAATACTTATCATTTGTATTTAAGACCCAAAACAGAAATTTTAAAACAAGCTGGAGGCTTGCATAAATTTATGAATTGGGATAGAAATATACTAACCGACAGTGGTGGTTTTCAGGTTTATTCGCTTTCTGCAAATAGGAAAATAAAAGAAGAGGGAGTGAAATTTAAATCCCATATAGATGGTTCATACCACTTTTTTTCGCCAGAAAATGTAATGGAAATTCAGCGTACAATAGGAGCCGATATTATTATGGCGTTTGATGAATGTACACCGTATCCGTGTGATTACAAATATGCCAGACGCTCCATGCATATGACCCATCGTTGGTTGGACCGCTGTGTGGAACACCTTAAAAAAACACCTGAATTATACGGATATTCCCAAACACTTTTTCCCATTGTTCAAGGAAGTACCTATAAAGATTTGCGCAAGCAATCGGCAGAGTATATTGCCGGAGTAGGAGCGGAAGGAAATGCTATTGGAGGACTTTCAGTAGGAGAACCTGCCGAAGAAATGTATGCGATGACTGAAGTAGTAACAGATATTTTACCCGTAGATAAACCCCGTTATTTAATGGGGGTAGGAACACCAATCAATATCTTAGAAAATATTGCACTGGGAATTGATATGTTTGATTGCGTAATGCCTACGCGTAATGCGAGGAACGGAATGCTTTTTACAGCAAACGGTATCATTAATATTAAGAATAAAAAGTGGGTAGCTGATTTTTCGCCTATTGACGAAATGGGACATACGTGGGTTGATACAGAATATTCTAAAGCTTATTTGCGTCATTTGTTTGCTGCTAACGAATCGCTTGGAAAACAAATTGCATCTATTCACAATTTAGGCTTTTATATGTGGCTGGTGCGAGAGGCAAGACAACAAATATTAAGTGGTACGTTCTATGATTGGAAAGCAAAAATGGTTAAACAGTTAGGTGAGCGGTTGTAAAAGATTAAGTTAAATAGATATAGATTTTCGAAACATATGAAAATTATAGATTGGTATATTTTAAAAAGATATTTAGCAACATTTTTTGTGATGTTGCTGCTTTTTGTACCTATTGGCATTGTAATTGACGTTTCGGAAAAAATCAATAAAATACTGGCAAATAAAGTACCGCTTTCTGCAACACTGATGTACTATTTAGATTTTACAGTCTATTTTGCCAATATGCTGTTCCCGATTTTCTTATTTATTTCCATCATATGGTTTACATCTAAGTTGGCAAATAATACGGAAATTGTAGCCATATTGAGTTCAGGTATTTCTTTCACGCGATTTTTGCGTCCTTATATAGTAGGAGCCACTTTTATTTCGATTCTGGCACTTGTAATGTCAATGTATATTGTTCCTAAAGCCAGTGCGGGATACAATGATTTCAGGTATAAATACCTAAAAAGAGATGAAGTCCGAGAAAGCCAGAATGTATTTAAACAAATTAGTCCTACAGATTTTATTTATGTAAGTAATTTTAATTATAATTCCAATACAGGCTATAATTTTTCTCTGGAAGTTTTTGATGGAAATAAACTGGTTTCTAAAGCAACAGCCAATAGAATTGTTTGGAATCCAGAAACAGAGACCTATACGTTGTATGACTATTTTAAACGCGAAATTGGGGAAGCAGGAGATAAATTGGAAAAAGCAGATTCAAAAGAATTAAAATTAGATTTTGATATAGATGATTTAACTCCGGTCATTTATGCTGCGGAAACCATGACTCTGGGGCAGCTAAAAGGATTTATTGATAAAGAAAAAATGCGGGGGTCATCAAATATCAATACATATTTAGTTGTGCTATACAAAAAATACAGTGTTCCTGTTTCTGCATTTATTCTTACGATAATTGCCGTTTCTGTATCTTCGATGAAAAGAAGGGGAGGCATGGGAATAAATCTCGCAATAGGAATTGCCTTAGCATTTACGTATGTGTTTTTTGATAAAATTTTTGGTACGCTTGCAGAGGCATCCAGTATTTCTCCGCTGATTGCCGTTTGGTTCCCGAATGTTGTTTTTGCCATATTGGCTGTATTTTTGTTGAAAAATGCTCGCAGATAATATTAAAAGTTATTTATACCTTCATTTAATCGTTTTTATTTGGGGATTTACTGCCATATTGGGGCATTTGATTTCTTTAGAAGCATTGTCTTTGGTATGGTACAGGATAGTGATAGCGGTTATCTCATTAGGGATAATTTTTCTGTTTAAAAAACAAACTATTAAAGATACTAAACAGAATATACTTAGATTTTTAGCTGCAGGCGTCATAATTGCTCTCCATTGGCTTACTTTTTTCTGGGCAATCAAAGTTTCCAATATTTCTGTAACGCTTGCTTGTCTCTCAATCGGGGCTTTTTTTACCTCCATTTTAGAACCTGTATTTTATAAGCGCAAGATTGTTTTATATGAAGTTTTCTTTGGATTTATTGTTGTTTGTGCCTTAATTTTGATTTTTAGCGTAGAACATCAATATGTAACAGGGATAATTTTAGGACTTATTGCTGCTTTTTTATCAGCTTTATTTTCTATTATCAATGGAAAGTTAGTGCAATACACACCCGCCCCTGTTATTACTTTTTACGAAATGGTAGGAGGAGTGATTATTTTATCGTTGTTTTTACTGTTTTCAGGAGGCTTTACAATACAGTTTTTCGCTATCAGTGCAGTAGATTGGTTTTGGCTGTTTATTTTAGGTTTTTTTTGTACGGCATTGGCTTTTTTGGGTTCGGTTTATATTATGAAGCATTTAACTCCGTATACCGTAATGCTAACTGTTAATCTTGAGCCTGTTTATGGTATCTTACTGGCAGTGTTATTGTTTAAGGATTCAGAAAAAATGAATTTTGAATTTTACCTCGGTGCGCTGTTGATTTTGAGTACGGTTATTTTGAATGGAGTGGTGAAACACAGAAAAAAAAGAAAACTTGGCAAACTATAGAGATTCTATTCAAGGAAAATTTTATCTTTGTAATTTAAAACTAAAACCAAAATTCACAAATGGAATATTTAGATTTTGAACTTCCTATTAAGGAACTTGAAGATCAATTGCAAAAATGTAATCTGATAGGTAAAGAATCGGATGTAGATGTATCGAATACATGTCAGCAAATTGAAAAAAAACTACAAGAGACTAAGAAAAATATATATAAAAACTTAACTGCTTGGCAACGAGTTCAATTGTCAAGACATCCCAATCGACCATATACCATGGATTATATCCATGCCTTGTGCGGAGATACTTTTTTGGAGCTTTTTGGAGACCGAAATGTAAAAGACGACAAAGCTATGGTTGGAGGATTAGGGAAAATAGGTGATCAAAGTTTTATGTTTGTCGGACAGCAAAAAGGCTTTAATACAAAAACCAGACAGTACCGAAATTTTGGTATGGCTAATCCGGAAGGGTACCGCAAGGCGCTCCGCTTAATGCATATGGCAGAAAAATTTAATATTCCTGTAGTTACTTTAATCGATACTCCTGGAGCATATCCGGGACTTGAAGCTGAGGAAAGAGGACAAGGAGAAGCAATTGCCCGAAATATTTATGAAATGTTCCGCATTCAGGTGCCTATTATCTGTATCATCATTGGAGAAGGAGCATCAGGAGGGGCATTGGGTATAGGTGTAGGAGATAAAGTTTCGATGTTGGAAAACACATGGTATTCTGTAATTTCTCCCGAGTCTTGTTCATCTATTTTGTGGAGAAGCTGGGAGTATAAAGAGCAAGCAGCAGAAGCTTTAAAATTGACCTCTTATGACATGAAAAAAAATAAGTTGATAGATGATATTATTCCTGAACCATTGGGAGGTGCCCATTCAGACCGCGAAGCAACTTTTATTGCAGTAAAAGACTATATTGTAACTGCTTACAAAGAATTAAGCAAACAATCGACAGAAAAATTATTGTCTCAGAGAATGGAGAAATATTTTGAGATGGGAGAATTTAAAAGCTAAAAATACATCGTTATAGAATGAAATCCGGGATATTCCCGGATTTTTTTGTTATCAACATTTTGCTGTGATTTATCAACAAAAAAAGTAAATAAGTTTAGGTTGAGTCCTACTTAAAAAAGATGTATTTTCGCAATATGGAACAAGCAACAGATATAAGACCGGTGAAGATGTACTCCAGAGAAGTAGTCGCTTTGGAAAAAGGTAAATTACCGCCTCAGGCAGTGGATTTTGAAGAAGCTGTGCTAGGAGCCATGATGATTGACAAAAAGGGGATAGATGAGGTAATTGACATTTTACAGCCTGACGCCTTTTACAAAGAAGCTCATAAGTATATTTTTGAAGCCATAGATCAGCTGTTTGTTGGAAATCAACCGATAGATTTGCTAACTGTGTCCGGTCAGTTGCGAAAAAACAGTAAGTTAGATTTTGTTGGCGGAGATGCTTATTTAGTCAGTCTTACGCAAAAGATAAGTTCATCAGCACATATTGAGTTCCATTCTAGAATTATTTTACAGAAGTTTATTCAGCGCAGTTTAATTCGAATTTCCAATGAAATCATTTCAGATGCTTATGACGAGACAACTGATGTTTTTGATTTGTTGGACAAAGCCGAAGCTCGCCTCTACGAAGTAACTCAAGGGAATATTAAAAAGAGTTCTGAAACGGCTCAGTCATTAGTCGCCCAAGCAAAAAAACGAATAGAAGAAATCAGTACAAAAGAAGGGTTAAGCGGTTTGCCTACCGGCTTTCATAAATTAGATGAATTAACTTCCGGATGGCAGCCTAGTGATCTGATTATTATTGCAGCTCGTCCAGGGATGGGAAAAACAGCTTTTGTTTTGTCCATGGCCAGAAATATAGCGATAGATGCAGGAGCAGGAGTAGCAGTTTTTTCATTGGAAATGTCATCTGTACAGCTAATAACCCGTTTGATTTCTTCAGAAACCGGGCTTTCTTCTGAAAAATTGCGTACCGGAAAACTTGAAAAACATGAATGGGAACAGTTAAACGTAAAAGTAAAAGATCTGGAAAGAGCACCTCTGTATATAGATGATACTCCATCCTTATCTATTTTTGACTTGAGAGCAAAAGCAAGACGTTTGGCTTCTCAGCACGGAATAAAACTAATCGTTGTAGATTATCTTCAGCTAATGACGGCAGGAGGTTCTCAAAAAGGAGGAGGAAACCGAGAGCAGGAGATTTCTACTATTTCCAGAAACTTAAAAGCCTTGGCAAAAGAACTCGATATTCCTGTAATTGCTTTGTCTCAGCTTTCTCGTGCGGTAGAAACACGAGGTACGTCTAAAAGACCATTGCTTTCGGATTTGAGAGAATCTGGTGCGATTGAACAAGATGCTGATATAGTATCGTTTATTTATCGCCCAGAGTATTATAAAATTGAAGAATGGGATGATGAAGAGCGCAGTCCTACGGCAGGGCAAGCAGAATTTATTGTGGCTAAACACCGAAATGGAGGGCTGGATAATATCAGGTTGAAATTTTTGGGCATGTTTGGTAAGTTTGATAACTTAGAAGATGACGCTTCTTCTTTTGACGGAACTTTCTCCTCTTCCCTAAATGAAGAGGGAGGATATGGTAATACAAGCTTTACTAATAACCTGCCTTCTGCCAGAGATGTATTTGGTTCTTCCGGAAATGACGACGATGTACCGTTTTAATATAATTTTGAAAACAAATAAAAAAACCGATTTAGTAAATATCTAAATTCGTTTTTTTTATTTTTTTAGAAGGAGGTTTAGTTTACCCTATTATTCACTCTTCAAATACTGCTCATTAGCAAACTCCCAATTGAGGTGTTGGATACAATTGTCAATATACGTGTGTAAATTATCTTGATAGGTCTGGTAGTAGGAGTGCTCCCATAGATCTATAGCAAGCAGAGGAGTTCCCAACATCAGATGACCCATTAAAGGGTTTTCATTATTGGCAGTAGTAACAATAGCTAAACTGTTGTTTTTACTAATTAGCCAAAGCCATCCTGATCCCACAAGCTCGAGCGCTTTTTCTTTAAATTCTTTTTTAAAACCAGACATATTGCCGAAAGCATTGTTTATGGCTTTTTGAAGTTCGGCATTAGGTTGCGTATCTTTTTTATTGGTAAGTGTTTTCCAAAAAATGTTGTGATTGTAATATCCGCCTGCAAGATTTTTTAATTTTTCATTTTTATTATCTGCTTTAAATACTATAGTTGTAATTGTGTCTTTTTCTATTGGTGTCTGATGAAGGCTTAAATTGAGTTGATCAGCATACTTGAGATGAATTTTATTATAATGTAAAAGCAGATGGTCCGGTTTAAATAAATCAGACAATTCGTCAAATTGATATGGAAGTCCGGGCATTTCCATTGGACCTTGTTTGGTTTTTATGGAAGACGGATTTGGGTAAGTAACTTCGGATTCTACAAAGACTTCTCTTTCGGGAATCTGAACTTCTATAAGCTCTTTTGGGTTATTACAGCTTCCGAGAGTTAAAATGCTGAATAAAAAAAAACATCTGAGGTAGCTATGATTCATCATGGTTAATCTAAAATTTCTTTTGCCAACTCAATATATTGTATTTTGGCTTCTTCACAAGAAAGATGACTGACTTGTGTCCATGCATTAAATTTAAACGCCTTTTTAAGATCTTGCGACATATGTTCAAAATCTTTATGGCTTAAACCATTGGTTGCTTGTTTGTAATAAGCGTAGATACGCAACATAACATCCGGTGCAAGGTTTCGAGCTTCCTCAGAAATGCGTTTGTACGCTTCGTTAAAGACGATATCTAAATCCTGATTCATTTGTTTTATTTACTCGCAATTACGGTTTTATTTCCAATTGCTTTTTGGTTTAATACCACATTTACTTTTGTATCCAAAGGCAAATATAAATCTACTCTTGAACCAAACTTAATAAATCCTGCATCAACTCCTTGTATTGCCTGCATTCCTGGTTTAGCATAATTGACAATTCTTTTAGCAAGTGCACCTGCAATTTGTCTATACATTACTTCTCCGAAAACAGGGTTATCGATGACAACTGTAGTTCTTTCGTTCTCCTCGCTTGCTTTGGGATGCCAGGCAACTAAATATTTACCTGCGTGATATTGGCTGTATTTAATTATTCCGCTTAATGCGTAGCGGGTAACATGAACGTTAACCGGAGACATAAAGATGGAAACCATTAATCTTTTTTCTTTAAAATATTCTGGCTCAAATACTTCTTCTATAACGACTACTTTACCGTCTACCGGTGCAAGAACCGTATTGTTTTGTGGAGTAATTGCTCGGTTGGGGTTTCTGAAAAATTGTAAAATTAAAATTAGAAAAACCAAAATAACAGACTGTACCGTCATCCTGATCCAGTCAATAACGATAAAATAGTCCGCCATGAGCACAAGGGCTACGGTAATGATCAACGAGATAAAAATAATTTTTGATCCTTCTTTATGAAACATGATTTATAAAATTTGAAAAATTATATATAAAAACGGTGCAACAAAAATAATGCTATCCAAACGATCTAATATTCCTCCGTGTCCTGGCATAATATTTCCGCTGTCTTTAACATTTGCTTCTCGTTTAAATTTGGATTCAATTAAATCGCCTATTGTACCAAATATTCCTACAAAAATAGCGCTACTAATCCAAATACCTAAACTAAAAAAGTTAAAAAATAAACTTAATATTATACTAGCGAGAATACAGAATAAAATTCCGCCTGCAAAACCTTCAATTGTTTTTTTTGGAGAAATGCGTTCAAATAATTTATTTTTACCCCATTTTTTTCCAATAATATAAGCAAAAGTGTCATTGGTCCATATCAGAATAAATATACTAATCACAATATTGGGCTCGTAATTGCTTTCAGAAAATGGGAGATATAAAATAGTAATAAAAGACGCTAAAATATATCCGGCAAATATGCCTAATTTAATAAGGAAAGAGTGATTTCCTTCTTTAGTAAAAAATAATTCGGCGGTTAGCGCTAACAAAATGATTACAGCAAAGACTGCAATGATTTTGATAGGAAAGATATCTCTGTTCCAGAAAACCGCTGAAGAAGCTACTAAGGAGAGGAGAATACACAAAAAAGCAGGTAGCTTGATAAGCTTTGCAAATTCATAAGAGGCAATCAGCATAAATATGCCAAATAAAATTTCAAAAGATAAAGGAGAATAAACAGTTGCGCCAACTAATAGTACAATGTAAATAACTCCTGATATTGCTCTTTTAACTGTCTCGGACATTTTATAAATCCTCTAATAATAGTAAATATAAGTTTTTTGGAGATCTTCCATAGCTTAAAAAGTCAGGATTTACAGAAGCCTTAAAACAATTAATGGCTGTAATATTACTAGGTAATGGGCTTCCGTATTTTTTTTTGATTTCTCTTAATCCGTCACTTTTAGTCCGGGTAATCTGACTTGTTTTGGCTAAAATAATAATGTTTTGAGGAAGATTGTTCGTTTTGATATCTCGTATTTGTTTATCTGAAAATAAAATGGATCCTTCGTCTGCGATCAGGCTTTCACAAGTTGATATAAAAAAAACAGGAGTTTCAACATCATTAAATTTAATGTTATTGCTTTGTAAGAGAGAGTGAAACTGATTTTCAAAAGTCAGAGCTTCTTTTTCAAACCAGTCATTTTCTACAAGAATATTCACAAAAGTTTCATTAAGGTCTTCTACTGCGTCACAGTAAAGAAATTTTCCTCCATTGTTTTTAAAGTTAACGGTAAACAACTCGTCAACAGGCAATACTTGCTCAGGAAGATATCGACTTCTCTCTGTATTAGATTCCTCTTCTTTTTGAGCAGGCAATAAACTTTTTAAAAACTTTTTGAAAATACTCATACTTACAGTAACGAGGTAAATTTATTATTTAAATATTCAAAGATAAAAAAATCTTAACTTAAAGTTGCCTTTAAGCTAAGATTTTTATTAAATATACTGCATTTTAATTTTATAACTCTTTTTCAGCAGAATCTTTTTGAGTGTTTTCCGATTCTCCAGAATTAGAGACCGAATCAAAAGGTCTTTTTCCGAAAATATTTTCAAGATCTTCTTTAAATATTACTTCTTTTTCACACAGTAAATCTGCCAGTTGAATTAATTTATCTCTATTAGCAGACAAAATATCAATAGCTCTTTGATATTGTCCTTCGATTAATTTAGAAATTTCTTCATCTATAACTTTTGCAGTTTCCTCTGAATATGGTTTCGAAAAATTGTATTCGTTTTGTCCTGATGAATCATAGTACGTAATATTACCTATTTTTTCGTTTAGTCCGTAAACGGTAACCATCGCTTTAGCTTGTTTAGTAACTTTTTCAAGATCGCTTAAAGCGCCTGTTGAAATTTTATCAAAGATAATTTTTTCAGCAGCACGTCCCCCCATAGTGGCACACATTTCGTCTAACATTTGCTCAGTTCTAACAATTTGTCTTTCAGCAGGTAAGTACCAGGCTGCTCCTAAGCTTTGCCCTCTTGGAACAATAGTTACTTTAACTAACGGCGAGGCGTGTTCGCACATCCAGCTTACAGTTGCATGACCAGCTTCGTGAATAGCGATTGCGTATTTTTCTTCCGGTGTAATGATTTTGTTTTTCTTTTCCAAACCTCCCACAATTCTGTCAACAGCATCTAAGAAATCCTGCATATCAACAGCTGTTTTACCTTTTCTTGCAGCTGTTAAAGCTGCTTCGTTACAAACGTTGGCAATATCGGCTCCTGAAAAACCGGGCGTTTGTTTAGCCAGAAAATCAATATCTAAATTATCAACTTTCTTAATATTTCTCAGATGGACTTTAAAGATTGCTTCTCGTTCTTTAACATCTGGAAGATCAACATAAATTTGTCGGTCAAAACGGCCTGCGCGTAACAAAGCTTTGTCTAAAATTTCAGCTCGGTTTGTAGCTGCGAGGACAATAACGTTGGTGTTTGATCCAAAGCCGTCCATTTCGGTTAGCAATTGGTTTAATGTATTTTCTCGTTCGTCATTTGAGCCTGAAAAATTGCTTTTTCCGCGTGCCCTTCCCACAGCATCAATTTCATCGATGAAGATAATGGAAGGTGATTTTTCCTTGGCTTGTTTGAATAAATCTCTTACTCTTGAAGCTCCGACGCCAACAAACATTTCAACAAAATCAGAACCGGATAGAGAGAAAAAGGGGACTTTTGCTTCGCCTGCAACGGCTTTTGCCAATAAAGTTTTTCCTGTCCCCGGAGGACCTACTAATAGAGCTCCCTTGGGGATTTTTCCACCGATGGAAGTGTATTTCTCCGGATTTTTCAGAAATTCTACGATTTCTTCTATTTCCTCTTTCGCTCCTTCGAGACCGGCTACGTCATTGAAAGTAATTTTTATATCATTTTTTTCATCAAATAACTTTGCTTTGGATTTTCCGATGGAAAAAATTTGTCCACCTCCACCTGCTGCACCCCCGCCCGTCATTCTGCGCATCATAAAAAGCCAGAATGCGATGATGATGATGATAGGTAAAAAGTTGATAAATAAATCTCCCCAATTGCTTTCGGTTTCAGATTTATATTCTTTTAATTTGCCTTCAGTGGCTGCCTGGTCTAATTTTTTTTGAAAAATTTCTGAGTTTCCTATTTCAGTAATATACTGAGGACCGGTATTTTCTCTTCCTAAAATTGTTTTGCGTTGCAACTCTTCAAATTCGCTGTTTTGCAATGCTTCTTCCGTTAAGTATATTTTGGCAGCAGATCGGGTAAATTCAACTCTTTCTACATACCCTTTTTCTAAATAATCAAATAGTTTTGACAAGCTTAGCTGCTTTGAGTCTCCAAGATTACTTCCGTTGGTCAAAAAATTGATAACCAGTATAATTGCTAAAATACTGGAGTAAACAATCCACGGACTGAATTTGGATTTATTTTGATTTGGTTTCATATTATTTCCTGCCATGAAGAATAAATTTATTGTAATTAATATTGGCTATCGATAACCGTTGTTTTAGCGTCTCCCCATAAATTTTCGATGTTATAAAACTCTCGAATACTTTTTTGAAACACATGAACAACAACGTTTACATAGTCCATTAAAACCCATTCTGCATTTTCTTCTCCTTCAATATGCCAAGGTTTATCGTGTAATTCTTTAGAAACTGTTTTTTGTATAGAACCGGCAATAGCGTTAATTTGAGTATTAGAATTTCCGTCACAGATAATAAAGTAATCACAAGCGGTATTGTCAATTTCCCTTAAATCCAATATGGTAATATTTTCTCCTTTCACTGTTTCTATGCCTTTGATGATGTTGGCAATCAACTCATCGTTGCTGATATTTTTATCTGCCATTTATTTTTTATACGGTTTTTTCTATGTTAAATATAATTGTTAGCTAATTTTGGCATCAAATATAATGAATCGCTTCTGATTTGACTATAACAATTTTGTATGAATATTATCAAACTCGATGCCACAGCATCTACCAATACTTATTTAAGAGATTTACTATATGCGTTTCAACTTGAAAATTTTACTGTTGTTGTTGCTGAAAATCAATTTGCAGGTAAGGGGCAAAGAGGAGCAGAGTGGCTTGTTGAGTCGGGTAGTAATCTTACTTTTAGCGTTTTATTGAAAGATTTACTTCCTTCTCCTGAAAGTGTATTTGATTTAAATATTGTGGTTGGAATAAGTGTTTTAAATGGATTGAAAAAAAAATATAAACTGCCATTTTCAATCAAATGGCCTAACGACATTTTGGCAGGAAATAAGAAAATATGCGGGATTTTAATTGAAAATATTATCAAGTCTAGCGGTGAGGTTTTGTCAATTGCCGGTATGGGAATAAATGTGAATCAACAAAATTTTGAAAATCTTCCTCAAGGAGCATCTTTGTTTAATTTATTGGGAATAAAAATAGATAAAGAGGAGGTTATGGAATCGGTATTAAATGAACTAAAACAAAATTGCGAAAGGTTAAAAAGCGGAGATAATAATGAATTGTGGAATGAGTATCATAAAAACTTATTTAAATATCAGGAAACCTGTGTTTTTGAATTGCCTAATAAACATACATTCGAAGGTGTTATACAAGGTGTTACTTGTCATGGTAATTTAACCGTAACAAAAGAGAATGGCACGATTGAAGAATTTGCAATTAAAGAGATAAAAATGCTTTACTAACTTTGGCGAAGTGCTATTTGCTATTCGCAGGGATGAATTTTAAAGAAATGGAATTCATACAATATCTGTCTCCGGTTGTTTCTTTTGGTCCATCGGGAAATACATGTCCTAAATGGCTGTGACAATTAGAGCAAATTACCTCAGTTCTGATCATACCATGTGACAAATCTCTGATATATTCAACGCTTCCTTCTATCGCTTTGTCAAAAGAAGGCCAGCCACAATGAGCATCAAATTTGGTATTGGAATCAAATAATATTTGTCCACAGGCTGCACAGTGATAAGTTCCTTTGTTAAAATTGTTGTTATGCTCTCCTGTAAAAGGTCTTTCAGTTCCTTTTTGGCGCAAAACGTAGTATTGTTTGGGAGTTAAAATTTGCGACCATTGTTCTTCGGTTGTGTGTTTGTCTTTTTTCATATCGGCTATTTTTTGATAGTTAGGGTTGTGTTGCTTACAAGAGACTAAAGCCACGAAAAGGAATATTGTGTATATATAATACATGGCTATTGGGAGTTTTGGATGAAATCTTTGATTTTTTCAATTACTTTTTTATCCCCCAAGATTTTTCGGTGCCCCAAGCCCTGAGTGATTAGCAATTCTCCATTTTGGATGTTTTTTTTAATTTGGTAGGCAGCTTTCACGGGAACGTCTATATCCTCTTCGTCGTGGATAATCAAAACAGGAATATCAATTTTTTGAGCAGCAAGGTGCACACAGTAACTATCCATGCTCTGATTAAATTGGTTTTCAAATCTATTTTTAATTTTTTCTGCTATAACAGGTTTTAGTTTGATTTGTTTTACAAAGTCTTCAATCACATCTTCTACAATGTCACCACTTCCAATAATGATTGCTTTTTTCGCTCTTAGACCGTTTTTGACAGCATGAATTGTTGTCATACCACCCAAAGAATGCCCAATAATTAAATCAAAATTTCCAAATTGCTTTTCAACTTCAAATACTGTTTCTATAAAATCAGCTAAATTTGTTTTGCTTTTAGGAGATTTTCCGTGTCCTGGAGCATCAAAACTAACAATGTCATAGCCTTGTCTCATTAACAAATTAGCAATAGATACCAATTGCGTTCCTCTGCCATTCCATCCGTGAATAAGAAGCGCTTTTTTATCTGCTTTTTTATTATTACCGTATTGGTATACAACAATGTCTTTGCGAATAGAAGGAATGGTGATTTTACTTTTTATGCTTTTGATGAACATTTCTCGTTCTCGTTTCGGAGGTTTAAATTTGATAGGGGTAATAAACAAGTTTTGAGCAAATTTTGCAGCTAAATCGATCGAAAAAAACTGTAAGAATTTACCCCATAAAATAATATATTTAGGGACTTCAAGTACTTGTTTAGCTTTGTTTTTATTGTTGTACATTGCTTTAGATTGTTTGTGATAAAAGTACAAAATATTAGAATAAACACAGTGGAATAAAAATTGAAAAATATTTTACAACTTAACAATTAACTGTTATTTTTGATAAAAAATGAAATTATGAAAAAAGTTTTGATTTGTTTGATAGTACTTTTTGCATTAAACTCTTGTAAAACCAATCCGTTTACTGGAAAAAATACAATGGCTTTTGTTTCTGATAGTGAAATATTCCCTATGTCTTTTCAGCAATATGACGAGTTTTTAAAAGAACATAAAGTAATAAAAGGCACTAAAGATGCTCAAAGAATTGAAGAAGTTGGCAAAAAAATCAAGGCAGCGGCAGAGCTGTGGTTGAAATCTAATGGATACTCAAGTTATTTAAAAGACTATCAATGGGAATACAACTTAGTAGATAGTAAAGAAGTGAATGCTTGGTGTATGCCGGGAGGGAAAATAGTTTTTTACACGGGTATTTTACCAATATGTAAAAATGATGCAGGAATTGCTACAGTAATGGGGCATGAGGTGTCCCATGCTTTAGCTAACCACGGACAACAGCGAATGAGTGCTGGTATTTTACAGCAGGTAGGAGCTGTGGCTGTTGATGCTGCAACAAGCAATTCAAGCGCAGCTACTAAAGAAGCGCTTTCTATGGCTTACGGTTTAGGTTCTAATTATGGAGGAATGTTGCCTTTCAGCAGGAGTCATGAAAGTGAAGCTGATAAGATAGGTTTGACATTAATGGCTATTGCCGGATATAATCCGGAAGAAGCGGTTGATTTTTGGCAAAGGATGGCTGCGAATAGTGGAGGTGGGAGCGGATCTTCTTTTTTTAGTACTCACCCAAGCAATGAACAGCGCATCAACGATTTAAAGAAAATGATACCACAAGCTAAAGCTGAAGCAGCTAGGTTTGGTGTAACGTTTAAGTAATAAATAAAGAGAAAAAAGCTATCTTAATGTGAGTTGAGATAGCTTTTCTGTTAGAAATTACTCTATTTTAATTATATGGCAAACTTTGTTAAAGGTGACAAAAAGATTTTAAATGCATGGGCATTTTACGATTGGGCAAATTCAGTTTATGCATTAGTGATATCTTCTTCTATTTTTCCACTGTATTACGGGGCACTGTTTAGAGAATTAAGCATAGATACTTATCCGTTTTTTGGAGTAGAAATAAAAAGCGAATCTATTATTAGTTATGTTACGGCTGTAGGATTTCTTATAGTGGCCGTATGTTCTCCATTGCTTTCAGGTATAGCAGATTACTTAGGAACGAAAAAATTTTTTATGAAATTGTTTTGTGTTATAGGAGCTTTGTCCTGTATGCTGTTATATTTTTTTAGTTTAGAATATATTGGTGTTAGTTTGCTAATTTATATGTTTGGATTGATTGGTTTTTGGGGGAGTTTAGTTTTTTATAACTCATATCTTCCTGATATTGCATTTGAAAACCAACAAGATAAAATTAGTGCTAAAGGATATGCTCTAGGGTATATTGGCAGTGTGATTTTATTACTCGTCAACTTAGGAATGGTAATGAAATATGATGTTTTAGGTTTTAGTTCAGCCTTATCCGCTATGCGCTGTTCTTTTTTGTTGGTAGGTCTGTGGTGGATAAGTTTTAGTTTGTATACTTTTAAACACCTGCCGGATTTTAAAAAAGATAAAAAATTGACGTATTCTATTTTTTTTAAAGGATTTAGAGAGATTAAAAAAGTTTGGAAAGAACTTCAAGACTATAATTCGCTAAAAAGATACCTCATAGCATTTTTTGTGTATAGTATGGCTGTACAGACCGTAATGATAATAGCTGCTTATTTTGGCGAAAAGGAAATTGCATGGCAGTCAGATAGCCAAAGGACAACAGGTTTAATTATTAGTATTTTAGTTATTCAGTTAGTAGCTGTTTTCGGAGCGTATCTTACTGCAAAATTATCAGAAAAAATAGGAAATATATATACTCTATGTGTATTGAATATTTTGTGGGTGGGAATATGTGTCTATGCTTATACAATTGTTTTGCCTAATGAATTTTATGTAGCTGCAGGATTGGTAGGATTAGTTATGGGTGGCATTCAGTCTTTATCCAGGTCTACTTATTCTAAAATGCTGCATAAAACAACAGATACTACTTCTTTTTTTAGTTTTTATGATGTTACTGAAAAAATAGGAATTGTAGTAGGGATGCTGTTTTATGGTTTTATCAGCGATATAACAGGAAAAATGCAAAATGCAATTTTACTACTTATCGTGTTTTTTGTATTGGGATTTGTACTTTTACTGAGGGTACCTAAGGTAAAAGGTGAATATAAAACTATAAAATAAGATTAAATGTTAAATGTTAACAAGGATATAACATAATGTAAAAAAAATTATATATTTGGAGCTATATATAAGAGTAATTAGATTATATGAAAAGAGTTATTTTATTAAGTGCAATTTGTTTATCATTTTTAACAACAACTTTGTTTACGTCGTGTGATAAAGAATCTTCTAATTCTAATTTAGATAACCCTGAATTGGTGGGAAAACCTTATTTTACAGTTCTTTTAAAAGATAGTGCATATGTAAGGGATGATGTAAAAGCACAACTTACTAATAAAGGAGCTTTATCCATTGTTGTGTCAAAATTGGGAAAAGAAGAGAAAGATGTACTTCAAATTAATTTATTGAAATTTCAAGAAGGAAGTTTTCCTACTAATGTAAATGTAGCAATTTATCTCTATGGAGAAGAGATAGATGAGCATTTTGATATGGCAACCTCTCAAGATCCAGAAAGACCTGAATGGAAAAGTGGTATGGTAAAAATAAATAGAATCAATAAAGAAGCAAAAGTTATTGATGGAACATTCAAAATTGAAATGTTGCCGAATACACTAAATATAAATCACCTTGACAATTTTACGATAGAGGGAGAATTCGGAAATTTACCTTATGAAAGAGCCACTTCTAATACTTCGGGGAGCTTCCTTTATACCTTAGTAGATGGAGAACCTTTGAAAGATTTAGAAATAAATACTATTCATAATTCCGATACAAATCAAATTACTTTCAATGCATTTAATCCAAGTTATAGAAATCAAAATTTAAAACTTCAATTTCCAGTTGATATTCAATTAGGGGATTATACTTATGAAGACTTTTCGGTGAGTTATACTTCTTTGTATGGTGTAAAGTATTTTTCAAATAATGAAGACTCTGCGTTAAATGGTAGTTATTTAAAAATCGATAAAATTGAGGATGTATTTCAAGAGAATAAAACTTTTAAAAGATACTATGGAAGATTCGATTTTAAACTTCGAGAAGATAGAGGCACGCATGTTTTACAAATGACAGAAGGGGAGTTTGTGGCGAGAGTTGAAATTCAAAAACCAGAGCAACCGCCCGTTATTGAATTATAAAAATTAAAATAAACAACGTAAAATAATAAAAAAGCCTGCTTCCAGAAGCAGGCTTTTTTATGGCATAAAGATTGACTAATATATCTATATATCTAATATAAAAGAAAGAAGTCGTTTGGTTTTCAGTGTGTTGTGAAAATAAAGAAAAAGGAAATTTTGTATTTAAATATCAAATACTGACAAAATGACGCAAATGAAATTATGGCAAATCAAAAAATTATAACACTTGACAATCTGTCGTTACAAGATATTGTGGATGGGGATTCTGAGTTTATTCCTTTGTTAACTTCTGAGGACGAAGAGGAAATCAAAAGAGAGGAACTTCCCGAGGAGTTGCCCATTTTACCTTTGAGAAATATGGTTCTTTTTCCCGGAGTTGTCATTCCGATTACGGCAGGAAGAGATAAATCGATTGAGCTTTTGACTTCAGCAAATAAAGGAAATAAAACAATAGGCGTAGTAGCTCAGCTAAACGAGTCGACAGAAAATCCGGGAGTTAAAGATATTTATCGCGAAGGAACTGTAGCTCGTATTTTAAAAGTATTAAAGCTGCCGGATGGTAATGTAACAGTTATATTACAGGGGAAAAAGCGTTTTGATCTGGTCGAAATAATTGAGGAGGAACCTTTTTTAAAGGCGAGGATTCAAGAGCGGACAGAAACTTATCCGGAAGCAAATAATGAAGAGTTTTTAGCGGTAGTGGAATCTATTAAAGAGGTTGCCGTTGAAATTATTAAAGAAAGTCCAAATATTCCGTCAGAAGCAACTTTTGCGATTAAAAATATAGAGAGCAATTCTTTCTTGATCAATTTTGTTTCTTCTAATATGAACCTTTCGGTAGAAGAAAAACAGCAATTGTTGAGAATAAATGATTTAAAAGACAGAGCTTTTGAAACATTGAGATTTATGAATATTGAATTGCAAAAATTAGAATTGCGCAATAATATTCAATCAAAAGTTAGGATTGATTTAGATCAACAGCAAAAAGAATACTTTCTGCATCAGCAAATGAAAACGATACAGGAAGAGTTAGGCGGTTTTTCTAATGAAGAAGAGTTTGAAGAGATGCGTCAGCGTGCTAAAAATAAAAAGTGGAATAATGAAGTTAAAGAAAGATTTGACAAAGAATTACTCAAATTTCAGAGAATGAATCCACAGGTTGCTGAATTCGGTATTCAAAGGAATTATTTAGAGTTAATATTAGACCTGCCTTGGAATACCTATTCAAAAGATCAGTTTGATTTAAACAAAGCACAAAAAATCTTAAACAGAGACCATTACGGGATAGAGGATGTTAAGAAAAGAGTATTAGAACACATGGCGGTTTTAAAGCTTCGCAACGATTTAAAGGCGCCAATTCTTTGTTTGTACGGACCTCCGGGAGTAGGGAAAACATCTATTGGAAAATCAATAGCGGAAGCTCTGGGACGTGAATATGTCCGAATTTCACTGGGAGGATTAAGGGACGAAGCGGAAATAAGAGGGCATAGAAAAACTTATATTGGAGCAATGCCTGGTCGTATTATTCAAAGTATAAAAAAAGCAGAAACATCCAATCCGGTTTTTTTATTGGATGAAATTGATAAATTGTCATCAAGTTATAATGGAGATCCTTCGTCAGCTTTATTAGAAGCATTAGATCCGGAACAAAATTCAGATTTTTACGACAACTTTTTAGAAATGGGATATGATCTTTCTAAAGTAATGTTTATCGCTACATCTAATAGTCTGAATACAATTCAGCCGGCGTTGCGCGATCGAATGGAGATCATAGAAATGAATGGCTATACGATTGAAGAAAAAATTGAAATCGGAAAACAGCACTTACTGCCCAAACAATTAAAGGAGCATGGGCTTACACCCCAAAATGTTTCTGTAAATAAAAAAGTTATGGAATTTATCGTGACTAATTATACAAGAGAATCTGGGGTAAGAGGATTGGACAAGCAGTTGGCACATATAGCTCGCGGAATTGCTAAAAAAATTGTTATGGAGGAAGCATATGAAGTGAAATTAACAGAAGAGGAAGTGAGACAAATTTTAGGGGCTCCGCGTTTTGAAAGAGATAAATATGAAAACAATGATGTAGCAGGAGTTGTAACTGGCTTGGCTTGGACAAGTGTAGGTGGAGATATTCTGTATATTGAATCCATTGTTTCTAAAGGAAAAGGAGGGTTAAGCATTACGGGAAATTTAGGGAATGTAATGAAAGAATCAGCTACAATTGCTTTAGAATATATTAAAGCTCATGCTGATGAATTGAAAATATCTCAGAGTGTTTTGGATAATTATAAAATCCATTTACATGTTCCCGAAGGGGCTACGCCAAAAGATGGTCCAAGTGCGGGTATTGCTAT
Organism: Myroides indicus; assembly: GCF_004364575.1. Classification (GTDB taxonomy): domain Bacteria; phylum Bacteroidota; class Bacteroidia; order Flavobacteriales; family Flavobacteriaceae; genus Flavobacterium; species Flavobacterium indicum_A. The sequence goes on along the minus strand of NZ_SOAG01000016.1, from coordinate 47,121 downwards.
GCTAACGTCAATGGTTTCTTCTTTTACTCAGTATAAAATCAAGAAAAACTTAGCTATGACAGGAGAAATAACTTTGAGAGGGAAAGTTCTTCCGGTAGGCGGAATTAAAGAAAAGATTTTAGCAGCTAAAAGAGCTAATATTAAAGAAATAATTCTGTGTAAAGACAATAAAAAGGACATAGAGGAAATAAAAGAAAATTATCTGAAAGGGCTTACGTTTCATTATGTAGATAAAATGGAAGAAGTTTTAGCGATTGCCATAACAAATCAAAAGGTAAAAAAACCAAAAGAATTTAAAACGGAAGAAAAGTAAGACTAAACATAATTAATAATTTAAAAGCACAGTTCTGTACAAAACTGTGCTTTTCTTTTTTATTTTTGTGTCAAGAAAAATAATATCTTAGCTATTAGTGATTCGTCACAGTTATAATTACAGAAGTTGAATGTTTAAAAGATTTGTTTTATTATTTAGTATAATCTCCTACAGTTTGGCAGCACAAGTTGGAGGAGATTATACTTATCAGTTTTTAAACCTGACTACTTCGCCCGTACAAGGAGCTCTTGGAGGTAAAAACTTCACTAATTCAGGAGACGAAGTTTCTTTGTCTTTTTCTAATCCCGCAAGTATCAGCAAAACAATGAACAATCAATTATCGCTTAATTTTAGCAGAGTTTTTAATGCTATAAATTACGGATCTGCGGCTTATGTAAAGTCTTTTGACGATCACAAAAATCTGTTTATAGGTGTTAACTATATTAATTACGGTGATATTGAAGGATATGATGAGTGGGGAAATCCGGTTGGAAGTTTTTCCGGTAATGAAGTAGCACTGTCTTTAGGAACATCCTATAATATTGAACGTACCAATTGGTATTTTGGGGTGAATGCTAAGTTTATTTTTTCTAATATGGAAATTTATAATTCTTTAGGAGCGGCTGTTGATTTAGGTGTGTTATACAAAGATGAAGATAGTAATATAGACTTTGCTTTTGTAATTAGAAACTTGGGAGGACAAATAACTTCTTATGCAGAGCATCGCGAAAAAATGCCGTTAGATATTGCATTAGCACTTTCAAAAAAATTAGAAAATGTACCTTTGCGCTGGCATCTAGCTTTAGATAATTTACAGAAGTGGGATTTATCATATTCTAATCCCAATAGAGGCGAGGCAGATTTGGAGGGTAATAGAAAAGAAGAAAAGATAAGTTTTTTTAATAATGCCCTGAGGCATATTACTGTAGGAATAGAGCTTTTTCCTGATAAAAAATTTAATTTAAGAGTGGGATACAATTTTAGAAAAGGGGAGGAATTGCGTATTGTGGATCAGCGACATTTTTCTGGATTTACAGCAGGAGCGGGCTTTAAATACAATCGATTTAAGTTTGACTATTCATATGCAAGACAGACTGTAGCTGCCAATACAAGTATGTTTGGTGTTTCAATTGATTTGAATTAATTAAAAAGTATTTATTTTGAAAAAAATAACTATAGCCATTGACGGGTTTTCTTCAACAGGAAAAAGTACATTGGCAAAATCATTAGCAAAACAGCTAGGATACGTCTATATTGACTCAGGAGCTATGTACAGAGCAGTTACACTATTTGCCATGCGTAAAAAAATGATCGATAAAGAATGTTTTAAGAAGGAAGACTTAATTAACAGTTTAGAGCAGATAGAATTGAATTTTCAATATAATGCAGCAAAAGGCTTTGCAGAGATTTACCTGAATCAAGAAAATGTTGAAGAAGTAATTCGCACGTTAGAAGTATCTAAATTTGTGAGTCAGGTAGCAGAGGTACCGGAAGTTAGGAGAAAGCTGGTCGAACAACAGCAAAATTTTGGAAAATTAAAAGGCGTTATCATGGATGGGAGAGATATTGGAACAGTTGTTTTTCCCGATGCAGAGCTTAAAATTTTTATGACAGCCTCTCCTGAAATTCGAGCAGAAAGGCGCTTTAAGGAGCTGAAAGAAAAAAATGCATCTGTGGATTATGATGAAGTATTCCGCAATGTAATAGAAAGAGATCAAATAGATACTTCAAGAAAAGATTCACCTTTAATAAAAGCTGAAGATGCAATAGAAATAGATAATTCAGATTTATCAAGAGTTGAACAGTTTGATCTAATAATGAAATTAGTAACAGAGAGAACTTAATATGAAGGAGAGAATCGAACTCCTGAATTTAACTGAGTTGCGACTTCCTTGAAAATAAATAATACATTATGAATGTAAAGCTAAAACTAACGTTTATGAGCTTTCTGGAATTTGCAGTCTGGGGAGCCTATTTAACGTCTATGGGAAACTATTTAGGTGCTGTGGGCTTAGGACCGAAAATAGGATCTTTCTATGCAATGCAAGGAATTGTATCTATTTTTATGCCCGCAATTATGGGAATAGTTGCTGACAGGTGGATTCCCGTTCAGAGATTACTGGGAATAAATCATTTATTAGCAGCAGTCTTTATGTTTGCTACGGGTTATTACGGATATATATCAGGAAGTAGTGTAGACTTTACAACTATTTTTACATTATATACCATTAGTGTAGCCTTCTTTATGCCAACAATTGCTTTGTCCAATTCTACAGCTTATTCTATTTTGAAACAAAATCAATTGGATGTAATAAAAGCTTTTCCGCCTATCCGTACGTTTGGAACGGTGGGGTTTATTTTTGCTATGCTTTTTGTCAATTTTTTTGGATATACAGACGGAGTATTAGGGTTTAACTTTAGCAGCAGTATCGGTTTTATTAGTTTTCAACAAGACTATCATCAATTTTATGTTTCAGGTTTTTTGGGTGTTGTTCTTTTTTTATACAGTTTTGTGCTTCCCAATTGTCCTGTTAAATCAGGAACTAAAAAAACACTTGCAGAAGCGTTTGGTTTAAAAGCATTTGCTTTATTTAAACAGAAAAAGATGGCTGTTTTCTTTATCTTTTCAATGCTTTTAGGAGTTTCACTTCAAATAACAAACGGATATGCCAATCCATTTATTACAACATTTAAAAATATTCCCGAATACGCAAATACATGGGGAGCTAGTAATGCAAATGCATTGATTTCATTATCTCAAATATCAGAAACACTGTGTATTTTGCTAATACCGTTTTTTCTAAAGCGGTTTGGGATAAAAGTTGTGATGTTAATGTCAATGGTAGCTTGGGTACTTCGATTTGGCTTATTTGGAGTTGGCGATCCAGGCAGCGGTGTATGGATGTTTATTCTGTCGATGATTGTTTATGGAATAGCATTTGACTTTTTTAATGTATCCGGTTCACTATTCGTAGATAATGAAACTACAGAAGATATTCGCTCTTCTGCACAAGGCGTGTTTATGATGATGACAAACGGATTTGGTGCAACGTTGGGAATGTTTATTGCTCAGGCTGTAGTAAACCACTACGTATATAGCCAAGAGGACTTGACTTTGCAGTTAGAAGGTTGGAGACATTCCTGGATTATTTTTTCATTATATTCCTTAGTGGTAACCGTATTATTTGCAATCGTATTTAAATATAAGCATAAACCAGAAGATGTGGAAAAAATGATACAGGATTAAACAAATAAAAAAAGCTGATTATTAAATCAGCTTTTTTTATTTGTTTTTTCGCTTTGTAGCTCGTTTAGCATCTACGGCGCGATTCCTGGGTTTTGTCTTTCGAGGGTTTCTTTTTCCCGGACCTCCAAGGTTAACTTTTGTGTTTTTTTCTTTTTTCTTATGAAAAGCAGCACCTTTTTCCTCCGTCTTTTTAATTTTAGTCAGCTGTTTTGATTTTAGTTTAGACTTTTCAAACTCCATAAGCTGATCAGAAATTTCTACTGCCTCTGGAATTGGAATTTGACGGATTTCTTTTTCCATTAAAATTTCTGCATTTAATTTCATCTCTTCTTCTTTGGGATCTACTAAAGAAATAGCAATACCATTTTTATCTGCACGACCTGTACGACCAATGCGGTGGATATATTGTTCAGGTGATTCTGTGAACTGTAAGTTTATAACATGGCTGATATCGGAAATATCTAATCCGCGTGCCATAATATCTGTTGTTAGTAAACCTCTTAGTTCATTGGCCTGAAATTCAGCCATGGATCTCAATCGAAAGTTTTGTGATTTGTTGGAGTGAATTACTGTAAATTCATCTGGAAAAAATTCTTCCAGTTTTTCCATTACTACATCAGCCAACCGTTTGCTATTAATGAAAATCAAAACGCGGTTAAAAAGATCTTTGTCGGCTAATAGGTACATTAACAAATTTAATTTTGTATTGAAATTTGGAACAAAGTAGATTTGCTGATCAATTTTTTCGAGAGGCGTGCCTGAAGAGGCAAGAGAAACTTCTTGCGGAAAATCAAAATATTCGTCCAATACTTCATCAACTTCTTCTGTCATAGTTGCCGAAAACAAAATATTTTGTCTTTTGTTTTTCATCATTGAAAGAATGGAAGTAAGCTGTGTCCGAAATCCCAAATTAAGTATTTCGTCAAATTCGTCAATGACCAATTTTTGTGAATTGTCAAACCGAAGTACACCGTCCAATGCCAAATCCATTGTTCTTCCGGGAGTTCCAACAACAATATCTACCCCTTCATAAACAGCGTTTCGCTGAGTATTGATGTTGGTTCCTCCATATACTCCTAAAGTTCGGACAGACATATATAAAGTTAACTTTTCTATTTCCTGAACAACCTGAACAACTAATTCACGAGTAGGAACTAAAATAATTACTTTTGGGGTATCTGTATTGGAAAATTTCCATTGCTTTAAAATAGGCAGCAGATAAGCCAATGTTTTTCCAGTTCCTGTCTGCGCTATTCCTAAGACATCTTTTCCTGACATAATAACAGAGAAAGATTTTTCCTGAATGGGAGTAGGAGTGGTTATATTTTGCTCATCAAGAGCTTTTTGCAGGGCTTTCGGTAGATTAAATTGCTCGAAAGTGTTCATAATGTACGAATTTCGACAAAGATACCTTTTTTATTTAAGAAATTTATTTAACAATAAATTGTTTCAGAATTGAAAAATACTATATAATTTTTTTAATTACACGTAGTTTGTGTGTATGTCTTCCAGAATCAATGTTATAGATACCTAAGTGATCCAGACGATCTATTCTTACTTTTCCATGAGAATGTATAATGTAGTTATTATCCATGATAATTCCTACATGGATAATATTGCCTTCCTGATTGTCGAAAAAAGCTAAATCTCCGGGTTCGCTCTCTTCGATAAAACTTAATACTTCTCCAACATTAGCTTGTTGTGATGCATCGCGTGGAATGCGATATCCATTAATTCGGTAAACCATTTGTGTAAAACCGGAACAGTCTATTCCAAACGGAGTTTTCCCTCCCCATAAATATGGTGCGTTGAGGTATATAAAGGCAGTATTTAAAAGTTGCTTTTTTTCTTTTTTGCCAAAAACTTTTTCTCCTTCATAAATAAATTGCTCGATGTTAATAGAACTGCTGTCTAAAAAAGACAAAGAACTGCCAATAGAAACAGGTAACAGTTGGTTTTTAGAAGAAGAGGCAAAATCTACTAAATTTCCGGATAAGAGCGTTGGTTGTTGTTGAAGAAACTGAAAGTCTTCGACTGAAATTGCTTGAAATTGTTTATTGTCAATCCACCCTTGATAATGATCTAAAGCTAATTCTATTTTTGACCACTTTTCTGTTTGCTCTAATACAGTAAAATGCTCTCCAAATAAGACTTGAGAAGTCATTTCACTTTTATCCGAAGGTTCGGCTCTTAAAGGAACAATAGATAAATTACAGATTGCGTACATTGTTATTAAAATAGAAAAAGATATAGACCATGGAAAAAGAAAAAGAAAGAAGTCAAAAAAATGTTTTTTCACTTCTTTCTTCTTTTTTTCAATTTTGAAAATTAAGCTCTTTCAAGAACTAAAGCAGAAGCACCGCCACCGCCGTTGCAAATTGCAGCAGCTCCTATTTTTCCATTATTTTGTTCTAAAACATTTAATAAGGTTACAATAATTCTTGCTCCCGAACATCCCAATGGATGTCCTAAAGATACTGCACCGCCATTTACATTAACTTTGTCAGAGGTTAGTCCTAATATTTTAGAATTAGCAAGACCTACTACAGAAAATGCCTCATTAAATTCAAAGAAATCTATATCCTCAATAGCAATATTAGCTTTTTTGAGGGCTTTAGGTAAAGCTTTGGCAGGAGCTGTTGTAAACCGGACTGGATCTTGAGCTGCATCGGCATATCCTTTAATATAAGCAAGTGGTTTTAATCCCAAAGAGTTTGCTTTTTCTTCGCTCATCAATATTACAGCGGCAGCACCGTCATTGATCGTTGATGCATTAGCTGCAGTTACGGTTCCTTCTTTTGTAAAAGCAGGTCTTAAAGAAGCAATTTTATCTAATCTAACGTTAGTATACTCTTCATCTTTAGTAACCATCACAGGATCTCCTTTTCGTTGAGGTACTGCTACAGGAACAACTTCATTATTAAATTTTCCACTTTCCCACGCTTTAGCAGAACGCTCGTATGATTGCACAGCAAAAGCATCTTGTTCTTCTCTTGTAATATTGTGCTCAGTAGCACATAAATCAGCTGCAACACCCATTGCATTATTATCATAAGCATCGACTAAACCATCATTTTGTAGACCATCAATTAAGGTGGAAGGGCCAAACTTTTGACCGTTTCTCATATGCACATAGTGAGGAATCATGCTCATGTTCTCCATTCCGCCTGCAACAATCACTTCAGCATCACCCGATAAAATAGCTTGTGCGCCAAACATAATTGCTTTCATGCCCGAAGCACATACTTTGTTAACAGTAGTACATGGAACCTCTTTTGATAAACCAGCATATAATGCAGCTTGGCGAGCCGGTGCCTGACCCACTCCTGCTTGAACTACATTTCCCATAAAAACTTCATCTACTAGGTTTATATCAAGATTGATCTTATCTAAAGCTCCTTTTATAGCAGCTGCTCCTAATTTGGTAGCGGGAACAGTCGATAAACTACCTAGAAAACTTCCGATTGGAGTTCTTGCCGCAGATACGATTACTACTTTTTTATTCATGATTTATAGTTATTTAATTAAGTTTTGCGAATTTAAAACAATTAGACAAATATACATGAATAATTTTGGAGAGAAAACAAATTACGAGCAAGTTAACATTGAGTAAAGGTTTTACCAAAAAAAGAAAGAGTTTAAGATTATTGTGAGGAAAGGAAATAAATTAAAAAGAAGAGGATTTAAACGAAAAAATACGCTTTGAAACAAACGCGATGAATATTATAGGATGTTGATTTATAATAAGTTTGTTTTAGGGTGTTATTTTTTTATGTTTTTTATTTAAAAAAGTTTGGATGATAGTAAAACTAATGCTACTTTTGCATCCGCATTAGAGAACAATTCTCTATGGCAACGGAGAGGTGCCGGAGTGGTAACGGAGCAGATTGCTAATCTGTCATCGGGTAACCGATGCCAGGGTTCGAGTCCCTGTCTCTCCGCGTTTTTTCGGGGTGTAGCGTAGCCCGGTCATCGCGCCTGGTTTGGGACCAGGAGGTCGCAGGTTCGAATCCTGCCACCCCGACAAAGTGAGGTCCAGTAGCTCAGCTGGATAGAGCAACTGCCTTCTAAGCAGTAGGTCTTAGGTTCGAATCCTAACTGGATCACTTTTAAAACCCTTGTTTATCAAGGGTTTTCTTGTTTTATATACTTTTCTTTCCTATTTTTATCATCGCAAAAGTGGGCATTTTTTCGAAAAAAATGTAACTCATATATTACTTTCAAAAAAAGATGCAGCTCAGATATGACAATTAATTTAAAAATTTTAAAGGCAAAAAAAACTTTGTAAATTCGAACAGTATCTGCTCATTTTTAATTGTTTAAATTAAAAATATGTCTTTTGTTTAATTCATTTCTCTGGTTTTATGGAATGTTCTTTAGAAATATCGATATTCATTGCAGATATAGAACCATTTTCAGTTAAGTTGAAATTTTTAGATCAAAATCTATTTATAATGGAAAATAATTCTATTCTTTTAATGAAAACTCATTTGGAGGACATAGCCGAAATAATCAGGCTTGAAAACGAAGACGAAAACAAGTCTTGTATACTTCCCTATACCAGAGAACAACATATGGCTGCCATCGAAGATGAAAATATGGCACACGTCAGCGTGTGGGATAAATCATCAGGAAAAATAACCGGATTTATTATTTTATGTGGTATTACAAATCCGAATAAGTCGCTTGAGTTCCGACGAATAGTCATTAGCGAAAAAGGGAAAGGAATTGGTAGACAGTGTATCCGTCTTATCAAAGAATATTGCTTTATCTCACTCAGGTTTAATAAACTATGGCTTGATGTATTTCAAGATAATGAGCGAGCCTCAAATCTGTACAAGTCAGAAGGATTCTGTTTAGACGGTATTCTACGTGACGAGATAAAGACGGATGACGGGTATAGATCCTTACTGCTCATGTCCATTCTCGAATCTGAATACTCATAAACACATATTAATGGAATTTTTATTATCTTTGTCCAATTAAGGACACATAGAATATGTTTTTTCTTTCCGCATAAATACCATATCGCCATTTTGTTTCTCCATTCTTAGAGAAACCCGGATGCTGCTGTAGATACAAGATTATTTAATTCCGTATCTCAAAATTGACAGTATCAGGATGGGGTATGGGCAATCTCAAATTAATCCTTTTACATTTTTAAAAACAATTGGTATTCAGACCCCGATAGTCTGATTGCTTGCTATTAAACATATTTTGAGATGAATATTTATCCGGAAAATTTTGAACATAAAATAGATTTCGACGCTATACGTGAGCATATTAAAGAGAAGTGCTTAAGTCCCTTAGGCATCGATAAAGTAAACGCTATGCGTTTTTCAACTGATTTCGAAACAATCGAACGTTGGTTAACACAAACCCATGAGTTTTCTCAAATCATAAACAAAAAAGAAAGTTTCCCTTCGGAACACTTTATTGATATCCGTTATGCCCTTAAACAGGTTCAGGTGGACAATTCTTTTTGGCTATCAGAAAAGGAAATCCCTCAATTATCCGATTCGCTGGAAACTATTGTTCGAATTGTTGAGTTTTTGAATGACGAATCGAGAAACCAACCCGGTAAGATAAAATACCCTGAACTCAAAAAACTGGCAGATGAAATAAAGACATTTCCATCGATCATCGAAAAGGCAAATTCAATTTTGGATAAGTCTGGACAGATAAAAGACAATGCTTCCAAATTGCTAAACACCATCAGAAAAAATAAAATCGATGCGGAAAAAGATATTACCAAAGCTATGGCTGCCGCACTTCGTACGGCACAAGCACAGGGCATCGTGGGCAGAGATGTCCAAGCCGATATGAGAGGTGGGCATTATATAATCCCGGTGACGGCTACCAACAAAAGGAAAATCAAGGGGGTAGTTCGCGACAGCTCTGGCAGTGGAAAAACATTCTTTATAGAACCCGAGGCGGTAGTCGAGGCATCTAATCGCTTGAGGGAATTGCAAAATGATGAACGAAAAGAGATTGCCCGAATATTGACAGAGTTCACGAATTTAATCAGACCCGAAGCGGATGAAATTCTAAAATCATACGACTTCCTCGGAACCATTGATTTTATTCAGGCAAAAGCATCTTTTTCGATACGTATCAAAGCTACGAAGCCCGTATTGGAGAACAGACAGAATATTGAATGGACTAATGCTGTACATCCATTATTGGACATTGCACTGCGACAACAGAAAAAACACGCACATCCACTGGATATTTTTCTGACTGAAAAAGACAGGATTTTAATCGTATCGGGAGTGAATGCCGGAGGAAAATCTCTTTGTTTGAAAACGGTAGCTTTATTACAATATATGCTACAGTGCGGATTGTTAATTCCGGTAGATGAGGGTTCAAAAGCAGGTGTCTTCCAGAATATATTCATGGATATAGGCGACGGGCAAAGTATGGAGAATAGTTTGAGTACCTATACTTCTCATTTAACGAACATGAAGTTTTTTGTAGAACATAACGATGACAAAACACTTCTTTTGATTGATGAGTTTGGGGGTGGAACAGAGCCTCAAATCGGAGGAGCAATTGCAGAAACACTTTTGGAGCGTTTCAATAACAAAAAAAGCTTTGGATTGATTACGACGCATTTCCAAAATCTAAAGCATTTCGCCTATAAAACAGAGGGCGTAATCAATGGTGCGATGCTGTACGATTCCGAAAATAACCGCCCAATGTACAAACTTTCGATAGGAAATCCGGGAAGTTCTTTTGCAATTGAAGTAGCCCGAAGAATAGGTTTGGACGAGAGTATTATCGCTGATGCTTCCGGTAGAATAGGTGAAGAATTTATTAATATGGATAATTTTCTCCAATCAATTGCTAAAGACAAACTGTACTGGGAAAATAAGCGAAAGGAAGCGGAAAACGGTTTAGGTAAATCAAAACCCGTTATCGAGCCAGTTCAAGTTTTAACTGATGATATTGTCAAGGAGATAAAAAATATAAAAGTTGGCGATACTGTTCGTTTAACGGGACAGTCAGCGGTTGGAACGATATCCGAGATAAAAGGAGATGAGGCTATCGTTTTCTTTGGTACACTCAAAAGCAAAGTAAAACTGGAACGTTTGATTTTAGAAAACTAGTAACCAAGTACAAGTAACTGTGTCAAAATCACGACACAGTTACTTTTCTTTCCAATGGAAAAGCCATTTTAAAAAAGGGTTTAAAAATGCGAATGAAGAAATCCGATTTTTTAAATATCAGAAATCTGCCATTGTTGCCAAACTCATCTACTACAACGCTATTTACAAAATCGAGACAAAGAAACCCTACGGAGCGAAGCCCATTAGGAAAATGTTTCAGACAACTTCGATGAACGTATCGAGCAGAAAATATTTCATGCTGAAATCGTGGTGGATAACGAAAAGGTTTCTACCGAAACCAAAGCGTACAAAAAGAAACCGCAGATATTATCTTTTACCGATGAACACGGCAACGACAATATGAAACAGGTCATTGAAGCCAATTACAGGCAGGTCAAAACAGACGTTTTGCAGATTGTGGAAAGCGAAATGGAGCGTATCAAGAACGACCCCGGTTTAAAGCACTTGGTGTAGGTGTATCAAGTTTAAAAATGATCAACAGATGATTTAGAAATCTTTTATTGAATAGAATACTTATACCGTCGTCAGTCCTTATTATCGGTGGTATTTTGGCATTGGAATTTGGTAAAGTCTAATAATAAGTTGGTACTTATTAAGAAGTTTTATCCCTTTACTATTTTATTTCTCACCCTACTGACGGTTTCTCTACTTAGGTTTAGATATTGCGCTATGTTGGTTACAGAAATATCTGAAATCCATTCATTTCTATGTTTTAAAAGGTAGGCGTATCTTTCCAAAGGCGTTTTTAAAGTTAGGACAGTGTAATGCTCTTGTTTCTTTTGAATGATTTGTTGAGACAAGTCTACACAGAGCTGTAGTAGGTCGGCTTCTTGTTTGAATATCTCAACCATCTTCTCAAGCGGGTAAAGGATAATTGTACTCGGAGTAAGCGCACTGATAGAATACGGCAACGGTCTATTCCGATGAATGTCATTCCAATTATCCATGTATTCATGTTTGGTCGTAAATGTCGATATTCTCTCCAATCCGCTCTCGTCAAAATAAAATAGTTTGAGACAACCCTCAACAACGAAAATGCCATAGTTTAAATAGTCTCCAGCCCGAAATATCAATTCATTTTTTCCAATGTTTTTGACTATCGAAATGTCTTGGAGTTTTAGCCAATTTTCGTGATTTACATAAGTGTACTTCATGGCTAATATACTATGGAACTCCCTAATTATATTTTGGTTGTTTTCTGTCATTATCAAATGATACAATGATTGATTTAAACTAATATCAAAAATACGACATTTTTGGGATTGAGCAGAATGGAGGTTAGCTGCGACAGATTTTTTATAGTCAAATACTTTTGTGATTAGAATCACAGCACGTGAAATATATGTCATTTAATTTTGTGTAGCAAAACTAAAATAGAAATAAAGATGGATAAAATGAAGTTGTTACAATTTGTATTTTGTTTAAAACTGTCAATTACCCTAAGTAGTTGCTTCTCGCAACTCAAACAAAATATACAGAACCATGTAACAATTCAAGAGGATATGAACAACAAAAAAATGACGGATATGAAAAAAGAAGAAAAGGCGATTAGAGAGGTATTTACAGACTACGTAGTTTTTTGGAATAATCACGAAATAGATAGATGGGGCGCACTGTTTACAAAAGACACCAAGTTTATAACATGGTCTGGGGGGAGATATGATTCAAATAAAGTGAATATCGAAAGCCATAAAAAAGCCCATAAATTCTTACAGGAATCAAAGCAAAACATGACTTATAAATTGGATGATATTACCATAAAATTTTTACATGATGACATCGCATTAGTATATGCTACTTGGATCTGGAAGGATTTTAAAAATGATGACAGTGTAGAAGATCGTTCGGGTCACTTAACTATGGTATTGATAAAATCGAATGACCGATGGCTTATCAAAACCACCCAGAATACAAGAATTGAAAAAATATTAGACTAGGCAGAGTTACGGGAATGACGGATAGAAAAATAATGCTCATAGTGGGCGCAGGTCAAAGATTAGGGATCTCCGTGGCAAAACGATTTTTGATAGACGGTTTTAGTGTGATATTGATAAGTAGAAACGAAAACAATCTTAATTCGTTAAAGCAAAGTCTAACAGGATATAAAGATTACGTTTTTACTTACAAAGCTGATGTTTCTAATAAAAAAAAATTAAAATTTGTTTTAGAAAGTATCTCAAAAAAATTTCAAACAATAGATGTCCTTTTTTACAATGCAGTTAATATCGTCAAACGATGTATTTTCCACGAGTCCGAAGCAGACTTAATCAATGATTTTATTATCAATGTGATTGGGTTATTAACCACGGTTCAGACCCTGAAAGAAAACCTAATCGAATCAAATGGTGTCGTATTAGTTTCGGGTGGTGGTATTGCAATATGTCCAATGCCCGAATATTCGTCCTACTCCATTTCAAGTTCTGCGCTTAGATCACTAGTACTATGTTTAAATAGTTCGCTTCTTGAGCATGGAGCTTATGCCGGAATATTGCTGATAAACGGGGCGATTGATGAAAATAGCCAAACATATAGCCCAGTCAATATAGCGAATGTTTTTTGGCAAATGTATGTAGAACGGAAGGTAGCTGAGGTTTTATTGTAAATGTTATAAATAATTTTATAACTGATTTGGAATATCGGTGTGATCGAATGATATTATTTTAAATCAGCCTAATGAATAATCAACGAGACATTATCTAAGTTAGAAACAGCTATCAATGGTTTGGAAATTGAGGCTGATTATTCCATACAACGAATTCAGTATCACAAATTCATAAAAATATATTAACAATATGAAGATAGTTATAATTTTATCGGCAATAAGAGAGGAAAGAAAATCACAAAGTTTAGCTATTTTTCTTCTAAACAAAATGAATGAGCGTGTTTCAACAGAGTTGATTGATTTGCAAGAAATCAACTTACCCGCCTTTGGAACAAAACTAGAAAGTCATCAAAACATAGAACAAATAAGACATATTCTTATAAAATCAGACGGCATTATATTTATTAGCCCCGAATATCATCAAACATATACATCCACGCTTAAAAATATGGTTGAATATTATTGGGCTGAGTTTAGTAAAAAGCCAATAGGCGTAGTAACTACATCGGCAGGGAAATTAGGCGGAGTTCAAGCCTCTATACACTTGCAATCATTGGTTTTGGGATTAGGTGCATATCCTGTTCCAACAAGGCTTTTGATACCAGAAATCCAAAATGCATTCAATGAAAAAAACGAACCTGTAAACTCAGATATAGAAAAAAACACAGAATATTTCATTGATGAGTTTTTAGATTTTGCAGCCGTGTTGTATCAAGATAAAAGGAATAAGAGAGTAATTTCATAATATATTCCCGCTAACTTTTTAGTTTATAAATTTAACTACTTGCTACGTCATAAATAAAGCTGTACGTTCAATTTATAGAATAACTGGAGGAAATAAAAATATCCCGAAACATTAGTGATGTTGAACAATTCTATAATGAAACATTATTCAAACTGGAAACGGCAATCAACGAATTGGAGCTTGAGGCCAACTGCCCTTTAAAACGGATTGAAACCGTTATACATCTTATTGTAGAATGCCTGTCCAAATTAAAAGAATACGTATTAAAAAGAGGTTTTAAGAATACTGATGAGGAAATCCATTTTTTCAAACATCAAAAACCTGTCATCGTAGCCAAGCTCATTTACTACAATACGATTTACAAAATTGAAGCAAAAAAGCCTTATGGGACAAAACCCATAAGAAAACACCTTAACAAAGAACTGAAAGAGTTAAATAGGTTCTTTGACAACAATCTGGTCTTCTACAAGTATTACCGTAGTAATAACCCGTTTCTTGACGACAAATATTTTTTACGGGGAAAGCTGGATATTCAGCTATGCGTTGATACAGGGTATTTTCAGTCTGATATGACTTTTTCCACATCGCATGATTATAAGGTTGCCAAGATAATCGCAAACGATCTGATACAAGTCTATATCGAAGACCAGTTATATAACAAATTCCAAAAAGATAAATCTAAAACCCCGAAAAAGCTGAAATGGACAGGTAGCAAAGTGGCATTGATTGAATTGATTTACGCTTTGCACTTTCAAAAGGTTTTCGAAAATGGAAACAAGGATATAAGAGAAATAGCTCGATATTTTGAAAGTGTCTTTGGCATTGATCTGGGTAATTTCTATCAGACTTTTTTGGAGTTGAGAAACAGAAAAATGAACCGTACAAAATTCCTTGATGCACTTCGAGAAGAACTTATACAGAGAATGGGCGAGCAGGACGAAAAGTAGGGTTTGAACGTGCCACCGCCTGCATTTTACCCCCATGACCAGGCTATCAATAAAATGCAGATGGGTCGGGCTATTCGCTGTATCTTTTGCGGATCTGCGAGGACCGCAAAAGGATGTCGCTTCTATCCCTCACGCTGTATGCCGTTCAGAAACATTTGCTTTTATTTCTTTTTTTTACTGTTTTCTCTTTTTTATTTGACAACCGTAGCTTCCAGCTCAACTTTTAATGTTTCAAATAATACATTGACCTCCATGGCAGTCAAAGCTGTTCTGATATTATGTTGGGCTATCCATTCCTGAAGGATATGAAAATGTGGCCAAAGATCTTGCATAGAGGTCGTGTACACCTTTAATCGAACCATGCCTTTACACTTATATCCTGCTAACGATATCACCTCTTCTAAATTAGAAATTGCTTTTTGAAGCTGTGACTTCATATCTTCATTGCTAGATATACCATTGGGTTCTATAGCGGCCTGCCCGGAACAATATAATATACCTTCTGGATTTTTGATTTCAACTGCTTGTACATAACTGCGTTCATTCTGCCATGTCCAAGGACTAAATTCTCTTTTTTCCATTTTTAATTATTTTTTATGTTTACTGTATGCATAAGCGATTTATTTTTTTGCACCTCATATATTGTGTGAGTTGTTGTGTAGTGGTGTGGGTTTGAATGGATGTCCATTACATCTCGATAAACCACTATTGAAAGATTGCTTTTAGAAGGGAAACGGATTATTTAATAGTAATAGCAAACTCTTCATTTGGGACTCTTACCTTTTTAAGGTTCGCTAAGAAATCTCTTTCTTGATCACGATAACCCAAGGCAAGCAATACTACACTCTTCAAGTTTTTGTCCCTTAATTCTAATAAGTTATCAAACTTATCGGCATCAAAGCCTTCCATAGGCGTAGCGTCTATCTTTAGGTTTGCGGCAGCAATTAGAGCAGTTCCAAGGCCAATATAAGCTTGCTTACTTGACCATGTGAAATTTTCTTCATCGCTACGAGGCAAAAGAAAATTACAAATGGCGTGTTTAAACTCTGCTAATTCCTCGACAGGCTGTTCTCTTTCATAAGCGAAAAATGTAATATAATCATCTCTTGACTAATGGATCCGAAAGCGGCAAACACCAATAGATGAGAAGATTCACCTATTTGCGTATTAAAAGACCCCTCACCGAGTCTCTTCTTTAACGCTTGATCTTCGATCACAAAAACTCTGTAGGTTTGCATTCCCAATGATGAAGCAGAAAGGTTGATGGCTTCAACTATAGTTTCTATATCTTCATTTGAAACTTTTTTGCTACTAAATTTTTTGGTGGCATACCGCCATTTTAAATCATCTAATAATCTCATTGTATGTAAATTTTAAGTTGTTTTTTTAATTGTTGTGCTAAACCAATAGTAAGAGCTTTTTTACACCTTATACAGTGCATTGTTCGAGCTGTAAAGTCAAAAAGAAGTAAAGTGGGACTCTCAATATGGTGAGTGCGTTGGCTAAGTGTTTTTACCATCAATAGGGTTACTAACCAATAAAATCTCTTTTTTTAGTGTTCGATTAAGGTGCTCTATATATTGATTCTCATACTCTTCGAAGCGTTCTTTATCCATATTTTTAAGAACGTCATAAAAATGAAATCCTTTAAGCCTCGATAATCCCAAGAATTCCATTGCCCTATGAAAACCAAATAAAACACCATCATCTACCGAGGTTTGGTCCATGATTTCACCTTTAATTGTAAATGCTCCTTTCGGTGCATTCCAACTGGTTGTTATCAAATATTTTTTAGAATGAAGCAACCCACCTCTACCGTAATTTAATTGAGGATCATTTCTTGTGCGGCCATCGCTTTCATAAAGCCTCCCTTCTCCGTTTTTAAAAACCACATCCATATATTCTTTTAATCTATGTGGTAGTTGAAACCACCAAATAGGTACATGCCAAATGGTAATATCAGCCCAAAGGAAATTTTCGAGTTCTACAAGTTCATCATATTCGTAGTTGATGTCAGAGGCACGAACATTAAAACCATTGATACTCATGAAATTATCTGTAATTTCGGCCAGTTTTTTGTTTAATTGTCCACTTGAAGTTCCAAAAATTTGGCCACCGTTAATAATAAATATGTTTAACATAGTAATGCTTTTAAAATCAGATATCGTTTTACTCCGTACTTTTCCTATTCAATTTGTAGAAACTGCTATTTAAATAAGTTTTCTTATTTTCTTCATTTTACCTTACAGAGGAATCCTTTTTTCGTTTTTAATTGCTTAGTGCAAAGTTAGTTTCCAATTTTGACACTCCCTGTTGATCTAAATCACAATTATGGAGTGATGTATGTCACACGTTGAAGTTTAAATATGCAATAAAGAAAAACAGTAGGCTATATAGAGGGAATGAGTTGTGAGCTGTCGAGAAAAGCTAATGAATTGGATTTTAGATCGATATCCTGCTTAATGTTTCTCGAGAAACACCCAGATAAGCCGCCAATTGAGATTTGGGTACCCGTTGGATTAAGTTAGGATATCGTTCGATCAGCTGACGATAACGCTCCGCAGTGTTCAAGGTAAGGGCGGAAAGAATTCGTTTTTGTGCGGCGATAAATCCAAAGTACGCTTTTTCCAAAAAGAAATGTTCTATTTTGGGCAAGGCATTGCAGAGATGTTTGTAGTCATCATAGGTAATAAATAATACATCCGTATCTTCTAGACATATGAGCGACATGGTTGTTTTTTTCTGTGTATAAAATGCTTCAAAATCAGTTTCCCACCAATCCTCCATAGCAAAAGAAACAATATGTTCGCGCGCATCGGAATCATTATATACAAGCTTTACTAAGCCTTTACATACAAAGAAATTCTTAGTAAGATACTCTCCTTCGTGGAAGATGAACTGTCCTTTTTTATAGACTTTTGGAGTGAACAAAGAAGCTACAAATTCAAATTCGGAATCTGTAAGGGAAATAATTTTTTCGATATGGTTCTTCAGTATATCATACATTTTACAAGATTTCATTATGTAAACAGACTAATAAAC
This sequence comes from Myroides indicus, assembly GCF_004364575.1. GTDB lineage: Bacteria > Bacteroidota > Bacteroidia > Flavobacteriales > Flavobacteriaceae > Flavobacterium > Flavobacterium indicum_A. Next base: position 29,095 of record NZ_SOAG01000016.1, on the reverse strand, counting down.
GCTTTGAGCACAGGAGAGGGTACACTCTCTTTACGATAGATTAGGGCGTTTTTGACAGCCCCAATTTCTTTAGGTAAAGCATGTGTTTTAATTTTCCTTCCACTATAAAAGGTTGATACAATTTCTTCAGGCAGAAAGCTAAAACCAATTCCAGATTCTATGAAATTGACAACTCCTTCTATGGAGTTAATGACCGTTTTATGATAATTCATAATGTTATGGCTTATCAGCCAAGCTTCCAATCGAGCTCTGAAAAAGCAACCTTGATCAAACACAATTGCTTTCATAAGAGGTTGTTCTAGCAAATCTTCGAGATTTTTAACAAAGATTGGCGTTACGGCGACAATACGCTCGTCATTAACATGAATCTGTTTCAGCTCTTCGTTGTATACCGGCGCGGGTATAAATGCTGCGTCTAATTTGTAGTTTAACACGCTATCAATTAGCGTATCACGCATACTTGAAGTTAAATGAAGATCAATCAGAGGAAATTTGTCAGCCATTTCGTGGACAATGCTAGGTCCTTTATGAGCCATTGTAGTTTCTAGAAAGCCTATTTTAATTTGACCATTAACTATGTCGTTTTTTCCGATGGATATTTTTGCCTCTTCAATTAAGTTAATAATTTGCTTGGAATAATGTAGTAGTGTCTCCCCCGCTGAGGTAAGTTCAACCTTTCTAGAAGTTCTCAAAAACAATTTCGTATCAAACTCTTCTTCCAGACTTTTTATCCTTGCTGTTACATTCGATTGTACAGTATAAGACGCTTCTGCAGCTTTGGTAAAATTACCATGAAAAGCAACCGCCATAAATAATTTCAGATCATTAATATTCATAAATCATAAATTGTGATATTTTACATCGTAATAAATCATTTTTAACAATCAAATATAGCCTATAAATTTGTAGTATGAAAAATAAAACAAATAAATTTTCTGTGACAAGCATACTTGTCATATCAACCTTAATACTAAATCCATATATTATGGCACAATCTAAAGTGAATCTAAAAAAACAAACAGAAAACACAGAGCGTAACATCTACTATCGCACAATAAATGCAGCCGGACATAATATTTTCTATCGGGAGTCTGGACCACAGGACGCTCCAGTAATACTACTTCTCCATGGCTACCCAACATCATCACATATGTTTCGAAGTCTTATTCCGATTTTGAATAAAAAGTATCATGTAATAGCTCCTGATCTTCCCGGATTTGGCTATTCAGACTCTCCTACAAGGGAAAATTTCGATTACACGTTTGATAACCTTACTAACGTGATGCAAGCATTTATCGACACTTTGGAACTCAAAAGGTTTGCAGTATATGTATTTGATTACGGCGCACCTACGGGCTATCGCTTAATGATGGCAAACCCAGAAAAAATAACAGGATTTATATCGCAGAATGGCAACGCTTATGAAGAAGGATTGGGTACTGCATGGGATGCAGTAAAAAGATATTGGATTAGCAACTCAGAAAAGGACAGGGATGCGCTAAGAGGATTTGTAAAAGAGCAAGAACTCAGGTTTCAATATTTTACCGGAGTCGAAAACCCTGAATTAATTGCACCTGAAGCATATACACTGGACCAATACTTTCTTGATCGCCCAGAATCTGACGAAAAGCAACTTGACTTATTATATGATTATAAACATAACGTCGATCTTTATCCAGAATTTCAAAAATACTTCAGAGAATATCAGCCTAAGGCTTTGATAGCTTGGGGAGATAAAGACCCTTATTTTCTTCCAGAAGGTGCCAAAGCTTACAAAAGAGATATACCAGATGCAATTGTCAAGCTTTACGATACGGGTCATTTTGCGTTAGAAACCCATGTAAAGGAAATTGCGCAAGATATTCTTGATTTTATGCTAACATTACCTGATTAGAAAATTGGTAGCCTGAGATTCATTGATGAGAATGAAAGTAGCGTTTCTATACTTAAATTTAGGTACTGACTAGACATATTTATATATAAATGTGGTTTCACGTTCTACTGATCATGCAAAATGCGAAAAAACAAATGCAATTATAGTTTAATGCAAGCAATAATGATGATTAACAGCAGAAATATCCTAATTATCCTAACTTCTTTCTTGTTAAGTTCTTATCCGACTGTACAAGCTCAGCACATCGAGGTGCAAAGTCATTTAAAAAAATACTATGATCAATTTAACGTAGAGGGCACCTTCGTTTTATACGACCAGGAAGCAGACAGATATCTAGTGTACAATCCGGCTCTTTCTGATCAGGCAGTTACCCCCGCATCTACCTTTAAAATTTGTCACTCACTGATTGGTCTCGAAACGGGTAATATAGAGGATGAAAACCATATCATTCACTGGGACAGTGTAGAAAGGCAACTACCTATTTGGAATAAAGACCATGATCTAAAAAATGCATTTAAAAATTCTACCGTTTGGTATTATCAAGAACTTGCTAAAACTATTGGCACTTCACAGATGGAAGACTGGCTGAATAAAGCACAATATGGCAATGCAAATACCTCAGGCGGTATTGATCGTTTTTGGTTGAGTGGAGGACTTCGTATTACACCTAAACAGCAAGTTGATTTTTTAAGGAGAATTCATAATTACCAGCTACCTTTTTCAAAGCGATCCATTGATATTCTGAAAAAGATAATGGTATCAAATGATACTGCAGATTTTATTGTAAGGTCAAAAACAGGTTTGGGGCAGCAAGACAATCAAAATATTGGTTGGTATGTAGGTTACATAGAAACAAAAACCAATGTCTATTATTTCGCAAATTGTATTCAATCCAAAACCATAGACTATGAACATTTTATAAACGCCAGAACGGAGATTGTTGACCTCATATTGAGAGAACTGAACCTTATAAATGAATGAATGTGATAATTCAGTTTCGCTCCTTTCGTCACATCCTTGCGCAGGATGCACCGCCTGATATATTCAGTCGCTCTAGTGACCTTTGCCTATCAGGCGGTTTTGCGCAATTCACTACCTTTTTTCCCGTTCTTTTAGGAAATTGCTCAATCCAGCGCGAAAAAGTAACTTTAAAACGCTAAACATTATTTTTTAATTACTTATTTGTGAAGAATAGGATATTTTCTGAATGCTTGGCAAATCGTTCAAATGTGGAAATTTTCCCTGACGAAAATCTCGATACATCTGTGCGATGTCTTCCATGGTATCTGCTACAAAAGGTCCGTGATGAACCACAGGAACATTATGAGGCTGTCCGGCATACAACACAAAATGGGTGTCGTTTTCCAGTGCTTCAAATTGTATTTCGGTATCGCCGTCTTCAGTCGCTTTATCAAGCCAACCCGCTTGTCCGGCATTGATGATTTTGTCGCCAGCTTTCACACTGCCTTTTAATACATATACCAAACCATTATAGTGCGATGGAATTTCCTGTGATACCACAGCTCGGTTGTCTAACCTGAAGTCCACCAAAGTAAATGGCGTATGGTTTTTTAATGGCGAAATCAATCCGTTACTGCTTCCGCTATACACACGAATTTCGTATGTATCGGTTTTAATTTTGGGTACGTCTTCCAATAGCATTCTTTGTAAGAAAGGTTGAGCGTATCGCTTTTCGGGCGGTAGTACCAACCACACTTGCAGCATACGAAGTTTTTGTTTGGAAGTGATTTCTTCGGTGTGGATAATGCCTTTTCCGGCGGTCATTAGTTCAAAACTTCCCGTTTTCCAATCTTTTTCATTGCCTTCCAAAACCAAGCTCAAGGTTTCAAACCCAGCGTGTGGATGTGCTCCTCCTACGGGTTCTCCACCAGGAAGGTTCAGGCTGTCGTCCATAAACAAAATAAAAGGGTCGCTGTCTTTGTAAGGTACACCGTCCAATACCGCCATTGCACGATGTCCTGTTCCCAAGAAACCATTATGCCAATGGTTTTGGGTTATTTTTGAAATATTTCTGCGTATCATCATTGTTGTGCTTTATTAGTTTGAAAAATCCTTTGCTTCAGTTCGGGGAAACGAATAAACGCCGTAACCCAAAGCAGCATTTGAAAAATAACCGCCATTGCTATCGGTTGTTGATGTTGCAAATGTGTGGCGATAGCTCCACCCAAATAGGCTACTAACAGCATTGCTCCCAAAACTCCAGTTCTTGGAATAATGAAGAGTATCAGCGAGATGATTTCAATAACCCCAATAAACTGATACGTGGAAGCATCAAGGCCAATAGAAGAAGCTTGTTCCAAGGCCGTTTCGTTTTGCGTGAGTTTCATAAAAGCACTCATTGTAAACACAAGTGCTAAAACGATGGTCATTCCCCATCCCGTAATTTTGATTGCTTTTTGTGACATAATATTTTAATTTTTAATTCTGATGCAAATTTCAGAATAAATACTATACATTTGCTATCTGTTACAAAAAGGATAGTACTTACAAAAAGAATAGTATATGAAAGAACATACGATAGAAAGTTGTGCAAAAGCTAATTTGGCAATACGTGATACACTTGATATAGTAGGCGGTAAATGGAAGTTAATCCTGATTTCGGTGTTACGAAGCGGTAAAAAAGGGTTTAATGAATTGTCGAGAGAAGCGGGAATTTCCCCTCGTATTTTGTCGAAAGAATTGCAAGAATTGGAAATGAACGGATTGGTCAGCCGAAAAGTCTGCGATACCAAACCTATAACTGTACAATATGAATTGACCGAATATAGTCACAGTTTAAATGATGTTTTGGTTGCTATGGAGAAATGGGGTTATCAACACAGAAAAAGAATTGTTCAAGGGATTGAGTAATTGGAATTCCATTGGTATAATAGCCAATATTCCTCAATCAAAAATTAGAATTCTAAAGCTAATTCTCATGATCACATAGGAATAAAAAACAATACCTAACTTTACTATATGGGCGGTTCGTTTAAAGATTTTGACAAAAATGATAGGCTTTACAACGCTAGAAATAATAACACTTTTCCATTATTCACAGGATAATGGAAAAGTGCATAAGGAAATTAATATAGTTTAAAAAGAAAAAACTTATTCTTAGTTTAGAAAAAACGCTTATTCATTTCGTTCATTGTCTTTTCAATTCCTTCTTTTTTTAGCCAATTATACTCTTCGGTAGCAAGGTCACCTGCAAGATAGTGTAATTGATTCTTATTGTCCGTAGCTGCTTCGTAAACAACATTTGCAATTAGTTCCGGCGTATCCCGTTTTAAACTAGCGTCCTCCCGCATAGCTCTGAAATATTGGTTGAAGGTATCTTCATATGCTGAATGAGAAACCATTTCCGCATTACCACCAAAATTGGTTTGCATATAGGCAGGCACAATTGTTTTAATATTCACACCAAATCGGTTCAATTCATAACTCAATCCTTCAGTCCAAGTTTCTAAGGCTGATTTTGTAGCAGCATATACAGCTACAAACGGATAAGGTATGTTTGCGGTAGAGGAAGTAACGGTAATAATTGTTCCACTTCCTCTTTTCCTAAAATGAGGGAGAAATGCTTTGGTAACCAAGATTGTTCCTAAAAAATTGGTGTTAATTTGTTTTCCTAACTGTTCGTTGGATGCCCCTTCAAAGGGTCCCATCAGTCCATAGGCCGCATTGTTAAACAATACATCTATTGGACTGATTTTTTCTGCTTGAGCGACTACTTCCTCAATATGCTCACTATTACTGATATCGAGTTTCAAAAGTTGGATATTTGGATACTGTGTTAGTTCTGTCTCGTTCTCAGGATGGCGCATCGTTGCGATTACTGTCCACCCTTTAGAGGAAAATAATTTAGCTGTAGCTTTTCCTAGCCCTGAGGAAGCACCTGTGATTAAAATTGTTTTGTTCATTCTCTTGCTTTTTTATTGTTACAGCAAATATAAAATGACCAAAGATGAACTTATTTACCATATGGTAAAAAGTAAATTAATAAAGATTTTTTCTTATTCTGCTAAGAGATTGTTGAGTAATTCCCAAATATGAAGCAATGTAGGACAATGGAATGCGATTAACAAGAGTAGGATATTTTTGAATAAATTCCAAATAACGTGTAGTGGCATCTTGTGAAACCAAAGGACTTACCTTTTCCAATTTTTGGATTAGTGACCGATTGGTTATTGTTTGAATTATTGTTTTCCATTCGACTATTATGTCAGAAATTTCTTCCCAATCTCGGTTGGAGAACACCAGTAGTTTACAGTTGGTAATCGCTTGTATGTATTCTTTAGATGGAATATTTTTTAGATTATAAAGCAAGTGGTTTTCCTCAATGAATATCTTAGTTATTTCTTCACCTTTCTGGTTGAAATAATAAATACGGAATATACCCTCCAACACAAATCCTACCTGTTTCAATACTTTCCCCTCTTCTATAAAATAGCCCCCTTTTTTGAGTTCTATTTCTGTGCCCTTGCTTTCAATTATTTCAATTTGTTGCGCATTAAGAGGGGCAAATTGTTGAATGTATTTTATAAAATCTTTCATCGTTGCTAATTTAGCAATAATTTTTCAAGTTAATCCCTTTCAGATTTTCAGAAATTGCATTAAATGAAGGTCAAAAAATAAAAGCTAATAAGAATGAATCCCTGAAGTTTGTATTGTTAAATACAAAACCCTTTCTTCATAGAAAAATCAAACCTCAAAAAAGATAGGTGTTAATTGTTTAAATATTAAAATTTTATTTCTAAGTTTGCCTTAGGTAATAAAAGGATGCCTATACTCACAAAAGACAACGTCACCTTTTTTTTCGGTATGCAAATGTTTCATAAATCCGCCAAATGTGAGTAATGGCAACTAAAAGGATATTATGAAAGAATTACGTCCAATAAGGCTCAAGCAACTAAAAGTTGAAGCCAAGTTACTACTGAAAAACTTTAAATCGAGCAGTGAAAGTTCGGTAAAAGAATATTCCAATCAGCCAATCTTCCAAGATTTAACTGCTTCGGAAATTAAAAACTCTATAAAAGAGATTCGTCTAAAAGATATCTATCATCTTATTGCCTCAGAATACGGTTATAGCCGCTGAGAAGATTTAAAACTTCATATCGTAAAAAAAGATATGCTTTTTAGAAGTAATGGGATTGGCTTAATCCACAAATGGTTTAAAAACTATAACGAAGCGAGTAAATATCATCTTGAAAATGGAGGTTATTTGCTTCAGTTTTGGGAGGATTTTGTCATATGTGGAATTGAATATATTCGACTACTGAAATTAGACTCATACACTGAAGAATGGCGTCTTATTGAGTACAATTGGATTGAACCCAAAAACGAATATGCCTATCAAAGGCTTTATGATAAAGCAATCTTACAGTATTACTTACTGTAGGTTTTCGAAATCTTATTAATTTTTTAATTTTTATTTTTATGAGAAATTATTTAGGTAGAATAGTTCTTCTGGTAGAGGATTATGAGAAATCAGCCAATTTCTATGAAAAAAACTTTGGCTTTACGCGATTTTTTGATGTAACTACAGATGTAGGACAACGATTCCTTCATATTGGTAGCAAACCATCTGATTCTTTAGGTATTTGGTTCTTGAAAGCTGATACAAAAAAGCAAAGAGAACGTGTAGGTAATCAAACCGCCGAACAGCCTACGATGGTGATTTATACACAAGAATTAGAAACTCTCTATGAGCGACTTAAAAATAACAACGTAAGGTTTAAAACTGATGTTATTAAAACTCCAGAATATAGCTTTTTTCATTGTTTCGATTTGGATGGAAATGAAATTATTGTGACGGAATTACAGTAATTATTCTTTGTTGCAAAGAGTGCTTAGAACAAAATACTACCCATCTCTACCTACAAGTTTGAAAACTACTTCTAACAATAGTTAGTATCAATCGATAGCGAGATGGGATAGTTTAATATTCAAATAAAATTATTTTCTCCATTTTAAAAGCATACCTTTTTTTATTAGACATAACTCCCCTAAAACGGATGTTTAACTGCTTAAAAAAACAGGTAACGTCAATGCATTGCTTTATGTATGAAGATGTGATAAAACCTGTAATCGAACAGTGTATCATTTAGTTGCTAAGTCATTTAAGTTAAATTTTTCGCTTACATTAATATCCGCAGCATCCTCGACACTCATTTCAAGCACAAACTGCTCTTTAGATTTACGGTATTTCTTCATATTTATCAGCCAGTCATTATCAGCATCTCGATAACCCAAAGGAAGTATTACCGTACTTTTGTAACCAATCTCTCTAAGTTTCAGAAGCTCATCCAATTTTTCGGAATCAAAACCTTCCATAGGTGTCGCGTCTACCTTCTGCTCAGCGGCGGTGGCTATTGCCATCCCAAATGAAATATAACTTTGTTTTGCCGCATGGTGTGCCTGCCATTCTTTGCCTTCATGTTCGTAAAGCTCTAAAACTTTTTGACGATATGCATCCATTGTATCATGCGGCAAGTTACGTAGGTCCATCATCTCATTAAATACATTAGAAATACGCTCATCACTATATCCATCCCAAGCTATCCATATCAGTAAATGAGAGCAATCGGTTATTTGCTCTTGGCCATAGGCTATCGGTTTAATCTTTTCCAGCAAGGCACGATCAGAGATTACAATCACTTTATATGGCTGTAATCCTGACGAAGATGGAGCAAGCCGAGCAGCTTCTAATATATAATCCAATTTGTCCTCCGGGATAGACTGCCCGTTCATTTTCTTTGTGGCATAACGCCATTTTAAATTATCTAAAAGTGTCATATTTTTATTGTTTTAAAATTTTATATTTTATTTCTCATTCTTTAATACAAAAGCTTTTAACTCAGCCATTTTTCCGTTTTCAAACCTCCATATATCGGAAGCAAGATAAGATTCAACTTCACCATTCTTATTCTCAAAACTAATTTCACCCACCTGCACAACAAAGTCACCTTCCTCTATCATTCGTTCAATTGTGAACTGTGTTGTTTCTGTATAAGCTTCTTCCAAATACTGCTTAACAGCCTCTTTCCCTTTTAAAGTTTTTTCTCCGATGAACACCCATTCTGTGTCATCTGTGCAAAAAGATAAGAACCCATCTATATCCCCTTTTTCAAGTGCTTCATTGGCTGTTTTTAATAAGACTTTGTTTGTGACCATTTTTTTAACGTTTGATTTAATTCAACATAAGAGTTTCCAAAATTAGAAAATCATTGTTTATTTTTGTTACTTAATTTCAAAAAGTAATTGTTACTTTTGGGTAACTAAGTGAATAATCATGGAAAATAATTTTAGAGAACAGTGTAAGAAAGAGATAATAGCTGTTCACGATGCTATGGATTTATTGAGCGGAAGATGGAAAATTTCAATTATTGCCAGCTTGTGTTACCATCCTTCCCGTCGATTTTCAGAAATTTTGCGTGACGTTAATGGGATTTCCAATAAGATGCTGAGTAAGGAATTGAAAGACCTAGAAACAAATATGATTGTGAAAAGAACAGTCTTAGATATTCAGCCAATAGCAGTAGCGTACTCTTTGACATCTCACGGCCAAAAATTACATGAAATGATAGAAAGTTTATCAAAATGGGGCAAAGAGCACAGAAAAAAACTATTTGGTCAAACAGCTAATAAAGAATAATTTCTTGCGTAAAAACTGAAGGATAAGTTCCACTAGTTTAATCCTGACTCAGCAAATTGCATCTCTGATATTTGAGAAGGTTAGTCCTAAATAATCTCGATTTACTTATTTAAGACTAACCTATACTTCTTTATTTCAGCATAAAGTTCGTAACACCACCATCCACAATAATTTCTGTTCCGGTAATAAAGCTTGCTTGTTCCGATGCTACAAAAAGTATTGCTTTTGCAATTTCTTCTGGTTTCCCAAGTCTTTGCACAGCAGTTAAGGATGCCAAGTATTCTTTAGCTTCTGCTGGCACTGCATTTTCCAATCCCGGTGTTTGAGTTGGTCCGGGGCTGATGATATTCACACGAATATTCCTATCTGCCAATTCATTAGCAGCAACCTGAGCAATTTTATTTAAAGCTGCTTTGGTTGCGGCATAAATACTAGAACCCAAAGTTGACGCTGTTGCATTAGTTGACGACGTAAATATTACGGATCCACCATTTGCAATATGCGGTATCAAATGTTGTAAAGTAAAATACACTCCTTTTACATTGGTATTGAACTGCGCATCAAATTCAGCCTCCGTTGCATGTTCAATTGGAGCAAAAGAAGCAATTCCTGCATTTAAGAATAATACATCTATTTTTTTACCGCTGGCAGCAACTTTCTGTTCCAATTCGGCAATACTTTTCAAATTTGATGTATCAGAAACAAGGGTTCTTAAATTTGGATTATTGATTACTGCTTCCGCATTTTTTAAACCCTCGGCGTTTCGACCAGTTATCCACACATTTGCTTCCGCTTCAATAAACGCTTTTGCCGTAGCCAGCCCAATTCCTTTACTGCCGCCTGTGACGACAACATTTTTGTTTTTAAAATTCATTGTTATATATTTTTAAAATTAATTTAGGCAAAGATATTTTTTTCTTGTTATTATATGTAACTTTGTTCTTATAAATAACAGTAACATATATGTAACAAAGTAACATTATGAAGTGTCAAGTTGAAGATTTTAAGAAAGAGCATAAAAAGGAAATGAGAGCTGTACAAGACTCCATGTACGTATTAAGCGGAAAATGGAAAATTCCTATTTTAACCTCTATATGCTATTATAACAAAAGAAGGTTTTCTGATTTTTTAAATGATATTGATGGGATTTCGAACCGAATGTTAAGTAAAGAATTAAAGGAACTAGAAATTAATAAACTGATTAAACGGACAGTATTGGATACGCAACCTATAGTCGTACAATATGAATTAACCGAGCATGGTTTGACCCTACAGACAATTATTAATAATCTCACAGAATGGGGAATTGCACACCGGAAAAAGATTGTTCAAGGGATTGAGTAATTGTCAAATCGTTCTGTGGTCGCTTGTCTGCGGTGGTTTGGTAGCATTGCACATAACGTGCCGAGCATTGGCGAAGTGGCGGAAAATCGAAGCGGAAAGTTTCGATTTGGACGAAACGTAGCCAATGCTTTTTTGTCAGTGGCTAAATTACAAAAAAGCCAATGCAAAAAGCATTGGCGGCATACGAAGACGGAACTTTCAATTTACCGTGAACCCCGCCATTTCGCCAATGCTATGTTATAGGGCGTTTTTTACTCTTCTGTCGGTGGCGAATATTTTACGATGTCAATACCAACACCATTTGGGTCTTGAATGGCAAAATGTCTGTCGCCCCACGGTTCGTTGCGAATGTCAATTTTTATTTCAACGCCTTTCTTTTTCAACTCTTGGTAAATACTATCCACGTCATCTACTTCAATGGTCAGATAAACACCTTGATTTTGGAAAGGTTGTTGAAAAATAGGTTGTTGGCTTGGGTGGTTTGGAAGCAAAAAACTGATTTCCGCTTCGTGGTTTGGCGTGTGCAACAAAAGATAAAACTCGTTTTCAAATGTTACGCCAAAGCCCAATGTTTTGGTGTAAAACTCTTTTGTTTCTGCCAATTTTGATGTTACGATACCTGCATTTAATTTCATCTTGATTTCTTTTTTAGTTACTGAATTTGTTTGTGAAAATACATTTGCCGTTAAGCAAAATGTCGCAATGATTAAAACTATTCGCTTCATTGTTTTTGAATTTGATTAACGATGCAAAGTTCATACAACTGAAACTTTTGGAATAGTAAAAATCGGACAAAATTCATCTGACAAACGCTTTGCTTGGCGTAACGCCATAAAAATTTTTGAACTCTTTTATAAAATGTGATTGGTCGTAATAACCAACGTCAAAGAATAGTTTGTTTTGTCGCAGACTTTGGCTTGATGGCTTGGCTTTGAGAATATTTTGAAAACGGACAACTTTGCTGAAAGTTTTAGCGGTGTCGCCAATGTAAAATTCAAAAAGTCTGCGAAGTTGCCTTGTACTGATACCCGTGTCTATATCCTTTTCAATGTCAAGCATTCCAAAGTTTTTCAGAATGAGTTCTATTGCACCGTAAAGTCTGTTGTCGTTGTCAAAAGTTGTATTGGTAGTCAGTTCACGAAAATAATTATCAAGTAATGTTTTTATTTCATCTTGCTGTTGAGTTTCATTGAAACTGTTTGCAATAAAGTCGGACAAATGTGGAACAACCGAATTTAAGTGTTCGTAACGGTTACTTAATTCTATTGCGTTTATTTTGAAAAGCTGCGGAAACATTGTCGGCAGAAAACGAACACCAACGTAGTTGAAAGTATTGTCAAGCGGAAATTCCGTGAACTTTTTACAGAAACCCATTACATAATTTTCTTTCGGGTTGTTTAGTTCAAAATAGATGTCAATGCAACCGTCTGAAACAACACGATAGTTGAATTGTTCTGAAAGTTGCTGTGTAGTTTTCAATTGCCAATAGCAATAAATGAAAGGTTGAAGTTTTATGTCGGGCAAAAATTCCGTGTAGGTTACGTTGTCAGCCGATTGTCTGACTGTCGGTTGAATGGGATTGTAGAGCGTTCTTATTTCTGTCGTAATGTTCACTGTTTGTTGTTAGCATGGTGTCTGTCTTAAAATGCCCTATAACGGCTCGGGGCTTCACGCAGGTTTCTCGCTTGCGTGAAACCCAAGTTCGAGGACAGTCCCGAAGGGCTGTGCTTGACGTGTGAAGCCCCGAGCCGTAGCGAGGGAAGCCCGAAGGGATTTCCTCGCTACGGGAAACGCATTGGCGAAGTGGCGGATAAATTGGACGGAAAGTTCAATTTAGCAGGAACGTAGCCGATGTGTTTCCACAGAAGCTAAATTATTAAAAAAAGCTGAATGTGGAACACATTCGGCGGCTTAATATGCAGAAAGTTTCAATTATCCGAAAACCCCGCCATTTTGCCAATACCTTGTTAGCTGTAGTGTTTTTTTAATTCGGTGTTATTCGTCTTTTGTCTTAGTCTGTCATTATTATAGCCTATACTTTCTTTTACTATTATTTAGAGCTTCAAACCAGAATCTCTTTTTCAAAACAAATGCTACTTTCTATATTAGCATATTGTCCATAATTAGGTGTGATTTCAAAATTATTTTTCTTATATAAGCTGATTGCTTCTATCATTTTGTCTCCTGTTTCCAAAATACATTTTTTATAACCTAATTCTTTCGCCTCAAATATTCAAAAAAGAATTTAAGTTTTGTACTGTAGGCAAAAGATAAAAACACTTATTATTCCTCTACAATTATTGTTTTGCTCACTCTTAAAACAATTAGAAAGTTGTCTTTCAATTATTTGTTAGTATGTGCCATTGTTTCTTAATCTTAAGTATATTTAAATAAAAGATGAAAATATCTTTATTTTTCAAAAGTGATAAATATCATATTATGAAAGTTGTTTTACTAATAATTTCGTATCAATAAATGTAAAATATAAATAAAAATGAAAACTTCGTCAAATGTATTTTTCTTGCTTGTTATGAGTTTAGGTCTATTAGTTAGCTGTAATTCTAAAGCTGATAAAATGGCAGAAACAGAATCAATTATCACTAACGAAAGAAATGTAAAAACAGCAGAAGAAACTAAAACTATTTCTGAAACAGAGATGCAAAAAACAGCTGAAGCTTCTGAGAGAATTGATTTGGAAAACAAAGGAGTGGGACCTGTAAAATCATTGATTCTTGCTGACATTGATCAAAAATTAGCGGCAAAAGGGCAGGAAATATTTAAAAATATGTGTACAGCTTGTCACAAACCTGATAAAAAATTTATTGGACCTGCTCCAAAGGGAATTCTGGAAAGAAGATCTCCGGAATGGGTAATGAATATGATCTTAAATCCGGAAGTGATGATTAAAGAAGATCCTTTAGCTGAAGAATTACTAAAAGAATTTAATGGTGCGCCTATGGCTAATCAAAATCTGAAAGAAGATGAAGCCAGAGCAGTTTTGGAATATTTCAGAACCCTTTAATTACTAATACTATTTGTTTGACTACACTAATAAAACATATTCAAATGAAAAAAAGATTTAATTTATTGGCAGTTTGTTCGCTTGCAGGGATATTTATGGCAGGGTGTAACAATCCATCCTCTTCTAATAAGCAGAGTGGAGCAATGGCAACCAATGCTGCAGAACGGGTTTATGTAGCACCGGGAGAGTATGATGAATATTATGGTTTTTTTTCCGGAGGATTTAGCGGACAGTTATCTGTATACGGATTGCCTTCAGGAAGGTTATTTAAAGTGATTCCGGTTTTTTCTCAGGATCCTGAAAAAGCTTACGGATATAGCGAAGAAACTAAACCTATGTTAATGACTTCGCATGGTTTTATACCTTGGGATGATGCGCACCATCCGGATATTTCACAAACTGATGGAGAATTAGATGGCAGATGGATTTTTATTAATGGAAATAATACGCCGAGAATTGCCCGTATTGATTTAGAGGATTTTAGTACAGCAGAAATTATCGAAATTCCAAATAGTGCCGGAAATCACAGTTCTTCCTTTGTAACTGAAAATACAGAATACGTTGTAGCGGGAACCCGATTTTCCGTTCCGGTTCCTCAACGAGATATTTCTATTAAAGAATACAAAGGAAATTTTAAAGGTACATTGTCCTTTATTAGTGTTGATCAGAAAACCGGAGATATGAATTTGTCGTTCCAAATTATGATGCCTGGCTTTAATTACGATTTAGCGCATCCCGGACGAGGTAAATCGCATGGGTGGTTTTTCTTTACTACGTATAATACAGAAGAAGCACATAGTTTGTTAGAAGTAAACGCTTCGCAAAATGATAAAGATTTTATTGCAGCAGTTAATTGGAAAAAAGCGGAAGAGTATATCAAAGCTGGAAAAGGTAAAAAAATGCCGACTAAGTATGCACATAACAAATTTGATAATAGTACGCATACAGCAACTTCAACAATGAAAGAAGAAGTATTGATTTTAGATGCATCCGAATTACCAGGTTTGGTATATTTGCTCCCAACGCCAAAATCGCCTCATGGTTGTGATGTTGACCCAAGCGGAGAATATATTGTCGGAAACGGAAAACTTTCAGCAAATCTAACAGTACACTCATTCGATAAAATGCTGAAAGCTATCGAAAGTAAACAGTTTGATGGAGAATCCTATGGTATTCCAATCTTAAAGTTTGAAGATGTTTTGGCAGGAGTTGTAGAACAGCCTGGATTAGGTCCTTTGCACACAGAATTTGACGACCAAGGAAATGCTTATACAACTTTCTTTATTTCCTCAGAAGTTGTTAAATGGAAATTGGGGTCTTGGGAAGTTATCGACAGAAAACCAACTTATTATTCCGTAGGTCACTTGATGATTCCGGGCGGAAACTCAAGAAAACCAGACGGAAAATATTTAGTGGCAATGAACAAAATTACCAAAGACAGATATTTACCGGTAGGTCCGGATTTAAATCACTCTGCTCAGTTATACGATATTTCGGGGGACAAGATGGAGTTGTTGTTGGATTTTCCAACGATTGGAGAACCGCATTATGCAGCTGCTATTAAAGCAGATAAAATTATGCATAAGTCAAGAGAGATTTATAAACTGGACGAAAACAAGCACAAATACGTAACCAAATCACCGGCAGATGCCAAAGTGGTAAGAAACGGCAAAGAAGTTCACGTTTATATGACAATGATCAGAAGCCACTTTACACCGGATAATATTGAGGGAATAAAAGTCGGCGACAAAGTGTATTTTCACGTAACTAACCTTGAACAAGATTTTGATGTTCCTCACGGAATCAGTATGTTAGGAGCAAATACAACAGAGTTGCTTGTAACTCCCGGAAAAACAGAAACTTTTGTTTGGGAACCTAAAGAAGTAGGAGTGTGGCCATTTTACTGCACAGATTTTTGTTCGGCATTGCATCAGGAAATGCAAGGATACGTTCGCGTGTCTCTGGCAGATTCAAATATTGAGCTTTCTTGGTCGTTAGACGACGAGTAACAATAGCTAATTAAAGCACAAGCTAACATTTTTTTCAATTGTTAAAGGACAAAACTCAGGTTTTGTCCTTTATTAAAATCACTTAGTCATGAAAAAAGCCTCTGTATTAATGATTATCGGTTCGGGATTGTTGTTTTCACTTTTCTTTTTTCCGTTGTGGAACATAGAACTTGGCGCGCCACAATATCCCGTTCCATTGGGAATGAATATCTACATTGATGGCATTAAGGGAGTAAAAGAATTTGATATCCAAAATATTGACGGACTCAATCACTATATTGGAATGAAAACCATACCTAAACCTGAAGAAATGTGGGAGTTTACCGTTTTTCCTATTGTGATAGGATTGATGGCAACACTTGGAATAGCAATCGGATTAGGAGCATTTTTTGAAAAAATAAAGCCTGTATTTTTTCTGTATTGGCTTTTATTGATGGGTACTTTGGGAGTTTTAGGGATGTACGATTTTAATTTGTGGTTATTGGATTATGGTAGGAATTTAGATCCGCACGCCATTATGAAAATGGTAGATTTAAACGGAAACCCGCTAACTTACGAACCACCTTTATTCGGACATCGAAAAATATTAAACTTTGACGCTTATTCTTACCCTCATATAGGAGCTTATTTAATGGCACTGGGAATGGTATTCGTATTCGCAGCTTATTTAGTAGGAATCAAACAATATAAAAAATAAAAACTCATGAAAAGACTCATCTTTATCAGTACGCTTTTCTTGTTAATGGGATGTGGTAAAAACGCACAACCCATTAATTACGGAAGTGACGGTTGCGATTTTTGCAGAATGACAATTGTTGATAAGGCTCATGTAGCACAATTGGTGACATCTAAAGGGAAAAATTTTAAATTTGATGCCATTGAATGTATGGTTCACTATTTGAACCAACAGGAAAATGACCAAAATTATCATCTTTTACTTGTTGCTGATTTATCTAATCCGGGTGAAACCATCGATGCTAAATCAGCTGTTTATATTATCTCAAAGAAAATCCCGAGTCCGATGGGCGCGTTTTTATCGGCATTAAAAACCGAAAGTGAGGCTGAGGAAATTATCGCCGAAAACGGTGGGGAAATTTATAACTGGAACGAGATTTTAAACAAATTAAATCACAAATAACTTGGATGATATTATGAAAACAAAGGCTCAATATCGCCATCTTATTTTTTCATTAATAATCCTTTTGGTATTTTATAAAGCAGAAGCAAATATACATAAAGTCTGCTCTACCTGTCCCTTTCAAACAATTGCAGAAGCAGTTGATAAAGCGCAGGAAAACGATGTAATTTTTGTAGAAGATGGAACCTATGTTGAACACGAAATATTAATCGATAAACCATTGACTTTAAAAACTAAAAATGCAATTGTAGATGGTGATAATCAAGGAGAAATTTTTGTAATAAAAGCAGATAATGTAACTCTTGACGGATTTACGCTTATCAATGTAGGAACAAGTTATATTCGCGATTATGCAGCAATACGAGTAAGAGAAAGCAAGCATTTTACAATACAAAACAACACAATTAAAAACTTGTTTTTCGGAATTTATATTGAAAAATCAAAGACGGGAAAAATTCTCAACAATAAAATATACGGAAAAGCCGTCAGTGAATATAATTCCGGAAACGGAATCCAACTTTGGTACAGTGATGATATCGAAATTGCAGATAATTATGTAGAAAAAGTGCGCGACGGTATTTACCTCGAATTTTCAAATAATTGCACAATCAGCGATAATATCAGCAAAAACAATGTTCGTTACGGATTGCACTTTATGTTTTCAAACAATGATTTAGTTCAAAATTGTTCTTACATAAGCAACGGAGCCGGAGTAGCTATTATGTTTTCTAAAAGTATGAAAATGCTGAATAATACTTTTGCGGACAATTGGGGTTCGGCTGCATACGGCGTTTTGTTGAAAGAAGTGAACGACACAGAGTTGAGTTACAATACGTTTAAAAACAACACAACCGGAATAAATATCGAAGGATCAAACCGCGTGGTGTACAAACACAATGATTTTATAAGTAACGGCTGGGCAATTAATTCGCGCGGTGCCAATTATCAAAACGAAGTAAACTACAACAATTTTTTAAACAATTCTTTTGATTTGGTGTATTCCGGAAGGATGAACAGCAATAATTTCAACTCCAACTTTTGGAGCAGTTATACCGGATATGACTTGGACAAAGACGGAGTTGGCGATGTGCCGTATCGCCCCGTAAAGTTGTTTTCATACGTGGTAAATAAAACGCCCGAAGCTATTATTTTTTTGAGAAGCTTGTTTGTTGATCTGATTGATTTTTCAGAAAAAGTTTCGCCTGTATTTACACCAGATAATTTGATGGATGAAACTCCGTCAATGAAAAAAATAAAACATGATACAAATTGAAAATCTACATAAACGCTTTGGCGAAAATCAAGTTTTAAAAGGAATTGACATTCAGATAAAAAGCGGGGTTTTAGCCATTTTAGGACCCAATGGTTCAGGAAAAACCACATTGAATAAATGTATTTTAGGAATGGTTTTTCCGGATAAAGGGAAAATAACTGTAAACCAACAGGATATCAATAATCGCTGGAATTATAGAAAAGAGATAGATTATCTTCCTCAAATTGCCAATTTTCCAAACAACATTACAGTCGCAGAATTGATAAAGATGATTAAGGATTTGAGAAACGTCAAATCAAAAGATGAAACGCATTTATTACAATTGTTTAAACTTCAGCCTTTTTTAAATAAAAAACTAAATAACTTATCGGGGGGAACCAAGCAAAAAGTCAACCTGTTATTGACATTTATGTTTGACAGCCCTATTATTATTTTAGACGAACCAACTACAGGATTAGATCCTGCCGCACTGATTATTTTAAAAAAACTCATTGAAGAAGAAAAAAAGAAAGGAAAAACTATTTTAGTTACTTCTCACATTATGAGTTTTGTGGAAGAAATATCCGATGAAATCATGTTTATCTTAGAAGGTAAAATATATTTTAAAGGAACAATTTCTCAACTTAAAAACCAAACTCAGCAAACCAATTTTGAACACGCAATAGCCTCAATTTTAATTGACAACCATGCTTAAAATATTAAAATATAGTTTTTACGACCTCATCAAAAGTAGATGGAGTTATATTTATTTGCTTTTTTACCTTTTGCTTAGTTTTGTGCTGTTGTTTTTAAACAACGACATCGGAAAAGCAGTAATCACGCTGATGAATGTTATTATTATTCTGGTGCCGTTGATTGGAACAATTTTTGGCATTATGTATTATTATGATTCTAAAGAGTTTACAGAATTGCTTTTGGCTTTGCCTTTAAAGCGCTCATCTATCTTTTTGGGACAATATTTAGGAGTTTCTCTTTCGCTGTCAATGAGTTTAATTATCGGTTTAGGAATTCCCTTTATCAGTTACGGACTGTTTCAATCCGCCGTCATATTTGATTTTATACAACTCATTGTTGTCGGTTCGTTTCTTACATTTATATTCACGGCACTTTCTTATAACATCGGACTGATGAACGAAAACAAAATCAAAGGTTTTGGTTTTTCAATTTTGGTTTGGCTGTTTTTAGCCGTTATTTACGACGGCATTTTTCTATCCGTTTTAATGATTTTTGGCGATTATCCATTAGAAACAGTTACGTTGGTAGGAACAATTTTTAACCCCATTGATTTGGCTAGAATACTAATTTTGCTAAAATTAGATATTTCCGCTTTACTCGGCTATACCGGAGCTGTGTTTAAAAGCTTTTTTGGTGGGGCTTCCGGAAGTTTTCTGGCAATGGGAATTTTATTTATTTGGGCGGTACTTCCTATTTGGCTGATTAAATACAAAGCGAGCAAAAAAAACTTTTAAGAGTTTACTTGTTGATTCATATGTATTTGATTAAAAGCAGAACTCTATCTTTTAAGTTCTGCTTTTTAAATATTATAAATAGACAATAGAGGACCAGCTATTTAGTATTTATTTGAATTAATATCTTCAATCCATTGACGAGCATTAACAAAAGCTTCCATCCAAGGAGAAACTTCGTCTTTGCGTCCTTCTGGGTAATTCGCCCAATGCCATTGGAACAATGAACGCTCAATATGAGGCATCATAACCAAGTGACGTCCTGTATTGTCACACATCATAGCGGTGTTGTAATCAGAACCATTTGGATTCGCAGGATAGCTATCGTAAGCGTATTTTGCTACAATATTATAGTTGCTTTCTGCTTCTGGTAAATTGAATTTACCTTCACCATGTGAAATCCAAACCCCTAAAGTACTACCTGCTAATGTAGATAGCATAATGGAATTGTTCTCTTGAATAGTAACCGAAGTAAAGTTGCTTTCGTGTTTTTGAGAATCGTTGTGTAACATTTTTCCGTGAACAGCATGCTCAGGATTAATCAATTCCAATTCCATAAACAATTGACAACCATTACAAATACCAACAGATAGTGTATCTTGACGTGCAAAGAAGTTTTTCAAGGCTGTATTTGCTTTTTCGTTGTACATGAAAGCACCTGCCCATCCTTTAGCTGATCCCAATACATCCGAGTTAGAGAAACCTCCAACTGCTCCGATGAATTGAATATCTTCTAATGTTTCTCTACCTGAAATTAAATCCGTCATGTGAACGTCTTTTACGTCAAATCCAGCTAAGAACATGGCATTGGCAACCTCTCTTTCAGAGTTACTTCCTTTTTCGCGGATAATCGCTGCTTTTGGACGTGGTTTAGACGCATCCACAACTGGTTTCTTTCCGTCAAATTGTGCTGGGAAAGCAAATTGTAACGGTTGGTTTTTATAGTTGTTAAAACGATCTATCGCTTTGTTGTTTTTCGTTTGTTTTTGATCCAATAAATACGAAGTTTTATACCACGTATCGCGGATTGCAGGAACACTATAGCTAAAGCTATCAGTTCCATTTTGGAAAGATACTGTTTCTTCTGTTACAACAGTACCAATCTTAGTTGCTTCAACACCTGCTGCTTGTAAGGCTCTTTTAAACGCTTCATCGTTTTGTGCTTGAATGACTAAACCGATATTTTCATTGAAAAGAACTTTTACTGTATCCTTTTCATTTAAAGCCGTTAAGTCATAACGAGCTCCTAAATTTACATCGGCAAAGGTCATTTCTAAAAGCGTTGTGATTAAACCACCACTTCCAATATCGTGACCTGCTGCAATTTGGTTGTTTGCTACTAAATCCTGAACTGCATTGAATGCTTTTTTGAAGTAGGCTGCATCTTGAATTGTTGGAACTTCTTGTCCGATTTTATTTAAAATTTGAGCAAAAGAAGAACCTCCCAATTTGAAGCTGTCTTGAGATAGACGGATATAGTAAATAGAACCAGCGTTTTTCTTTAAAGTAGGCTCTACGATTTTTGTAATATCCGTACAGTTTGCTGCTGCAGAGATAATTACTGTTCCAGGAGCAATTACCTCGTCATTCGGGTATTTTTGCTTCATAGAAAGAGAGTCTTTTCCAGTTGGAATATTGATTCCCAGTTCAATCGCGAAATCTGAACACGCTTGAACTGCTTCGTATAATCGAGCATCTTCTCCAGGATTATTACAAGCCCACATCCAGTTTGCTGATAAGGAAATCCCTTTCATTTGGTCTTTTAATGGCGCCCAAACAATATTGGATAAAGCTTCAGCAATGGCATTTCTACTTCCAGCAGTAGGATCAACCAAAGCCACAACAGGAGTATGTCCTACTGTCGTAGCAATTCCCTCTTTTCCTTTGTAATCCAAAGCCATAGCTCCTAAGTTATTCAAAGGCAATTGCAATGGACCTGTACATTGTTGTTTGGCCACTCGACCTCCCACACAACGGTCTACTTTATTGGTTAACCAATCTTTAGAAGCTACTGCCTCTAATTGCAATAATTGGTTTAAGTATTCGTCTACTTTTTCAACAGTATAATCTAAATCAGCATACACACGGGCAATCGTTTGATCGTCCATGATTGTTTTTGGAGAGCTACCAAACATTTCTTCGATAGCAAAATCCATTGGTTTAGCTCCAGTTTTTGCTGATTCAATGGTAAAGCGGTGATCATTAGTAATTTCACCTACTGCATACATTGGTGCACGTTCTCTTTCAGCAATGCGCGCTAATGTATCCATATCTTTTTTACCAATCACCAATCCCATTCTTTCTTGTGATTCGTTTCCAATGGTTTCTTTAGCCGAAAGCGTCGGATCACCAACTGGAAGTTGGTCTAAATTGATATGTCCTCCTGTTTCTTCTACTAATTCAGATAAACAGTTTAAGTGTCCACCCGCACCGTGATCGTGAATCGATACAATAGGGTTGTGGTCTGCTTCAAC
The DNA here is from genome assembly GCF_004364575.1 of Myroides indicus. GTDB lineage: Bacteria > Bacteroidota > Bacteroidia > Flavobacteriales > Flavobacteriaceae > Flavobacterium > Flavobacterium indicum_A. Next base: position 6,818 of record NZ_SOAG01000016.1, on the reverse strand, counting down.
TAAACCGCGAATAGCGTTCGCTGCGCGTTTTTGCATCTCTGGGTTTGAACGTTGAATGGCATTCAATTCAATTCCTGATCCAAATGCTCCTGTATTAGCCGAAGAAACTGCAGCTCCTCCCATACCAATACGGTAGTTTTCACCTCCCAAGATAACCACTTGGTCTCCTTGTTCTGGTTTGTGTTTTTTGGCTTGATCTAACTTTCCGTATCCAATACCACCCGCTTGCATAATCACTTTATCAAAACCAAGTTTACGCGCTTCCTCTTCGTGTTCGAAAGTTAAGATAGATCCAGTAATCAACGGTTGTCCGAATTTATTTCCAAAATCAGAAGCTCCATTTGAAGCCTTGATTAAAATATCAATTGGGGTTTGGTATAACCAAGTTCTCTCATCCATGGCTTTTTCCCATGGGCGATTCTCTTCTAAACGAGAGTAAGAAGTCATGTAAATAGCAGTTCCTGCTAAAGGCAATGATCCTTGTCCTCCTGCTAAACGGTCGCGAATTTCTCCTCCTGATCCTGTAGCGGCACCGTTAAAAGGCTCTACCGTTGTAGGGAAGTTGTGCGTTTCTGCTTTTAAAGAAATAACAGAATCAAATTCTTTCTCCGCATAAAAGTCTGGTTTATCCGCTGATAAAGGAGCGAATTGTGTTACACGTGGTCCTTTTACAAACGCAACGTTATCTTTATAGGCAGAAACAATGTCATTTGGATTTGTTTCTGATGTTTTCTTGATCAATTTGAATAGTGAACTCGGTTTTTCCTCTCCATCTATCACAAATGTTCCGTTGAATATCTTGTGACGACAGTGTTCTGAGTTTACTTGTGAAAAACCAAATACCTCTGAATCTGTTAGTTTACGTCCTATTTTATGAGCTAATTTTTCCAAGTAAGTAATTTCTTCCTCGTTAAGTGCAAGACCCTCTTCTTGGTTGTATTTCGCAATATCCTCGATGTAGATGATAGGCTCAGGTTGAATGTGAATCGCGAATATATCTTGATTCAACGTTTCAAATACTTGGGACAACATCGGGTCGAATTCTTGTTGGTTTGCTTCGAAAAATTCTTCAATACGAACAATTCCACCAATGCCCATATTTTGTGTAATCTCAACCGCATTGGTACTCCAAGGCGTAATCATAGTCGCACGTGGACCGATAAATTGACGGTTAATTACTTTTTGATCTAGGTGCTTAGCGTCGCCAAAAAGCCAATTTAGTTTTTGAATATCTTCAATAGATAAAGCGTTTTTCACCTGAACAGCGTAGAACTTTTTTGAAGGATTTTCGAAGAAAAAAATCATTGCGATAAGATTATTTTAGTTGTTGTTGTATGGTGCAAAAATACTTTAAAAAAAAACAATTTGAAAATTATTCTTGCATAGTGTTTATATGTTGATATGCTCCAAAATCTGGTTCGGAACTGCGCAGTTTTCCGCTTAAATCGTTGGGAACCTTTTGGGCTGTTTTGATGCCGGCTTTTCCTAATATCGAAGAAGATTGGTCTGTAGGTTGATATTTATTACGATTTATATCTGCAAAAACCACTTTTCCGCTATTTTGGTTTGTCAATATAAAATTATCTGCATAATAAGTAGAATCGTTATAATTGTAAGGAAATGTGTATGACATTGTTCTGTTGCTGAGATCTTTAAACAGGTTATTTTTGAATTTAAATTTTTGAATGTTTGCTTCATCAGAATGGATGTTAAAACTAGTTGATGCAGATGAATAGATTAAGCAGTTTTCAAAAGTATATGAACCCAAAGAGGTTTCAGCTTTATTTTCTATGAGAAGTGAAGTTTGATCAGGGGCATTCCAATAATTGACTAAGGAAGAATGGATAAAACTATAATTTCCGCCTTCTTGGAGTGCCATAGTAGATATTCCTGCATTGGCAGTTATCAGGTTTTTCCCGTTTATTTGTGCATTTATTGCTAATAAGCCATATTGCACACTATTGTAAATCTGTACATTGTATAAATTTAAATCTAGAGTATTTTCTGCAATAAGACCGATATCAGTATTGGTAACAATGAGATTGTTTAAGGAACTTTTGGATGTTTCCTGTAACCAGATTCCTCTCCATTGACCAGGGAGGTAGCGATATGAATATTCTAGCCTGTTGCCGGTGAATACAATGGGTTCCTCAATTGTTCCATTGGCTTCAATACTACTGTTTTTTTTAGCAATTAATCCCGAATTATTATAGAAAAATAATTCTGCGCCTTGGTCAATAATTAGTTTTTTGCCTTCGGGAATAGCAGCAAACCCGTAAATAACATATGGCTTTTTATTAGTCAGGTGTAAGGTATTTCCGGCAGTCGGGTGATTTTCAGTTAACCAAAAGCCGTTTTCTTTTTTGTTTTTGGAAACATCAATTTGTTCGGTTATCCCATTTAGGTCTTTTTTGGGATATAGGAAATAAGCATCTCTAACTAAGCTAACTAATTCTATATTTTGTGGTTTAGCTCCGCCAAGGAATTGGATTTGATCTGTATATAAATATGATTTATCTCGAGTTTTGTCAAAATCAATGGAGGTTTCTATAAAAATATAGATACTATCTTTAGCAAGCACCTCAATGTTTTCAAATGTTTTGCCGCTGATGCCATCAATCATAAGTTTATAATATGATTGTTCTCCATTAGCCAAACCAACTTTTGGAATATAAATGTTTTTAGTTGAGTTATTATATGCTTTTAATGTATAAACAGCTGATTTTATATTGGTGAAAACGGTGTCTAGATAAACAGTATCTTTAGAAAAAGTAAGAGAGTCGCTCATAGGCTCAAAATCTATGTCTTTTCGGCAGGAAATTGACAAACAGATTATGACCAAAGTAAAACAAACATGTTTTAAAGTTTTCATGGGAATCATTTGTTGTAAAAATAATCAAAAAAGATATGGACAACAAAAATTATACGCCCAGTGTTTGTTTCTAATTTTTAATATCATTTCTCAGCATCCATACTTTTATGTAGCGCAAAATTACCGCATAAAACCCCAAAAAAGACATAATAAATCCAGGAATGCCGTCTTTGTATCCTTTTTGGATAATATAATGTTTGAAAAAACGGAAAGAAGGTTTAAATACAAAATGAAAGAATCCTAATTTACCTGTTTTTTTGTTGTAGTCTTCAGCTTGTAGTGTAGCATATTGGTTTAATTTTTCTATATGATAGTCGAATCCTTTATAGGTATTATGGTATAATTTGTTTTTCAGAAAACCAATAGAACCTTCTGTTATAATTTCTTCGTGAACTTTTTTGTTATTGTATCGGCATTTGTCACGATGAAAAAGCCGAATTACTTTGTCTTTTTGAAAACCGCTGTAATTGATAGGCTGATTAAAAAAGTGATTTTGCCGATATATCCAATATGCATTATGACTTTCTAATTCATTAGAAGAAATTAAAGAAAGTATTTCTTTTTCTAATTCACGGGTAATTCGCTCATCTGCATCTAAAAGTAAAATCCACTGATTAGCCATTTGGGGGATAGCCCAGTTTTTTTGGTTTGAAAAGTTGTCAAATTCTCTAAAAATTATTTTAGCTCCTAAGGATTGTGCAATTTCCACTGTTTTATCAGTACTGTAAGAGTCTATAACAACAATTTCATTGGCTAAATTTTGCGCAGATTCAATACATGACTTAATATTAATTTCTTCATTTTTTGTAGGAATCAAAATGCTGAGGTTCGTCATCATCAACTGTATTATATAGTTTATATAACGCAGTAAGTTAGATGAGTGTATTTAAAATTATGTTATAAAAAACTTAGTGTATTGTGAAAAAGCTAATCAATTCTTCGATATTTCATCCATAAAAATAATTGCTCTTTGAATGTAGATAGCGCATATAAATAAGCCAAAATAAAGCCGATTTTTCCATCTGAAAACCCTCTTTTCATTATCCATCTGTATAGTAATTGATTTAGAGGGCGAATAAAAAAGCTTATTAAAAAAAGCTTACGATTTTCGGAATACTGATGATAACCTATTATTTGACTTTTCCATGTAAGAAATAGATTAAAATCATCAAACGCAATAGGCTGAAATGTTTCAAAAGATGATTGTATTTTAATGTTTTTATGACTAAAGATACTTAGAGGGTTTATTGTATTATGATATAGCCAACCGCTAGCTTCTTGAGTGTATCCTCCTTTTTTAATAACATTTCCCATAAAAATTATTTCTTTTGCATGTATACCGTATATTGTTTGTGTATTGAGATTATTGGTAGCAATATTTTTAATTTCGGATATAACCATTTTATTGATGGTAAGGTGCATAGGAAGAAATAAAATCCATTTTGAAGAGCTGTTAAGTGAACTCTCTTGATATTTTTCAAAAAAAAGAGTACTTTCTACATTAATTAGTTTAACCGGGACTTTATTTGACAAAGAAACAATGTTTTTTAGATCACGGCGATTTACGATTAAAATAATTTCTTTAGCAATTTCATTTAATTTGTTTGCCCATTTATCAAAATTGGCTTCTTTTTGGTACAGGGAAAAAATCGTTAGTTTCATAGATGCAAATTTGTAGAACAATATTTTTAAAATATTTTAACAAAAGTAATAAATTTGTCCGATAACAAATCTAAAAATAAGATAATGGGCGTTTTACCTGTTTTAATGTATCATAATGTGTTGAGTAACGATACAGAGTTAAAATCATTTTCTATTCATGAAAGAAAGTTAGAAACTCAATTTCAATATCTCATAAAACATAATTATGTGACTCTTCACTTTTCTGAGTTAGATAAACTGAAAAAGATTCCTCAAAAAAGCGTTATCATAACTTTTGACGATATTACAATAAATCAATTAGAATACGCTGCTCCTTTATTAGAAAAATACAACTTAAAGGCTACTTTTTTTATTCCTTTTTATTATATCGGTAAAAGCGATGAATGGAATGGAATGGACAATCCCGAACCCATTATGAGTTTGGAGCAGATAAAATCTCTGAGCAGTAATATTGAATTAGGTTATCATTCTTATAAACACCGGCATTTTTCAAATCTTAGTAAAATAGAAATAGAAAATGATTTTGAAGAGAGTATTAGAGTGATAGATCAGGAAAACTTAAAAGTTTTTCCGGTAATAGCATATCCTTTTGGAAACTTTCCACGTAAAGAACCTCATAAATCTGTTTTTTTTGAGATTATGCAATCTTTTGGAATAAAATATGGTTTGCGAATAGGTAATCGCATTAATAAATTTCCTTTCTCATCATCCTTTGAAATAAACAGAATTGATATTAAGGGAACAGAAAATAGTTTTCAGTTTAAATGGAAATTAAAATTTGGAAAATTATTTTAGATTTTTTTGAAGCAGTATCAATTTTGCATAACGTGCAAAAACACCATAAGCGTCAAATGTGGCTCCGGCTAACCCAGGAATACCGTCTAAAAAACCTCTTTTTATAAAATAAATATGAAAAAAACGGTAAAATGGTTTAAAAACAAGATGAAAGTAGTTTGTTTTTTTATTTCTTTTTAACATCTCTCCTGCCTGAAACCAGGAATAAGATTCTTTTTTTGACAGATAGTGGTAAATGCCTTTATAAGTATAGTGCAGAACAGGCTGGTTTAGGATTTTGGTGTTACCCTCAGGAATGTTTAATTTTTCATGTACGTCTCCTGTAAAAATAATGTCTTTGTTGTATACTAGTCTAGTCACTTTGTCTGCTTTTCGGTATAAAAAGCGGTTGATGAAAAAATGAGGAAATTGTAATTTATATGCTCTGTTTTTACCTGGGCTTTCAATAGCGGAAATTATCTCATTTCTTAAAGCAATACTGATGCGCTCATCTGCATCTAAAAATAAAATCCATTCTCCCTGTGCATGAGGAATTGCAAGATTTTTTTGCTTAGAATAATTTTCAAACTTATTAAATAGAATCTTGCAGTTCATTTTTTCTGCTATTTCTACCGTTTGATCGGTGCTGTATGAATCAATTATAATAATTTCGTCCGCAAATGATACAGAATGAATAGCGTCTGCAATATAAGCTTCCTCATTATAAGTTGGTATGATTACCGATAATTTCATAACTTGATTTTCAAGAGTCACAAGAAGTACAAAGATAAAAAAATCGTTTATATTTGATTTATGAAGAAAAGAGATTTAGCTGTATTTATTAATAATATTTTAAATGTTATAGATTTACAATATATTTTATGGAGTCTAGACATACAAACTTATCGAAATTTTGAGGTGTTTGTTGTTAATTCTACTGCCAATGCAGAACTGAAAAATGAAATCGAAGCAATTAAAGCACATACACATTATCCAATTTACTTGACAGATAAAATAGATTTAACAATAAGTGCACAAAATATTTTGCTTATTCATAAACGAGCAATCTTTGGGTCTCATTTATTGGAAGAACATATTAAAAGAAGAAAAGAAGGGAAAGTAATTATGACGAAACCCCATCTTATATCTACGAAAGAGTTCAATAGTTTTTCTAAGAATGATGTATACATGGAAAGAATGCTTCAAAATAAACTTTTGATAACAGATTCTTATTCTGAAGTTTACTCTTGTTGGAAAGATGAATTACCTAATAGTAAAACAGACTTGGCTAGCATCTTACAAAAACTTAAAAAAGTAAGAACTTAATAGAATCGGGCTCTTACTTTTTTAAGATATTAAATGAATTAGTCAATACTTAATCTGACAGTTATAATAAAATTGAATAACTTTAAAACAAGATTAAGTATTATGACTACACAACAAAAAATCATCAAAAACAAGTTGGGCGTGTTAGAATTAGCACAACATTTAGGAAATGTATCTAAAGCTT
>NZ_SOAG01000015.1 GCF_004364575.1 Myroides indicus | reverse complement strand
AATCAAAAGGATTATAAACCACAATTTTATTTGTTCAAAAAACAACGAAAGAGAATTGAAACCTTGTTCTCGCAATTGTGCGACCAATTTATGATGAGACGTAATTACGCCAAGACATTTGAAGGTTTCAAAACCAGATTATTAGCTAAAATAACGGCGTTAACAGTTGTACAATTCATCAACAAAGAATATTTCAATAGGAATATCAATAACTTAAAAGTGTGTATTATTTAAAATGCACAACGGGTATTATAATATCAAAAATATTACAGAAGGCGCTACTATTCTACATATAAAGCTTTTCAGAAAACTCTCTTTTGGATCGCTTACTGCTATTTACTTGGTAACAGCTATCAAAGAATGGTTATAAAAAAAGTTACCTGATAATCTCAAGTAACTTTCTTTGCTTTTTTATGATTTTAAAATTAACTTTTAATCACTTAGTGTTTTTAAAAACTCATCATTATTTCTTGTTGATTTTACATTGTCAATGATGGACGTCATGGCTTCTACGGAATTCATATCATCAATATATTTTCTAACTGCCCATAAACGCTGTAAAGCTGCTGCATCTAACAATAAATCATCTCTTCTCGTACTTGATGAAGTAACGTCAATAGCAGGATAAATACGTTTGTTTGACAATTTTCTATCTAGTTGAAGCTCCATATTTCCGGTTCCTTTAAATTCTTCAAAAATAACTTCGTCCATTTTTGAACCGGTATCTACTAAAGCAGTAGCAAGAATACTTAAAGAGCCTCCTTTTTCTATATTTCTGGCAGCGCCAAAAAAGCGTTTTGGTTTTTGCAGGGCATTGGCATCTACTCCTCCGCTCAATACTTTTCCTGATGCTGGTTGAACTGTGTTGTAAGCCCGGGCTAAACGAGTGATGGAATCCAGTAAGATTACTACATCGTGTCCGCATTCTACTAAGCGCTTTGCCTTTTCCAAAACAATATTAGCAACTTTTACGTGTCTGTCTGCTGGTTCATCAAAGGTAGAGGCAATAACTTCAGCATTTACACTCCTTTGCATATCCGTCACCTCTTCAGGACGCTCGTCAATCAATAAGACAATAAGATAAACTTCAGGATGATTGGCAGCAATTGCATTGGCAACATCCTTAAGCAACATTGTTTTTCCAGTTTTTGGCTGAGCTACGATCATCCCTCTCTGTCCTTTTCCAATCGGTGCGAACATATCCATAATACGAGTAGAAACTGTACTGCGCCTTTCGTCCAGCTTAAATTTTTCTTTTGGAAATATAGGTGTCAGGTGTTCAAAAGAAACTCTGTCTCTGACCGTTTGCGGGTCATGACCGTTAATTTTAAGAACACGAACAAGCGGAAAAAATTTTTCTCCTTCTTTTGGAGGTCGGACAACTCCTTTTACGGTATCTCCTGTTTTTAATCCAAATAATCTGATTTGTGATTGTGACAAATAAATATCATCCGGAGAAGACAAATAATTGTAATCTGCTGAGCGCAAAAACCCATATCCGTCCGGCATCATTTCTAAAACCCCCTCACTTTCAATAATTCCGTCAAATTCATAATCAGGCTCTCTGTAGGTATTTTTTTTACCATTTTTTCCATTCTGATTATTATTGTGATTTTTTTTGTTTTCAGAATCTGTTTGAACAGGGGCTTTATCTTTATTGTTATTTTGTTCAACTGCCGCAATCTCGCGATCAGAATCTGTACTTTCAGCTTCTTTGCTTTTTGCTGATTGCTGTTCTTTCGCTTCCTTTGGAAAATTGTTGTTTTCCTTTGTATGGTTTCTTTTTGCAAAGACTTCTTTTTTATTGTCTTTACTGAATTTTTTTTGATCGGAAGAGACCACTTTTCTATCAACAACAACTTCTTTTGTATCAGGTTCAGAAGAAGAAGTTAAGCTTTCTTTTTCTAAAACAGTCTTATTTTCAAACCTTAAATTATCTGCTTTTTTAGCTTCAATTTGCGATTTTGTTGTTCTTGGTCTTTTTATTTTCTCTTTTCCTACTGAGTTTTTTTCTTCTAAAGATTTTTCTTCTGTTTTCACATTTTTTTGTTGCTCCACAGATGTAGCAACCTCTTTAGCATGTTCATTTTCAGCAGTTTTTACGGCATGCGGGTTAATTGCTTGGTAGTCCAAAATTTTATAAATCAATTCATCTTTTTTCAAGGATGCTATCTTAGCTATTTTGGCTTTCTTAGCAATTTCCTGAAGGTCTGTTACCTTCATTTTTTTTAATTCAGAAATATCAAACATAAAAATGTTTATAGATTATATGAAATATTGAGTTTTGTAATTTAAATTTAAGATTGGAAAAATTTAAAAAATAGAATTGCCGTATTATGAAGAACTTACGGCAGAACTTGTGCAATATTACGAATTAATTTTAATAAACAATAGGTTTTTCCAAAAAAGAAACATTATTTTTGTGATCGAAATCAAAATACAGCTGTATCGTTATGTTACAAAGAATCCAGTCGATTTATTTGTTTTTAGTATTTGTAGCTATGGGAATTTTACCCTTTGTCTTTCCTTTATGGAAAGATGGAGAAGGTAATAGCTTTTATTTTATGGCGGTTCCCTTCTATACAATTCTCTTCGGGCTATCTACTGCTTTGAGTGTAATTACTGTATTGGGGTACAAAAACAGACAACGACAATTTGTATTGAACCGATTGAATATAATATTAAACTTTATACTAATAGGATTATTCGTTTACCGCTCTCTAAATTTATCTGGAGAAGTCACGGAGTTGATTTCTGAGAAAGGTATTGGGATGTTCCTCCCGATTGTTTCTATCCTGTTTCTTGTATTAGCAAACAGAGCCATCAAAAAGGATGAAGATCTTGTGAAATCTGTAGATCGATTGCGATAAACCTAACATCTTAGTTTATTAGTGCGTTAAAAAGCCGAACTTTAAAGTTCGGTTTTTTTACTTTTTGACCACTCTATAATTTCAAGATTACTTATTTTTCCTTTGTCAATCTCAAATCTTAACATGGTTCGCACATGATGAAATCCGGAAATACCGGCAGCTCCCGGATTTAAATGTAACACCCTATTTATTTGATCATATTGCACTTTTAGAATATGGGAATGTCCACAAATATAAATATCCGGCTTTTTTTCAACAATTTGTTTTTTTACATGGGCTTTGTATTTTCCAGGATATCCTCCAATGTGTATCATGTAAACTTTCATTCCTTCACAATCAAAAAACAGTTCTTCGGGAAAATCTAACCGCACTTTATTATCATCTATATTTCCGTAAACTGCTTTTATCGGCTTTAATTTTTTAATCGTATCCGTTACAATTACATCTCCTATATCTCCGGCATGCCAAACCTCATCAGCTTGTCTCACGTATTTTAGAATAGATTCATCTATACAGCCATGCGTATCAGACAACAATAATATTTTCTTCATTTTTAAGTTTTAAAACAACAACTATTCTGTATAAAACAGTATTAAATCTTCTATTGCATTTTGGCAAACGGGACAAAACTCTGGATATTGATTAGTTTTCATTCTGCAATCTAAAGTTGCCTTATATATTTTTTCTCCCTTTAGTCCCTCATATACTCCTATTTTATATTTATCTGCATCTTTTTCGGGAGTTGGCACAGGTGTATCCTTTTTTAACCTGTTTTTCCATTTGCTGTCAAAATCTACTAAAGTGGTAATGTTTTTTTCCCAAGGTTCGGATCGGATAGAAATAAAATCACTTAGCACATCATTTGAGTAAAAGTATTCATCTGCCAATCCTGCAAAGCTATGACCAAATTCGTGTACTACAACGGGCTTAAAATCTTTATGTCCTGTTGTGGTTAATGTATAGGAGTTGTAGATGCCACCACCGCCATACACATCTGTATTAGCTAAAATAATAATGTGTTCATATGGGATCCCAGCTAAAATATCGTGTAATTTTTTTATTCGGTTCGTCGTTAAATATCGTTCTGAATAAAAAGTATCAAAATTAGATTCTACAGCTGTTTTTCTCCAATCGCCGGTTCGAGGCACACTGACACCTGAATCTGATGATTCACTTTTTACAGCAATAAAATTAAAGTTATTCGCATATCTGTCAAATGGTTTATGCTGCAAAATTTGTTCAATTGATATTTTTACTGCATCCATAAACTTATCCATTTCGCTTTTTGTAAAACCTTCGGCAACAAATACCACATTTATTGCTTTTGTATGATCAGTTGCTTGCTGTACATATTCGTAGTCTGTGATATCTTTTATTCCTTTCCGATGAATTAATATATCTTTTGGATTAATCTCGTGTACTACTTTGTTTTTTTCTTTTCCGTCTCTATCAAATAAAACGAGTTCTATTTTTACTTTATCTTTTGGAAACGGAACTAAAAAAACATTTTCAAAACTTTTATTCCCTTTAACCGCTTCATCTGTAGAAAGCCATTCTTGAAATAAAGTACTAAAGCTGGTGGTATAAATCAACTTATCTGTAATTTTATCAAAAACCCGTACTTGTCCATTTCCACGTAAAACATTTTGGTTTAAATGATGTGTACGCCCCGCCCATAAAGGATAAGAAGACAATTCGTCCAATAAGATAAACTGCTCTTGATTATTTCCTCCAAAAACATAATCTAACCTCAATGTCTTATGCTCAAAATACTGATTAAAATCCTGGGCTTGTACAGCAATTACAAAACACCATACAATGGCTAAAAATATTTTTTTCATCTTTTGATTTAATTTGCCAAAAGGTAAAAGTAGAGATTTTTGTTGATTTAACTGTTGATAGTTTCTGTCTTTTCGCATAGATTTTTATAAAGTCTGAAACAAGAGGACTTATAAAAATGGAGTATATTTGTACTTTATAAAACACTTCATTTTGAGATATTTTTTGGAATTTGCTTACAACGGTTCACAATATCACGGCTGGCAAACACAACCCAATGCTAAAACAGTGCAGGAAACGCTAACACAAGCAATCTCTACATTGCTTAAAACGCCTATTGAGTTGGTAGGTGCCGGCAGAACTGACACAGGAGTACATGCCAAACAAATGTTTGCTCATTTTGATAGTAATATTTCTTTTGACAATGCTGTGCTCATCCAAAAACTGAACTCTTTTTTACCTGCAGATATCGTCATCTATCATATTCATCCCGTTGCAAAAGATGCACATGCTCGTTTTGACGCTATATCCAGAACTTATGAATATCACATTCACTTTTTTAAAGATGCTTTTTGTAACACGCTGAGCTATTATCACTTTCGTCCATTAAATATAGAACTGATGAATGAGGCCGCAAAAATCTTGCTGGGATATGAAAATTTTGAATGTTTTTCTAAAAAGCATACTGATGTTTTTACATTTAACTGCACCGTTTTTAAAGCGGAATGGACAACATTGCCCAGTCAAAATCAACTAGTATTTACTATTTCTGCCAATCGCTTTTTGCGCAATATGGTTAGAGCCATTGTGGGAACATTAATTAACGTTGGCTTAGAAAAAATTACTATTTCAGATTTTCAGAAAATTATAGAAAGTAAAGATCGCAGTCAGGCTGGTTTTTCCGTTCCGGGAAAAGGCTTATTTTTAACAAAAATAGAGTACCCTTATTTATGAAACGTATAAAGTCTATATCACTCCAAAAAGTATTGCAATATGCCAAACCTTATCAAAAAAGGTTTAACTGGGTTATTGTCTTTGCTATTTCTCTTTCAGCATTTGCCGCATTGCGTCCTTATATGCTCAAGCAAACCGTAGACAGCTACGTCCAGCATCAGGATAAATATGGTTTATTAATCTATGTGGGATTAATGGGGCTCGTGCTTATTTTTGAAGTTGTATCTCAATTCTTTTTTACTTATTGGGCTAGCTGGCTAGGACAAGATATTGTAAAAGACATGCGCCAGAATCTATTCAATAAAATTTTAAGTTTTAGAATGCGCTATTTTGACAATGAACCTGTTGGTAAATTAGTAACAAGAGCAGTTTCCGATATTGAATCTATTGCCAGTATATTTAGTCAAGGGTTATTTATGATTGTAAGCGATCTGCTAAAAATGTTGGTGGTGTTGGGAATTATGTTTTACATGAATTGGAAATTGAGCTGTATCGTTATTATAGGAATGCCCGTTTTAGTTTACGCTACCCGTATTTTTCAACTCAAAATGAAATCAGCTTTTCAGGAAGTTCGCACCCAGATTGCCAATCTCAATACGTTTGTACAAGAACGCATTACAGGTATGAAAATCGTTCAGCTTTTTACACGAGAAGATATTGAATATGAAAAATTTAAAGAAATAAACGAAAAACACAATAAAGCCTGGCTTAAAAATATTCTTTATAACTCGATATTCTTCCCTATTGCAGATATTATTTCATCGCTAACCTTAGGTTTTGTAATTTGGTACGGAGGCATGTCTATCGTTGAGGGGGATAATTTAACTTCTTTTGGAGATTTGTTTGCTTACACAATGCTTATCAGCATTTTGTTTAACCCCTTGCGCCAGATTGCTGATAAGTTTAATGTAATGCAGATGGGAATCATCGCGGCAGAACGCGTTTTTACAGTATTGGAAACAGAAGAAAATATGGATGAGAGAGGCACGCTGGAAGCTTTTCAATTTAGAGGAAATATTGAATTTAAAGATGTCCGCTTTAGCTATATCAAAGATATTGAAGTATTAAAAGGAATCAATCTCCAAATTGAAGCTGGGAAAACAATTGCGATTGTAGGTTCCTCTGGAGCCGGAAAATCAACCATCATTAACTTGTTAAATCGCTTTTACGAAATTGACAGTGGTGAAATAAAAATAGACAATATCAACATTGACCATTTTACCTTATCATCACTTCGAAAGCAGATAGCAGTTGTGTTACAGGACGTTTTTTTATTTAGCGATACTATCTACAACAACATTACCCTACACAATCCTGATATTTCCAAAGAGCAGGTAATAGCAGCCGCTAAAAAAATAGGAATACATGACTTTATAAAAAGTTTACCCGAAGGGTATAATTACAACGTTAAAGAACGGGGAGTTACATTATCATCCGGACAGCGACAGCTAATTGCTTTTTTACGAGCATATGTCAGCAATCCAAGCATTTTAATATTGGATGAAGCTACTTCTTCAGTCGATACACACTCGGAAGAATTAATACAAAAAGCAACCGATTATCTAACGAAAGACAGAACTTCCATTATCATTGCACATCGTTTGGCAACCATTATTAACGCTGATGAAATTATAGTTATGGATAAGGGACAGGTAGTTGAAAAAGGCTCTCATAAACAATTATTGGAAATAGAAACCGGATATTATAAGAATCTTTACGAAGCACAATTTAAAATTGCTGAAGGAGCATAATCACAAAGTCAAGGTTTGATCTTTTTGAGGCAAACTTTAAAGAGTAAAATTTTAATAACGAAAATAAAATGATTATTTTCGTACCTTAAATATAGAAATATACATTTATGAAATTCGATATTATTGTTTTAGGAAGCGGTCCGGGAGGGTACGTAACAGCAATTAGAGCATCACAATTAGGTTTTAAAGTAGCAATTGTTGAAAAAGAAAATTTAGGAGGAATCTGTTTAAATTGGGGATGTATTCCTACCAAAGCACTTTTAAAATCGGCTCAAGTATTTGAATATTTAAAACATGCTTCTGATTATGGTCTAACCCTTAATGGTGATGTAGATAAAGATTTTGATGCTGTTATTTCCCGTTCCAGAAATGTTGCTGAAGGAATGAGCAAAGGAGTTCAATTCTTGATGAAAAAAAACAAGATCGAAGTTATTGATGGTTTTGGAAAAGTAAAACCTGGCAAAAAAGTACAAGTTACCGATAAAGACGGAAAAGTGTCTGAAATTTCTGCTGATCATATTATCATTGCTACAGGTGCCCGTTCAAGAGAACTTCCAAATCTTCCTCAAGACGGTAATAAAGTTATCGGATATCGTCAAGCTATGACTTTACCCCAACAACCTAAAAAAATGATTGTAGTAGGATCGGGAGCTATCGGGGTAGAGTTTGCTTATTTTTATAACTCGATGGGAACCGAGGTGACCATTGTTGAATTTATGCCAAATATTGTTCCCGTAGAAGACGAAGATGTTTCCAAACAATTTGAGCGCTCTTTGAAAAAAGCAGGAATAAAAATTATGACAAATGCATCTGTCGAGAAAGTTGATACCAGCGGTGAAGGTGTGAAAGCAACTGTAAAAACGGCAAAAGGCGAAGAGGTACTGGAAGCTGATGTTGTTTTATCAGCAGTGGGAATCAAAACTAATATTGAAAATATAGGCTTAGAAGAAACAGGTATTGCAACTGACAAAGATAAAATTTTAGTCAATGAGTTCTATCAAACTAATATACCTGGGTATTACGCTATTGGTGATGTTGTACCGGGACAGGCTTTAGCTCACGTTGCTTCTGCTGAAGGAATTTTATGTGTGGAAAAAATAGCTGGGCATCATGTAGAGCCTTTAGACTATGGCAATATTCCAGGGTGTACCTATGCTACTCCTGAAATAGCTTCAGTAGGAATGACCGAGAAAAAAGCCAAAGAAGTCGGATATGATATTAAAATAGGAAAATTTCCGTTCTCTGCTTCTGGAAAAGCAAAAGCTGCAGGAACCCCTGACGGCTTTGTAAAAGTTATTTTTGATGCTAAATATGGTGAATGGCTTGGATGCCATATGATTGGCGCCGGAGTTACGGATATGATTGCAGAAGCGGTAGTAGCTCGAAAACTAGAAACTACAGGATATGAAATTTTAAAAGCTGTACATCCACACCCAACTATGAGCGAAGCTGTAATGGAAGCAGTAGCTGATGCATACGGAGAAGTTATTCACTTGTGATTTTATTGTGAACACTCCTTTTGAAGTCGAAAAGGAGTGTTCATATAAGGTAATTATTATTTAGCTTAAAGTATTGTTTTTTTTAATTTACTAATAATATTTATAAGACAATGAAAAAACATATCATTACAACTATATTACTATCAATTACCTATTTAATTTCATGTAAATCTGATAAAACTAATCACGATAATCTAATCACGACAGAAGAGCAATTAATTGAAGATAATTCAATTCAAAAAATTGGTGAATTGGAAGATATTTTAACGTTGATTATTGCAGATCATCTAGAAGATTGTATCGGCGTAGCTAAAGGAAAGTGTTTATTGGTTAAAGAAAATGACGACGACGAATGGCAGTTAATGTATCAGAATATTGAAAATTTTGAATACGAAGAAGGTTTCGAATATAAATTAGAAGTCAAACGTGAAGAAATTCCCAACCCTCCGACAGATCATTCTTCTATCAAGTATATTTTAATAAGAGTAATCTCTAAAACTAAAAAGTAATATAGTTATCTTGGTTAATATTTAGTCCTGATTGGTAATTGTTGTAGCTCTATTTGTCAACCCTCATTAAGACTATAAAGCACTATTAGTTTTTGGTAAATCTTATTACTTTTATAATTTATCAATCAACTTTCTTCGTTGGCTCCCTGTTGCTTTAAAATAAGTAGGGGTTAGACCTGTTGTTTTTTTAAATTGTTTGCTTAAATGAGCTACACTGCTATAATTCAAACGATAAGCAATCTCCTTCAGATTCAATTCATCATAAACTAATAATTCTTTGACTTTTTCTATCTTTAATAAAATAAAGTATTGTTCAATAGTGAGGGACTCCAATTGAGAAAACAACTGACTAAGAGTATTGTAATCCTGATTTATGTTATCGGTTATAAATATTGACAACGGAACATCTAAACAAGCATCTCTATTTTGGACAAGATCAATTAAAATACTCTTAATTTTAGTTACTATCTGACTTTTTCTATTATCCAAAATCTCAAAGCCCAGAGTCTGTAGTTTTTTATTAAGCTCTTCCACCTGTTTAGATGTTAGTTCTTCACCTATCTCTACCTCTCCCAACTCTACTTTTTCAAGTTTATACCCCAAAGAATGTATAATGTCTTCAACAGCCATTTTGCACCTGGTGCATACCATATTTTTGATATACAAATACATCTTATAAATTTTATCAAAGATATTAATTATTAAGGAGGTTTCATATAAAAAAGCCATTTTGAAGTTTCAAAATGGCTATCTGTTTTATTGATCTATTAAGTTTAAAGATTCATACAATTCTGGTTTTTCCTGTACAAAACCATTAACCCATTTAAAAAGTCGATCTAAGTCGTAAGGTAACATCTGATGAATTGCTTTTTCTAATTCTTTGTAAAACAATTTAGGATCAAAGCTTACATTTTCTAAAATCGTTTTTGCGTAATCAAACATTAGTCTGGTTTTCATATTTACTAATTTTTAATTATTATCACTAGGTAAATATATACTCTTTTTTAGATCAAAAAAAACATACAATCGAATTTTATATTTTTTTTAATAGTATATTCATATTTTCACTCTTTTTCATTTAAAAAATACAATAAATATTTTCAAATATCGTTTATACTATTTACGGGCAATTATCATCTCCCTTTTCCCTGGAGGTCCAGGGCAAACTTCAATCAATAAGCCTGCATTCTGCATTGCTTTTTTTATCGGACTTCTACAAGCATATGTTGTTAATATTCCTCCTTGCTTTAAAGCTGCATACATTTTTTTAAAAATTTCAACAGACCATAATTGAGGCTGATAGGGATAGCCAAACACATCAAAATATATCAAATCAAAATGATCATTTGCCAGATTAACTTCTTCAAACAGACCATGAATCTTATTCAGCGTAAATTCTTGAGTAAGCCTAGTTTTTTTATTCCAAGGTGAAGTATGAAGTGCTTCAAAAATTTGTTGTCCTTCTTTTGTTTTTACTAAATCAATATAATTTAACTTTTCGGTTTCTTCAGTAGACAAAGGAAATCCTTCTACTGTGTGATATTCTATCTTTTTTTGATCCTTTTTTGCTTTCAAAGCAGTTAAAAAAGCATTTAATCCCGTTCCAAATCCCATTTCCAGAATTTTGACATTATTGTTTGCCAACCTTTCTAACCCATTTTTAATATATACATGTTCAGCTTCTCGAACAGCTCCATGTATAGAGTGATAAGTTTCTCCCCATTCTTCAATTTGTATTGTTGACGAGCCATCAGAAGTAGTAATTAATTTTCTCTTCACTTTTTAAGGTATAAACAATTTTTTAATACGAGGGATAGGTCCTCCGCATTTACTTTTATGACATTCTAAACATGAATTAACAATAGCGTTAAATTGCGATTTTTTATCTGTTTCTTTACTTTGATAAAAAGCTTTTTCAACTTCAATAAAATAACGAGCCTGCCACTCAAAAAACTCATCCTTATCAGATGGGTCAGTTAATTGAGAGCTAAAAATACTTTCGTGAATTACAGGAAATTCTCCAAAATCTGTTTCTCCTGTCAAAAGTTTAGATTTAATTCGCATATTATCAACATACATCTGTTCCATCAGCATTGCCATAGGTGAGAGTTCATACATATCAAATGGAGGCGAATTAGAATCTTGCTGTTCATCTTTCTTCTCTTTACATCCTGACAAAAATATGCTCAGTACTAAAAACAGCAGCAATAAAATTTTCTGATGTTTATTCGATCTCATCCGTTTGAGTCATTTTTTCAATTGCAATTCCATCTGCCATAAATGCATATGAAATTTTAGGTTCGGATATTTGGGCTATTTCTTCTTCACTTTTACCGGCATCTTTGGCATAATGCTTTAATTCATCAACGGAAACTACTGACAAAAAAGCTTTTCCGTCCACTATAACTTTATGTCCTGCAGCATTTTTAGGTGCAAAAAAGCCATAATCAGTAAAACGCACAAAACTTTTATGCCCTTCCCCTAAATCTACATTCATCCAACAACCCTTTTTCTGACACACTTCATTTATATCTGCTAAAAATTTAACATTTAAAGTATCACCTTCTTTTAAGTTTTGATATTGATGCAACATCTCTTCTTGCGAAAAAGTTACTTTATCTTGTTCAATTTCCGCTCCAAAAATTTCATACTCTCCTTCAGACTCTGCAATTTCTGTGTTTTGTTTACAGCTTACCATACCAAGTACCAAAAAAATAAAAGCTACAGCCACTCTTTTCATGATTTATTTGATTTGAATTTCAAACAAAGTTAATTTAAAAAAACAATCAAATTCAACTAAAACAGTCTTAATCTTTATAAATTCGAATAATTTGAACAATATTTTTTGATTAAACAATAATTATCGACTTAGTTTATATATTCTTCAACAAGATTTTAAAATACATTACTTTTTTTGCTAAATTTGCATCGTCTGTCTGTTTTTCAATAAATAGCACTTACTCAGTACAAACATAACTATCAATAAAAAATATTATTATAATGAGTTTAGCAGAAAATACAAATATTTCCATTGAAAAAATAGCAAAATCAAGAATTGATTCTATTGATTTTGAAAATTTAAAATTTGGAACAACTTTTTCAGATCATATGTTGGTTTGCCATTACAAAGACGGTCAATGGGGAGATGTTCAAATCAAACCTTACGGACCAATGTCTTTTGAACCATCTATCAACGTATTTCACTATGGGCAAGCTATATTTGAAGGAATGAAAGCTTACAAAGACAGCAATGACGATGTTTGGTTATTCCGTCCCAGAGAGAATTGGAAGCGTTTTAACAAATCTGCTGAACGCATGGAAATGCCTCAAATTGACGAAACCCGTTTTGTAGATGGTTTAAAAACTTTATTAAATTTAGATAGAGAATGGGTAAAACCAGGACAAGGAAACGCTTTATATCTACGTCCTTTTATGATTGGTACACATCCAGGTGTAGTTGCAGGTCCTTCTTCTGAATTTATGTTCTGCATCATTTGTTCTCCTGCTCGCACCTATTATTCAGGAAAAGTAAAAGTTCAAATTGCTGAACACTATAGCCGTGCTGCAAATGGCGGAGTTGGTTATACTAAATGTTCTGGAAATTATGCCGGGCAATTTTACCCAACGAAACTAGCTCAACAAAAAGGATACCAACAAGTTATATGGACTGATGATGCTACACATACCAAACTTGAAGAAGCAGGTACAATGAATGTTTTCTTCAGAATCGGAGATACGTTAATTACAGCTCCTACCAGCGAACGTATTTTGGATGGTGTGACAAGAAAAAGCTTATTGGATATTGCAAAAAGCAAAGGAATAGACATTGATGTTAGAACTATAGTTGTTCAGGAGCTACTGGATGCTCATGCAAAGGGAGAATTAAAAGAAATATTTGGCGCAGGAACTGCCGTTACTATCGGACAAATAGAAGGTTTTGCCTATCAGGAAAAATTCTATTCTCTCCCTGAAATTGCTGACGAAAATTCTTTTGCTGTCCAATTGAAAAACTCCTTACAAGGTATTCAACAAAAAACAGTTGAAGATATTTTTGGCTGGACTGAAAAAGTAGAAAAAAAGTAACAGAATTATTTATTTAAAACATAAAAAAAGCGACAGAAAATTCTGTCGCTTTTTTTATGTTCATAATTCATTGACTTTTCACTACTTTTGCTAAAAAGAAAGTTATGTTTACCAGCGGACAAATACAATTTGCTATATTTTTTGTTGTTATCTTTACTATTGTTATTGCCATAATGTATAGAAAGGATATAAATCTCCATCGGCTACACTATAAAAATAGATTTTTTATACTTATAGCCTTTATAGCTTTTATCGGATCTTTATTTATCATTAAGAAATTTCTAAAGTAATTTATCAGTTCGTTTCTATTCATGAAGATCGTCAAATATTTTTTGTTACTTCTACTTTTAGGCATTATTTCTCTTGCCGTTTTTATTTTGACACAAAGCGGTAATTTTAACGTGCATAAAAAAATCACAATTGATGCTCCACAGCAGACTGTTTTTGAATATCTTCAAGATTTGGATAACTGGTCAGATTGGACTGCAAGCAGTCTTACTCAAAATAATATTTACAATATTGAGTTAGATAACATAGGAGTTTTCAAAATTAAGAAAGAATATAGTCACCCTTACGACAGTTTATCTCAGGATATTTTGCACGATCAAATCATATCAAATATTTTTTGGAAACTTAAGCCTAATAAAAATAAAACAGATATTGAATTCCGCTTTCAAGGCACTTTAGATTTAAAAACTAAAATCATTACCTTCTTCAAAGGAACTCCAAATCAGATAGTTTCTAAAGAAATTGAAAAAAACCTCAATGCACTTGTTGTTTTCTTTATGAAACAATACAAGGAATTTGACATTGAAACGCAAGAAGTACACACTTTAGACGACACGCATTATATTTATTTTCAAAAAAACAGTTCTATCCAAAATTTAAATAAAGATATTTTGGAAGAAATAAATAACCTAAAAAACTTTTGTCTTCAGAATAAGTTAACTATAAACGGCAATCCCATAATTGTATTAAATGATCAAAAAATAAGCAATTCCATTAATTGTTTATTTGCCTTACCTATTACTGAAACCATTTTTTTGAATGAAGATGAAATTTATAAAACAGGAAATATAGTCACAACAAACCTTTTATATTTTAAAACTATTTTAAAAGGCAATTACACACACTTAGGAATTGCTATGACAGAATCACAAAGAGCGATAGAGAGAAAAAGCAATATCAATCTTATTTCCGGTTATCCTACCATCATGCAATTGGATACATCGGTTCTACAAAATAAATATCCGGCTGAATGGAAAACGCAGATATATATTCCCGTACAAGAGAAAAGTATAACGGAAACCGAAGAGCAAATCTAAAACTTGAGCTCGAAGAAAAAAACAAATCACTTTAACAACTGATTCTCTTCCAGTAGCTTTCTCGCTTTATCTAAATCTTCAGGAGTATCTATTCCGATACCTGTATGATCAGTAACTGCCATTTTTATTCGTTTCCCATATTCCAGATACCGCAGCTGCTCTAGCTTTTCTGAAGATTCTAAAAACTTAAGGGGCAATTTAGTGAATTCCAACAAAGCAGACTTTCTAAACGCATAAATCCCAATATGCTGATAATATTGCACTTGTACTTCCTTATCTCTTGGATACGGAATCACAGAACGCGAAAAATACAAAGCCATATTAGCATGATCCACAACCACTTTTACATTATTAGGATTTTCTATTGCCTCCCAATCGTCAATTGGAGTCATTAATGAAGCTAAATCCACTTTTTCAGAATAATCCTCTTTAAATATAGCAATTAGTTTCTTAAGGTTTTCTTCATTGACAAAAGGCTCGTCTCCCTGTACATTTATCACAATATCAGCTTCAATATTCTGTACTGCTTCTGCGATCCGGTCACTGCCACTTTCATGTTCCTTGAGGCTCCGCACGACTTTTCCTCCATTATTTGCTATTTCATCAAAAATCAAAGAGGAGTCAGTTACAACAAATACATCATCAAACAAACCTGTTGCAACAGTTGCTTCATACGTTCTTCTGATAATAGTTTTTCCGCCTAAATCCTGCATCAATTTAGCGGGAAAACGAGTAGACGCATATCGCGCCGGAATAACAGCAATGACTTTCATTTATATTCGTTTATTTCACCTCAAAGATAATAAAAAGACGACAGACTGTTGTAGACACTTTTTTATAATTGGATACATCATGATCCAAAATTCGTCTATCAATTTTCAAAAAAATCATCTTTAAAACCTATTAAATACAACTTGTTTTTGGCACGGGTCATCGCGGTGTAAAGCCATCGAATATAGTCCACATCAATTCCTTCAGGCAAATAAGGTTGTTCTACAAAAACAGTTTCCCATTGTCCGCCTTGTGATTTGTGACACGTAATAGCGTAAGAAAACTTTACTTGAAGAGCATTAAAGTATTCGTTCTGTTTTACTTTTTGAACCTTTTTATAATTGGTTATTTCATCTTCATAATCCAACATAATTTCCTGATACAGTTTATTGGTTTGCTCATACGTAAGCGCAGGACTTTCGCTGGTCAAGGTATCTAAAAGAACAATAGTGTCAAAAGAAGCCATATCAGGATAATCGATCATTCTTATGCGAACCGAAGCATATCTAAAGTTGTATAATTCAATGATTTTATAAATTTCCAAAATTTCAATAATGTCTCCGTTGGCAATAAAATTGGTAGAATCTGCCTCGCTTTTCAGCCAGTAATAATTATTTTTGACAACCATCAGTAAGTCTCCTGCAGATATTTCGTTTTCTTTGTCTAAAATCCTCAATCTAATTTGTTGATTGTAAGCATTCGCCCTTTTGTTAGATCGAACAATAAAAGCAGTTTCTTCCGGTCCGCTGTTAGAATAAGCAGAAAAAATAGCATCCTGAATATCATAACCTTCTTGTAAGCGAACAATATCTTTAAATCCGTTCATTTCGAACTGAAAAGTATCTGCAAAATAAGATTTTAACAAAGAGCGAAGTAAAGTTGCATTGTGCAACACACCCGACCCTTCTTCCTGACGCATTACTTCGTCCAGCTCAATTTGGTGAATTCCCATCTGATATTGCAATCCCAACCGATCAGTATCCAATGCAGGGCTCAACAGCATATTAACAGGAGGCAGTTGAGCTGTATCTCCCATAAAAATGAGTTTACAGTTATGACCGGAATAAACATAGTAAATTAAATCATCCAGTAAAGATCCGTTTGGATAAAGATGGGTGTCTGACGAAGTGGCATCACCAATCATAGAAGCTTCATCAACAATAAAAATTGTATTTCGATGTTTATTTTTTCTCAATGTAAATTGAATCCCACTTTCTGTTTTCCCTGCTTTTGTATAATAAATATGCTTGTGGATAGTAAACGCCTGACGTACCGAATATAGACTAATAACTTTAGCAGCTCTACCTGTTGGTGCAAGCATTACCGATGATTTATTAATGTGCTTCAGTTCATTTACTACAACAGATAACAACGTCGTTTTCCCCGTTCCGGCATAACCTTTTAATACAAACAGCTCATCTTGAAAATCATTAGTAACAAAATCGGCTATTTTTTGTAAAAAAACATCTTGTTTCAAGGTTAAATAAAAAGGAAATTTATGGCACAATAATGTGTAAAATTGCTGTCCGGTCATAATTATTTTTTATGCTTTACAGATTGTAAATGTCAAAGATACTAAGCTTTTTGAGGTTGGCTTAAAATGTGTTTCAAAAATGTGTAAATTTGCTCCTACAATATATACTGATTTTATATTTAAAGAATGACAAAGCATACACATAGACTATTAATACAAGTTTCTCCAGAGATATTTTCATTTATAATCAAAGAAATTGAATCTGACAAAATCTGTAGCTTTGCTTCTGAAACACTTTCTAACAACACGCCCCTTGAAGAACAGTTAGACAAATTTTTTCAACACCATAACCAGTTAGTAGAAAAATACAGTGAAACATTGGTTTTACACGACAACTCTTTTAATACTTTTGTTCCGAAAGCTTATTTTAACGAGGAAGACGCAGGAGCCTACTTACAATATAACACTAAAGTATTTTCGACAGATTTTTTCGCTTTTGATGAAATGCCTCAATTTGAGATGAATAATGTGTATGTACCGTATGTAAACATCAATAACTATCTCATTGACAAATTTGGCTCGTTTACTTATCAGAACATCAATACGGGACTTGTTAACCATATACTTCAAAAATCAAATAAAAATACAGAAACAGTAGTTTTTGTACACGTTCAAAAAAAACACTTCGAAATTATAGTCGTAAACAGCGGAAAACTTATTTTATTTAATTCTTTTGAATATCTTACTGAACAAGATTTTATCTACTATATTTTGTTTGTACTGGAACAGCTTAATTTAGACAGAGAAAAAATAAAACTTTATTTGCTGGGACAAATTGAAAAAAATGATGCTTTATTTGAACAAGCATACACTTTTATCAATTATTTAGACCTAGTGGACAAGAACACTTTTAATTTAGAGAATACAACACTACACAGCCGAACGATTAATCAACATTATATTTTACTCCATTCATGAGAATCATTTCTGGAAAACTAAAAGGTAGAAGAATTAATCCACCTAAAAATTTACCTGTAAGACCAACAACTGATATGGGTAAAGAATCTTTATTTAATATTTTAAATCATCACTTTAACTTTAACGGATTAAGCGCTTTAGATTTATTTGCCGGAACAGGGAATATCAGTTACGAGCTTGCTTCGAGAGGAGTAGAATCTATAGTAAGTGTTGATACTGATCAGGGCTGTATTAATTTTATAAAAAAAACAGCTAAAGACTTTGACCTCAACATTATTTCGCACAAAGCAGATGTTTTTAAGTTTCTTGAAAAACATCAATCGAGCTATGATCTGATTTTTGTTGATCCTCCTTATAACTTTACACAAGAACAATTTGAACAAATTATATCAAATATCTTCAACAATAATCTCCTTGACGAAGAGGGAATGCTGATTGTTGAGCATTCTAAATTCACAAAATTAGATCATTTACCGAATCTTTCCTTTGAAAGAAATTATGGTGGATCTGTATTTTCATTTTTTGAATTTGAATCTGAAAAAGAAAATTAAAATAAGAGCAGGCTTATAAGCCGGATTCTGTATGCACAAAAGCGTACACCCTTATCATTTATCTAGACTGTTAATTACTCAACAGTTCAATCTGCCTACCCCTAAAGCTTCGGGCGAGTAACCCTCAAATGCTAAATATACATGGCATTTCACCGCATAGAGTTTACCTGATTTCACTACAGCATTATCTGTACATTCTTTCTGTTGCACTGGTCCTCCTAACTAAGGTTAAGGATGGGCGTTACCCATTATGCTACTCTGTGGTGTCCGGACTTTCCTCTGATTAAACAACCAGCGATAAGGCAGCCTGCTCAGGTAACAAAAGTAGTTCTTTTTTGTTAAAGGGAAGTATAAAACTTTAATTTCGTTTTGTGATTTAAACTACTTAGAATGGAGTATTTTGACTATTTTTGTAGTGGATACATACAAAAACAAAAGTGAATTTTATTAAAACAACGGAGCAGGAATCTAATTACGACGGTTTAGAAAATATGTCTATAAGCGACATATTAACTAATATTAATCAAGAAGATCAGCTTGTTCCAATGGCTATTAAAAAAGCAATTCCTCAAATAGAAGCTGTTGTTAAAGTTATTATTACTCAATTAAAAAATGGAGGCAGGCTCTTTTATATAGGAGCAGGAACTTCGGGAAGAATGGGAATATTAGATGCTTCTGAATGCCCTCCAACCTATGGTGTTTCTCCCGATTTAGTGATCGGCATTATTGCAGGAGGAGACAAAGCCATCCGTACAGCCGTAGAAAATGCAGAAGACAATATCCTGCAAGGATGGTATGATTTGCAAACCTACAATATCAACAATCGGGATATAGTTATCGGAATTGCGGCATCAGGAATCACACCTTACGTAATTAATGCTTTGAAAGAATGCAGACAACACCATATTCCAACTGCTTGTATTACCAGTAATGCACATAGTCCTATTACAAAAGTTTGTGACTATCCTATTGAGGTAATTGTTGGCCCGGAGTTTATAACGGGCAGTTCAAGGATGAAAGCAGGTACAGCTCAAAAATTAGTTCTAAACATGATTTCCACTTCTACTATGATTCAGCTAGGAAGAGTAAAGGGAAATCGCATGGTGGATATGAAAATAACAAATGACAAACTTGCCCAGAGAGGAATTAATATGTTGCAAGAAGAATTAAAAATCAACTTTGAAGAAGCTGAAGAGCTTTTAAAGCAATATAAGAATGTACGCAAAGCAATCAGTAATTACCGTAAAAATAAATAATCATGGAGCACAATCATACTAATCGAAAATTATTACAAAAAGGCGTTTTTTATCTTGCTAGTACAGTTCCTTTGTTGTTTTTAGGACCAATAGTTATTTATAATGCATTCACAAATCAAAATCACCCTTTTTTTTATATTGTTTTAAGTATAGGATGTATAATTTGTCTGTTGGCTATGTTTTTAATTTTTAGAGGGCTAAACAACATCATGAAATCAATATTTGGAAACTAACAAAATTAAAACTATGAAATTAAAACTTTTAAGCTTTTTACCTCTGTTTATTTTTTTTGGTGCATGCTATAATCAAGAAAAAAACTGTGACAACTTCCGAACAGGAACCTTTGAATTTATAACGGAAATTAACGGAGAAACCAAAGTTTCTACTTTTGTAAGAAACGAAAATATAGAAATTGAAACTTTTGAAGGTAAGACAGATACCGCCAGTATAAGATGGGTCAACAACTGTGAATTTATACTACAAAAACTAAATCCCAAAAACATGGCTGAGCAAAAAGCCATTAATATGCGTATTATATCAACGGATGGAGATACTTGCCTGTTTGAGTATGGTCTTGTAGGAGATGATAGAAAACAAAGAGGAACTTTGCGAAAAATAGCCGACTAATAATAATTTGTTTATGGATGTACTTTTTACAGCAGACGCGATTATCGCTTTTTTAACCCTTACTTTTTTAGAAGTAGTACTCGGAATTGATAATATTATATTTATTTCGATAGTTACGGGAAAACTCCCTGAAAATCAACGAAAAAAAGCCACTAAACTGGGATTATTTTTAGCTATGTTTATGCGAATTGCATTGCTGTTTGGAGTTACCTGGCTAATTGCCATGAAAAAAACAATTTTCTCGGTTGATTGGGGATGGTTTAGCGCTCAGCTCAACGGACAAGGATTAATTTTACTAATAGGCGGTATTTTCTTAATTTATAAATCTACAAAAGAAATTCACGAAAAAGTATCCCATGTTCAACACCATACTGATATCGATCAACCAACCCAAATATCCAAAACCGTTGGAAAATCATTTGGAAATATAATTTTACAAATACTGATGATAGATATTATTTTTTCTATTGACAGTATTTTAACCGCTGTTGGAATGACCAATGGCATTGAAGGAGCTCTATATATTATGATAGCTGCTGTTGTTGTTTCCGTTGGAATTATGATGATTTTTGCTGTTCCAGTAGGCAATTTCGTCAATAAAAACCCATCCATTCAAATATTAGCTCTTTCATTCCTTATCTTGATAGGTTTTATGCTGACTACTGAAAGTATGCACTTATCTCATGCTGTTTTAGCAGGAAAAGAAATCGGAGCCGTGCCGAAAGGATATCTCTATTTTGCTATTACCTTTTCGTTGATTGTAGAATTTATCAATATGAAAATGAGAAAAAAACAAAAATAAATATGAATAAAAATTTAGCACAGTATACTCTAAATTCTAACTGTGCTGAATTTCTAAATATCTCTCTGTGATAAAATCAATGTCTTTAATAGATTTTCTTGCCCAATCAATTTGCTTCGCTAACAACTCATGCTCTGACAATTGCCAGTTAATATCCGACTCCCTTAATCTGGTTGTTAAGCTTTGAATGATAATTGCTGCAGAAACCGATATGTTTAAGCTCTCAGTAAAGCCAACCATAGGAATTGTAATATAATCATCTGCTTGTTCTATAATTTCAGGAGATAATCCGGTTTTCTCCGTCCCAAAAAAAATAGCTGCAGGTGCCGATAAATCAAACTTATCCAGGTTCTGCGCTTTACCATGCGGAGTGGTAGCAACAACTTTATACCCTTGAGCCTTAATTGAGTCTATACAACCTTGTACCGAATTATAACGATGAATATCGACCCACTTTTCTGCTCCAAGAGCAATTTGCTTGTCGATTCGTTTACCAAATTTTTGTTCAATTACACTTAAACTTTGGACACCAAAAACTTCACAACTACGCATTACAGCACTTGTATTGTGTAATTGATAAACATCCTCTGCTACGACCGTAATGTGTTTGGTTCTGTTTTCTAAAATCTCTTTAAAACGCTCTATTCTATTCTCGGTTAAAAAAGTTTCTAAATAAGCTAAGTATCCAAT
The DNA here is from genome assembly GCF_004364575.1 of Myroides indicus. Lineage (GTDB taxonomy): Bacteria > Bacteroidota > Bacteroidia > Flavobacteriales > Flavobacteriaceae > Flavobacterium > Flavobacterium indicum_A. The sequence goes on along the minus strand of NZ_SOAG01000015.1, from coordinate 59,682 downwards.
ATCTTGATATAGCTTGTTTGAAATATTCATTATCTTTAGTTTTAAACAAAAGGGCAAAGGTAAGAATATTATGGAAAAACGTTTAGTAGTACTTTCAGGAGCGGGTATAAGTGCAGAGAGCGGAATTAAAACTTTTAGAGATGCGGATGGTTTATGGGAAGGACACGACATTATGGAAGTTGCCTCACCGATAGGCTGGGTAAAAAACAAAGAAGTAGTTTTAAAGTTTTACAACGATCGCCGCCGACAGCTTTTAACTTGCAATCCCAATGCGGCACACTATGCAATTGCTGAACTTCAACAGCATTTTAGAACAACGGTAATCACGCAAAATGTAGATGATTTACATGAACGTGCAGGAAGTAAAGATGTAATTCACCTGCATGGTGAATTGCTTAAAGTTCGAAGCGAAATCAATGAAAGCTTAATTTATCCTTGGATGGACGATTTAACTGTATTGGATCGAAACGAACAAGGACATACGTTACGTCCTCATATTGTATGGTTTGGCGAAATGGTTCCGGAATTAGAACACGCGATTTCCTATGTCGAAGAGGCGGATATTGTCCTAATTATCGGTACATCTTTACAAGTCTATCCTGCAGCTTCATTAATTAATTTTGCGAAAGCTAACTCTTTAATTTATTACATTGATCTCCATCCTGCTTCTACTAAGCATTTTAATCGCAAGATTGAAGTTATCGCTGAAAAAGCCTCTATCGGAATGGCTCTTATCAAGGAATCGCTCCTTGATCTTAGCCGAATGGCATAAAATAAAGAGATTTATATAACCTCTTTTTCATTTAATTCTAGCTCTAATTCTACTCAAAGAGATAGGTGATATACCAATATAAGACGCTATTTACTTCAACGGAACTCAAAATATTTACCTCGTCTGTAGATTCATCAGCTTTTTCTACTACTACTCCCCCTTCTTTCAGGTAAAAAAAATTGAACTACAGACAATTCTTAGTATAAATACCTAAACACAGTACCTTGTATTATTTTTCACTAGACTCATAAAGTATCTACCTTATTCCATCCTCTACATATTTGGTTGTACGAAATGGCTGTGATATAGTTTCCTACCAAAAATACAAAATCTAGAATTTCATTCTCCTTTTCATAAACATAGGCTGTACTACTTTGTATATAAACAAGTTTCATATCTAGTTTCTTTTTCTATCAGCAGCTTTTCTCTATAAAATCGTAGGCAATTATGGAAGCTCCATACCGGAGGTTCAAATATTTTTATCGTATTCTCATTTTTAAATTGGAGACAAAACTATTATCTATAAAGCAAAAGACACTTTACTTAAGTTAAGTAATAGTTTAACTATCAAAAAAAACTAAAGTATCGATTTGTAACTACCAACTTTCTATCCCCAAATAGTTATGAGGAGTAATTTGTTTTAGTTCATTTTTAATTGTATCAGATATATTCAGTGTTTCAATAAAGGAATGAATAGACTCTTTATTAATAGTTGTATTGGTCCTTGTTAAATCTTTTAAAGCTTCGTAAGGATTTGGATATCCTTCTCTTCTCAAAATAGTTTGGACTGCTTCTGCCACTACTGCCCAATTATTTTCTAAATCTTGAGTCAATTTACTTTCGTTTAACAATAGTTTATTCAATCCTTTTAAAGTCGATTCAAAAGCAATTAATGTATGTCCTAAAGGTACTCCTATATTTCGTAAAACTGTACTATCCGTCAAATCTCTCTGCAAACGAGATATAGGAAGTTTGGCTGCCAGATGTTCAAAAACAGCATTTGCTATTCCCAAATTGCCTTCTGAATTTTCAAAATCAATAGGATTTACTTTATGTGGCATTGCAGACGAACCAATTTCTCCTGGTTTTATTTTTTGTTTAAAATAATCCATTGAAACATACGTCCATATATCTCTGTTTAAATCAATCAAAATAGTATTAATACGCTTTAACGCATCAAAGAAAGCAGCAAAATGATCATAGTGTTCTACCTGAGTAGTCGGAAAAGAATGTTTTAATCCCAAGGTAAGTTCTACAAAATCAGTTCCGAACTGTTTCCAGTTATGTGCGGGATAAGCAACATGATGTGCATTAAAATTACCTGTTGCACCACCAAATTTAGCTGCAAAAGGTATATTATTCAATAGTCTTAGCTGCTCTTCTAAACGCTCTGTAAAAACATGTATTTCTTTTCCTAAACGCGTAGGTGAAGCTGGTTGTCCGTGTGTACGTGCCAGCATCGGTATGTCTTTCCACTCTACACTAAGTTCTTTCAGTTTGTTTATCAATTCAATAAAAGCAGACATGTATACCTCTTCAAAAGCATGCTTTGTCTGCAAAGGAATAGAAGTGTTATTAATATCTTGGGAGGTCAATCCAAAATGAATAAACTCTTTATATTTTTCAAGCTTAAGACTATCAAAAGCATTTTTAATAAAATATTCGACTGCTTTAACATCGTGGTTTGTTATTTTCTCTTTTTCTTTAATCCACAATGCATCTTCTGTTGAAAATTCTTGATATAATTTACGTAATTCAGGAAAAACAGAAGCTGGGACATCTTTGAGCTGAGGAATTCCATATTCACAGAGAGCAATAAAGTATTCCACCTCAACCAAAACCCTGTATTTAATCAAAGCTTCTTCCGAAAAATAACTGGCTAAAGATTTCGTTTTACTTCTATAGCGTCCATCAATTGGTGAAATAGCGTTTAATTCTGTCAGCATAATATTAAATTGTGTTGTTTAAGGGGCAAAGATACTGTTTTAACAACAGATAGAAAATAACTAAAAACTAAAAAAGATAGCTGAAGCTATCTTTTTTAAACTATTTGGACCACTCTTTTATGGCGTCTTTATTAATTTTCACATAATCCTGATTATTGGCTTTTTCTGCTAATTCTAAAGCCTTTTTAGCTGTTTCTACTGCTGCAGTTTTATCGCCGGATTTTGCCTGAATTTGCGATTTTAATCTAACAAAATAGTAAGGAACCTTATCGCCGGATTTTTCTATGGCTTGGTTTATCCATTGTAAAGCTGATTTCATATTTTTGTCTGTCAGGTAATAATATTCCGCAGCTGCATAGTAATCTACAATTGCAGGACCATCAAAAGTAGTTTCTATACTTTCCATTGCCAATTGATCCGTTGGTACTTTAAAACGAACAGGTACAATTGTTTTTTCCCATATAATTTCTAAATCTGCATAATCAATATTAACATTATTAACAGCAATAGTAAATGTTTCATTTGTTCGGTTAGAATTTAAAACTCCTACTTTAGTGGAAAGTGCTACTTTACTGTCATCCCAGTTTGCTGGCAATCCCCAATTATTGACATCTGAGTAAAAAATTACTTCCCACTCTCCTACTTTTGGGATTGTAAAAAGCGAATAAGATCCTTTTTTTAGTTTTTTCCCATCAATTTCTACATCATTGCCAAACGTAACTACCGTATTCATATTAGCTCCAGTTCTCCACAGGCGTCCATAAGGCACTAAATCTCCATATACTTGACGTCCTCGCATATTTGGTCTTGAATAATCAACTTTTACATCAGTTAAACCTACTACCTGATGAACTTCTGCTTTTGTACTAGTAGACGGGGTATGAACTTGGGCATAAGCACCAATACCCAACAAGGCAAAAGCTAATACAATAATTGTCTTTTTCATTTTAATTATTTTATCGGTTTATCTTACTTTTTTAATCCACTTTCCAACCACATTTTATATTCCTCCGCATCTGGCGTATAACCTATCGGTTCTGCTAAACGGTTTTCTTCTGCATCTAAAATCACGTAATACGGCTGTGCATTAGCGTGATATTTTTCAATTTGAAAATCACTCCATTTATTTCCGATAGTTTTTATTTTCTTGCCTGTTGTTTCTGAAATATACTGTTCGTTTTCAGGCAATTCTTTTTTATCATCAACGTATAAAGAAATCAATACAACGTCGTTTTTCAGCATTGTCAATATCGAAGGGTCTGACCAAACGTAATCTTCCATTTTCCTGCAATTAACACAAGCAAATCCTGTAAAATCAAGCAGTATCGGTTTATTTACAGATTTTGCATATTCTAATCCCTGTTGGTAATCAGTAAAAGCTATCAGGTCATGTGCTCCTAGTTTAGCTCCTTCCGGCAATGAAGAAAAATCAGCAGTTGATCCGTTTCCTCCTTTACCACCTACTCCATAAGGACTTTCAGAATAAGTCATTGGAGGCGGAAAGCCTGAAATTAATTTTAATGGCGCCCCCCACAATCCCGGAATCATATAAATAGTGAAAGTAGATACTAACAAGGCCATAAATAATCGCCCAACAGAAATTCTTTCAATCTTTGAATCATGCGGTAACTGAATTTTTCCAAACAAATAAATTGCCCAAGCACCAAACACCGCAATCCAAATAGCTAAAAACACTTCACGCTCTAACCAATGTTTTTGCAATACTAAATCAGCATTAGATAAGAATTTAAATGCTAATGCAAGTTCTAAAAATCCTAAAGAAACTTTAACTGTATTCATCCATCCTCCTGAACGAGGCATAGAATTTAACCACCCAGGAAACATAGCAAACAGCATAAAAGGTAATGCTAACGCCAACGAAAACCCTAACATACCTATTAAAGGCGCGGTTCCTCCTTTGGCAGCTGCTTCTACCAACAAGGTCCCTACAATAGGACCTGTACACGAAAAAGAAACGATAGCTAATGCTAACGCCATAAAAAAGATACCTATCAGCCCACCTCTGTCTGCCTGTCGATCTACTTTATTAGCCCATGAATTAGGCAGCATAATTTCAAAAGCTCCTAAAAAAGAGGCTGCAAATACAATTAATATTCCAAAGAAAATAACATTAAACCATACATTTGTTGATAGTGCATTTAATGCATCTGCTCCGAAAATCTTAGTAACAATTAATCCTAAAACTACATAAATAACGATGATGGACAAACCATAAGTAATTGCGTTTCTGATTCCTTTAGCCTTTGTTTTACTTTGCTTAGTGAAGAAACTTACTGTCATTGGAATCATTGGAAAAACACATGGAGTTAACAACGCTGCAAACCCGCCTAAGAAAGACCATATAAAGATTCCCCAAACACTTCTGTCTTCTGTTTTAGGTGCTATTTTTATATTTTCATCTGCCAATTTCTCACTTTTTACTACATCTTTCGTCTCTGCCTGGTCTATAGATGCTTCCTCAAAGTTTTTTACTTCTTTAGACACCAGTGTCTTTAAATCATAAACAAACAGATTACTCTGACTAATACAAACATCTTTACAAACTTGATATTCCATTTCTACCTGAATGTTAGGCGTATCAGGATTGATTAATTTTATTTCCTGGACTAGCTTAACTGGTCCTACAAAATATGTTTCATCTACTTCAAATATATCGTTGTAAACTGTTTTAGTCTCACTTTCTTTAGCATCACCAATCAATTCATAGTTTCCATCAATATTGTTATATACAAACTCCGTCGGAAGTGGTCCTCCTTCCGCTGTATATTGCGAATACATATGCCAATCGTCCTCTACGATTCCATCCCAAGTAATAATAAACTCTGTGTCTGATTTTTTTTCAATTTTAGTCTGCCATTTCGCCGGATTCATAACCTGAGCCTGAATTGATGCGAACGAAACTAAAAGCAGTAGCAAAAAAGCTATTTTTTTCATAATGTTGTTTGAATTTTTAAAATTTTGGTTGTTGTATCTTGTATTTTAAATCGGTCATCCATTCTGTTTCCTATAATCCATATGATTTTGTCTTCTGAACATAATAACCATGTGTTTTCTTTTTGAAACTGGCTGAATTTTTCATCTTTAAAATATTTATTCACCTTTTTTGTTCCGGTCATTCCAAAAGGTTTAAAGCTATCTCCCTCTTTAACCTTGCGAACTGTAAGCGGAAATTTTATTAAGTCTTCATCTACCAATATAAAAGACTTATCCAAAGCTAATTCGGCATCACAATAAGATTCAACACTTATTTTTAAAGGATAGTGCAATGGCTGATTTTGCTCTAAATAGTATTTATCTTCTTTTCTCTCTAAAACAGCTGAATACAAGATTAATTCATCACGGTTTTTTAACAATACATAGTCCTCAGAATATATTTTTTTTCCCGAATCTGAATCTAATAGATTTTTAATATCCTTCCATGCCGTAAAACCATAAGGCTGAAGCCATTTATAAAGATACGCTTTAGGCAAGGACAGTTTTTTAATTTTTTTTATATCAAAGCACAAGCTATCTTTTTTTTGAGTGACTACTTCTGCATAATGCAGCTTACTTGCGTCTTCACTCAATACAAATGTTTCTTTTAAATTTGCAATTGTATTGACAAACGATTGTTCAAAATTGCTATTTAAATCTTTTAATAGAGGAAGAATATTTTTTCTAATTTTATTCCTCAAATATTTAGTTTCACTATTTGTTCGATCTTCTCGCCATAAAATTCCTTTTTCCTGAGCGTATTCTTCTATTTCTTTTCTCGAAAAAATGAGTAACGGACGTCTGATTTTTCCATTCTGTTCGGGTATTCCTAACAGTCCTTCTAATCCTGTTCCTCTTGAAAGGTTTATCAAGAAAGTTTCCATAGAGTCATCTAAATGATGCGCAGTTAATAAAAAATCATATTGGTTTTCTTCTAATAACGAATCAAACCATCTATAGCGCAGTTCTCTGGCAGCAATCTGTATGGATACTTTTTGTTTTTGGGAATATTCTTCCGTATTGAATTCGGCTACCAAACACTCCTTTTCCATCCCTTTTGACAAATTCTCAACAAATTGTTGATCGCCATCGCTGTCTTCCCCTCTTAAATGAAAATTGCAATGAGCTACTGCAAAATCTAATTCTGCCGCTGCACATATGTGCATTAGCACTACACTGTCAATTCCTCCGCTAACCGCCAAGAGCAATCTCCCCGAATACAGCTCTGAGAAATTATTCTTAACATGTGTTTTAAATTGATTTTGCATTTCTTGTTTTTGAAACTTCCAAAGTAAACAATTTTATTTGTTTTTATAAAGCCTTAATTTCATAATTTTCAGCTAAAAGAAACAAAGCATCAAATCTCTCCTATTAACTATTCAAATATTTTATTCATATTCAAAGCTGGAATGACGAGCATAGTTTCTCCATTTCTCAATACATTCTTGCATATCTTGAGGAATTTCAGAATCAAGCCGAAAGTATTCTTTTGTTACTGGATGCTCAAAGCCTAAGGTTCTGGCATGTAAAGCTTGGCGAGGTAAAATCTGAAAGCAATTTTCTACAAATTGTTTGTATTTAGTAAAAGTTGTACCTTTTAGAATCAAATGTCCACCATAACGCTCATCATTAAAAAGGGTATGCCCAATATGTTTCATATGGACGCGAATTTGGTGTGTTCTGCCTGTTTCCAATCTGCATGAAACTAATGTTACATAACCAAATCTTTCCAATACTTTGTAATGTGTAACTGCCCACTTCCCTTTATTCTCATCTTCGTATGCAGCCATCTGCATTCGGTCTTTAGCATGCCGTCCTATATAGCTTTCTATAGTTCCTTCTTCCTCTTCTACATTCCCCCAAACCAATGCTATATATTCTCTTTCTGTCGACTTTTCTGCAAACTGACGCTGTAAATCTGTCATTGCATGCTCCGTTTTTGCCACGACCAAAAGTCCGCTTGTATCTTTATCTATACGGTGAACCAATCCCGGGCGTTCACTGCTATTTAGCGGGAGGCTTTCAAAATGATACGCCAAAGCATTCACAAGCGTACCAGTATAATTTCCATGCCCCGGATGTACCACCAACCCCGGAGTTTTATTTACAACCAACAAATAATCGTCTTCATAAACAATATTTAACGGTATATTTTCGGGAATGATAATATTTTCAAAAGGAGGCTGTTTCATCAAAACACGGACAACATCCTGCGATTTTACTTTGTGATTTGATTTAACCGGAACATCGTTTACATAAATGTTTCCATTAGCTGCTGCTTGCTGAATTTTATTCCGAGTAGCATTTTCTATTAAATTCATCAAAAACTTGTCTACCCGCAAAGGTGACTGTCCTTTTCCTGCTTCAAATCGGTAATGTTCGTATAGTTCTTCTTCAAAATCTTCAAATAGTTCTTGATTGCTTTCTTGCATTTTATCTTTTTTTAATCAATAGCCGGTGCCACATCTCGTTCTTCATCAGATAAGGTTGCTTTTCCATCTCCTAAAACAAAATCAATTCTTGAATCTTTCAATACTTTATCTCCTTGTTTTAAAGATTTTCCGTTTTGAGAAACGCCTAATACCACATCCTTTCCTATAAATGTACGATATGATTTTGTACCTTCTTTTAACCCTAATGATCTGATCGTTGCTAAAGCCTGTCTAAAAGTCAACTGTTCCAAATCCGGCATGCTAACTTTACCAAAACCAGCAGCATTAATTTTTACGTATATTTTTCTATTTTCCTTTACATCCATTCCCGCAGCAGGATCTTGCTCTATTATAGTTAATGGAGGAAGCGATTTGTCATAATCTAATGTATCCAAAACCACCATTCTTAATTTTTTCTCTTCCAACTTCTGCAAAGCCTGATCGGTATCCAGTTTATCCAGATTCGGCACTTGAATGTGCAGATCATGATTAGTAGTCGTTTTTAACCATTTTAAGGCAACGAAAGCAGCAACAAAAACTAATACAACTGCTAAAATAACAGAGCCCCAAAAAGACTTGCTTCTTAAAAAATTTAATAATCTCATAGTAATATAGATTTCATACAAAGATATAAAATCGAAAAGATTTTTTGTTTCTGGGTTTTATTTTAAATTTGTTTTAAATCTTTTGGCAGGGCAGTTACAAAAATGCCAAAATCTAAATGTTTTAATATGAAACACGTAGCTGTTGTAATGGGAGGATATTCCAGCGAATATAAAATATCTTTAGCTAGCGGTAAAGTAGTGTGCAATACGCTTGACCGCTCAAAATATATTCCTTATGCTATCCACATCTTACCGGATAGATGGGTATATGTTGATGAGGATAACACCGAATATTTTATTGATAAAAATGACTTTTCAGTTGACTACAATGGCAAAAAAATAGTTTTTGATGTAGTTTTTAATGCAATTCACGGAACGCCGGGAGAAGACGGCTTATTGCAGGCTTACTTTGAACTGATAGGAATGCCCCATACTTCCTGCGGTTTTTATCAGGCTGCGTTAACGATGAACAAACGCGATATACTTGCCGTTTTAAAACCATACGGCATCAAAACGGCTATTTCTTATTATTTAAACGAAGGCGATTATATTGATGTTGAAGCAATAATCCAGCGCGTTGGATTACCTTGTTTTGTAAAACCAAACCGCTCTGGCTCGAGTTTTGGCATTTCTAAAGCAAAATCTTCAGATGAGCTCTTACAAGCCATTGCAACTGCTTATCGAGAAGATTCGGAAATCATTATTGAAAGCTTTTTAGACGGTACTGAGGTTTCTGTTGGCGTTATAAATTATCAGGGAGAAATAACAGTACTACCTATTACAGAAATTATCTCAGAAAATGATTTTTTTGATTATGAGGCTAAATATTTAGGGAAATCTCAAGAAATCACTCCGGCGCGAATTGACTCTAAAACAAAAGAAACGATAAGAGATATTGCCTCGCGTATTTATAAAATTCTGAGAATGGAAGGTTTCTCCAGAAGCGAATTTATCATTGTTGACGGAACTCCTTTTTTATTAGAAGTAAACACTGTTCCCGGATTGACTAACGAGAGTATTTTACCCCAACAAGCAAAAGAAGCACAGATTTCATTGCCAGATTTGTTTGATAACGCAATTATTTTAGCTTTGCAAAAGCACAACAACAAATGATACTTTTATGAGAAGAGCAGTTTTTCCGGGTTCTTTTGATCCCATTACAAACGGACATTATGATATTATTAAAAGAGCACTGCCACTATTTGATGAAATCGTTGTTGCTATTGGTATTAATGCTGACAAAAAATATATGTTTTCTCTGGAAGACAGGTTGAAATTTATTGCAGAAACTTTTAAAAATGAGCCTAAAATAAAAGTAGAAACCTATGTTGGACTGACTACTGAATTTTGTCTGAAAAAAGATGCTAAATTTATTTTAAGAGGACTTCGCAACCCTGCTGATTTTGAATTTGAAAAAGCAATTGCTCATACCAATCGATTTTTAACCAAAATAGAAACTGTTTTTTTACTCACTGCTGCAAGTACTTCATTTATCAGTTCAAGTATTGTACGCGATGTTATTCGAAATAATGGTGATTACGCTAAATTGGTTCCTGACCCTGTAAGAGTAAAATAAAATCTTTTACTCTTCTTCTTCATAAAAATCAAACCATTCTGTGTCTTCGCTCATTGTTTTATCAACAAACATCTCTAATTGTTCTATATAATTTAAAGCCATGTAAAGACGTTGTGTTTTACCTATACTTTCTGATAACCTGTATAATTTGGGTTCTAAGCGATTGCGAAGCTGGATGTCGACATCGTCAATAATATACATTTTTAACTGGTTAATGTCAAAACCTGCACTGCTGAACATTTCATTCAAACGAGCAGCTGTACCTATCAGGACATCATTACCCAATGATATTTGATTTTTATCTTCATCTAAATCTGTATAATCATGTACGCCATAAATGCGCAGATTTATATTTCTGTTCAAATTTTGAAAAACCTCCTGTAGTCTTTCTACTTCAAACTTGTCTTTTACAACAATTAGCACTTGCGTAGCTATTTCCTCTGATTTTACTTTTTCCAATCTTTGCAATACAGCAATTACCATCGCTGTTGTTTTTCCCTCAGATGGAGGTGCTATTAAAACTACATCAATTCCGCTTTTTATTTTTCCAAAAGTCGTTTTTTGCAATACAGTTGGTTCAACTAAACCAATATTTGTCAAGTTTGTCTGTAAAATCGGATTTATTTTCTTTAATTTCATTCTCCTTTATTTAAAACGTACATTTTATTTATTAGCAAAAAGTTCTACATCTTCTCTTGATATTTCACTCTCACTTAAAATGATTAACCTCTCCACTACATTTCTCAATTCTCTGATATTACCTGTCCAATTGTGCTCCTGCAATAAATTAACAGCTTCCTGCGAAATCTTTTTTGGAACTGCTCCCTGTTCTTCTGCAATTTTTTTAATAAAATGATCTATTAAAATTGGAATATCTCCTTTTCGGTCTTTTAAAGAAGGGACTTCTATCAAGATTACGGCTAAACGATGGTACAAATCCTCTCTAAAACGCCCTTCTCTTATTTCCTTTTTAAGGTCTTTATTGGTAGCTGCTATTACTCGTACATCTATTTTTACATCTTTTTCTGCCCCCACGCGGGTTACGACGTTTTCTTGTAGCGCTCTCAATACTTTTGCTTGTGCCGCCAGACTCATATCCCCTATTTCATCTAAAAAAATAGTTCCTTTATTAGCGGCTTCAAACTTACCTGATCTGTCTTTTACGGCAGAAGTAAAGGCTCCTTTAACGTGTCCGAAAAGCTCGCTCTCTATTAGTTCTGAAGGAATTGCCGCACAATTGACTTCAACCAAAGGATAGCCTGCACGACTACTTTGCTGATGAATCTGATGTGCTACAAGTTCTTTACCCGTACCATTGGCTCCGGTAATCAATACTCTTGCTTCAGTTGGCGCCACTTTTGCGATAATTGCTTTTATATGGTCGATGGGTTGACTGCTTCCTATTATCTCGTATTTCTTATTTACTTTTGCTTTCAGAATTATATTTTCTTCTACTAATTTCCCTTTGTCCAAAGCATTTCTAACTGCTGTAAGCAAACGATTTAAATCAGGAGGTTTAGGAATATAATCATAAGCGCCAACACGCATTGTATTTACCGCCGTTTCCAAATCTCCATGTCCGGAAATCATAATAAACATTAGGTTAGGTCTGATTTTTTTAGCTTCAATCAGTAATTCCTCGCCATCCATTTTTGGCATTTTAATATCGCTGATTACCAAATCATAATTTGATTCGGCTATCTTTTTTAACCCCTCCTCTCCATTTTCTACACCCTCCAATATATAATCTTTCGACTCTTCTTCTAGAATCTTAATCAGCATACGACGAATAGCGTTTTCGTCTTCTACAATTAATATTTTAGATGTTTTTTTCATATTTTTTTGGGATTTCAAACTTTTAGTACTTTAACCATTTATACAATTCTTTCCACGAAGGTCGTTTGCCATACATCAAAATTCCTATTCTATAAATTTTAGAAGCAAACCATACTACCATGATAAAAGTACCAAATAACAAAGTGATTGACAACAAAACCTGCCAAATGGGTACGCCAAAAGGCAAACGCATCAGCATTACAATAGGTGAGGTAAAAGGAATCATAGAAAATACAGTTGCAATTGTACCGTGCGGATCATTGATTACAGTGACAAAACCAATATAAACTCCTAACATAAGCGGCAACATTACCGGAAATAGAAACTGCTGAGTATCCGTTTCGTTATCTACAGCTGCTCCAATCGCTGCATATAGCGAACTGTATAAAAAATAACCTCCAATAAAAAAGATCAGAAAATAAGTAAATAGCGAAGCTAACGGCAAACTCAATATTTCTCCTACGTAATTTTGTACTTCACTGATTATTTGAGCAGAAGCTTCTCCGTTTTGCTGCAACATTTCTGCCGATACTGCCGGAGAGGAAGCATTCATTCCCAACACAGAGCTAGCTATAAACAACAATACCCCTCCAACAACTCCCCAGATTATAAACTGAAGCAATCCGGCAATCGAAGTTCCGATAATTTTTCCCATCATCAGTTGAAACGGCTTTACCGAAGAAATAATCACTTCAATAATACGATTTGTTTTTTCTTCTATAACCGATCGCATTACCATACTTCCGTAGATTATGATAAACATCATAATACAGTATCCGAATAAGCTGCCTATAAGAATTTTTATTTCGTTTAACCCTTTAACCGTAGATTCTCCCGACGCTTTTTCCAGATTTAAGTTGACTTTAGCTTGTGCTTCTTCTATTTGTTTTGCATCAATTCCTTTATTCTCCAAATTAACATGGGTAATTTTCCCTGCAATCAGCGATTCAATCTGAGTTACAAATCCCAAACTGGGGCTATCATTTGAAATATAAGTTACTTTGTTTTCATATTCCTTTATATCGTCTGATTGCGGAATATAAATCAAACCGTTGTATTTTTCTTCAAGTACATTCTCTTTCAACATCTTAACATCAACAGCTGACAAATCTTGGTAATTATAGATTTCATCACTTTCAAACTGAGATACAAACCAGCCGCTTTCATCATGGACTGCAATCTGCTTTACGTCTGCTTTAAGCGAACTCAAATAACCTATTACTACAGCTAATGCTACAAAAAATAAAGGACTTACAAAAGTCATTATGATAAATGATTTATTGCGGACTTTAGCAATAAATTCTCTTTTTACTATTAATGATAAAATGCTCATCTTATTTACTTACAGTTTGAATAAAAATATCGTTTACGGTTGGTAATTTTTCCATAAAGTGAGTAACCTGTCCGTTTGCTGATAACAGATGTAACAATTCGTTAGGCATGGCGCTTCCCAAATCTATTTCCAGCTGTAACTCATTATTCAGCGATTTAAAGGAGGTTTGTTCCATCTTAAATTTTTGAGATAACTGCACCATCAAACGTTGAATATCATCTGTAAGGACTCCTACCTGATACAAATTCGTTCGGAACTCTCGTTTTACGTCTACCAGCTTTCCCTCTATCAGTTTTTGAGATTTGTTTATCAAGGCAATATAATCACACATCTCCTCTACGCTTTCCATTCGGTGCGTAGAAAAAATAATAGTTGCTCCCTTTTCTTTTAACTCCAGAATTTCATCTTTTATAAGGTTGGCATTTACGGGATCAAATCCTGAGAAAGGTTCGTCAAAAATCAATAATTTAGGCTGATGCAATACTGTAACTACAAACTGGATTTTTTGCGCCATCCCTTTAGAGAGCTCTTGAATTTTTTTATTCCACCACCCTTTAATATCCAGTTTGTCAAACCAATAATCCAACTGTTTTTTGGCTTCTGCTTTTGACAATCCCTTTAATTGTGCCAGATACATAGCCTGTTCGCCTACTTTCATGGTTTTATACAGCCCTCGTTCTTCCGGCATGTAGCCAATGTCTCTTATGTGATGTAAATTTAAAGTTTCGCCGTCAAGCAAAATCTGTCCTGAATCGGGATATGTAATTTGATTTATAATACGTATCAGTGAAGTTTTTCCGGCACCATTAGGTCCAAGCAAACCGTAAATAGTGCCTTTAGGAATCGTTAACGAAACATGATCCAAGGCTATTTTGTCTGAATACTTTTTTAAAACATCCTTTACTTCTAATATAGGTTGCATTGTCTTTAGTCGATTTTTATATTTTGGTAAAAATACTAATTCTTTCCAAGCAAATTAAGGAGAATTTAAAACATATTTTTAGAAAGAAAAGGCATAAAAAAACCCAACCTTATTATGAAATAAGGTTGGGAAAAATTGCTATGAAAAAGAAAATCCACTGTTTAATAAGTGTTTGCCAAATGTATGACATCTTTTTGAATTAAGAAAACATTTCTTTTACTTTTTCAAAAAAAGATTTATCTCCCTTCTCCGGAGAGGGTGTAAAGTTCTCGTCATCTATCATTTTTTCAAAAAATTCTTTTTGTTCTTTGGTCAGCTTTTTGGGTGTCCAAACGTTGACGTGTACTAATAGATCTCCGTTTCCATAACTATTTAAGCTCGGCAATCCTTTTCCTTTTAAACGAAGAATTTTTCCAGACTGTATTCCTTCTTCCAGTTTAATTCTTACTCTTCCACCAACTGCTTCAATTTCCTTGCTTCCACCTAATGCTGCTTCTGCAAAGCTGATATATAAATCGTAATGAAGATTATCTCCTTCTCTCTTTAGCGCTTCGTGCTCAACCTCTTCAATCACTACCAACAAATCTCCCGGAACACTATTATTGCCCGGAGCTTCGTTTCCTTTTCCGCTTACTTTTAGCTGCATACCCTCTGCAACGCCTGCCGGAATTTTGATTGATACCGGTTCATCGCTAAAAATTAATCCGTCAGCATCTGCACCAGCCGGTTTTTGATCAATAATTTGTCCGCTTCCATGGCAAGCTCCACACGGAGATGCGGTTTGCATTCTTCCGAAAACAGTATTGGCTATTTTAGTGACCTGTCCCGTACCGTTACAGGTAGGGCATGTTTTGTAGGTAACACCTTGAGCTTTTACTTTTCGTTTTACTTTTATTTTCTTTTCTACTCCGTTAGCTATGTCTTCCAACGTAAGCTTCACTTTGATTCGCAGGCTGGTTCCTTTTACCCGTCTCTGACCACCGCCACCAAAGCCGCCGAAACCGCCAAAGCCACCGCCGCCAAAAGCACTTCCGAAGATATCCCCAAACTGGCTAAAAATATCCTCCATATTCATATGACCGGCTCCGCCAAATCCTCCCGCACCTTCAAAAGCAGCATGTCCATACTGATCATATCTTGCCTTTTTATCCGGGTCGCTCAATACTTCATATGCCTCAGCAGCTTCTTTAAATTTTTCTTCAGCAACTTTATCTCCCGGGTTTTTATCAGGGTGAAATTCTATTGCTTTTTTGCGATACGCCTTTTTAATAGCTGCTGCATCGGCGCTTTTGTCGATTCCTAATATTTCGTAATAATCTTTTTTCATTTTGCTTCTATCTTAATATTTCCCTCCCGAAAGATTACTGTCCTATTACCACCTTAGGAAAACGAATAATTTTATCTCCTAATTTATAACCTCTTTCTATTACATCTACTATCTTACCCTTCATATCATCCCCTGCAGGAATTTGAGTTACTGCTTCCGACACATCGGCATCAAAGCTATCTCCTGCATTAATAATTACTTCCTCTAATCCTTTTCCTTTCAAGGTATCTTTTAATTTGGATGAAATCAACTTAATTCCTGTCAAATGGTCACTTTCTCCTTCTTTCTCCAACTCTGACACAGCTCTATCAAAATCGTCTAACACAGGAAGTAAAACTTTCATAATCTCCTCTCCGGCTGTCTTAAACAATTCCAAACGCTCTTTTGACGTTCTTCTTTTATAGTTTTCAAACTCAGCAAACAAACGGATAAATTTATCTTTTTCGTCTGCCAGTTTATTTTTCAAATCTTCTTCAACATTCGGTACCGCTGTATTTTCTACTTCTTCATTTACCTCAGTAGTTTGATCTATATCTTGCTGAATGTCTTTATTTTCGTCTTGTTTATCTTTATTTTCAGTACTCATAATTCGGAATAATATTTTGTTGTCCGCTGTCCTACAATCAAATCCTTTGCCAATTGCACTTTTATGTCATTTTGACATTATTTTATATTTTAGGATTACATAAAGAGAAATTAAGGCGTCAATCTTTGTTTCAGCTAAAAATAGCTATCAAAGCGTTTTTTAGTTTAGGGTATTTAAAGTAATATCCTTTTTTTACAATTTTACTGCACGATACATTTTGTCCGCCCAGAAGCAGTAATGATTTTTCACCCAATAACAACTTTAATAACCAAGAGGGTGTTGTCAAATAAACTTTTTTATGGAGTACCTCTGCCAGCGTATAGGTAAAGACCTGATTAGTTTCGGGTACAGGAGCTACAGCATTATAAACTCCGCTGAGCTTGTTATTAATTGCATATTCAAAAATACCAAGTAAATCTTCGATATGAATCCATGAATAATACTGTTTGCCATTTCCTGCTACACTGCCCAAATTATTCTTTGTCACTTTTGCCATGATAGGCAGTGCTCCACCGTCAGCTGACAGCACGAGTCCGATTCGGATGATACAAACTTCAATATCCTGCTTTGAAAAGCTGAGGCTTGCTGTTTCCCATTTTTGGACTACATTACCTAAAAAATTATCCGCAAGGTTAAAATTGGCTTCGGTTTGGACTTGACCTATATCTTCATAAATCCCTATCGCTGAAGCTGCTATAACCCGTTTTACTTTATGAGGTGTATTTTTTAACTTTTCGTTTAAAAAACAAGTTGGAATTACCCTGCTATCTTCAATTTTCTTTTTACCTGCTTTAGACCAGGAGCCCGATATATTAGCTCCCGCAAGATGAATAATAACTTCTACACCCTGTAAACAAGCTGTGTCGATCTCATTTTTAGAAGGATTCCAAAAAAAACCTTTATATCTGTCTGACTTTTTTATTTTATCAGCGGAAGTAGTCAAATAATGAATATCAAAACCGCGATTTAAAAGTACTTTGACTAGCTTTTTGCCGATAAAACCTGTTGCACCGGTAATTAAAATTTTCATATAGCAATTAACGTTTTAATTTTAATGTCCATTCAAAATTCATGACAGAAACCTGCTCTCCGTTTTCATTTTTCCCTACAGACTGCATCCATACAGTTACTCCTTCTCCCGTTTCTACAACCTTTGTTAGAGCCTCATCTAATTTAACTCCATCCTCACATACAAAAAAAATCTTCCCTGTGGCTTTTTTGGTAAATGTACTATTATTGTTTGCTACTAACATTGAAATTTTTTTACCGCTTTGATGTATTTTACTCATTACTAAAGCGCCCGTTGAAAGTTCTGCCGCCATAGCTTGTACCGCAAAATACATAGATTGAAATGGGTTTTGGTTTTTCCATCCGTACTTTACTGTGGTTACGGCTCTTATTTCTGATATTTCTTTTAATCTCACACCCGACCAATAAGCTGAAGGCAGCTTAAAAAACAAAAATTTATTGATATTGGAAACCGTAAACTTCATATTTAAATTGATTTTGTATAAAGTTACAAAAAAATAAAGCAATAAATTAACAACGCTCTTAAAGTTAATTTAATGTTAATATACACTACCTTGCAATACATAGTATCTTCTTTTATATATATCTTTGCATAGTAATTAAAGAATTAGATTATGAATATTGAAAATACAAAAGCCCAAATGCGGAAAGGCATATTAGAGTTTTGTATCCTTTCAATTTTAAAAGAGCGCGATTACTATACTTCTGAAATATTGGAAGAGTTAAAAAACGTGAAGCTTTTAGTAGTTGAAGGAACAGTCTACCCCCTGCTCACCCGCTTAAAAAACAATGATCTGTTATCCTATAAATGGGAAGAATCAAATTCAGGTCCACCCAGAAAATACTACAAGCTGACAGATAAAGGAGAAAAATTTTTAAATGAACTGGCTGTTACTTGGAACGAATTATCATTTGCCGTTGAAGCTATAACCACAAAAAATAATCACAATGAATAAAACATTAACTGTAAATATAGGAGGAAGTATTTTTCACATTGATGAAAATGCATTTCATAAGCTGGATCAATATCTAAACACTATAAAACAATCAATTCCTCTTGAAGAAAGAGATGAAGTAATTCACGATATAGAAATTAGAATAGCAGAGTTATTTTCAGAAAGATTAAACGATACTAATCAAGTAATAACTGTTACAGACGTACAGGAAATTATTTCTATTATGGGAAATCCTGAAGATTATGTATTAGAAGATGATAATGAATTTTCAAAACAGGAGAGTCGTTATAGAAAACAAGGCAAACTTTACCGGGATGGAGAAAAAGCTATGGTAGGAGGTGTTTTAGCCGGATTAGCACACTATTTCAAAATTGATGTTGTATGGGTTAGACTCATTTTTTTGATTTTGGTATTTTTTTACGGTACCGGAATTTTATTGTATTTTATTTTATGGATAATAATGCCGGAAGCCAAAACCACTTCTCAAATTTTAGAAATGCACGGCGAACCTATCAATATTAACACGATCGAAAAAAAAGTTAGAGAGAATGTAAATTACGTAACCGATAAGATCAATAATATTGACTACGACAACGTTAAAAGACAGACAAAAACAGCTGGTAAAAATAGCGCTAAATGGATTAGGACTATTTTTGGTATACTATTTATTTTTTGTGCAATTTCCTCTTTTATTTCGCTCGCCATTGGTTTTACCATATTTATTATAAACCAAGATTTTTTGATCACTGAAATTGCCCAAAGCGATTTCCCTGTATACACAGATATCTATCCTTATTGGGCACTTATTTGTTTGTTGGCAGGAATAACTTTTTTGCCGGTTATCGGAATATTCCTCATCGGACTTAAACTATTATATCCTCACCTAAAATACGTTTTTGCTACCTGCATCACACTATTTGTATTGTGGATTTTAAGTTTTGTTTTATTCTGCATTCCGTTTATGGATTTCAAAAATTATACTTCCAGATTTGAATACAGTAAAAATGCGATAACCATAACTCGCGACAGCATTTTTGATATACAAACTACAGATGCGTTAAAAATTGCTGTGGTTTCAGAAGATTTTTTTAATAATAATTCAGACACCCTTGCTCTTTACTCCAATTTTATACACCCTGAAAATCTAAAAGAAACACCGGTAGAAATAGAAATATTGCCAACATTTCAAGATAATATTTATACTAAAATAGAAATTGAGGGAAGCTTATTAACCCGATATACTGCAAAAGGAAAAAAACAAAGCTTAAATTATTCTCATAATTTCAATGCTATTAACTACAGACTAGCAGACAACACCTTACTTATATCTGATCAAATTTTAAATTTAACAAAGAAAGAATTCACTAATCTTAATTCCAAAATAAAGTATTATATTTATGTTCCAAAAGGAAAAAGAATTATTTTGAATCAAAATATAGAGCCTGTTTTATCTGATGATGACTTTTTGCAAAAAGGTATTCATATTTATGAGATGACAGAACAAAACGAATTAAAGTGTATTGATTGTTAATTTAAAAACGGAGAAATATGATTACGTTAATTGTTAAACTTATCAATATTGTTATTGTGCTAATTCAATCTTTCTTTTAAGAACAAAAGAACTGTAAGCAATTTGTTATCATTACAAAAAAATGGGATTGTAATAAAATCCCATTTTTTTATCTCAAGGTAAAAGTTTAATTTTTTAATAAGCAGCTGCAGCTTCTGTCTGAGCTTCGTCAATCATTTTCTCATTAGCACGAATAGCAAATTCAACACGTCTGTTTTTTGCTCTTCCCGCTTCTGTATCATTCGAAGCAATTGGATCTGCAATACCCATTCCTTCCGTTTTTATTCTCTTTGGTGAAACTCCGTTTTGTGACAAATAGGTTTTTACTGTATTTGCTCTTTGTCTGGATAATTTTAAGTTATACTCTTCTTTTCCTGTAATATCTGTATAGCCAAAAATATCGATATATGTATCTGGATTATCTTTAAAAACTTTTACAAGCTTATCTAAGTTTTGTTTTGCTTTATCAGTCAAAGTAGCTTGATTAAGATTAAAGTTTACAGAGTTTTCCCCCAAAACAAGACGAATTCCTTCTCCTACTCTTTCTACCTCTGCTCCCGGTACTGTTTCTTTAATTTCGCGAGCTTGTTTATCCATTTTATTTCCAATGACACCTCCGGCTGCTCCTCCGATTACACCACCTAAAACTGCTCCTAAAGCGCTATTCCCTCCTTTTCCTACATTATTTCCTAAAACTCCTCCTATAATTGCTCCTCCTGCAGCTCCTATTGCAGCTCCTTTTTGGGTGTTATTAGCATTTTTTATAGAATCACAGCTTGTAAAAGCTAATGAACTTACCAGCATCGTCCCTGCCAGCGCAAATGTTGTTACTTTTTTCATAATGTTGTTTTTCTTTTTAGTTTCTTTCAAAATGATAGGTTACATCATAGCTTTGTCCGCCAGCGTAAAACTTATCTACAAGTTCAAAAGAATTTGCAGACTGATTTTTCACTTTCATCTTATAGCCTGTTGTAACGTGTTTAGCCTTTACGCCTTCATCAATAAATTTAAATTCAAAATCGCTGTTTGGTGTCACTGTCCATTTAAAACTACTTTCAAAATGCGGACAGTCTCCTCCTTTGTTTAAAGAAAGTGACCCCGAATTGTTATTTGAAACAAATTTCCACTGACTGCCTTCAAAGCAATGAGCATCAGCAATATTAAACGAATTTACTTTCACATATTCTCCACCTATGTGAGTAATACTTGTCAAGGTCCAGTTTCCTTTTAAACCTAGCTGAGATTTTGTGTCCATGGTTGGTTTACACGAAACTACCATTAATCCGATAAATCCAAATACTAATAACTTTTTCATATCATTTTTTTCTCTACAATTATACAAATTTTTAACTTAAAACTCTCTTTTTTTAAAAAAAATACATTCTGACAAATTGACACTCTAATTTCTATTGGTATCTTTTTTGAGTAATTGAGTAATGTAAATTTATTAAAAAAATAAAACATCTAATTAATATAATTATGACATCTGGAAAAATTAACGTTACAGTGGAAAATATTTTTCCGCTTATCAAAAAGTTCTTGTACAGCGATCACGAAATTTTTTTAAGAGAGTTAATATCTAACGCTACAGATGCAACGCTAAAATTAAAACACCTGACTAGTATTGGCGAAGCAAAAGTTGAATACGGAAATCCTATTATAGAAGTTAGGATAGATAAAGAAAATAAGAAGCTTCACATCATTGATCAGGGAATCGGGATGACGAAAGAAGAAGTAGAAAAGTATATTAACCAAGTTGCCTTTTCGGGTGCAGAGGAGTTTTTAGAAAAATATAAAGATACTGCTAAAGATGCCGGAATAATAGGTCATTTTGGTTTAGGATTCTATTCTGCTTTTATGGTTGCCGACAAAGTAGAAATTTTTACAAAATCTTACAAAGGTGAGCCTGCAGCGCATTGGACATGTGACGGAAGTCCTGAATACAGTTTAGAAGAAACAGAAAAGACAGACCGAGGAACAGAAATTGTCCTTCACATTGCAGAAGATTCAACCGAATTTTTAGAAGATTACAAAATACGAGAGCTGCTTACCAAGTACAACAAATTTATGCCTGTACCGATTAAGTTTGGCACTCATGAAGAAGGGGAAGGCGATGACAAGAAAACGGTAGATACAATTATCAATAACCCGGCACCGGCGTGGACAAAACAACCTGCTGATTTAACAGAAGAGGACTATAAAAATTTCTATCGCGAATTATATCCGATGCAGTTTGAAGACCCTTTATTTCACATTCATCTTAATGTTGATTATCCATTTAATTTGACTGGAATACTTTATTTTCCAAAATTAAACGCGGATATGCAAATTCAAAAGGACAAAATCCAGTTATACCAAAATCAGGTTTTTGTTACCGATAACGTAGAAGGGATCGTTCCTGATTTTTTAACGATGCTGAAAGGTGTTATAGATTCTCCCGATATTCCGTTAAACGTTTCGAGATCTTATTTGCAAGCAGATGGAAATGTTAAAAAAATCTCCAACTATATTACGCGTAAAGTTGCTGACAAACTCAAATCATTATTTAACGATAACAGGGCTGACTTTGAGAGCAAATGGAACGATATAAAAATAGTTTTGGAATACGGAATGCTTTCTGAAGATAAGTTTTACGATAAAGCAGGAGCGTTTATGTTATACCCGACGGTTGATGGTAAATATTATACTTTAGAAGAGTTAAAAGAAGCCTCCAAAGAGTTGCAAACTGATAAAGATGGCAATCTGGTTATTCTATATGCTTCAAACAAAGATTTGCAAGACAGCTATATAGTTGCTGCTAAAGAAAAAGGGTATCAGGTATTATTACTAGATTCTCCAATTGTATCACACCTTATTCAAAAACTAGAAAGTGACAACGAAAAACTGACTTTTGCCCGTGTAGATGCAGATCACATTAATAACCTGATTAAAAAAGAAGAAAATCAGATTTCAAAATTGTCGGAAGACGAACAAAAAAACCTTCAAACTTTTGTTGAAAATATTATTCCAAAAGAAAAATATACGGTAAAGCTAGAAGCAATGGACAGTACAGCAGAACCATTTATTATCACTCAGCCTGAATTTATGAGAAGGATGAAAGAAATGAGTCAAACCGGTGGTGGAGGTATGTTTGGAATGGGTAATTTTCCGGAAATGTACAATTTGATCATTAACACAAACTCTGATTTAGCTTCAGATTTGATTAGTGAAAACAACGAGGAAGTTAAAAACGAGAAAATAAAACAAGCCCTGGATTTAGCCAAACTTTCACAAGGTTTACTAAAAGGAGAAGAATTGACCGCTTTTGTAAAAAGAAGTTTCAAAAACCTTAAATAATCTGAATATTTTACTTTACGGTAATATCAATCAAAGACGGCAAAGATAGTTTGCCGTCTTTTTTGTAATACTCTTTATCTTTTAGATCTAGGGAATAATTAACTAATTTTGTACTGCAAAGCATATCTTATGAAGGAGAAAAATACAGTTAAAGGAGTTTTTTTGGTAGCTATCGGTGCTTCTAGTTACGGAATGTTGGCATCTTTTGTGAAACTAGCTTATAAAGAAGGTTTTACAACTGCTGAAGTTACTTTGGCTCAGGTTTTATTAGGTCTTTTAGGCGTTTTTATTATCAATTTATGCCGAAAAAAGAAACTGAATGAAATAGATCCGTCTTTAAAAGACATCCGAAATTTAATGTTAGGCGGCACATCAATCGGACTAACTTCTGTACTGTATTATATTGCTGTTAGCTATATTGACGCCTCTATTGCCGTTGTACTTTTGATGCAATCGGTTTGGATCGGCGTGGTTATAGAAAGTTTGATTACCAAATCTTTTCCTTCTCAATTAAAAATAGCATGTGTTGTTCTTATTCTTATCGGAACAATTTTGGCAACCAATGTTTTAGGCAGCGAAATCCAATTAGATTACAGAGGAGCTATTTTTGGTTTTTTAGGAGCTTGTTCGTTTGCTGCCACAATGTATTCTACAGGAGAAATAGCCAATCATTTGGCAGCCCCAAAACGAACCATGTTTATGCTCTTTGGTGCCAGTGCAATTGTTCTCCTTTTTGCTTTTATTACACAAATAGGTCCAAATAATTTTGAAAAAATGTATTTATTTTATCAATCTTTTTCAGATAACAGTTCAAGTGTTCGCGACTTTGACTGGCGCATCTTTTATTCTTGGGGAATCCTCCTATCTTTATTTGGAACAATCTTACCTCCTATTTTTTTAAATATGGGGTTTCCGATCACAGGAGTTGGGCTAGGCAGCATCGTTTCTTCTTTGGAACTCCCTGCCTCTGTGACAGTAGCCTTCTTTTTATTAGGAGAAAATGTAATTTTTATACAATGGTTGGGAATTTTGATTATCTTATCTTCCATTGTATTAATGAATAGCCCTTTATTATTTAAAGAAAAACAAACAACTAATTAACATACAAAACTTTACATATAAAATCCTTATTTAAATATTTTTTTTGAATAGTGTTGAACATTTCATTTTTTTTATTAATATTGAAATAAAATTATTAACTATTAAAAAATCGAGATTAACTTTCATCCAATGAAAAAGGGAAAGAACATTGAGTTAGATAACGAAACATTAGATCGTATTGTAACTATGGCAAGAGAGGAAAAGAAACCTTTCGAAGCAATTAGAAATGAGTTTGGACTTAACGAAAAAGAAGTTACAGACATTATGAAAAAGAGGTTTTCCACCGATGATTATGAAATGTGGAAAAAAAGAGTGGCAACTAAAAAACCTAAACCCAAACCTCTAACAGATGATGACTATGATGATTTAGACAGTAAATATTATATTAAAAATAAATTTTAATTAAAACTTTAGACGAAGTCCTCTTTTTTAAGAGGACTTTTTTATTTTTACAGCCAATTAGCAAAAAAACAAACTATGTACAAAAAATTAATTCCGATTACCTTACTCTTCTCTGCTTCAGCATTTTCTCAGACTGTAAAAGATACGCTTTGGTTTGATAAATATGGCTACAGTACAGATTCTAACGCAGCCGAAACGTATAAAGTTTTTACTTCGGAAAATGAAAGCAATCTTTTAAATATTGAGGAATACAACTCCAAAACAAATATATTGCAATCCAAAGGTCAGGGATATAGAGATAGTAGTGATATATTAACTTACCAAGGAGAGCTCAAATATTATTCTCCGCAAGGAAAAGAAGAATCTACTTATCTTTACGAAGAGGGACAAATCAGTAAAATTTTTTCCACAAATCCTTATACAGGAGAAAAATACGAGGGTGAATTTTTAAACGGTTCTCTTTATAACGGAAAAGCCTTTCAAAAATGGCAAAATACATATTTCCAAATTGAGGTAAATGAAGGTCATTTTTCTACCTACATAATTATTGATGCCAACAATCAAAAGCACAGAATTTCCTACGAATTTGACGAGCAAAACAATATCAAAAAAGAAACTTATTATGACAGAAACGGAAAGATAGTTGCTGAAGCCACTTATTTCGATGGTATGCCTGTTGACGGAATTGTAACCAATATAAATACAGAAAACTTTTCCCTGCTTTCATTTGTAACTTATGAAGACAAAACTCTAGTTTCATCTCAGGAATTTTACCAAAATGAAAAAATTAAATCCGAAAGCGAGATACTAAACCATGAAAAAATACAAACATTTTACGATAAAGACGGAAAAGTTATCGGTAAATATTCTGCAACACTGGACGAAAACGATTATCCGCTCAATCAAAACGGAACTTTAGTTGGTTTTGATACGTATGGAAATAATCCTGATTTGATAAGCTATATTTACACTTACGAAAACAATGCTTCTAAAAAGAAAATACTCTATTATACAGATGAGCAAAACAACATTGAGAATATATCGTATTATAAAGATGAATACATTACCAAAATAGAATATTTTGATAAAAACGGAACTTTAAAAGGTGAATTAACTTACGATGAACAGGGCTATTATCCTCAAAATGGTACACAATATGAACAATATGCTACTACAGTATATAAAGACGGACAAATAATCGAAAAAACATCTTTGTATTCTAATGGCAGAATATTTGAAAAAACTGATAACAGTCAATCTATATATTACGATAAAAACGGCAAGGAACTTGGCAGACTAACGTATAAAAAAAGTGAATACGGATACAACAATCCGTATAATGGCAGCTTGTACTATAACGATGGGGAGAATATTACCACCTTATATAAATACAAAGAAGGAATAGTAGAGTACACAGCTAGTTATTCCAAATATAACGATGCTACTGTCTTGGAAGAAGAAAATTTTTACAACAATAACACGCTTGTTAAGAAAGTTAACTTTTATCCGAATGGCACCAAACAAAAAGAAGAAATATATCGGGAAAATTCATACGCTTATGAACCTGACTTAATAACGTATTTTAATGAAGAGGGGAAACTACTAAGTACATTTGCTCCTGGTGAAAAAGAAGGCACTAAATATGATTTTTTTGCAGATGGAAAAATACAATTAATAGAAAAATATAAAGGTGGTGTTATTCAATACAAAAAACAGTATGAGCTGGAAAACTCTTCATGGTGGACGGAAAATAGTGCTGATATATATCTATTTTGTGAAATTGATTACAACAAAGAAGGTAAATTTTACAGCTCTGAAGAAGAATTAATGTCTACTGCAATATATAGAAATGGCAAACCTTTTTCGGGAAAAGTATATGAAAAAGACAGCTACCTTTCAACCGAAACAGAATATAAAAACGGACAAAAAGATGGTGTTGAAATCAGTACTTATAACAACGAGATTTACTCAAAAACATATTATCAAAACGGAGAGAAGACAAAAGAAGAACTATTTAGCAACGGAATTATTCAAAGCTCTATTCCGTATGTAAATGATATTGCCGGCGGAGAAGCCGTATTTTATGATGATGAAGGAGAAGTTATTTCTACTCTAATCTACAAAGACGGACAACCTTATTCGGGTACGTATATTTCAAAAGAGAGTTATTATTCGCTGATAAAAATAACTTACGAAGAGGGAAATAAGATTTCGAAACAAATTTTTTATGATACAGATACACTCGTATTTGAAGAAAAAATACTCGAAAACGGAAACTTCAATCGCTTTGTTTATGATACCGATGGAAACATTATCTATAAATACGAAATGGATGACAGCAATCGCCTGAACGGAAACTTTGAGTATTACGAAAATGGAAAGATAAAATACAAAGCCACTATTAATAAAGGTAAACTTATAACAGGAACTGTAGCTATTCAAAGTTTTGATTATTCTTATGCTTATGGAGATTCCGATACACACACCGTTGTAAGCGTGAATAAGGATATTTTAAAACTTCAAGTTGTAAATAACACTACTAAAACAATAGAGTTTAACATGGAAGCTAAAATTAAAAAAGATAATCTTGAACTAAATCCTATCTTATCTAAAGCTATCGAAATAAACAACTTATACCCTTATAGTGAATACAACAATGAGTATTCCTCTTATTATTAAGAAAAATTTATAAATAAAAAAGCTGACTAAATTGGTCAGCTTTTTTTATTATTTTCTTTTTGAATTCAATTAAAAATAACTTTATTTTTGTTTTTATTTAATTTTATTTACTTTTGACTTAATAAAATTAAACAATGAATACAAAAAACAAACTACCTATACTTTGTCCGAGTTGCGAAAACGAACTTCGCGTTACCCAGCTTTCCTGTGAAAAATGCCAAACCGGTGTTTCGGGGTCTTTTGCCCTTCCTCTACTTCTAAAGCTTCCGCAAGACGAACTTGATTTTGTTTTGCAGTTTTTTATGACCAGCGGAAGTCTGAAACAAATGGCACAACAAATGAATATCAGCTATCCTACGGTAAGAAATAAACTAGATGACATTATTGAACGACTACAAAAACTAAAAAATGAATAACTTGAACCAAACAATTATGATAAAATTCATTACCAAACCATTCGAAAAATTTCAGGAAAAACAATTATTATTAATTGGCATTAGTACGGCATTAGTCTTTTCCCTATTACAATTATTGTCAAAATGCAGACAAATTGCAATTCTAAAAACAGTCGAGACTACAGAATACCCTAATTTCTTTCAGATTATTGCAGATAATATTATCTCTACTTTATTAATGAGCTTAGTATTATTTGCATTGGGTAAATACATCAATTCAAAAACGCGCTTTATTGATATCTTAAATACAGTACTCATTGCAAGGATTCCATTATATATTCCTATTCTATTCTCTATAAATGGCTATATGAATAATATTACAGAACCTTTGATAGAAAAAATAACTAATACCTCTGAATTTACTAATTTATCTATTCCCTTAATGTCTTTGATAGTCTTCACGATTTTTGGTTTATTGATAGTATTATTTCTCATCGGATTTGGCTATTATATATATCAAGGCTTTAAAACAGCAACGCATCTCAAAAAAACATCACAAATTATTCTGTTTATTCTTCTCATATTAATAACAGATATTATTCCAACCCGATTACTAACTACCTTATATTAATCTTATTATTTTATAGTTTATGAAAGCCTTTATCTATCTTTTTATTTTTATTGTCAGTACTTTTTTAGGGCAGGCACAGCAATATACCAAAGAGAAGCTTAATACTAAAATTGAAGGAACTTGGAATGGAAAAATTGAAATTCCAGCACAAAATCTTTCCTTTGTATTACATATAACAAATGAAAACAATCAATTAAAAGCTACTTTTGACAGCCCTGATCAAGGTGGCTTTAACATTGAAATTCCCGAAATTCGGTTTGAAAATAAAACACTTTATTTAAAGCATCCTAAAATGATGATGACGTATGAAGGACAACTTACAAATAGACAAAACATTCAAGGAACTTTTACACAAGGCGGTCAATCATTTTCTTTAAACTTAATAAAAGGCGAATTTAAACGAAACCGCCCGCAAGACCCCAAACCCCCGTTTGATTATAAATCTGAAGATATTACATTTGGAAACAAAGAAGCCGGAATTAAATTAACAGGAACCTTAACAACGCCAAGCGGAAAAGGTAAATTTCCTGCCGTGGTTTTAGTTTCGGGAAGCGGTCCCAATAATCGAGATGAAGAAGTCTTTGATCATAAGCCTTTTTTAGTTATTGCAGATTATTTAACTAAAAACGGATATGCTGTTTTAAGATATGATAAACGCGGAATTGCTACTTCTGAAGGGGATTTTGCTAAGGCTACTGTATTTGATTTTGCAAATGATACCAAAGCTGCTATTGCTTATTTAAAAGGAAGAAATGAAATTGATTCTAAAAAAATCGGTATTTTAGGACATAGTGAAGGTGGACAAGTTGCACAAATTATTGCAGCAGAAGACAGTTCTTTAAATTTTATCATTTTAATGGCAAGTCCAGGAATTAAAGGAAGCGAATTAATGGTACTTCAAAACGATGCCCTTTCAAAAGCAATGGAAATTCCAGAATTCACACGTACTTTGAATAAAGAACTAAACGAAAAAACTTATGAAATCATTATGAAAAATGATTCAAAAGAAAAAGCTGATGAAGAATTAAAAGAGTATTTTAAAACGACAGTTTATTTTAAAGATTTAAGTAATAAAGAATTGGATAAACAAATAAAAGGCTTGTATACTGATCATTTTCGTCAATTGCTATTATTTAACCCAATGGATTATCTGCCAAAAATCAACTGTAAAGTCTTAGCGATAAATGGTACAAAAGATTTACAAGTAACAAGTGCAGAAAATTTAGCTGGAATTAACAAAGGCTTAAAAATAAAAGAGAATTTAAAGATTATTTCATACGAAGGATTAAATCATCTATTTCAAACAGCCAAAATAGGTTTACCAGGTGAATACGGTTCTATTGACACTACAATAGAACCAAAAGTCTTAGAAGATATAAAAACATGGTTAAACGAAAAAGTTAAATAATTATGTAACTCCTATTCAGCGAAAAACAAAAGTTTAACCAATGGTGGCTTTGGATATTTATTATATTAACATATGTATTTCCACTTATCGATTTTGTAAAAACAAGTTATTTTAGGAGAACCCTTTGGTGAAAAACCGAAGACTAACGCCAGTTTAATTTTATTGATATTGTTTTCAATTGCAATTATTACTTTCTTTTATATGATTCAATTTAAAAACTATAATCACCAATAAAACAATTTTGTTTCATTTTTTTCCCGTGTTAAAACACACATTTTCTTTCAGCGAAATAGAAACGTATAAAATTATTAATTACGGTTTTGTAGATGGTTGGGGAATTCGATTTACAATGAAATATAGAACCGTTTATAATATAAAAGGAAACAAAGGATTGTTTATAAAGCTTAAAAATGGCAAAACATTTGTCATTGGAACACAAAAACCGAAAGAAATCAATCATATATTGGGTCAAACTTAATCAGCTAAAAAATTGATACAAATTTCATTATCTTGTTGTTTTTTGATTATCAACGGAATAATAATGCGACTTTATCCATCTCAAAAAACTAATTTATTTTACGGCTATCACAGTAAAAAAGCACATACTAATCAACAAAGCTGGAGCTTTGCACAACGTTTATTTACTATGTTTCTGATTCGAACTGGGATTATCGGAATTTTACTTTCGGCAGCGTTTTTCTCTGTTTCACTTAACATATTTGTCGAAATAGGAATTATGGTATTTTGCAACGTTTTAGCTATTTTATTAATTAAATTTAAAACTGAAAAACAACTAAATAAACTTTTACAACACGAATAATGAATTATGCTTTGCCGGTATTATTTTTCATTTCATTAGGAATGTTGATATTCTTTTATCCACTAAAAATCCCAACTGGTTTATCTGTTATAAAACTTCTGCCTCGAGTAAAGATAAGAAATCGTGAGACTTTTCGCAAAAATATAGTTCCAAAAGAGCAATAGAAACAGGAATCATTACAATTTTAAGGGATTTATCAACCTACTTTATTCCAATAAATAATGACTGGATTACTCTTGCCATAATTTTTGGCAGTCTTATTTATACCACAGAAAAAGTACTCAAAAATCATAAGTTTTTGTTAGTATGAAAAAACATCGCTAAAAACGCACTACTTTTTAACGCTAAAAACTAACCTGAAAACAAAAACAACAACAAATACTATGTATTTTTATCATTAATGTATTTATAGTTAAATTTTAAATTATTATAACCAAACATATTGCGTAATATGTTTTTTTATTTACTTTAGTAATCTATTACAAACCAAAAAACTATAATTGTTACTAAGAATCATGAAAGAACTTTATGTTGTCGGGATTATTTTTTTATGTTTAGGATTTATTAATACCTTTTTCCCTTTTAAAAAAATTGGACTTTGGGGATACAGAAGTCAAAAATCAATTGAAAATACAGAGAATTGGTCTCTTGCTCAAAAAGCCAGCGGAATGTGCATGTTAAGTTCAGGATGTTTTTTACTAATATTAGCATGGTGTATACCTCACTTGTCATTTGCACAGACGATTCAAAATATTTTAGCAGTAACGACTTGTATCATTTCTGTTTTAAATACCATTATTTATACCGAATTTTCTATGTATAAATCTGACGATTCTATTCAAAATATGATTTAGTATTTCAATTATTATTTTATTTCCTCTTTCTTAATCTTGTTTAATAACATTTCATTTGCAACAAGACTTAAACCAACTTCTTATAAATATTTTCTCTTCAAGAAAGAGAATACTTTTTGTTGAAGAGCAAACAAATATACTAACCTCTAGTTAAAGCATAAATAAGGTGTCTTAATTTTCTTTAAATTAGCAGAAAAAAAATATTTATGTCATTAAATTCTGTTACTTTTCAAAATTCTGGTTATTTTTCAAAACTGATAATTGATTACTTGAATCAAGAAAAATCAATAGCATCTCTATATAATCGGTTTCCAACTATTGAAAACTTTAAAAAGCAGATAGAAGAAAAAGAACTGAATTTTCCGACGATAAATCGCCAAATTTTACACAGAGTTCTTACAGAACAATATTCAAAAATTAAACCCAGTAATAAAACACTTAATAACATAAACGCCTTAAGTGATAGCAATACTTATACTATAACTACCGGACATCAGCTTAACTTATTTACCGGTCCGCTTTATTTTTTATATAAAATAATTTCGACAATTAATCTTTCCGAAAAACTCAACATATCTTATCCAGGCCATCATTTTGTACCAGTATATTGGATGGCAACAGAAGATCATGATTTTGAAGAAATCAACCACTTTATGTTTGAAGAAAAAGTAATTTGTTGGAATAAAGACAGCAAAGGTCCCGTGGGAAGATTGGATACTAAAGGTTTAGAAAAAGTTTTAGAAGTTTTTAAAAGCCACATAGGGTTGGGAAATAATGCGCAAAAAATAATAAAACTCTTTGAACAAGCTTATTTGAACAACTACAATCTTGCTGAAGCAACCAGGTTTCTGGCAAATGAATTATTTGGAGACTATGGATTGGTTATTATTGACGGAGATCATCGAGAGTTAAAACAGCTATTTTCGCCTTATATTGAAAAAGAGCTGATTTATCAAAGAAATATTATCGAAGTTGAAAAGAGCTTTAATTTACTTAAAGAATACACTATTCAGGTTAACCCGAGAGAAATCAACCTATTTTATATTACAGACAAGTTAAGAGAGCGAATTGTATATCAAAACGATATTTACAAAGTAAATAATACATCTATTGAGTTTAAACAAGATGAAATTCTTGAAGAATTAAAAAAATATCCCGAAAGATTTAGTCCAAATGTCATTCTAAGACCATTATATCAGGAAGTGATTCTTCCCAACCTCTGTTATATTGGCGGAGGAGGAGAATTAGCGTATTGGTTTGAATTAAAACAAATGTTTAATGCTAATGAAATTACTTTCCCTATATTGCTACTTAGGAATTCTGTACTACTAATTAATCAAAAGCAACGAAAAAAGGCTGAACAGCTAAATCTGACATGGCAGGATTTGTTTAAAAAGGCAGATCGGTTAATCCATGATAAAACACAGGAGCTTTCTCAAATTCAGTTTAATTTCAATAAACAAAAGGAATTTTTAAATACGCAGTTTGAAGAGCTAAAAACTATTGCCCAACAAACTGACAAATCCTTTATAGGAGCAGTACTAGCACAAGAAGCCAAGCAACTCAAAGGACTAAACAATCTCGAAAAACGATTAAAAAAAGCCGAAAAGAAAAATCACAAGGAACAATTGGGACGCATTACACTTTTACATACTGAATTATTTCCTAATAATAATCTACAGGAAAGAGTAGTTAATTTTTCTGAATTCTATAAAGAATGCGGAGATTATCTAATTGAAAAATTATTTCAAAAACTGAATCCTTTAAATCACGAATTTGATGTTTTGGTATTGTAATAACAAAAAGAGAACAACTTTTGTTCTCTTTCTACATTAACACCATTAAATATTGAAATATTTAATAGTAAAACACCTTTCAACAAACCTTCTTTTTCATAGCATTTTTTAAGACAGAGAAACTGTCTTTAAAATTGTTTGTTTGATATTGAGACAACACCAAAGGGTAAAAGTCACATTTTTAAAAGAAAATAATCAACATATTGCCTCTCCTCTAACAAAAAGATTTAAAGTATTCGGAGAGAGAAATGGAATATCCAATCCTAATCCTCTAATTATAAACATCATTCCGAATAAAACAATAACAAAAGGATAATACCGCATAATGTTAGATCTTGCCTTTTCTGAAAATAAATTTCGTATATATACAACAGAACTCATCAGCGGAATTGTTCCTATGCCAAACAAAATCATATACAGCATGCCTAAAAAAACGCTTTGTGTTGCTAAGGCTCCAAATAGAGCTACATAAACCATTCCGCAAGGCAGAAATCCGTTAAAAAAACCTATGAGATAAAGAGATCTAAAGCTTTGTTTTTTAAATTGACTTCCAAGCTTTTGTTTGAGTTTAGTAACAACTTTATAAAATGGTTGCAAAAAATTAAGTTCCCCCAGTTTATTTTGTGGAATAAGTACAAAAAGAATCATTAAAAAACCTGCTATTATTGATAATTGCTGTTGAAGTCCGGCTAAAAAAAATCCTTTCCCAAAAATACCGAAAACAAACCCTAAAATAGAATATGCAGATATTCTTCCTATATGATAGGCAAATATCTGCATGACTTTTTTTGAAGCATTTTTTTGGCTGACAGGCAGCATCATTGCAATAGGACCACACATCCCGATACAATGCAAGCTGCTGATTAACCCTAAAATAATTGCTGTTACCAAACCCTGATTATTTTACTGTAAGTTGCTCCGTGTTTCTATATTCTTTATCTTCGTACGACCATTCTATAGCAATATCCCAACGACCATCTACCAGCGCTGATTTAGGTATGAGCAAATTGGAAGAAGACAATGATATAGCTTTGTCAAAGTCTAATCTCTGGTTAGATGGTCTGTATAGGGATATTTTTCCATTTATTTTAGTATAGTCAAAATTATCGGGAAAAGATATTCTTATTCCTTCTGATGTACTTTCAATATTTAAAGGTTTACTGAGTTTTAAAGCACTAACTTCTCTATCATGCCTCCCGTCTACCTCAATTTCTTGTTGATAATAATTCTCTGTCACTAATTCATTATCATATCTTGTATCCACTTGCACTCTTATGACGTATTGCAAAATAAAAATCATAAATAGTGCCATTGCAATTACGATACCTGTTCCAAAATTAAATTTCATATCTTATTTATTTTAGAGTTAATCTAATGTTCTCGGACCTAAAAAATTAGTAGAGGTTGTCTGTATTAGTTTTTCCCCGTCATATACCTTAATTTTTATTTTGGTTCTATGGCTTTCCAATAGATACTGTGGTATCTCTACAAATAAAGTTCCTTCTGAATATCCTTCTTTATCTACTTTAATCATATCCTTTCCTACCAAAATAATGTCGCCTTTTTCAGGAGATTCTAATTCAAAATGAATATCATCAAAGTCTTTAGTTGTTTTATTAACTACTTTAAAGGTATATATATTACTTATATTATCTCCTTTATGCTGATAAGTTTGTCCTGCCACTCTCAATATAGTCGCTTCTACATCTGTTCTAAGAAACAAAAGTCCTATTAGCAAAAGTATTAGGATACTTAAAACCGCTGTATATCCTTTTTGGCGAGCTGTAAATTTAAATTTCTTTTTCTCTGTAATCTCAGATTCTGAAGCGTATCTTATTAATCCTCTTGGGAAACCTACGCTATCCATAATGTGATCACATTCATCAATGCAAGCAGTACAGTTAACACATTCCAACTGCGTACCATTTCTAATATCAATTCCGGTAGGGCAAACATTTACACACTGCCTGCAATCAATACAATCTCCTATCCCTAATTCTGTTCTATCTTGTCCTTTTTTAAACTTTGCTCTTCCTTTTTCTCCCTCTCCCCGCACGTGATCATAGGCAACTATAATAGACTTATCATCTAATAAAACACCTTGCAAGCGCCCATACGGACAAGCTATTATACATACTTGTTCTCTAAACCAAGTGAAAACAAAATAAAATACTCCTGTAAAAATTAGCAGACCAAAGAAATTTCCGATATGATTTCCCGGTCCGTCTTTCATCATTTGAAAAACAGCATCACTTCCTACTATATAAGCCAAAAACACATTGGCGATGAGAAAAGAAATCACAAAAAATATAAACCACTTTAATCCTCTTTTTCTTATTTTTTCTGCATTCCATTTTTGTTTCCTCAGTCTTATCTGTGCTCCTCTGTCTCCGTCTATCCAGTACTCAATACGTCTAAAAACCATTTCCATAAAAATGGTTTGCGGACAAATCCAACCACAAAAAATACGTCCAAAAGAAACAGTAAATAAAGTTACAAAAACTACTCCGATAATCATCGAAATAACCACAAGATAAAAATCCTGAGGCCAAAATGGAAATCCAAAAACATTAAACTTCCTGTCAATTACATTAAATAGTAAAAATTGATTTCCGTTTACTTTAATAAAAGGAGCCGCTATTAAAAAAACAATCAATAAATAGCTAACTATTTTTCTTTTATTATAAAATGAACCTGAGGGCTTTTTAGGAAAAACCCATGCTCTCTTTCCTTCTTTATCAATAGTTCCTATTGAATCTCTAAAACTCTCATCTTTTATTGCCGACATAAAACAAATTATTTTGAGAATAAAAGCCGTCTAAAGTGTTTTTTGTTAAATAAAATATCACATCGAATGATTATTAGGTAAATTACAAGACTCCTTTTCATTCTGTTATAACAATTACATTTAGACAGCTTTTTATATTTATAGTTTAGTTTTATAAAAGGCTTTTCCCTTTTTTAAAACCTTTTTGCGAGTAACATTACTCTTGTTCTGTTGCATCCGCATCCATCTCGTCTGTTCCTTCAGCATCTTCTAATTCCGCTTTTGACCAAACAATATCTCCTTCTGCCGCTTTTGGCTCTACCGGTGTGGTACCGTTTAAAGAAATTACATAAGATGTAAGTTTTTCAATTTCCGCTGGCTTAAACGTTGTTTTCCAAGGTACCATTCCTTTTCCCGGACGACCTCCTTCTGCAATGGTATTAAATATATTTTTTACTCCGCCTCCCAGAATCCAATGGTCATCCGTTAGATTAGGTCCAATTGATCCTCCGCCATCTGTTCTGTGACATACCGCGCAATTGGTGTCAAAAAGCTGCTTACCAGCTGCCAAATCTCCTGCATCTGTTAAATATCTTGCTTGTTCTGCCGTTAACATATCAGGAGCATTTTTTTTGTAGGCTTCTACCTGCTCTTTAGCTTCTGCCATTGCTTTTTCAAATTCAACTATCTGATTGTCTCCCTCAAATACATGATATCTCAACAAATAGATTACAGAGAATATTATAGTTGCATAAAACAATCCTACCCACCAAGGCGGCAATTCATTGTCCAACTCTTTAATTCCGTCATAATCATGCTCCATCAACAACTCTTTTTCCTCTTCAATTGCTTTAGAACGAGTCAGTTTTTTCAACAGCTTCTTAACCCAAGGAGATTCTGTAAACGGAATGGCTGCCAAACGTTCTTTTTCGGCTCGCTCTTCCGAAGTCATCAATCTGTCCAAAACTTTATTTGTTGCTGCAGATACTACCTCAACGGCAATTAATGCAAATAAAAACAAGGCAAACAATACTATCAGCATCGGATGCTTCATAAAAGCTGGCTCACTCAATGTTCCTCCTCCCAGCCATTCTATAATTGCAAAGAACAGCCCGAATAACAAAGGAACTCTTACATATACTGGAAAAAACTTTTTCATAATTTTTCGGATTTTGTATCAATAATTTGCTTTTCATCATCCATAAAAGGCATATTACTCAATTCTTTTATAGTTTCTTTTTTATAAGTAGCAACCCATATAAAAAGCAACACAAAAAAAGTAAAGAATATAAGCAGCGATATAATAGGGTATATTTCAATTCCTCCTATTGTATCCATGGTATGTTTTATAAACTTCAGCATAATCATTTAGCTTTTAATGTTATTCTTCTACTCTTTCTTTAATATCTGTACCTAACCTTTGTAAGTAAGCTATTAAAGCTACTATCTCGCGATCGCTCATCGGAACAAACTCTTCACCTTTGACCTGAGCTCTTTTTTGACTATCCTCATAAGATTTCACATAGTCAGGATCATTTTCTAAATTAATAGCAATCTGCTCAGCCTGTTCTTTCATTGTTTCTCTTGCTTGAGCAATATCTTCGTCTGTGTATGGAACGCCTAAGGTTCTCATCACTTCCATTTTCTTTTCTATGTTAGAATAATCAGCTGCTTTGTTCGCAAACATCCATTTATATCCCGGCATAATAGAATTTGGAGATGTAGATTGAGGATCGTACATGTGATTGTAATGCCAGTTGTCTGAATATTTTCCTCCAACGCGCATTAAATCCGGTCCTGTTCTTTTTGATCCCCACAAGAAAGGATGGTCATATACATATTCTCCTGATTTTGAATACTCTCCATAGCGCTCAACTTCTGAACGGAAAGGACGGATCATTTGCGAATGACAGCCCACACACCCTTCTCTGATATATAAATCTCTCCCTTCCAATTCAAGCGGTGTATAAGGTTTTATACTGGTAATTGTTGGAATATTTGATTTTACAAAGATGGTCGGAATAATCTGAACTACTCCACCAATTAAAATAGCTATTGTTGTCAATATTGTAAACTGAACCGGTCTTCTTTCTAACCAGGTATGCCATCCTTCTCCTTTTAATCTTCCGGTAGAAATTCTTGTCAATGCGGGTGCTTCTGCCAATTCATCTTCAACAGCTTTTCCTGCTTTTACCGTTTTATACACGTTGTAAATCAGAACAAAAACTCCCACTAAATAAAGCGTCCCTCCAATAGCTCTCATGGCATACATCGGCATAATAGCTGTTACTGTTTCAAGAAAGTTTCCGTATTTCAATGTTCCGTCCGGATTAAAATCTTTCCACATCAAATGCTGAGAGAACCCTGCAACATATAACGGGATTGTATATAGAATGATTCCCAGCGTACCGATCCAAAAATGGAATCCAGCCAAAGCTCTTGAATACATTTCTGTTTTTACCATTCGCGGAATTAGCCAATAGATCATTCCAAAAGTCATAAACCCATTCCACGCTAGTGCTCCAACGTGTACGTGTGCCACAATCCAGTCTGTATAATGGGCAATAGCATTCACATTTTTAAGAGATAACATTGGACCTTCAAACGTAGCCATTCCGTATCCTGTAATACCTACTACAAAGAATTTTAAAACTGGGTCAACTCTTACTTTATCCCAAACTCCTCTCAAGGTCAATAATCCGTTAATCATACCTCCCCAAGAGGGTGCAATCAACATTACGGAGAATACAACTCCTAAATTTTGTGCCCATTCCGGAAGTGCGGAATACAACAAATGGTGCGGACCTGCCCAAATATATAAGAAGATTAAAGACCAAAAGTGAATGATAGACAATCTGTAAGAATATACAGGTCTGTTAGCTGCTTTTGGCAGGTAATAGTACATCAGCCCTAAAAAAGGTGTTGTAAGAAAAAACGCCACGGCATTATGTCCGTACCACCACTGCACCAGTGCATCCTGAACTCCTGCATACACTGAATATGATTTAAAGGCACTGACAGGCAATTCCAGCGAATTAAATATATGTAATACCGCTACGGTCACGAAAGTTGCTAAGTAGAACCAGATTGCTACATATATATGTCTTTCTCTTCGCTTGATAATTGTCATTATCATATTAATACCAAAAACAACCCAGACAATGGCAATGGCAATATCAATAGGCCATTCTAATTCAGCATATTCTTTTGAAGATGTAAACCCTAAAGGGAGCGTAATTACTGCACCGATTAAGATTAGCTGCCAGCCGTAAAAGTGAATATTACTTAAAACATCACTGTACATTCTGGCTTTACACAGTCTCTGTAAAGAGTAGTAAATACCTGCAAAGATAGCGTTTCCTACAAAAGCAAAGATAACGGCGTTTGTATGCAGCGGACGTAATCTTCCAAAACTTAACCACGAAATACCGTCAGTCAGGTTAGGGAATATAAACATCACTGCCAACAATAAACCTACCAGCATCCCTACTGCGCCAAAAAAGATAGTCGCATAAAGAAACTTCTTTACAACTTTGTTGTCATAATAAAATTGTTGCACTTCCATA
The DNA here is from genome assembly GCF_004364575.1 of Myroides indicus. Classification (GTDB taxonomy): domain Bacteria; phylum Bacteroidota; class Bacteroidia; order Flavobacteriales; family Flavobacteriaceae; genus Flavobacterium; species Flavobacterium indicum_A. The sequence goes on along the minus strand of NZ_SOAG01000015.1, from coordinate 20,043 downwards.
CTTGTTTATATTTGATTTTCTTTAAATGTTTCTTCTTTTTTCGATTTCTTTTGGGATGGCTGTAAATCTTTTTTTACTTCATCGTCAAACAGTACACGCACTGAGGGTGTATAAGCATCATCAAATTGACCGCTTTTGACAGACTTAATAAAAAAATACAGGAATAGTCCAGCTACGAATACGCTGATACTGATTAATAAATAAATAACACTCATACCTAATACCTAATACCTAATACCTAATACCTAATTATATGTCAAAATTAATACCTTGTCCTGTCTTAAAACATGATATTTGTCACGTTCCTCTTTTTTTAGCTTTTATGCTCAATGTTTTCTTAGCGTAATAATTAGTCATAACCGTAACAAAACTAATAATAGAAAATGTGCTTATTGGCATTAATATCGCTGCTACCAATGGCGACATTTTATTCAATATCGAAAGCGTTATTCCTATTACATTATAGGTAAGCGCCAGCATATAACTCATTTTTATTACTTTGATCGATAATTTGGAATAGTTTAAAAATCTATCCAAAAACCTGAATTCACCTGCATCCAATATAGCATCGCTTGCCGGAGTAAATACATTTACATTCTCAGAAACAGAAACTCCTACATTACTTTGCGCCAAAGCTCCGGCATCATTTAACCCGTCACCTACCATCATCACATTTCGATTATTAGCTTGTAAATTTTTAATATATTCTAACTTTTTATCTGGTTTTTGATTAAACACAAATTCCGTACCCTTTGGCAATATTTTCTCTAATTTTTTCAACTCGCCATTATTATCACCAGACAATATAGCAATTTTATATTTATTTTTTTTAAGTTTAAAAAATAATTCTGTTAATCCTTCACGATAATGATTATTAAAAACAAATTTTCCTTTATACTCCTTATCAATACATATATGCACTGACGTTTCGTTTAACACTTTTTCTTTATTAATCTCCAATAACTCCGCTGATCCTATTTTATATTGCTTTCCATTTATAATTCCGATTAGTCCTTTTCCGGGAATTTCTTCAAAAGAATCAGGTTTTAAAGTAATCTTAGACGATAAAAAATCATAAAGTTTTCTGCTTAAAGGGTGATTGGATCCCCGAATAATATTTCGAATATCTTCTTGTTGCTGTTTTGATAAATCAACTCCTGTATATTGAATAACTGAATTAGCGCTTGTTGTTATAGTTCCCGTTTTGTCAAACACAATAGTATCTACTTTTACCATTTGCTCTACAACCGTAACATTTTTGAGATAAAACTTCTTTCTTCCCAATATCCGAATGGCATTTCCCAAGGTAAACGGGGCAGTCAAAGCCAAAGCACAAGGACAAGCAACAATAAGAATAGCCGTAACCACATTAAAAGCAATATTCCAATCTACAAATGCCCACCCGGTAAATGCCAAAAGAGAAATAGCAAGTAAAGCGGGCGTAAAATAGTGGCTTATCTTATCTGTGATCGTTTTATATTTGAAATCGGCTTTTTTCTGAAAAACATCGTTGCTCCATAACTGTGTCAGATAGCTTTGCGATACAGTATTAATTGTTTCTACCTCTACCACATCTCCCATTTGCTTGCCCCCTGCAAAAAGCTTATCACCTGATTTTTTTTCAACAGGAACAGCTTCTCCCGTTACAAAACTGTAATCGATAAATGCCCTGTCGGAAATCAAAATAGCATCAACAGGAATAAGCTCCTGATTTCGGATTAGCAAACGATCGCCTTTTTGGACATCATATACCTGCACAGACACTTCTTTATTTTCATCTGACAATTTGGTAACAGCAATAGGAAAATAAGACTTATAATCTCTTTCAAAAGACAAAAAATTATAGGTTCTCTGCTGAAAAAGTTTTCCTAACAGCATAAAGAAAACTAACATGGTCATACTGTCAAAAAATCCTGGTCCGAGATTAAAGATAATATCGACAGTGCTTCTGACAAACATCACAATTACCCCTAGAGACATAGGGATATCAATGGTATAATTTTTAGAACGAAGTCCTTTCCACGCCGAAATATGATAAGGTGAAGCAGAATAGAAAAAAACAGGCAAAGACAACAACAGTATCAACCATCTAAAAAAGCCTCTATACTGTTCCATCCAGACATCATCAATATTAAAATATTCGGGAAATGACAGCATCATTACATTGCCAAAGCTGAAAAATGCGACTCCTATTTTATAAATTAAGCTTCGGTCTACAGGTTTTTTATTTTCCTCATAATTACTCAAGCTGATATAAGGTTCATAGCCTATTTTAGTCAACAGTAAAACAATTTCTTTAAGATTTGTTTTTTCAGAATTAAAAGTAATTGTCGCTTTTTTTTCGGGAAAGTTTACCAATACCCGATAAACTCCTTCATTAAGCTTTTGTAGGTTTTCCAATATCCAGATACACGAACTACAGTGAATGTGCGGAATATAAAGAGAAATAATGGACGTAAATCCCTCATTGAATTCCAGTAACTTATCTACAATTTCAGGTTTATCTAAAAAGTCATATTTGCCTTGAGCATCTTCAGGAGTTGCTCCCGGCGAAGTCTGCATCTCATAATAACAGCTTAAATCATTCTCGTTAAATATTTCATACACTGTTTTACATCCGTTACAGCAAAATTCTTTGTCATCATAATCGATTCTATTAAATACCGTTACAGCGTTGCCACAGTGATAACAACTCTTTTTCTCCATACTATTTGCTCATTTTACCTTAGACAAATTTCTGCTTTTAATGACCTAAAATATATGACATTTATCATGAAAAAACACTATCTTTGCAGTATATCTTTAAACAGTCAAAACATGGGAAGATGTGAACAATGCATAATAAGAGAATTTAGCTCCTTAAAGGCGCTTACTCGTGAAGAACTTTTGACTATTTCGGATACAAAAACTCATTTTTTAGTGAAGAAAGGAGAAGTTATCTTTTCTGAAGGCGACAATCTCAATGGAGTGTATTGTATAAAAGAGGGTTTTTGTAAACTGACAAAGCTTAATGCAAACGGTAAAGACTCTATTGTAAAATTATCTAAAAGAGGAGATTTATTAGGGCAACGCTCTATCATCAACGAAGAAACATCAAACCTTACTGCTACCGCATTGGAAGATATGAGCATCTGTTTTATTCCTAAAAAGGAAATGATGGAATATTTTACAGAAAACAACAAATTTTCGCTGTTGGTTACGAAGGATATTTGCAATCACTTGAAGGATTCTGACAAAGGAATTGCAGATCATACGCACAAAACGGTAAAACAACGTTTGGCAAGTGTATTGCTCAAACTTGAAGAATTAGGCGGAACAAATCCTGAAAATAAAGCTTTAAATATACAATTATCCCGAGAAGATCTTGCCAATATGGTCGGTACAGCTACCGAAAGCTGTATTCGGCTGCTTTCTGACATGAAAAAGGAATCTCTTATCCAGTTGTTAGGTAAAAATATAATCTTAGTCAATAAATCAGAATTGAAAAATCTATCAGAATAAGTTTTCTTTTAGGCTTCTTCACAATAAAATAATCAATATTTCATTTTCTGTTCACAAAATAGTTTATTTTCGCAGTATGATGAACGAAAAAAAAATAGACGAATTAAAATCAATATTAGCCTCTCCTAAAAAAATAGTATTAGTACCTCATCGCAATCCGGATGGAGATGCAATGGGAGCTGCATTAGGTTTATACAGTGTATTAGTCCAGCTTCAACACGAAGTACATGTTATTTCTCCAAACGAAATTCCTCATTTTTTAAATTGGATGCCTGAGATTGGTAAAGTTTCCATTTTTGAAAACAACGAAAAAGAGGCTTTACAGATATTGAATCAGGCTGATTATATTTTTGCTCTAGATTTTAATATTCTTGCCCGTACAGGCGAAAAAATGGAAAAAGCATTAGAAAACACTGCTGCTTTTAAGATAATGATCGATCATCATCAGATGCCCGGAGATTTTGCCAAGCTTATTTTTTCAGATACAGCATTTGGTTCTACTTGCGAACTGCTCTACACGATTTTAATGCAAGCCGGCTTTTTAAAATATATAAACAAAGATGCTGCCACCTGTTTATATACCGGCATAGTTACGGATTCAGGATCCTTTAGATTTCCAAAAACAAATTCAAGCACACATAATGCTGTTGCCGATTTAATTGAAAAAGGAATAGACAATCCTCAAATCCACAATGCTTTATTTGACAACAATTCTTATAATCGATTACAGTTGCTCGGAAAAGCACTTCAAAATATGGTTCTTTTATCAGAATCAAAAACTTCCTATATTTACCTCAGCGAAAAGGATCTTCAGCAGTTTGATTATCAAAAAGGAGATACGGAAGGTTTTGTAAATTACGGCTTAACTATTACCGGAATAGATTTTACGGCTTTTTTTATAGAGCGAAAAGAAGATGCCGGAATAAAAATATCATTTCGATCACAAGGTAATTTTGATGTAAATTTATTCGCCAGACGTTTTTTTAATGGAGGAGGGCATATCAATGCAGCTGGCGGAAATTCTGATTTATCTCTTGAAGAGACCATAAACCGTTTTAAAGAAATAGTCAAAAATTACAAAAGTGAATTTTATGTATAGCTCCATCCGATTTTCATTATTGTTTTTAGTGCTCTTGCTCAGTATAGGCTGTCAGCAAAAAGAAGAAGCTCGAAGACCTCTCACTCAGTCTAAGCTAAGCAGTATTAACACTTCTATTGAACGAAACATTGAAGTTGTTAAAGACGAAGAAGGTTTTTTCAAAAATTATATTGCAACAGATACAAGCAATACATACACCAATTCAAAAAATGGCTTCTGGTATACGTATATCGCGCGTCAATTAAAAGACTCTATACGTTCGCAAACAGGAGACTTAGTAAACTATACCTATGCTGTACATTCAATAAACGACAGTTTGATTTACTCTAACAATGAAATCGGAAATTTAACTTATCGAATAGATAAAGAAGATATTTTACCGATTTTAAGACATAGCTTAAAAATGATGAAAGCCAATGAAACCATCAAGGTCTTATCACCTTCTGCTTTGGCATACGGATATGTGGGCGACCAAAAAAAAATTAGAAAAAATCAACCTTTAATATTTACGATTACTCTATTATCAATTGAATATAAAACTAATTATTAAAATGAAAAAAATGACAAGTTTAATATTAAGCTTAGTAGCGTTGGTATCCTCATGTACCTCGCAAAAATCAGACTTGCCGGATGGTTTATATGCAGATATTAAAACCAGCAAAGGCAACATTATTGTTGAATTAGAATACAAAAAAGCCCCCGTAACGGTTGCTAATTTTGTATCATTGGCTGAAGGAAAAAATCCTTTCGTAGATGAACAATACAAAAACAAACCTTATTATGACGGCATCAAATTTCACCGGGTAGTAAATGACTTTGTAATTCAGGCGGGAGATCCAACCGGAACAGGTGCAGGCGGACCAGGATATGTATTTAAAGATGAATTTGATCCATCTTTAGGTCACGACAAAGAAGGTACTTTATCTATGGCAAACAGCGGACCATTCACCAACGGCAGCCAGTTTTTTATTACTCATAAACCAACTCCTTCTTTAGACAACCGCCACTCCGTGTTCGGATACACTGTTAAAGGGATGGAGGTCGTTAATCAGATAGAACAAGGTGATCTAATTGAAAATATTAAGATAATAAGACAAGGCAAAGAAGCTAAAAAATTTGACGCTGCAAAGGTGTTTAAAAACTACTTTGAAGAAGAAGCCAAGGCTAAAAAGGAACAAGAAGAGAAACAGGCTAAAATTCAAAAAGAATACGCTTCAAAATTTGAGGAATTAAAAGCCAAAGCAACTAAAACTTCTTCCGGGCTATCTTATGTGATTACTGAAAAAGGAAATGGAGAGGCACCCAATATCGGACAAGATATTTATGTTGATTATTCAGGTTTTTTTGAAAACGGAACTATGTTCGATTCAAGCAATGAGCAATTATCTAAAGATTTTGATATTTACAATCCACAAAGAGCTGCAGCAAAACAATATATTCCTATTCCGTTCAAATTCGGAGCTAAAACAGGTTTAATCCCGGGATTTATCGAAGGAATAGAACAAATGAAGATTGGAGATAAAGCAATTATCTTTATTCCTGCTCATTTAGCTTATGGTGAAAGAGGTGCAGGACCTATTCCTCCAAATACTGATTTAGTATTTGAGCTGGAGATACATGAAACATCCGCTGATTAAGCTTTAAAACGATGAAATTCTAAAGCCTGCAAACTATAGTTTTTGCAGGCTTTGATTTTATAGTTTAAGCTACTAATATAAAAAATTTCTTAAAATAGTATTTGTAGTTTCTTTCTTATAATTTTACCCTTTGCCGTTTTAAATAATCAACTGCATGCCTTCCTTCATTAAAAAGCAAGTCTAAAATACTCAGATTATTTAAAAAACCGTATTTTTCATCAAAAACCTGTGTATAAGGTTCATATTGGTTACTGTCTTTTTTTCCATTTGCCAATTGTCTAAAATCTAATACATCTGGAGGTGGTTCTTTTAAATACTCTTCTGTAGTAGAATATGCCAAATTTATTCCTAAACAGCCTGCTACGATTTCGTGAATTTTAAAATTTAAATCCAACATAAACTCATAATTATTTTCAAAAACCAGACGAATATCATCCTCAAAATATTCAAAGTAGGGTGAAGTTCTATAAGCTGCTTCTAAACTCTTAAAATGTTGTTTTTGCCATCCAAAGGCATGTTCTATTTTGATATCTTTAAATTTTTGATGTACATTTTTAGAGTGTTTTATAGGAATATTCAGCAATTGAATACCATTAGCACTATAGATATACATTCTGTTTCTATTAGTTTGTTTTTGAAAATTATCCTCTACTTCTAATGTTATAGTATCTGTCTGCAACATAGCTACATAATGACTAATAGACGGAAAGTAAGTGGGATGAATCAAAATATTCATTAGTCAATATTAAAATTTAGATTTCTTTTTATCTTTTCTCTTTTTGTAAAAGTTATATCCGAAAATTCCGATCATCACAATCACAAAATAAGGAAAATAGGATACTTGCTTGCCGTTTCCGTTTACCGTTGTAAACATTCTTTCCCAACGGAACTTATCCAACGCTTTAGACCAAGGAACATTCTGATCCAAACTCATCCATATGAAAACGGGTTTTCCAACAATATGATCTTCAGGAACATATCCCCAAAAACGACTATCTTCTGAATTATCACGATTATCCCCCATCATAAAATAGTAATCCTGATGAAAAGTATACTGATCTGTTTGCTGATTGTCAATATAAATTTGCCCGTCTTTTATTTCAAGCTTATTATTTTCATACACCTCAATAGCTCGTTTATAAAACGGCAAATTTTCTTCTGTCAATGTTACGGTTTCTCCTTTTGCAGGAATATGGAGCGGTCCCATATTATTTTCCGTCCAATCTTGCTGAGTATGTGGAAAGACTGCTCCGTCTATTGAATTAAACGGACTTTTAATAACTTCTTTTACTGTACTGAAGGTTTTTATATATTCTACATCTTCCTGAGTCAATGCTCTGAAAAAGATAGCGTTTTGAGGGTTCTGAACATATCCGAAAGGATCTGTTATATCTAATTTTTTAGCCAAGCCTTGCAAATCCAACTGTCTACTTCCATCAGTCATCACCAAATAGCTATACTGTAATTTTGCCCTGTCATTCAGCTGAAGTTCTTTATCGTTAATATAAACTACACCATCTTTTATAGACAAATTTTCTCCCGGAAGACCAACAGCTCTTTTTACGTAATTTGTCTTTTTATCAATAGGTTTAAAAACTGCCTTTCTGCGCAAAGGATCATTAAATTGATATACTGTATCCGTTGGCCAGCTAAAAACTACAATATCATTATGTTGTATCTTTTGAAATCCAGGAATTCTAAAATAAGGCAGATGCGGTTTGGCAAAATAAGATTTCTTTCTAGTCAGTGGAATGGTATCGTGTGCCATAGGCAAAGCAACAGTTGTCATCGGCGTTCTTGCACCATAGTGAAACTTACTCACAAATAAAAAATCACCTACCAATAACGTTTTTTCTAATGAAGACGACGGGATAGTATAAGGCTGAATCACATAGGTATGGATAACCGTTGCTACTATTACTGCAAACAAAATAGAACTTACTGTTTCTCCGCTTGAAGTGGTTGGTTTCAGACTTCTGTTTTCAACATACTTAACACTACCTACATAGTTGATAAAGTAAATGTAAAGTCCCAGCGTTACAACACCTAAAATAGTATCTGCCGTAGATTTTTTTCCAAAGCTTCTTAGTGTTTCCACCCAAACTACAGGAAACATAATAAGGTTTACAATCGGAATAAACAGTAAAATTACCCACCAAACTGGGCGGTTAATAATTTTCATTAAAACAATTCCATTGTATATCGGCACAGCGGCTTCCCATGCTTTTCTTCCTGCTTTTACATATAATTTCCATGTTCCTAAAAAATGGATTATCTGTATTACAATAAAAAATAAAAACCATTCTGTAATTGTCATAATTTCTTGTTTTTAGGTGGTAAGTTAATTATTTTTTCAAATCAAGAACATCTTTCATCGAAAAAACTCCTTTTTTATTCAGAATCCACTCAGCGGCAATCACAGCTCCCAAAGCAAATCCTTCTCTATTATGCGCAGTGTGTTTTATTTCTATTTGATCAATAGCGGAATCGTAAAAAACACTATGCGTTCCAGGTACATTCTCTTTTCTGATTGCATCAATAGGAATTTCCCCTTCTAGCGCTTCGTCCAAAGTCCATTTTACATAATGAGAATTTGCAATTATTCCTTGTGCCAAGGTTATTGCGGTACCGCTCGGTGCATCTAACTTTTGGGTGTGATGAATTTCTTCTATTGAAACGTTATATTCGTTAAAACGATGCATTATTTTAGCTAACTGTTCATTGAGTTCAAAAAAAATATTTACTCCCAAACTAAAGTTGGAGCCGTATAAAAATGCTCCTTCTTTTTGAAGGCAATACGACACCATTTCACCATACTTCTCCAGCCATCCTGTAGTTCCGCAAACAATCGGTATTTGTAAATCAACACATTTCTTTATGTTCGTTACTGCCGCATCCGGAATGCTGAAATCAATAGCAACATCGGCTTTTTCCAAACCTTCAAAAGTATCTGTACTCTTTTTTCTCAATACAATTTCATGATTCCGTTCTAAGGCAATTCTTTCAATGATTTGCCCCATTTTTCCATAGCCTAGTAATGCGATTTTCATGTTGTTTAAAAATATAATTAAAAACGATATTGAATATTCACAGCATATTGATACTGCTGCGGAGTATTGTCTATTGAATTAAATTCAAAAGCAGGTTTTATGGTTAGTCTGTCGTTTACGTTGAACTGCATTAAATGCGCATCAACATTTGCATCAACTATACTTAATATATAGAAACCAAGTGTCACCACTACGGATAAATCTCTATTTCTTCTGTAAAAGTTTTGACCATCCAGTAAACGCTGATCATCTAATCGTCCGAAGGTAGAATCATCTTCATCTCTTATTCCCTGAAGTCTTTTTTTGTATTCGTTTCTATACCGATCATAATTGCGCTGATTATCTGCCCAAAAATACACCGGAACTCCGATTCCTGCATAAACTAAAGGTAGTTTCCAATATTTTTTATTGTAAATCTGTCCCAATCCCGGCACAACAGTAGTGTAAAAAGCAGCACGCGAAGGTGCCAAAGGATCCATCGGTTTATACTCTTCTTTTTTAGAAACTTTTTCTTCCCCCCCCGTTTGGGCAAATATAGTACTTTGCCAAACTCCTAAAAGAAAAACAATTATAAAAAACTTATTTTTCACTAATCCTTTAATAGTTTAATAATCCGGTTTAAATCTTCTTCCGAATGAAAGGGAATAGATATTTTTCCTTTTCCATTATTGCCGACTTTGACATCAACTTTTGCACCAAAAAAACTTCCTATTGATCTTTTATCCTCCTCAGAAACAACAAATTGAGATTCTTTTTTAAGGACACTTTGTTTTTCGTTTCCTACACCTTCTTGGTATTTTTTGACCAATGCTTCAGTTTCTCTAACGGAAAGATTTTCGGTTATAATCTGATGATAAATATTGGTTTGAACATCCAAATCTTCAATATTGATTATCGCTCTGCCATGCCCCATTGTAATGAATCCGTCCCGAATCCCCGTCTGAATAATCGGATCTAATCGTAGTAATCTCAAATAATTAGCAATCGTAGAACGCTTTTTTCCTACTCTATCGCTCACCTGTTCCTGTGTCAAGCTGATTTCTTCCATCAATCGCTGATAAGACAAGGCTATTTCTATAGGGTCTAAATCGTGGCGCTGAATATTTTCTACCAGTGCCATCGTTAACGAATCATTGTCGTTAGCTATACGGATATAAGCAGGTATAGTTTCTAAGCCAACAAGCTTAGAAGCGCGTAAACGACGCTCTCCTGAAATGAGTTGATATTTATTAAAAGCAGTTTTTCGGACTGTAATAGGCTGAATAACTCCCAATTCACGAATACTGGTTGCTAATTCATTAAGTGAATCTTCATTAAAATTAGTTCGGGGTTGAAATGGATTTATTTCAATAGATGCTATTTCCAATTCAATAATATTTCCTACTACTTTATCCGCATTATTATCCTCAATAGATTTAATATCATTTTCCGGATCTTTTAACAATGCGGACAATCCTCTTCCTAAAGCTTGTTTTTTTATTGCTTTTGCCATAACCTAACTACTTCCCTTCCTAAATTTATAACGTTTTATTTTTATTGATAATTTCTTCTGCCAAATTGATGTAATTGGTAGCTCCTTTACTTGTTGCATCATAATTGATAATGCTTTCTCCAAAACTAGGTGCTTCGCTCAACTTGACATTTCTTTGAATAATGGTATTAAATACCATATCGTTAAAGTGCTTTTGAACTTCTTCTACCACTTGGTTTGACAGTCTCAATCTAGAGTCATACATCGTGAGCAGTAAGCCTTCAATATCTAATTCGGGATTGTGAATTTTCTGAACACTTTTAATGGTATTTAGTAACTTCCCCAATCCTTCTAATGCAAAATACTCACACTGAATAGGAATAATGACAGAATCAGCAGCAGTAAGTGCGTTTAATGTCAATAGTCCTAAGGAAGGCGCACAGTCTATTATGATATAATCAAATTCATCTTTTACCGAACTCAGCGCTTCTTTAAGCATATATTCTCGGTTTTTTTTATCTACTAATTCAATTTCAATAGCAACTAAATCAATATGAGCTGGAATTAATGAAACATTAGGGGCAGTACAATCTACAATGGCTTCTTTTGGTGTATTGCTATGCTCCAAAATTTCATACGTTCCTATTTCTACTGCTTCTACATCTACTCCTAATCCCGAAGTAGCATTAGCCTGAGGATCAGCATCTATCAATAATACCTTTTTCTCAAGTGCCCCTAATGATGCTGCTAAATTTACAGACGTAGTTGTTTTTCCAACCCCCCCTTTTTGATTAGCAATAGCAATGATTTTACCCATGTTTATCCCGAATAATTTAAGTGGTAAAAATACGATTATTTATGAGTTTAGAAAATCTATTTTATCAACATTTTGCTAAATTCGCTTGTATTCACTACTTTATAAACTTTAAAGTGTTATTTTATATAAAACGACACTTTGTGAATTGAAAGGAAAAGTAAATGGTTTATTTTTTCTTTGTTATTTTTCTCAGCATATCCCACATTTCTTCGGGAACTTGATCCAATATATTAAACTCACCTGCTCCCTGTAGCCATTCCCCTCCGTCAATGGTAATTACCTCTCCATTGATATAGCTTGAAAAGTCAGAAACCAAATAGGCCGCTAAATTAGCTAGTTCTTGATGTTCTCCTACTCTGCGCAGTGGAATCTTCTTAGTCAGGTCGAATTTTTCTTTCAAATCACCTGGCAATAGGCGATCCCAAGCTCCTTTTGTAGGGAAAGGCCCTGGTGCAATTGCATTGAAACGCATCCCGTATTTAGCCCATTCTACAGCCAAACTTCTCGTCATCGCCAAAACCCCTGCTTTTGCAACAGAAGAAGGCACCACATAGGCTGATCCGGTCCAAGCATAGGTCGTCGTAATATTTAAAACGACTGTATTGCGTTGTTTTTGTTCAATCCAATGTTTTCCTAAAACCAACGTACAGTTTTTTGTCCCTTTTAATACGATATCTACAATGGTATCAAAAGCATTGGAAGATAAGCGCTCTGTTGGTGAAATGAAATTACCCGCTGCATTGTTAAGTAACACATCTACTTTTCCCCATTTATCCAATACGGCTTGTAGCATCTGTTCAACTTGGTCATAGTGTCGTACATCACAGCTTACAGGGAAACACTCCCCTCCTGTTTGTTCTTCTAGTTCTTTGGCCGTTTGTTTTAATTTATCCAAATCACGGGAAGTAATCACGACTTTCGAACCAATCTCCATAAAGTAAGCCGACATAGATCTTCCTAATCCGCTTCCTCCTCCAGTAACAATCACTACTTTATCTTTCAATGCCGTTGGTGGCAACATTTTTTCTGTATAATTCATAATTTGTTTTCTTTTTGATATCTTCTAAAGATACAAAAAAGGAAGTTGATTTTCTTTTATCGCGGTTGAAAACTTTATTTGAGGTGGTGAGGTGGTGAGATTGCCTCACCCCCTCACTTAAATAAAATAGACATCCCTCCGGATGTCTATTTTTATTTAAATCTATTTTTTTGCTTCTTCAATTTTTTCTTGAATCATCGCCCAATCGTAATAATGGAATACTTTTCCGTTACTCATCATCACCAACATTCCTTTTGGAAATTTAGGATCGAGTCCTTGAGCTGTAATCTCCAGTCCATCACATTCAATTGCTGCAACTGGGATTGTAGTTATCAATTGATGTTCGTGTGGATTATCGGAGGCTCCTTCTCTTGGGTAAATTAAGATGGAATTATCTTGTTGATTGGACACCACGATATATCCTGTTGTTGCTTCTTTTTTATAAATCGCAATGCCTTCATGGTCGCGTTTGGCATCGGTTTGTGCAAAGAAGGCAAGTTCTTGATTTCCCTTTGCTGGATCTGCATAATACTTGCGTACTCCTGCTCCTTCATCGGAATAATACACATAGCCCAACTCTTGATCTACTGCTATGGCTTCAATTTCTTTTTTTCCGCTATAAGCACCGAATTTGCGTGCCAATTGCAATTCAACCTTCCCTGCTGCATTGGTATGATAACGGTATTGCCATAAATACCCTTCAGCAGGTCCGTTTTTACGACCTACAATCGCATAAAATACCGTTGCTCCTCCTTCTTTTCCTTCATACAAAGCAATCCCCATCGGTTCATTGTACTCTTCTGTTGTTTCTCCTTCAAACACCTTTAATCCTCCTCCATCAATAGGGGTTAATTCAGGCAATTTAAAAATTCGAATCGCATTGGCGTTGCGTTCCGTTACTATTGCAACGTCAATTTTCTGGTTTTGATACGGAAAATCATACGCAATATCCACGTTATTTGGACGTGCCATATCGACGTATTGATGTACAATCTTTCCTTGTAAATCATAAGCGTAGAGTCCACCGCCATTTTCCTTATCTGTTCCGATAATTAAACTTTTTGCTTGCTCTTGTTTATTGATCCAAATAGCGGGATCATCCGTATCAAACACGGTTTGTTCCGTCACTACTACAGGTTGAATAGCATCTGGTGAAACAGGTGCTAATTTATCTTTACAGCTGGTCAATAATGCCAAGCTAAATAAGAAGTATATTGCTTTATTTTTCATTATTTTTTCTTTTGAATGGTGTGGGTATATATTACTTCTGCATCTTCTTTGTTTGCTTTTACCACTTGAACGGTCAAACTAGTATTCAAGATAGAAAAAGCCATAAATCCAGGTTCAGCTGCTGCAAAAATAGTGTGTTCCATGGTTCCTGAAGGGCGAACTTCACTCGCAGCCCCAGATAAGAATTGCGTGGTATAGCGATTTTTTGGTTTAATAATTTGCAAATCATGTTCATGTCCGCAGATATAAGCATCAACTTGATGGCGGTCAAAAAACGCGGCGAATTGCTGTTCGAATCCTTGGGTATCTTTATTTACTTTTCGCTTTCCTCCACTATACATGGGATGATGTCCTATCACAATTTTCCATTGCACATCTGCATCTGCTTGTCCTAAGGTTTGCTCTAGCCATTGCATCTGTTTCTCCGTGTCTTGTTCCTTTAAATCTCCATACTTCGAACTCTTGCGGTAATTCTCAATAAATGGATTGGTATCCATCACCACCAACAATAGTTTTTTTCCATTCTCTAATTTAAACGTTTTGCTGTAATAACGATCGGGCATATTCCAACGTCTACTGATTTTCGTATAATCGACTTGTGCTTGAACATTCCCTAAATAATCGTGATTACCTAAAGCAATATACCAATCCGCATAAAGCGATGGGTTAGTGTACACCTGTTCAAAAGAAGAAGTCCAATGATAATCTTGCGTGCTCGCTACGCCATTGGGATAAAAATTATCCCCAACCGAAACAACAAATTCACCATCGAGAACCACCATGGCATTGCCCATTTCTCGAGCTACCTCTTTTTGATAGTAATCCCCTACGCGTCCAAAATCACCTAGAACAAGGAAATTAAAACTATCTTCTTGGTATTTTAACGCAGGGATATTTTGTCCAGAATACCCTGTGCTTTTTTCGTGCTCAAAAGGCGTTTGCGCCTGAGTTAATCCTGTGAAACTAAGTAAGACTAAAGTATAAAGTATTTTCTTCATGTGTTGTAAATGAAAAAATTACAGCCAATAAAACGATTCGCTGTAATTTTCTTGTGTATGGTTTATATTATAAATCAAATTTAACCCCTAAGGTAAATTTAGGTTGGTAGTATTCCATTTGTTTTACGCGATTGCTCACCCCTTGGTAATATCTCAACGGTTGATTAGTCAAGTTATTTGCCTCAGCAAATACGCGTAAATACGACGTGATTTTATAGGATGCATTCGCATCTAAAAACAATTGCTTGTCGTAGTAGCTATCCTCAAAGCTATTTCCTCCTAATGCATCTAAATAATCTGAAGCATAATTTAAGGAAATACGAGCAGAGAAGCGTTCATTTTCCCATGAAAGCGATCCATTAAACATATGAGGGGCTGATCCAGGTAACTCCATATTTTTTCTAACCTCTCCATCCGCATTGGTAATTCCTTTTGCTTCTGAGTGTGTATACGTATAGTTCACATAGATTCCCAATCCTTTAAAGAATTTACCAGGGATAAAATCTAACTGTCTTTGAAATGCTACCTCAACCCCGAATAAATTCACTTGATCTCCATTGCGTTGTTGCATAAATTTCCAGTTTTCACCCGCTTGAATTGGATTCACTTGATCTGGGAAAGCCGCATTGAAATTATCATGGTTGAATGAATCTGAACGATAGGTATAAATGAAGTCATTTAAATTTTTGTAAAACACTCCTGCAGAGAACATCCCTACCGATTGGAAATACTTTTCTGCCATTAAATCAAAATTGTAGGCATAGGTGGCTTTCAAATCTGGGTTTCCAGCAGCAATTGCATTATCTTGAGAAATTACACTGATATAAGGAGCCAAGGCGTAATAATCGGGTCTAGCTAATGCTGTAGTGAACGCAGCTCTATAAATCCAATCTGTATCTGTTTGGTATTTAAATGTCAAACTCGGCATCACATTTGTATAGCTGTTGGTGTTGTTTATTTCTCCTACTAAATCACTTTCATCAACAATATGATTTCCAGTATAATCAATACTTGTATGTTCTACACGAGCTCCCACAATCATGGATAAATTGGCATTGAAATCTTGATCCCAACGGATATATCCTGCGTAAATTTTCTCTTTGGCTTTGTAGTTTAAAGCTAAGTATTCTTCTGGTTTTGCTTCTTTTTCAAACAAAGCGGCATTGTTTAAATCTAAACCACCTACATATTGCTTAGCAGCAAAATAACCTGGAACATATCTACTTCCTGCTTGAAAATCTTTTCCATCATAAAAATTATTCGGTACTGCTGCTAAATTTCCGATTGCATTTGGTGCAATTGGCGTGTATTCATAGAACATATTATCGCGTTCTTTGTCTTTTAGACGCAAGCGTCCTCCAAATCTCAATCGTCCTTTTTGATCTTCAATTACTGAAAATGGGATTCTAAAATTCAATTTCGCTCCAAACTCACTGTCTTTTGTAAAGTTGTGGTTTTCTGTTAGTTTTCTAAAGCTAAAGTTTTCGGGGGTATCTTTTGCTGCAGTGATTAAAGGAAAATCTCCATCTGACAAATCCTCTACCATGGCTACTTTCTTATTTTGAAAATCCAAGTAGCGCTCTCCTGGGCGGTCTTCTGAAGCACGTGCATAGTTTACCGACCAATCCATATCTAAATTACTCGACCATAAATGCTCTCCGCTTAAGGCATAGTTTTGTACGCGTTGATCTTCTAAACGTGCATTTTTATTGCGATTCGTATCGATTCCTCCTTTTGTTTCTCTACGGATATCTCCTTTGTACCCAATGATGTTATTCTCCGCATCGTATTCTGGTGTTATCCCTCTGTAACGCACGCGGTATCTATTTTCTCTATCATCTCTCCAATTGTACATCGCACTGGCATAAATTGTGTGATTTTCATTGATTTTATAATCAAATGCTCCTGAGAAACTGCGGCGTACGCGTTGTACATCATACTTTCTGATGTCGTATTCACTGATGTAAACATTGCCGTGTTCATCTTGATCCCAAACGGCTTCTACGTTGTCTGAACCAAAATCATTGCTGTTGTACGATCCGCTGAAAATCATTCCTAATTTAGAATCTAAAAAGCGATTTCCATACACAAAGCTTCCGATGTAATTTCCCTTTTCTCTGATAGGGTTATATCCTCCTGCTACCGTTGCAGCAATACGTTCTCCATAAGGGGAAGCACGAGTAATCAAATCTACAGAACCTCCGATGGCGTCAGCATCCATATCTGGGGTTAAGGTTTTATTTACTTCGATAGATGAAATCATATCTGAAGGAATTAAATCCATCTGTACATTTCGGTTATCTCCTTCAGCGGAAGGAACGCGATCTCCATTTAAAGTTACGGAGTTTAAGCTAGAAGCCAATCCTCGGATTACAATATTACGCGCTTCTCCTTGGTCATTTTGCATGGTAATCCCCGGTACGCGTTTTAAGGCATCCCCAATGTTTGAATCTGGAAAACGCCCCACTTGATCCGCAGAGATGACATTGGTTACATTGGCATTGTTCATCTGTTGATTTAATGCCTTGGCTTGCCCTTTGAGGCGATCTCCGACAATCACAATTCCTTCTAAGGTTTGTGCATCAGTAGACAAACTCAAATTGATTACGGTATTTTGTCCTGCTGTTACTTCTACTTCTTGTTCAATAGGCGCATATCCGATATAACTAACAGATAAGGTATAAGAGCCTACAGGTATATTTAAAAACTCAAAATAACCATTGCTATTACTGATGGTGTATTGTTTTCCTTTATTTAATAGTACGGCTGCTCCTGGAAGTGAACTTTTATCTGTTGTGTCAATCACTCTACCGGATACAATTCCGTGTTTTTTATCTGCATTTTGCGCGTGTAAGGTCCACGCAAAACAAAGGGTAAAAAAGAATAATAAGTACTTTACTTTCATAATGATAACATTGAATAGTTTTAGGCAAACTTAGTCCTCCCCCTACGAAACTGTGTTTCTATATCATTATGATTGTGTTTTGGTTTTGCTTGTTGTGTTAAGAAGGGGTTATGAGATTATGGGTGAGGTTTGCTCTTTGTGAGGTTTGTTGAGCCCCATACCTCATACCTGACACCTCTTTCCTCTTTCCTCATAAAATAAAAGAGGCCATGCATCGCATGACCTCTTTTATTTCGTAAAATCAAATTCTACATTTGACTTTCTTCTAACTGCTGTTTTTTAGCTTTCTTCTCTTTTAATAACTCCATTGCGCCTCCAGTTGCCCAGTAGCAAGCGAAACCAATTAAGAATATCAAAAGCCAAAACGCCATTGTAATAACGGTCATGGCAACGATGAAACCTAAATACTGTTGAAATTCAAACATTTTATTCCGGATTTTTTTGTATACGTCCCAAATATACATCCTTTTCTCGATTTTGCAATACCTCTTATTTTATTTTACACCTTCTTTAGAATCAAACTAAATAATTCAGTACCTTTAAGGTAATTTTAAATACAAATCACATCATGGACTATAGAATAGAAAAAGACACCCTTGGGGAAGTACAAGTACCAAAAGACAAATATTGGGGTGCACAAACAGAGCGTTCGAGAAACAATTTTAAGATTGGCCCAGAGGCATCCATGCCTCATGAAATTATCGAAGCTTTTGCTTATTTAAAAAAAGCAGCTGCCTATGCCAATTTTGATTTAAATGTATTGAGTCAAGAGAAACGAGATGCCATTGCACAAGTGTGTGATGAAATTATTGCTGGAAAACTAGACGATCAATTTCCTTTGGTTATTTGGCAAACGGGATCGGGTACACAGTCCAATATGAATGTCAATGAGGTGATTGCCAATCGCGCACAGGTTTTAGCTGGTTTTGGTATTGGAGAAGGAGAACCGGTATTGAAAGCCAATGATGATGTCAACAAATCACAATCGTCTAATGACACCTACCCTACGGCTATGCATATTGCAGCATATAAAGCAGTAATTGAATCTACGATTCCTGGGGTTATCCAACTAAAAAACACGCTAGCTGCCAAGGCAAAGGAATACAAAGACGTAGTAAAAATTGGACGTACGCATTTAATGGATGCAACTCCTTTAACCTTAGGGCAAGAAATTTCGGGTTATGTCGCTCAATTGGAACACGGCTTAAAGGCTTTACAACATACGTTACCTCACTTAGCGGAATTGGCTCTGGGTGGAACGGCTGTAGGAACGGGATTAAATACGCCTGTTAACTATGATGTCGTAGTGGCTAAACACATTGCGGATTTTACAAAGCTCCCTTTTGTTACAGCTCCAAACAAATTTGAGGCTTTAGCAGCTCATGATGCGATTGTAGAAACGCATGGTGCGCTGAAACAATTAGCGGTATCCCTCTATAAAATAGCCAATGATATTCGCATGCTAGCTTCTGGACCTCGTTCTGGAATCGGTGAGATTATCATTCCAGCCAATGAACCTGGGTCTTCTATTATGCCTGGTAAAGTAAATCCAACCCAATGTGAGGCTTTAACGATGGTGGCTGCTCAAGTATTGGGGAATGATGTAACGATTTCATTCAGCGGTACACAAGGACAATATGAATTGAATGTGTTCAAACCGGTGATGGCAGCTAACTTTATTCAATCGGCTAAATTATTAGGTGATGCTTGTGTTTCTTTTGATGAACATTGTGCACAAGGAATTGAACCGAACCACAAACGCATTCAGGAACTCGTTGATAACTCGTTGATGTTAGTTACGGCTCTCAATACAAAAATTGGTTACTATAAAGCAGCTGAAATTGCACAAACGGCTCACGCCAATGGTACAACCTTAAAAGAAGAGGCTGTTCGTCTGGGCTATGTAACACCAGAAGATTTTGATCTTTGGGTAGATCCGAAGAAAATGATATAATTAACTTTATATTTAAAGAGAAGCCGTCTCACAACTGAGGCGGTTTTTTTATTCAATTTTCAGCAAAAAAAGGCTAATAATTAGGATTTTAATATAAAAATATACAAACTTAACTACCTAATTATCAATGTGATAAATTATAGAATTAAAGAATACAACCAATCCCAAAACTGGTTATTTCCACCTTCTATAGAAGAATTAATTCCATCGGATCATCCTGTAAGAATCGTGAATAATGTAGTGGAGAAAATAGATTTAAAACCCTTATTAGAAACCTACAGTCGGGAAGGACATCCCAGTTATCATCCCAAAATGATGCTTAAAGTGATGGTTTATGCTTAT
>NZ_SOAG01000014.1 GCF_004364575.1 Myroides indicus | reverse complement strand
TCTTCTCCAAAAGCCGGATCATCCGGATCCATCTGATCATAAACGCCTACCTCAGAAAGTAATTTAGCATTGTGAAACGTAGCTCCTGCCTTAAGCCCCAAAGCCAGCTTGTGTTCTCTACCTAAATCTAACGTATAGGAAAAGTCTCCGTAAACGTTGTTCTCTGTAATAGGTCCCAGTTTATCGTTGATAAAGGATAAGCCCAATCCCACATTTTTACCAACCCGGGTATGTCCGAAAAAAGTACCGGTGGCAGGTGCCCCTTCAAAGCCAACCCACTGCTTACGGTACAAAAGTCCCATAGACAAACTCTCCTTACTACCTGCATAAGCTGGGTTGATTACACTCATGTTATACATATACTGTGTGTATTGCGGGTTTTGTTGGGCTACAACTTCAAAAGAAGAACTCAAAGCAAAAAGCACCAGGAAACCTTTGATTACTATTTTCATATTTTTTATGCAAATTAAAAAATTCAGGTTGTTTCTTAGTATTAACGTTACTGTACCTCTGTCTATTTTTAAGAGTTTCAAAAATATCTAGGACAGAGGAATGATCCATTTGTTAATCTCTGGCAAAGTAGAAATTTTTTGAAGATTACTACTTTACCTGAGAATAACAAACTCTAACCAAAACTATTTATTTATCTGCACCCAACCTGTACGCATTTTACCATGTGCATGAATCACGTAGTAATACGTTCCGTCAGGAAGTTGCTTACCATCTTTGTTCTGTCCGTACCATTCATCAGTATAACCTGTTCCATGAGAATAAACCTCAGTACCCCAGCGGTTGTAGATTTTGATGTCCTCTACTCCATGAACACTTAAATCAAACGTATCATTCTTGCCATCACCGTTTGGAGAGATTCCTCTTGGAATCGGACAATCTTCATAAGTTATTGTAAAACTGCTTTCATCCGTACACAAACCGTCGTCTGAACTCGCATAAACATAAATGGTCTGTGCCATAGGGATCAGCATTCCTACTTGTAACTCTATACCTGAACCTTCAGGGCCACCCGGCTCGGTATAGTAACTGTTGTGCTCTGAAAGCGGTTTTAAATCATACAACTCACAACTCAGGGTTTGATCTTCAAATACATCTGCTGTAACAGGGGCGGTGATATCAACTATAAAAGAAGTTTCTTCGTAACATCCTTCTTCAGTATTCATCTGCAACAGGTAAATCGTATGCTCTCCCGGTTCAGATAAAATATCTCCTACTTTGTATTCTTTGCCTTCTGCTCCTGGTTCGGTGTAATAATACTGATCGCCATCCACATCAGGGAATGTATATTCTGCACAAACCTTAACATCTGTCGGCTTGCCTGGCATAGCACCCTGTTCTACCTTAATTCTCAAAATAAACACTTCATGACAACCTGTACGGGTATCTTCTATACGGATGTAAACACTTAAATCTTCTTCTCCTTCTACTACATAGGCTGTTTCATCAATCGTGTCTTCACTTCCCTCTGAAGCATCCTCTTCTGTGAGGTAATAAGCTGTTGTATAGTCTTCCCTATCTACATCGGCAAACATGTCCGCTTCTACCGCTGACAAGTCCAGCACTCTTTCATTCAGTGAGAATCGACACATTTCGAGTTCTGCCGGTGTGTGAACTACTTGAGAAATTGCAGGGTAAATTTCGATTACTTTTTCACCTACCACCTCACAATTTATCGTAGGATATCTTCCTACAACTTTATATGTTCCTGATTCACATGCTTCATACTCCGATTCAGTTGCACCAGGAATTTCCTCTCCGTCTTTGTACCACTGGATCTCTACATCCACATCTATTTCTTCATCTCCGCCTAAACCGGATTTTATAGTCACACATTCTCCTCCACATAGTGCATTACCGTCTTCCACCAGTAAATCATCTCCCAGATCTAAATCTCCCAAGTCAAAACTTCCTGCATTAAAGAATACGGCTGAAGTATGTGCTTTTGTTGTACAAAAATCCATTACCGCCAGCTTGATGTGATACTTACGTCCCGGCACCACATGAACAGTTTGAGACTGCATTTCTTTTGTCAATCCTGCATAATCAACCGCTGCATCCAACGGACTGTCAGCTCCAACACCACCAGGACTGTAGTGTTTCCAATAATATTCTACATTTACATCCGTACAACCCGACGCTATATCCTTACCTGATTTAACAGCATCCAGAATAGTATTCAGTGCGATTGGTGTCTCTGTATCTGGTATTTTAGCTAAATTAATTCCTTCTCCTGTGGTTAAATCAATTAACCAGGCAGCAAACATCGCCCCATTATTACAACCCGCAGTAGTACATGATTGATCATAGCTATTGGATGCAAACAGATACTCAAAATGAATGGAATCCTTTACAGGAATAAAATCAAATTCCAGTTCCGTTGAACGCATCGAACCACCACCTACGGAAGTTCCTCCTGCATCAGCAATGGCATCGTTTAAATCTTTATCTCCATTCCACCTGTGCGGATTATCTCCTCTGGCATTTGAGTCTCCGCCCGGAGCTGTGGTCCCTCCTCTGAATGGTCCCGCAACATATTCTATCTCTCCGGTAGAAAGCACTATCCCTTCATCAAACGGAAAATCAACACTGTCCTTTCTACTAAAATATCCCAATGTATTGACATCGAGCGTTGCCGGACTTCCGTCTGCTACCTTATAGTTAACATCAGATACTAAATCACAATCAGAGTCAACTAAAACATCTTTTACTAATTCTTCCGCTGTATAGTCTTCTCCACTTGGGCTTATGTCTAAAAAGCCTTTATCCGAAGTCGTCAAACAGAGTTTGAAAATAAAATCCGGTTGATCGTCTGTTCGTTCATAATTTCCTATTCTTACATAGTACTGCTGTCCCGGAGTCAGATCTCTCAATATTCTGGTTTTTTCTCCTGTGGCTGTAACCGTATAACACGCTATCGGCGGATTACCTCCCACCATAGCCGTACAGCTTTGATCGTATATCGAAATATAAAGTGTTGGTGAAAGAGTAGTACTCGGTAAGGCTACCAAATCTAACACCTCAAGCATATGTATATCAGATGTGGCTGTAAACTCAAACCAAACGTCATTTCTTATAAAATCATTACAAGTCGGTATTATATTCGGGTCAACTGAGGATTCTGTTGGCCCCAAAAGGGCTCCCGATACTGTTTTCTCACATTCTGTACCATCGTTTACCGGAATGTTCATTGCTCCCGAGCACTCATCACTTGCACCTACTTCGGTACCTCCTTCAGTCGGTGTACTCCAATCACTGTTATCATTTCCACCTGTACATTTTGCCCGTACATAAATGGTATAAGCTTTACCTTCGTCCAATCCGGTTATCGTTGTACTCGGACTTCCCGTTACAGTAGCCGTTTGAACGGGTGTAGCGGTTTCATCTTCTCCGTAATCAACTACAATAACCTCCCAGCTGGTTGCTCCTCCATCTTGTTCCCACTCTATATCTATCGTAGTAGTCGTCTGACCCGTTACCGTTACATAATAAGGTTCAGGGCAGGTTTCTACTTCTTTCAGCGTTACATCATCCAGGTAAAAATAAGTAGTACCCGTAGAATTCACATGCCACGCCAGATTAACATCTCCGGGAACTCCGGTAAAGAATACTACTTTTTCTTTCCAATCTCCCTCCTGATAAACTTCAGTTGGCAATATAGTAGTCGTGAATTTTGTTGTATCTACTCCATCGGAGGATAACAATATCTCCATCGAGCTGCTATAGGACGTTGAAGCGATATTTTTATAGCGATATTTCAACACATATGTTCCTGTATTCATGTCTATGGTTGGCGAAATCAACCAGTCATCGTGAGTTCCTGTACTACCGTAAAAATACATCGACTGATCTCCTTCATACACGCCAGATGCAGTATTATAAATACGCCAGATATTACTTCCTGTTGGAGAAGTAGAATCTCCGTTTCCATCTATGATGGTCCAGCATCTGTACGTTTTATCTGCGTCGTTAAACCCTTCCCAGAATGGTGTGGTATAAATATCACATGCTGTTATAAACTGATACGGTCCCTGCCAGATACTAAACTCTCCATTGCCACAATCCGTACGAACATAGAATTCATATTCTGTATTGGGCTCTAACGTTGTACCTGAAGCATCCTGAGTCACCGTATTTTCTTTATTTGTAGTAGCCGTTCCGCTACCTGAAGGAGCAGCTCCTCCGGCTTCCTGCACATAATATTCCCAGTCAGTAGCGCCAAACTCATCATCCCAAAAGATAGTTGCTTCATCTTTCTCTATATCTTTAACTCCCATGGTTGACGGTAATGGTTCACGACAACCGATTACTTCCTCTATAAACACATTATCTATATAAAGATAAGTATAGTTTGTCTCAGAAGTTACATGCCAGGCGATATTAACGTCCCCGCTAGCTCCGGAAATAAACACGTATTCTTCTTCCCACTCTGTACTTGGGTCGTATTTATTTTTAGGAACAACCGTAGTTGTAAATTTATCTGTATCTGTTCCCGAATCAGACAGCAATACTTCGAATTCATAATCATACGTAGCTGTAGTACTGGTTCGATAATGATATTTTAATCGATATGTTTTTCCTGTCTCAAAGGTAATGGTAGGAGAAATCAACCAATCGTCGTGCGGGCGCAACGAATCAGCTGATTGTGATCCGTAAAAATACATGGATTGCCCCCCTTCGTAATTAGTCGTACTTGTATGCCATATATTATTACCTGTAGGAGAGGTAGAATCGTCATTGCCATCTATGATAGTCCAACAATCTATTGTAGTGGAGCTGCCATTGAAACCTTCCCAGAAAGGTGTTGTAAATATCCCGCAGGCTGTTTTAAACTTGTACGGTCCGGACCATTCTCCGTCTACACCGTTTGCACAGTTTGTACGAACATAAAATTCATATTCCGTATTAGACGTTAAACTGTCTCCGTTTTTATCTTCATCTACAACCACTTCTGTCTTTGTAGTTGCTGTTCCTGTGATCGTTGGCAATGGTGTAGGGCCTCCTGATTTCTGTATAATATATTCCCAATCCGAACCAAAGTTATCCTCCCAATAAATGGTTGCTTTTTCTTCCTCTTCATCTTTACTACCTAAATTCATTGGTTCCGGACAATCTATCTCTTCTAAAAAAACATTGTCTATATATAAATAAGTTCCTGAATCAGGAGTGGTTACATGCCAACCAATATTGATATCGCCATTTTCTCCTCCGATAATTATTTTTTCTTCCTCCCAGTTCGAATCACTATGTCCGTTTTTGGTTAGTAGTACTTTTGTCAGTTCAGACGGATCTTGTCCGTTATTTGACAAAGCAACTTCGAAATCATTTTGATAAGTAGTACTTGTTTTATAGTGATATAACAATTTGTAATATTTTGTTGAATCTACCGTAAATGTTGGGGATATCAACCAATCATCATGAGGTGCAGCTGTAGAAGTCCCATAGAAATACATCATTTGATCACCTTCATACGGACTGACTGTATAACGTCTCCAAAGATTACTTCCTGTAGGAGAAGTAGCGTCATCATTAACATCAACGGTTACCCAACAGTCAATTGTAGGAGATGTGGTATTAAAACCCTCCCAGAATGGTAAAGTTTGAACATCACATGGTGTTCTGAACGTAAATGGTCCTATCCATCCACTGTTTTTACCTGCTCCACAAGTTGAGCGAACCCAGAATTCATACTCTGTATTAGGCTGTAAATTTCCGCTTCCTGTGCCATTGGTACGGGTTACGGTTACCGGTTTAGTACTAGTTAAAGTACCACTACCTGTTGGTTCTCCACCTCCTGCAGGTTGAACATACGTCTCCCATTCAGAATTAAGAGTATCTGTCCAATTAAACGTAGCCCGATCCGTTTCCAAATCACTGATTGCAATATCGTCCTCCGGTCCTATACAATCTACTTTTTCTAAAGTAATCAAATCCAGATATACATAAGTAGAGGTATTATCAGAAGTTACATGCCAACCGATATTAGCATCACCATCTACTCCTGTAATATACAATATTTTTTTCTCATAATCTTCATTCTTATACGTATCAGACGCTAATAAAGTAGTTGTAAACTCAGACGGATCTGTTCCGTTTGTAGAAACTTTTACTTCAAATTCATTATCGTATGAAGCATTGGTTCTATAGTAATACGTCAATTGATAAATATCTGCAGCATCCATTTCGATCGTTGGTGATACCAGCCAATCATCATGAGTTTTTCCGGAAGTTCCATAAAACCGCATACTGTAAGTGCCTTCATAAGCATATGTAGTACTACTATAAAGTTCCCATTGGTTTGAGGTAGAGGTTCCATCCCCATTTCCATCTACAACTGTCCAGCAATTTACGGTAGTGGAAGTTGTTTCAAAATCTTCTGTAAACGGCCAGGCAACTGGCGCACAAGTTGTTCTGAATACAAAAGGACCTATCCAGTCGCCAAAAGTTCCATCGGCACACTTTGCCCGAACATAAAACTCATACTCTGTATTATCGCTTAGATTTGCTCCGCTATTATCTTGTGTAACAGTTACTTCGTCGGCTGTGGAAGCTGTACCTGCTCCGCCCGGATATCCCTCTCCTTCTTCCTGAACTACATATTCCCAGCTTGAATTAAAGTCGTCTTCCCATAAGATAGTAGCTTTATCAGGCTCTATATCTTTAACGTCCAAATTCATAGGATCTGCACAGTCTACTTCAACAAGAGTCACGTCATCTAAATACACATAAGTAGCTGAGGAAGGAGTAGTTACATGCCAGGCGATATTAACATCTCCACTAATACCTCCTAAAAACAAAGTCTCTCCTTCTTCTGTACTGCTGCTATGCCCTTTTTTTGTCAAAAGGGTAGTTGTAAAATCACTTGTACCTGTTCCATTTTCAGAAAGTAATACCTCAAAATCATTGTCATAAGTAGTAGTAGTTTTATAAGTATACGTCAATTTATATATTTTGGTAGCATCCAGTGTAAATGCCGGTGATATTAACCAGTCATCATGAGGAGCCCCTGCTGAGGATCCATAAAAATACATCATCTGATCTCCTTCAATCGGACTGATTGTATAAGGTTTCCAGATATTATCTCCTGTAGTAGAGGTAGAATCATTATTTCCGTCTACGATCGACCAGCAGTCGATGGTAGTAGAATCCGTATTAAACCCTTCCCAGAAAGGAATCGTAAGAGCCGTACACTGTGTTGCAAATTTTACCGGTCCTACCCAATAGCTCTGATCCGTAGAACTGCAAACAGATCTATACCATACATAATAATGTTCAGCCGGAGTCAGACCAGTAAAATTATAGGTATTAGTATTATTTACACTAATTAAGCTAGAAGAACTATCTGGTTTAGCTGAGTCCGTTCCGAGATACAGTTCATATTCAGTAACTGCAGAGCCTGTAGGACCTGACCAGGTAGCTGTGGCACTAGCAGTTCCAATCCCACTTATTACCATATCTTTTGGACCGGAACAAGTAATTGAAGATAATTCAACATTATCAATGGCAGCAGCAGGAGGGTAAAATATAATCGAATCATTTGCCCACTGACATACAATTTTTATTTTTTTTCCTGCATAACTACTTAAATCAACAATGAGTGTTTCGGTTTGCCACGAACTTTGTTGCGTATATGGTCCCCCTACTAAAATACCATCTGTAGTGGTCAGTTTTGTCCCTGCTGTAGGCGAAAAAGTATCTTCTACTATCCAAACCTCCAGATAATCATATATAAATGATCCTGATCCTTCTCCTTCTACTCTATAGTCAAAAATTAAAGCAACATCTGACACTGTTGAAGGAATTGAAATATCATCACTAACAGCAAATGATACAGATGTACCTGTCGAATAGTTATTTGAAGTTCCTTTATCATCGGAAATATATAAAGATTTTGTACCTCCGTTTTTCACAGCACTGCCTATATACCAGGCATTACTCTCATTAGCAAAGGTCCATTTTGAAGTAGTTCCTTCAAAATCATCTTCAAAAAGAACATTCGCAGCACTACTAGCTATATTAAGTTTAGTTGCATTATCCAAACCTTCTTTCGATGCCTCAAATACTTTCTCTTTTTTGTTATATATATCAAAGAGGAGCCTGCCCATATCATATTCTTTATTGATAGCGAAGATCAAAACGCTACAAATAAGGAGCAAAGTGCTTGTTGCAATTTTTGTAAATTTACTCATAGTTTATTAATTTGGTTATTTTAGTTTTTCAAAACGGTATCTAAAGTTTGTCAAAATATTTTCTATTCTTTTGTTATGATAATATCAATACAGCAGATTCCTCTTATTTCAAAAGAAAAAAGAAAAAACTAGAGCACTTATTGTAAGGTGAAGTACTATTAGAATTAATAGCGATATTAAAAACTAGTAAAATTTACTTAACCAAGTAAATATATACTGTTACAGATTCTAGTTTTTAAGATTAAATACCTTAAAAAATAAAATAAATTTAAATCTTATAGATAGTTGTATTTTATATACAGCAAAATTCCACAATCTATAATGAGAACTATTTACGGAGATACATTTTATTTTGTGATTAATTTAGTATCTTTATCGTTCCTTATTAACAAACAAATATATATGATATTTTCATATTTAAAAATATCAAGTATGTTTTTTTAAGATTTTTTTTGTGATGAAAGAAATTACTACACGATTCTTTGAAGTATATAAACTCCTGAAGGAGGAAGGCAAAATAGCCTCGCAAGAAGAACTGGGAAGTATTATAGGCACTAACAAATCAGGTATTAGTGACATAAAATACGGCAGAAAAAAACTCTCCCTTGACAACCTTATAAATATGATTTCTTCATATGAAAACATTAACATAGAATTTATACTTTTTAACAAGAAGCCTGTTTTCAAAAATTTAAGAGAAGATTTTAGTATTACAACTAATTATTCTTACCTCATAGAACTGCAGGAAAAGCATATTCAAAAGCTGGAACAAGAAATTCAGCAATTAAGGAAAGGGGGAAATTCACTAATAAATAAATTCCATACAAGTGAATTTACAGAATGATAAGTCTATCATAAAAGTAGCTTTTTGATTGCTTTTCGATCAAATTAAATATATTATTTTCTGTTTTAAAAATATCTCAAAGAGCTTGATACTCTTTTCGAAAAAACCAACCGTATAGCAGAATAAACTCATATAAACCCTTGTATTCTCTTCGGATATCAGAAGTGATTTAATCATAGGCATACCCGACTCAAAGGCTCTTGGTAATCCTGTAATTCAGCATACCTGCTATGACTACATCTTTTCGGTAAGTTAATCCCCGGCAAGAAAATTACAAAATACTTGTCCGGGGATAACCAAATCTAACCAAAAAACTACTAAGTTACTTATTGATCTGCACCCATCCGGTGCGAATTTTTCCATGTGCGCGGATTACGTAATAATACGTTCCATCCGGAAGCTGTTTTCCGCTTTTGCTTTGTCCGTGCCACTGAGTAGTGTACCCTTCTCCGTGAGCGTAAACCTCCGTTCCCCATCGGCTGTAAATCTTAAGGCTTTCCACTCCGTGCGGCGTTAAATCAAAGACATCATTTAATCCGTCATTGTTCGGCGAAATTCCCCTTGGAATTGGGCAATCTTCGTAATCAATTGTAAAACTGTTCTCATCCGCACACAAACCGTCCTCTGAACTAGCATAGACATAAATAGTCTGCCCTTGAAGAATCTGCATGCCTTCGTACAACTCTGTTCCCTGTCCTTCCGGCTCAGTATAATAGTTGTTGTATTCAGACAAAGGCTTTAGCTCGTAGTACTCACAACTCAAGGTTTTATCTTCAAATACATCTGCTGTAACTGGTGCCGTGATGTTCACCTGATAAGCGGTTTCTTCATAACAGCCTTCCTCACTGTTGACCTGCAACAGGTAAATGGTATGTTCGCCCGGTTCGGCTAAAACGTCTCCCGTTTTATAAACTTTTCCTGCTCCGCCCGGTTCAGTATAGTAATACTGATTATTTGCTGTGACAGGGAAAATGTATTCCGCACAAACCCTCACGTTTTTTAATGAATCCGGAACCGCGCCTTCTTTTGGCTGAATATGTAACTCAAATACTTCGTGACAGCCGGTTACCGTGTTTTCTATACGGATATATACTGTTTGTGCCTGAGGTTCTTTGCCTATCGAATAATTTGCTGCATCGGCTATTGTATTTTCTGTTGTTTCGGCATCTGCTGTGGTATTGTAGTAACTAGTCGTATATATATTTCTGTCCACGGCTGCAAACATAGCGGTTTCTACAACGGTTAAGTCAACAATTGTTTCCTGTAAAGAATATTGGCAAACTGCAAGCGTTTCTGCCTGATGTACCGTTTCGGAAATAGCAGGATAAACCTCTACGACAATGGAAGCTGATGAACCACATTCCAGATCCGGGAATCTAACGTTGATAGCGTATTCTCCGTTTTCGTTAACTTCCAGGTCAGGACCATTAGCGCCGGGGATTAACACTCCGTCTTTGTACCACTCGATTTCTGTATAGAGTTCCTCGGAGGTAGCAATTCCTGATTTTAACATAACAAACTCTTCATCGCAAAGTGCATTATTTGTTTCTATTAACAAATCTTCTCCTAAATCCAAGTTCCCAAGATCAAAGCTTCCCGCACTAAAGAAAACCGCAGAAGAATGAGATGGTGTCGGACAAAAATCCATTACAGCTAATTTGATATGATATTTGCGTCCCGGTACCACATAAACAGTTTCTGAACTCATATCTATAGTTGAACCTGAAAAATTAATAGGAGCTTCTAAAGGATGCGCATTTCCGTTATCATAAGCATTCCAGAACAGCTCAGGATGACTTGAACAAGGAGTGTTTTTTATTTTTTTATTGTCCCAAATTGTGTACAATGAAATAGGCGTTTGTGTCCCTTTTATTTTAGCGAGGTTCTGTCCCTTTCCTGTGGTAGCATCAATCAACCAGGCAGCAAATAAAGCTCCATTTTGACAAGTATATGTGCAGGCACCATAACTATTCGAGGCAAAAAGATAGTCAAACTTAATACTATCCTTAACCGGTATAAAGTCAAACTCCAACTGAGTTACCCGCTTATCATCACGAGGCCCACCTCCTGCATCGTTGATAGCATCATTGATATCTTTATCTCCAATCCATCGATGAGGATTATTTCCAAATCCCCCTCCACCATAAGGTCCCGGAACAAATTGTACTTCACTAGTTGATAAAACAATTCCTTCTTCAAATGGAAATATAGAATTATTTTTATTAAAGTAACCCAACGTATTTACAGAATGCGTATTTGAGCTTCCATTTCCTACCTGATACCTTACATTGGATACCAAATCACAATCTGACAGGATCAATACATCTTTTACCAATTCTTCCACCATATAATCTTCTCCACTGGGGCTTACTTTCAGAAAACCCTTCCCCGAAGTAGTCAAGCAAAGCTCAAAGAAAAAGTCCGGTTGTTGACCATTTATTAAATTATTATCCCTGTCTATACGGAGAAAATTTCCTATTCGTACATAATATTTTTGATCTGGAATCAAGTCTCTCAAGATGAATCTATCACCTTGTCTACCAATCGTATAACATATTATCGGCGAATTACCTCCTACCATAGCCATACAAGGCTGATCATAAATAGCTACAAAAAGGAGTGGAGAAAGATTAGTTGTTGAAAATGCTTCTAAACCTAACACCTCAAGAGTATGTGCAGTGGATGTAGCTGTAAACTCAAACCAAACATCATTTCGAAGATTAGAACTACAGACAGGTATGGTGTTTGGTGCAGCTCCGGATTCTGTTGCTCCTAAAAGAGTTCCAGTCACTGTTTTCTCACATTCCAGCGTACTGTTCACCGGAATATTTACCGCTCCCGAACACTCGTCGTTTGCCCCCACCATTTCTGTACCTCCATTTATAGGCGTACTCCAATCACTATAGGTCTTACCATCCGTACATTTGGCTCGAATATAAATAGTATAAATCTTGCCTTTATCCAATCCGGTTAATTTTGTTTTTGATGTTCCTTTTACATTTATAGTCTGAACCGGTGTTGCTGTTTCATCTTTGCCATAGTCAACTACAATTACCTCCCAGGAGGTAATTCCTCCATACTGCTCCCACTCTATATCTATTGTAGTAGTGGTCTGACCAGTTACCGTTACATAATAGGGCTCAGGACAGGTTTCTACTTCTTTAATAATAACATCGTCTAAATAAACATGAGTATACTCGGTAGAATTTACATGCCAGCCCAGATTAATATCTCCGGCAACTCCGTTAAAGAACACTACCTTTTCTTTCCAGTTTTCTGCTCTATAAATCTCGGTCGGTAATACAGTAGTTGTAAATTTCGTTGTGTCTATTCCCTGAGAAGATAACAGTATTTCAGTAGACCAAGAAGACCTAGCAAATGTTTTATAACGATATTTTAGTACATAGGTTGTCGATTTCATTTTGATTTTCGGTGAAATTAACCAATCATCATGAGGTTTAAGTCCATCATTAGTAGCATCAAAACACATTGACTGATCGCCTTCATATACGCCTGATGCAGTATTATAAATACGCCAGATATTGCTTCCTGTAGGAGAAGTAGCATCTCCGTTTCCGTCTATGATAGTCCAGCATCTGTACGTTTTATCTGCGTTGTTAAACCCTTCCCAGAATGGTGTGGTATAAATATCACAGGCTGTTATAAACTGATATGGTCCCTGCCAGATACTAAACTCTCCATTGCCACAATCCGTGCGAACATAGAATTCGTATTCTGTATTGGGCTCCAGCGTTGTTCCTGAAGCATCCTGAGTCACCATATTTTCTTTATTTGTAGTAGCCGTACCTGATCCTGTCGGTGTACTTCCTCCTGCTTTCTGAACTGTGTACTCCCATTTAGACGCGCCAACATCATCGCTCCAAGAAAGGGTTGCCTCTCTCTTATCTATATCTTTTACATCCAGATTTAAAGGTTCAGGACATCCTGTAACCTCTTCTACAAACACATTGTCGATATAAAGAGTCTTGGATCCCGTGCCTTTTACGTGCCAGACCAGATTAACACTTCCGCTCAATCCCGAGATAAAAACCTTCTCTTCTATATAACTGTCATTTTTATAAGCCTTGTCTTTAACAACCTCTTTTGTAAAATCAGAAGGTTTAATCCCGTTATTGGATGCCAAAACCTCAAAATTGCTATTGTCATCATGTGGATATCCTTTATAATGATACTTTAAACGGTAAATTTTCCCCGGATCAAAGGTAAAAGTCGGAGAAATCAACCAATCATCTGTACTAACTGTATTATCATAGTCATAAACATAGAAGTACATAGCATGCGACCCTTCATACTGGCTATAATTATTATATTGACGCCACATTCCGGAACTACTTGTCCCATCGCCATTAGCATCAAGAATCGTCCAACAGTAAATACTTTCTGATTTACTGTTAAATCCTTCCCAAAACGGTGTTTTTAATACATCACAAAGAGTTCTAAAAGTAAATGACCCAATCCATTCACCGTATTTACCGTTTGCACATTTCGAACGAACATAAAATTCGTATTCCGTATTAGCTTCTAAATTATCGCCATTTTTATCTTTAGTTATAACAACTTCATTATTTTTAGTTGTTGTCCCTGTTGCAGTTGGAATTGGTGTAGAGCCTCCTGATTTCTGTACAATATATTCCCAATCTGAGTTGAATTCATCATTCCAATAAATTGTTGCTTTATGTTTTTCTTCATCTTTACTTCCTAACTCTATCGGTTCAGGGCAAGCTACTTCTTCTATAAATACATTATCTATATACACATAGGTATATTGTGTTGAAGAGGTTACATGCCAGGCTAGATTAACATCTCCACTAACTCCGGCAATGTAAGCAGTTTTTTCTTCCCACGCTGTACTTGGATTGTATTTCTTTTTAGGTACAACCACATCCGTAAAATTAGAAGTATTATCTGTTCCTGTTTTAGACATTAGCACAGCAAATTCATACTCATAAGAAGTAGTACTTGTAGTTCTGTAATGGTACTTTAATCTATAATATTTGGTAGGATCCAACGTAAAGGTCGGAGATATCAACCAGTCATTATGTGGTAAATTTACCGACGAAGTACCATAGAAGCGTGCTGACTGATCACCTTCATAATTTGTTGAGGTCATATGCCAAATATTACTTGTAGCCGAAGTAGAATCTCCGTTTCCGTCAATTATACTCCAACAACTCAAGGTTGTCGAATTTTTATTAAATCCTTCCCAGAAAGGCAGTGTCTGCACATCACACGGTGTTCTGAACTTAAATGGTCCTACCCAACCGCTGTTTTTTCCCGAACCGCAGGTAGAGCGAACCCAAAATTCATACTCTATATTCGGTTGTAAATTTCCGCTGCCTGTGCCATTGGTACGGGTTACTGTTACCGGTTTACTGGTCACTAAAGTACCGCTGCCCGTAGGTTTTCCACTCCCTGCCGCCTGAACATAGGTCTCCCACTGAGAATTTTCGGTATCCGTCCAGTTAAACTTAGCCTTGTCGATCTCCAGGTCACTAATTGTTATATCGTCTTCCGGACCGATACAATCAATTTTTTCAAGTTTAATATTATCCAGATATACATCGGTATAGCTGCTATTACTTGAAGTTACATGCCATCCTATGTTGGCTTCTCCGTCTACTCCATTGATATACAATATCTTTTTCTCATAATTTCCGTTCTTATACGTATCTGATGCCAACAAAGTAGTTGTAAACTGACTTGGATCGGTTCCAGTAGTAGATAGTTTCACCTCAAAATTATCTTCATAAGAAGCATTCGTTCTATAATAATAAGTGAGCTGATACATATCTGTATTTTTCATCTTAATCTTTGGAGAAATCAACCAATCATCAAAAGGTTTTCCTGCTGATGTTCCATAAAAACGCATACTGTAAGTCCCCTCATACGCGTAAGTAGAACTACTGTAAAGTCCCCATGTATTTGTTTTTGTCGTTGTTCCGGTTCCTTCATTTCCTACATCAACAACTGTCCAACAATTTAGTGTAGTAGAATTGGTTTCAAAATTTTCTGTAAACGGCCAGCTAACCGCTAAACATTCTGTTCTAAATGTGAAAGGACCTATCCAGTCACTAAAATCGCCGTTGGAACATTTGGAGCGAACATAAAATTCGTATTCGGTATTATCTGTTAAATTAGTTCCGGATTTATCCGTGGTTATAGTTACTTCTCTGGTGGTAGAAGAGGTGCCGGTGCCACTGGGATAGCCTTCTCCTTCTTTCTGTACAATATATTCCCAACCGGTATTAAAATCATCTTTCCAAACAATTGTTGCCTGGTCTGCTTTGACACCTTTTACATCCAACTCTTCGGGATAAGCACAATCCACTTCAACCAGTGTTACCTGGTCTAAAAACATATAGGATCTAGCAACCGCTGTTGTAACTTGCCAGGCAAGGTGAATATCGCCACTGATGCCTCCGATAAGCATTATTTCTTCTTCCCATACAGCATTATTATAGCTCTTTTTAGTAATAAGCGTTGTCGTGAAACCACTCAAAGCGGTTCCACTTTGAGAAAGGAGCACTTTAAAATCAGCAGCATTACTTTTTTGTGCTTTGTAAAAATAACGCAACTGATACACTTTTGCAGCATCCAGCGTAAAGGCGGGAGAAATCAACCAGTCATCATGTGGTATTTTTGAAGTATCTACTTGAACACCCTGAAACAACATCGTTTGATCTCCTTCATAGGGAGTTGATGTAAATTGTTTCCAAATATTACTACTTGTTGGAGTTGTAGCATCATTATTGTTGTCAACAATTGTCCAGCAATTAATAGTGGGTGAATCGGTATTAAATCCTTCCCAAAACGGCGGGGTAAAAGCGCTGCAAGATGCGGCACTTTCATCTGTTTTTGATGCTTTTATTTTTTCATCCTTCTGATCGGCATCAAAAAACATCGACCTATCCAAGTCAGATGGCAGGTTTTCTGCATGAGGTGTCTGTCCGGTATAATGCTGAACAGCATAAACAGCTGCCAAAAAGCACCATATTACGGTTAAAAAATAAAGTCGTTTTTTGTTCATAATGTAATATTTTAGGTTATTGGTCAAGATTTTTGTTAAGGCTTAGTGCAAACAATTTATCCACAACAAAAGCAACTAACTTAAAATCCTATTACGCAATTTATCTCTATTACATCTATTTCCTTCTTTTTTGCGGTAAGCAAAAGGTAAGCAAAACTGGATTTTTTATTTATTTAAAAATCTAAAAATCAACGACTTATCAATTTAAATGTTAAAAAAACAAAAACAACTGTTATGATAACTTTAAAAAATGAACCAAATCACCACGTTTTGACAAATTCATCTAAATCTATCTCTTTTTCTATATTAAGTTTTTTTCTGATACGGCTTCGGGCAGTTATTAAGCTTCTATGTCCCATATTTAATAAAGAAGCCGTTTCATAAATATCCATATTTGTTTTGATATAAGTACATATTTTTATTTCTGCTTTAGAAAGCTGGGGATATTTTGTTTGGATTGTTTCAAAAAAGGCAGGATGTACTTTTTGAAAAACGGTTTTAAACCGTTCCCAATCTTTTTCCTGATTATTTAACCGTCGTATAGCGGTTTTTAATTCATTACTTATTTTACCTTCATCTTTACTGTAATCTATAATCTGTTCTACTTCTGATAAAAAATGATTTTTAGAGAGTAACTGTGCATTGATAACGGTGAGTTCTCTGTTTTTTTTATCCAGTTCGTATTCGTATCTTTCTTGGTGCATTTTTTTTAACCTGATTTCTGTTTTCACTTTTTCTGCCAGTTTATTTTTTTCCAGTTCGCTAATACGCAAAGATTTTTTATTATTTCTGTACAGAGAAAACACAGTAAATACAATTCCGCAAATAACCAGAATACTAATCGCATAGGTTTTAGTTTGACTGAGCCGTTTTTGCTTTTCTACTTCCAATTCTGTATTGAGTAATTTATTCTGGTATTCCTGTTCTTTTACCTGGCTGCTCCAGCGTACCTCATCAATCCGGGATTTTACTTTAGCACCTCTTAAACTATCTGCTAATTGATAATATTGGACTAAGTAATCATTTCCTTTTTTGTAATCGTTCTTTTGAATATACAAATCAGAAAGGTTTCTTAATACTGCTATATCTATAAAATCTCCAGCTTGTTCCAGTCCCTTTTCATACATTTCGATGGCCCGGTTATAATTTTGTTCTTCTTGATGTAAATAACCATAGTGCAACAGTAGATGTCCCTGAAACAGCGTGTCTCTACTCTCTTTTGCTACCTGATAGGCTTCGTCTATATACGTTTTTGCTGCTGCTACATTTCCTGTACTGATCTCAATATCTCCTAAGTTCTTTAATGTCATCATCGTACTTAATGCATTATTTCGGTTTTTAAAGATTTGAAGAGCAGACAATAACTGACTTCTCGCTTGGTCATATTCTCTTTTTTGCAACTGTAATCTACTCAAACTTGAATAAAGTGAAGCCATACCTAATGAATCGTTCAACTGTTTATAAATTTCAAGAGCTTGCTCATAATAAGAAGATGCTTTTTCATTATCTAAAAACAGATAAGTACTTCCAAAGAATTGATATGTATCAGCTATGTGTTTCTTCATCTGATGCTTTTGAAAGAAATCCTGCGCCTTAACGGCATATTCCAGACCTTGAGTATAACTATCATAAGTTAGATAATAATAGCCCAGCTTTAAATTAATTTTAGCTTCTAAAAGAGAGTCTTTCTCAATTTGAGAATACAGCAATCCTTTGTTTAGGAAAAAAAAACACTGTCCTTTTTACTATAATTTTTAAAAGCTTTTGCTTTGTAGAAATAAGTATATGCCAGTAATAAAGTATCTTTACTTTCAACTGCTAAATGATGTAATTCATCTATTTTTATCTTTAAGAGAGGCGAATTATAATCAAATAAAGAGTCCAGTTCTTTATTGTACCCTATGTATTTTGCGTCAATTGATGAGTTTGATGTTTTTAATTGAGAGAAAGAGGTTTGAAAATTTCTATAAAACAGAACCAATATACCGGCAACTAGCAGGAAAAGCATAGTACTAATTAATACTTTATTTTTATTTTTTAGTAGCATTTCATCTTCTCTTATAATAATTATTACATAACAAAAATAAACATTCTTTTACAGTTAACTAAAAATTAACATTTAAGTATTGTCTATAAAAAGAGACCTGTCAAAATTTTGACAGGTCTCTTTTAAAATATTATACGATAGATTCTATTTATTAAGAGCTTCTGCTCCTCCTACAATCTCTAAGATTTCGTTTGTAATAGCTGCCTGACGAGCTTTATTATAGCTCAATGTCAACTGGTCTTTTAATTCTTTTGCATTATCTGTTGCTTTATGCATCGCAGTCATACGCGCTCCGTGCTCAGAAGCTGAAGAATCTGCGATTGCTTTAAAGAGTTGTGTTTTTAATGACAACGGAATTAACGTTTCTATAATTTCCTCTTTTGAAGGCTCATAGATATAGTCAGAAGATGTATTGCTACTACCTTTTTCGACAGGTAACAACGGCAAAAACTGTTCTGTAACGACAACCTGAGTTGCCGCATTTTTAAACTGATTATAAACAATCTTAATCAGATCATATTTTTCTTCAACAAAAGCATCCATTAAGGTCTGAGCAATATCAGCGGTATGCTCAAAATCAAAATGTTCGTATAAATCGCTTTTATTAGCAAATACACTAAACGATTTATTTAAAATATCATGCCCTTTTTTACCTATAGTAAGAATATCTACTTTAGCAGTCCCAAAAGAGGTTTTCAGAGCATTAGTCTGTTTAATCACATTGGCGTTAAACGCACCGCACAATCCTCTGTTTGAAGTAACAACAACCAGAAGAACATTTTTCACTTCTCTTTCCTGTGAATAAACGCCAGAATTATCTTCTAATGTAGCACTGATATTTTGTATTAATTCAGTCAACTTTTCAGAATACGGACGCATTGCAGTGATTGTATCTGTTGCTTTTTTTAATTTTGCAGCCGATACCATCTTCATTGCAGAAGTAATCTGCATGGTTGATCCAATAGATGAAATTCTGTTACGTATTTCTTTAAGATTTGCCATTGTTCTTTTATATATGCTACATGTACCGGAAATCTAAGAGATATTCCGGTACAATTTATTTTTTAATATTTTGAAGCAACTTCCTTAGCTACTTTTTCCAAAACAGCTGTAATCTCGTCTGTGAATTTACCTGCTTTTAACTGGTTCAAGGTATCTTTATGACTTGCATTTAAAACCTCCAAGTAATCTTTTTCAAATTCTTTTACCTTATTCACCGGTACATTTCTCAAAAGATTCTTAGAACCCGCATAAATAATTGCTACTTGATTTTCTACCGTATAAGGATCGTTTACAGCCTGTTTTAAGATCTCAACGTTACGTTGCCCTTTAGAAATAACATTCATCGTAGCCGCATCCAAATCAGAACCAAACTTAGCAAAAGCTTCTAGCTCCCGGTATTGCGCCTGATCTAATTTTAAAGTTCCGGCAACTTTTTTCATTGATTTAATCTGAGCTGACCCTCCCACACGAGATACAGAAATACCTACGTTAATAGCAGGGCGTACTCCAGAGTTGAACAAGTCAGACTCTAAGAAAATCTGTCCGTCAGTAATCGAAATTACGTTGGTAGGAATATACGCCGAAACATCTCCTGCCTGTGTTTCAATAATCGGTAATGCAGTCAAGGATCCTCCACCTCTTACAAATGGCTTAATTGAATCCGGCAAGTCGTTCATATCCTTTGCTATGTCATCATCTCCAATAACACGTGCCGCTCTCTCTAACAACCTTGAGTGCAAATAAAATACGTCTCCAGGATATGCCTCACGTCCCGGTGGTCTTCTTAAAATCAAAGACATTTCACGGTAAGCTACAGCTTGCTTTGACAAATCGTCATAAATAATCAATGCAGGACGTCCTGTATCGCGAAAATACTCTCCAATAGCAGCACCAGCCATAGCAGAATAAACCTGCATCGGAGCTGGGTCAGAAGCATTAGCAGCAACAATGATAGAGTAATCCATTGCTCCTTTTTCTTCTAATGTTTTTGCAATTCCGGCAACAGTTGATGCTTTTTGCCCAATTGCTACATATATACAATATACTGGTTGCCCAGCATCATAAAATTCTTTTTGATTTAAAATCGTATCGATACAAACCGTTGTTTTTCCTGTTTGACGGTCACCAATAACCAACTCACGTTGTCCTCTTCCGATCGGAATCATTGCGTCTACTGCCTTAATTCCTGTTTGCAAAGGTTCTGTCACAGGCTGACGATAGATAACTCCGGGAGCCTTACGCTCTAATGGCATTTCGTACAAATCACCTTCAATAGGTCCTTTTCCATCAATTGGCTGTCCGAGTGTGTTCACCACACGTCCTACCATTTTTTCACCTACTTTAAGCGAAGCGATACGACCTGTTCTCTTTACTGTTGTACCTTCTTTTACACCTACAGAAGAACCTAACAATACAATACCTACATTGTCTTCTTCAAGGTTTTGTACCATTGCTTCTAATCCGTTGTCTAATACAACTAACTCTCCGTACTCTGCATTTGTTAACCCATAAACACGGGCAACTCCATCTCCTACTTCAAGCACAGTTCCTACTTCTTCTAAAGAAGCTTCAGAGTTAAATCCAGATAACTGTTTCTTTAAAATCGCTGATATTTCAGCTGGTTTAATTTCCGCCATTTTTATCTATGTTTATACACGAATATTCGTGCGGTGATTTTTTAATTTGTTAATTCTCTTTTTAAAAGTTGTAATTGATTTGCTATAGAAGCATTGTACTGTTTGTCTCCTATTTTAAGGATAAATCCTCCCAAAATTGACGAATCTACTATATTTGAAATTGAAATTGATTTTCCGGGTGCCAATGCTCTTGCCTTTTCCAGAACTTTACTCTCTAAAACAGCATCCATCGGCACTGCCGTAGTTACTATTACTTTTTCAATTCCCTTTAACACATTGTACTGTCTTTGAAACTCCAACGCAATAGCATTGAGAAGTTCAAATCTATTGTTTGTGTTAAGCAATTTAAACAATTCTTTTGTTCCCTCATTGACCGATGCAAACACTTCTAAAAGAGCATTGTATTTAACTTCGTTTTTAATAATCGGATTATTCAGAAAAATATTTAATTCTTTGCTTTGAGATATTGATTGGGAAATCAGGATCATGTCATTATTTATAGCATCAGCGTTTCCTTTTTCGCTAGAAATTTCTAGTATTGCTTTTGCATAACGTGCAGCTGCTCTTGTGCCTACCATAATGATTGATTAATTTAATTTTATATCTTCTAGCATTTTCTCAACCAAATTAGATTGAGCTTCTTTATTTGCCAGTTGTTCCTTTAATAACTTTTCAGCAATTTCAATTGAAATAGAGGATACTTGATTTCTCAAATCGGCAACTGCGGCTGCTTTCTCACTTTCAATCGTAGCTTTTGCTTGGGCAATTATTTTTTCACCTTGAGCTTCTGCTATATTTTTAGCATCAGCAATCATTTTTTCTTTAATTTCACGAGCTTCTTTTAGCAATTCATCGCGCTCTGCACGCGCAGCTGCTAACAATTTTTCGTTATCAGCTTTTAAGTTTGCCATTTCTCTTTTTGCATTCTCAGCTGAAGCTAAAGCATCTGTAATAGATTCTTCTCTTTTCTTTACCGCTTCTAATATAGGTTTCCAAGCAAATTTCTTTAAGAGAAAAAAGAAAACGATAAAAATAGCCGTTGTCCAAAAAATTAAACTCTCAGGTGCTACAAAATTCATAATATACTATCTTTAAATTTGTTTTTTTACATTAAAAACAGCATCCTGAAACCAACCGTTTCAGGATGCCTTTTCAAAAATTATTTTGCAATTAATGCAACAACTACAGCAAATAAAGCAACACCCTCGATAAGTGCAGCAGAAATAATCATTGCAGTTTGAATTTTTGAAGCTGCTTCAGGTTGACGAGCAATAGCGTCCATTGCTGAACCGCCGATTTTTCCAATCCCTATTCCAGCTGCTAAAGCAGCAATTCCAGCACCAATTCCAGCTAAAATCATAATAAAAAAATTATATAGTTAATATTAAAAAACTTCTATTTTAGTGATGTCCTTCTTCTACTGCTTGTCCAATAAACAGAGCCGACAATAATGTAAATACATATGCCTGTAATGCTGCAACCAATATTTCTAATGCGCTCATGAACAAAACAAATGCTCCTGAAACAGGAGATATGAAGACGGATTTAAATATAAATATCAATGAAACTAAACTCAAGATGATAATGTGACCTGCGGTAATATTAGCAAACAAACGAATCATCAATGCAATTGGCTTTGTAAACATACCCATAATTTCCACGGGAATCATAATCGGAGCTAACCACAATGGCACACCTGGAGTATTAAAAATGTGTCCCCAATAATTTTTGTTGCCACTAAAAATAGTAATCAAAAAAGTAATTGTTGCCATTGTAAATGTAAAGGCTATATTTCCTGTCAAGTTTGCACTAAAAGGGAAAAAAGGAATCAATCCAAACAAGTTATTAACCCATATCAGGAAAAAAACTGTCAACAAATAAGGCATGAATTTTCCGTGTTTTTTTTCTCCAATATTCGGAATAGCAATCTCATCTCTTACAAATATAACTAATGGCTCAAGAAAACCTGTGAGTCCTTTAGGCGCACCATCATTTTTCTTGTATGATTTTGCTACAGCATTAAACAATACAAAAATCAATATAACAGAAAGTATTAAAGAAAAAACGTTTTTAGTAATTGAAAAGTTCACTGGTCTTTGAGAAAAATCCATAACAGACGGGGCTTCAAAATGCTCTCCTTCTACTTTTGATGCAAAAGCATCTGCATAATAAATATTACCATGATATCTTACAAATTCCTGTCCGTTTTTTTCAACTACCACAGAAGCATCTTCATCATGTTTAAATTCGCTTGACATAAAAGTAACCAGACCATTCTTTGTCCAAAGAATTATTGGCAGTGGCAAAGAATAAGAATCACCGTTATAATCAAAAAGATGAAAATCATGTGAATCTGCAATATGATGCTGAATTAATTCAGTAGCGTCAAATTCTTCTATTTCATCAGCAAGAGTTTGGTCTCCATTAGTTGCTTTAGAAATAAAAGGCATTAAAACCACTGACAGAACTAATAAATACTTCATGAACTTTTTTGCGGTCATCATTTTTACTTAGAAATTAAAAATTATGGTCTGTAAAATTTGGTGCAAAGATAAAATTTTTAATTTATAATCAACTGTTAATAATATAAAAAATAAAAACACCTCATATCTCTATAAATCAAACATTTCTTTCTGCTTTGTCTTTCAACAATTGAACTACAAAAACCGTCTCAAAGAGCAAATACAAAAAATAAGGCATAAAGAAAAGTAATACATCTGCCGTATAAGAGCGATCATCTTTTAAAATTATTGGCAATAAAAAGATAACGGACAGAATCATCTTTAAAAAACTGCTTGCCATAAAAGCATATCCTGTATATTGAGAAAAAACGCTATTGATATACGCAACTCCTATATACAACAACAACGTTATCAGAAAAAGAAAGCCATAAATTTCAAGCGTATTGTAGTAATATTCTTGATTTATCATAAGGAAATTCACAATTAACCACTGAATACTTCCTATAGCTACTGTAAAAATCACCAAATATTTAACAAAGCCAAACACCTTTTGTTTCATTATTGTTTATAATTATTATTTCTTTTATCTATTTTATGAACTTGCCTAATTACTAAAAACAAGGATATAAAAACCGATAGCAACGAGCAAATC
This sequence comes from Myroides indicus, assembly GCF_004364575.1. Taxonomy (GTDB): domain Bacteria; phylum Bacteroidota; class Bacteroidia; order Flavobacteriales; family Flavobacteriaceae; genus Flavobacterium; species Flavobacterium indicum_A. Next base: position 60,765 of record NZ_SOAG01000014.1, on the reverse strand, counting down.
ACAGTGAATAATGAATAAGTATTGGTATATTTTTCATCCAGCCAAACACCTAAATAAATCCCCGCAGCAATAACTATTCCCATTTGAAAAGCTATTCCCGAAAACCGTATATATTGATTTACAGAACTGGTTTGCCGCTTATTCATTCAATAATTAATATATTTATTCCGTTCCTCTCATCTGGCAATTGACTTCGATTTTTGCTCCGGGTTCTACTGATAGTCTTCCAACGGTTATTTCTCCTTTTATCAAAGCGTTGGATTTTAAATGAAGTAAATCGCTTACTTTTATCTTTCCTTCAACCACTCCTTCAATATCGCTGTTTTCACATTCTATATTTCCAATTACTTTCGCAGTGGGTCCCAACACAACCCTTCCCTTTACAATTAAATCTCCTTCCAAGATTCCGTCAAGTCTCAGATCCGCCACAGCCTCTATATTTCCCTTTATGACTGTTCCTTCTACAATGCGGTTTGTTCTTCCTAAAGAATCGACGTAATTTGCTTTTTTTAATTTTTCAAACATACTTTCTTTCTTTTTCTTATGGTATTGGCGTTTCTGAAATCTCTTGTACAGCTTTGTAATTATCCCAATTTTTCTTGATTTGTACTACTGAATAATCCTCGGCTGTTATAGCATAAAGAATACCTTCTGAATTTCCTGTCAGTTTTTGTATTGCATCTTCCGCATTTTCCTTACTCGTAAAGCCGTGCAATACAAAAAACACAGAATCTCTCGTATAAAAATCTTCTGAAAACTTAATTCCTATATAGGCGTTTGAATTGGCATAATCAATCATTTTGCGTTTCATTTCTCTTCCGACACTGTCTTTAACCGGACTTTCAAATACAATTTTCCATCGATTGGATACCTCTTCCGAAAAATTCTTTGCTTCTAAAGCAGGGATATTAACTGCCAGAATATTTGCCGCTTCTTTTCCTTCGGGAGTAGAGCTATAATTGAGCGCAACAAAATTTAAAGCTTCTTTATACTTTTCCAATCCATCAATACGAGCTGTAATATTTGCCTTTAACAGCTCAAATTTACTCACAAAATCTTCGTTATCTAAATTGTCCAATGTATTTTCAACTTCGCGAAAAGCCTGTAAATAGTCTCCGGTTTGGTATACTTTAAACACGTTTGCATACACTTGTTCCGGAGCCAGATCACTCGCGGATTCTATTGCCATATTTTGCAGTAATTTTGCATATCTGGAATCTGGATGCTGGGTTGTGATTGTATTTTTTACAGCCATCGCTTTTGCCGGATCTATTTCTTCATAAATTTTATACAGCTTATACAGTGTTGGCAATACAAGCTTTTCTTCCGGATCAAATATCAACAAAGACTCAAACTTTTCAGCTCCCATTTCATGTTTTTTAAACCGTTCACTATAGATTGATCCTAACTCGAAATAAGCCTGATCGCGGTCTTTTTTGAGTTGTGCTATCATCGTAGAGTCTACAGGAATCTGATTGATGTACCCTTCTATATCGTATCTTGCATCTTCCGGCTCACCGACGGTTGGTTTTTCTTTTACCTGTTCAGCAACTTGTTCTTGTTCTCCCTCTGAGTCCGCTGTTGCAGGAGATGATGAGGATGAAGAAGATGACCAACGCCAGTTATCTGCTAAACCTCTATTTCCCCAACGTTTTTTAAATTCTATTTTTCCATAAGAAGTCGCTTGAGTAGAATAAAAATAGAAGGATGTTTTTCCTCCTGAAGCAACTCCGCTTCCTCCGGTTGCAAAATCTATTGCATCTCCAAAGCTCGGCATATTAAAATAATCCTGATTTCCGGCTTTTCCCTTTAGATTAGCTTGTAGTTTTCTAAAATCTTCTTTTCTTAATTCGTCTACGTAATTTTGAAAATAAGCCGTACGCTGCTCTTGATTCATAGCAACCAGATTGAGAATACTATCATTATTATGAGCGGTTTGCTCTAACTCCACAACTTCTCTTAATGATTCTCTTCGCTTTGCAATATCAAAAGTTTCTTTTGCTTTTGGCGGCAATACAGCTAATGCACTGTCATAATACTGACCTGATAATGCGTACCCTGCTGTATTAAAATAGATTTGTGCAATATCAATATAGTTTCTCGCTTTTAATTGCTGATCTTCTCTCCCATGCTTTACAGCTTCTTTCAGATATTTCAACGCTTGATTCGTATTCTCTCTATCTTCATAAAAAAGCCCGACCTGTCTGTTAAGTATATCTAGATAAGGGCGATTTTCTCTATTGTTAAGCAACTTTTTGTATTGATTTAAAAAATCTACAGAGTCAATCTGCTGACCTCTTCTTAACTGAAATTGACTGGCATGAGCCTGCATTACATACAACCGTGGAGATTTTCTGTTTAGTTCTATTACTTTTTGAAATTCCTGATATGCCTCCTCTTTCTTATTTAATTTACCATATAATTGCCCCAGAATAAACATATACCTTGCCTGTTCTTCTTTATTTGGCGTTATTTCAACAGCGGATTTTAAAGCTGTTGCCGCATTATCAATTTCCGAAATATTAATATACCCCTGAGCCAACGTAGCATATGCATCCGCCTCTACTTGCTTGTCCATTCTGCCTTTGCGCTCTTTGATCAACTCGTTGAGATTTTTAATTGCCAAATCATCATACTTTAACCGCAAATTGGTTTTTTCTCGCCAAACTTTAGCTGCGTTTATTTTATCGCTTTCCTGATATTTAAATAAAATATAATTAAAAGCTTCCAAAGCGGGAATAAATCTGCCGTCATAGTAACGCGATTTACCCAACAACAAATAAGCTTCATCCATCTGGAAGTTTCTTTCTCTTCCCCGGATATCCATGGAATGTTTCTGGATGGCTTTTACAGCTTTGTCTTCTGCTCTTTCAAACCCGCTAGTCGTCTCTTCTTCAGTCATTCCGGGAGCTTCTCCTTCAAATGAAAAATTATCAAAAATTGAGCCTTCTTTAGACTCCAGGCTTTGTCCTTTTCTAAATTCTTTTTCCGGATTTACCTTAATATCAATCCTTTCTATTGGCAATATATCCCAGTAATCATCAAAATACCCTTGTTTCAAAGCCTCTAATGCTTCTTCATATGCCAGATTTCCGTGGAATAAAATATTGTATTTGGTAGTCAATGCATGATATCCTCTGTTGAGCATTTTATCCTTTTTTACAGAACAAGCTACCACAAAGAACAACACGACAGGAATATAAATATATTTTAAAATATTCTTCACTTTCAAATCTATCAAACTTTACTTAAAAACTTTTAAATCTTTATTTTAGTATATAAGTGCGTTGTAAAAATACGTTACTTTTTTCTACCAATCATTATCTTAGACCAAAATAAAGAAAGCCTGCTTAAATAAAAAACTTAAACAGACTTCTTTACTAACTAACTCAACTAATATAATGTGCTCTACACGGATTCTGTTGCGAAAAAACTTTCCAGTTCCTGAAAAGTACTTTCCCTTGTTAATACATCCTTAACTAACAGCCCTTTATCTAAAGCGATTATTCGATCGGATACTTCAAAAGTATGTTGCAAATCATGACTTGAAATCACTATTGTAATCTCACTGCTTTTCATCTTTTGTTTAACCAGTTCTTTTAACCTTATTTGAGTGGTAGGGTCTAAATTAGCAAACGGCTCATCCAAAATCACCAACTCCGGATCTCCCATAAAAGCAGCTGCAATTCCCACTTTTTTCTGATTACCTTTTGAAAAATCACGGATAAATTTTTTCTGATTTAAAACTTCACCGTTAAAAAGGTACTCGTGTTCTTTGATATAATCAAAAATCTGCTGTTTATTCATTCCTCTCAGTTCTCCTACAAACAAAAAGTATTCTTCCGGCGTGAGATAACCTATCAGAAAAGAATCGTCAAAAAACGAACCGGTATAGTTCTTCCATTCCTCACTTTCATTAACAGCTATACCCTTAGATAAAATCTGTCCGGATGTCGGTTTAATCAAATCCAGTAACAAACTAAAAAAAGTTGTTTTTCCTGCTCCGTTATTTCCAACCAAACCAATACTCTGTCCTTTAGGTATTACGAGACTGTCTATATTAAGAACCTGTTTTTGATTGTAAACCTTAGTCAACTTTTCAACTGTAATCATGGCTTTTCTGAATTAATTGTTTTCTTTAAATGACTTTAAAGTATCGTATTTTTCTTTCTTATATATTTTTTCAATGTAACCGAATGCTTGTTTTTGGAAAAACATTCCGGCAATTCCAACAAGTACTAAAACTGCAATTCCACCCCAAAAAGCATAAATTAAATTTCCTATAACAAATAAAATAATGGGTAAAATTACTTTAGGAAGCGATATCAGCATCACTTTTAAGTTAAAGGCATTTTTATCGCCAAATACATTTTTATTTGCCGTCAGATCCATTGGCGATTTCATATATGCTCCTCCCCATAAAACGACGTACCCATTAATTCCCACATTAAAAATACCCATGGCAATGATCAGATAAAAGAGGTTCATATCAAAAAAAGCATAGAAAAAACAAAAAAGAGTAGACAACAATGTTCCTAACGCAATGATCAGCCACTTTGACTTCAAGTAATTTTTATAGGTAATATTTTGCGTCATCATTAACGGGTAATAAGAGGAATCCCAACTGGGCACGTATTGACCATACAACATCAAAAAACCTCCAGAAACAAAAAAGGCTACAAAAACTAAAGAGTAAATAGAATTTGTTTCTCCCTCACCAAATCTCAACAACAAAAAACCATAAAACAAAAACAGTACGCTTAATAAAACCGTTGTTTTAGCACGTTTGTTGCGTATAATTAAACGAATATCATTCTTTAAAAACAAAGCATGTGTGCCAAACCGATCCAGCCACGACATTTCCTGTGTTTTGGCTTCTTCTACTTTGGCAGTCATCAGATTGTCTAAATACAAATTAGACAAGTAATACCGATGCGTTGCATAACTTAGTATCCCCAATAATAAAAGGGGTATAATGATCAAAAATGGATAATGATAAACGCTCAAAAACACATATTGTGTGTATATAGTTACATCAAACAGATTGTAATACTGCAAAAAGCCTCCCAGAATAAAGAATACAACAATAGAATAAAATACTTTTTTATATGATTCTGATAAAATATTGACAAAATGCATACAGCATATATACAGATAAGTACCCGTTATCCAAAGAATAATCTGCGCACTGTTTTCTTCATTCATGATGCAGGCAATTGCAAAAGGAACCAAAAATAATAACTGTATAAAGTTAAAAGGGGAAAAGAATGTCTTTCCCACAAAAAAGCTTACTATCTTTTTTCGGGGAATATTAAGCGTCAATAGTGGTTTGATATTTGCTGTTGGCAATTTTTGCATCAAAAATCTCATAACAAGCTCAACAACGAAATAATATGTTAAATATCTGCTTATAAAATTAACCGGATTTTCATCTGGAAAACTTTCATTAATAAGCGGATAAGCCCCAAATCCTAACGCTAAAAACAAAAAACCAAAATATACGATTCCCAGCCATTTAAAGATGGTAACCCATACATCCAATTTTTTAGTTCCTCTTTTAACTCTCTTTTTTTCAAGTGCAACAAGCGCCTTATGCATAGTGTTTCGTAATGTTATTTGTATATTAGACTGTATTTATATTTTTTTGTTACAGTTTTTGTATATTTTTTCTTTAAAAAGGTTTCTTGGAAAGGAAGCAACCGTTATGCTCTCCTCTTAATGCGGACAAAAATTTTATATTTGCAAAAAAAATCCATGAAAAAAGATATAGAAATACCCCTAGTGAAGGATATTGAAATAGTGATAGTCAAAGAATTCAATACAGATTTTCAGCAAGATGCGTGGTATGCTTATTTGTTTAACAATTCTAATCTACCGATTGAAGCCGTGATGATTGTTTCTGAAGCAGAAGGAATCATAGATGGAGAACGAAGAAAATCGAGTTTATTCCGACATGCTTTTCCTCTGGTATCACAAAACCAATCACAAAAAATAGAGCTGTTGGATGAAAATATTTTTCAACTTACCAATACTTTTATGCTTTCCTTTTTTCAAAACGGAAAATTATTTGATAAAAAGTATTCTTTTTCGGCAGGCTCAATAGGAGATGAAAAACTAAAAGACCTGTCCTTTACTGATAAAAAAGGAATTACTGCACAATAGTTTTCAACTTGTTTTTAGTCGTTTGACCAGTAACTAATTTATAATCAATCCAATTGATTGTTTACGTAAATTAGTTTCTCTAATTCTATTAAAAACGTTTAAACTATGAAAATCAAGCACCTATTATTAATTAGTGGCTTTATTGCTATTTTGACTATTCTATATGCCTTTACTTCTAAGGCGACCATTACGGATAAGGTAATGAATGAGAGCGAATGGAAAAACCTAAAAGTACTGCCTTCCACTATTTCAAATGACAGCCTAAAAACTTTGATGAAAGGATACAATAAGGCTTTAGGGGTAAAATGCAATTACTGTCACAGCGAAGACCCGAGCGGAAAAAAAGGAGAGTTGGATTTTGCCAGCGACTCCAAAAAAGAAAAAGAATTTGCCCGACACATGATTTTAATGACGCAAAAGATTAATGCCGAAAACTTTAATTGGCAAAACAGTCCTGAACCAGAAAAAATAGATGTAGTTTCCTGTACAATGTGTCACAGAGGAACAGCAAAGCCCTCCGAAAGTTTGAAATAATAAAACTATTATGCAATAAACCCCTGACAGTTTTTTTGTTTAGCAAAAACTATCAGGGGTTAGATATTCAGCAATTTATCTATTTTTAAATTTCTTTCGTTTTAGGAGGAAACAGAAAGGAAGCAACTACCGAAAGGACTAAAACTCCTATAATTACAGAAAGAGAAACGGTAGATTCAATATGTACAAAGGGAGAAATAATCATTTTTATTCCGATAAATGACAAAATAATTGCCAGTCCATACTTGAGTTTTGAGAATCTATCCATAAAGTTTGCAAGCAAGAAATAAAGCGAACGCAATCCTAAAATAGCAAAAATATTTGACGTATAAAGGATAAACGGATCGTCAGGGGCAATAGCAAATATTGCCGGTATGCTGTCTACTGCAAAAACCAAATCTGTAAATTCTATCACCATCAGCGCTACAAAAAGCGGGGTTACCATTTTTATTCCGTTTTGAACCGTAAAAAACTTATCTCCGTCATACTCTTTACTCACTTTAAAGAACCGGTGCACCATACGCACTGCAAAGTTTTTACTTAGGTCTTCTTCATTGCTGTGGTCATCACTGGCAAACCAAGATTTAATACCAGAAACGAGAAGAAATACACCAAAGATGGTTAACACCACATTAATCTGGATTTCTTTTCCCCAAATCGTCATTGCAGGCAAATAGGTGTGATTAATCAATTCTACTCCGGCAAATATAAATATAGCTCTAAAAATCAAAGCTCCTATAATCCCCCAAAACAACACTCGATGATGTAGTTCTTTAGGAACCTTAAAAAAGGTAAATACTAAAATAAAAACAAATAAATTGTCTATTGAAAGAGCTTTTTCTATCCAGTAGGCAGATTGAAATCTGGCAAAATTTTCAAAATCCATGTAGTAATAAATAACTCCGCTAAAACACATTGCCAATCCAATCCAAACCACAGTCCAAATCAAAGCTTCTTTTGTAGACACTACATGGCTGTTTTTATTAAAAACGCCTAAATCCAACAAAAGCATAACAAAGATTACAATGCCGAAAACGAATAATAACCCGGGATGGTTAATTAAATGATCCATATTTTATTTATTTAAGTCTCCAAAACTACGGTATTAATATTCCTCCAAGGAAATTTAAAGTAAAACACTGTAAACCATAAAGTTAATACATATATTGCTTGCTTTAAAAAAATAAAAACAAGAAAGCAACTTAATGAATACCAATAAGTTGCTTATATAAATGTAACGAAATTAGTTTACACGTGACAAGAATAAAAAAATCAATCTAATTTTTCTGTTAGTTTTCTAAAAGCTTTCTTAGGATTTCCTCCATTATACAAAATGTCATACACAGCATTGATAATGGGTGTTTTAGCGCCGTATTTTTTATTGAGTTCATAGGCGCTTTTTGTAGCGTAATATCCCTCTGCAATCATATTCATTTCCATTTGAGCAGATTTTACAGTATATCCTTTTCCTATCATATTTCCAAACATTCTGTTTCTGGAAAACAATGAATATCCTGTTACCAGCAAATCGCCTAGGTAAGCAGAATTATTAATATTCCTCTTCATTTTATGAACCTTTTTAATAAACTTTTTCATCTCTCGGATGGCATTGCTCATTAAAAGAGCCTGAAAATTATCGCCATATCCCAAGCCATGTGCTATTCCGCAAGCAATAGCATAAATATTTTTCAGCATGGCAGCATATTCTGCTCCAACAATATCATCCGTCAGCTTTACTCTGATATAGTGACTGCCTAAGCAATTTTCTATAACCTCTGCGTATTCTTTATTTTTACAAGCAATCGTCAGGTACGACAAACGTTCCAAAGCAACCTCTTCTGCATGGCAGGGTCCTGTAAGCACCGCAATATTATCATACGGTACATTATAGGTTTGATGAAAGTGTTCCCCGACAATCAAACTTGTTTCGGGAATAATTCCTTTTATTGCAGAAATAATCACTTTGTTTTCCAAACTTTCTGTCAGGCTTTCCAGTTCCTGACTTAAAAATGCTGATGGAATGGCAAAAACAATATAATCCGCATTGGTGATCGCCTCATTTACATTATTAGTTATAGAAAGCTTTTCAACATCGAGTTCTACAGAACTTAAATAATTTGGATTGTGGTAATTCAGCTTTATTTCTTCAATAGCGTTTTCATTGCGCATATACCAAGCTATATCAGTTAAATTTTCACTTAGCATTTTTACGATAGCGGTTGCCCAGCTCCCCCCTCCAATTACCGCAAATTTCGGATTGTCATTCATGATTGTTACACTATTATTGCGCCAAAAGTAAATAAAAAACCTTTTTCAAGCAATTGAACACCTATTGGTTTTTAATGCAATAAAATAAAAATACCTTAACAAAAATACAAAAAAACCCCAAAAAACCAATTAAAGAACCTAAAATAATATGTAAAATATTTTTTTGAACCCAATAAATTAATTAAAAACAAATAGACAAACCTTTCCTTTATTTATCTATTTTAGAAGATATTAACACATAATAAATCAAAATAACATGAAGCTATATTTATAAAAAAAGTATATTTCTATTTTTTATAAAATAAATTGTGATCTATATACTCCCATACTTGTTTATCTAACAAGGGTTTAATATTCTTTCCTTCTTTGATGGCATTTCGGATAAACGTGGCAGATATTTCCATAACAGGAGCGTTTTCAACTAATTTTATTCGTGAATGTTTAAGAAGCGGATTATCTTTCATTTTGTCTTCAAAAATCCGCGGATACACAAAAATATCATACCTGTCCAATAGAGTTTCATAGTTTTTCCACTTTGTGAACGTATTCAAATTATCTTCTCCCATTAATAAGGCAAATTCATGTTTTGGAAAGCGCTCGTGCAAGTGCTCCATCGTATTTACGGTATAGTTAGGCTGAGGCAGATGAAATTCAATATCGGATGAACGGAGATAATCGTAATCTTCAACCGCCAGATTTACCATGTGTAAACGATGATAATCTTCCAACAATCCTCTTTTCTTTTTATGTGGACTATGTGGTGTTACAACCATCCATACCTCATCTAGCTCAGTATATTGAACCATGTGATTGGCAATTACCAAGTGCCCGATGTGAATGGGATTAAAAGTACCAAAATACAGCCCTATTTTCATCTTTTGATTATTTTAAAAACTCTTTTACCAATTGATAAGACTCTTCCTTAGCTACCTCTAAATCATAATTTTTTATAATCAGATCAAATTGAGGCGCTGTAGCCAGCTCAACAGATGCTTTGGCAATGCGCATATTTATTTTATCTTCACTTTCGGTACAGCGCTTTTTCAAACGAATTTTTAGTTCATCAATACTGGGCGGCTTTACAAAAACAGCCAGCGTTTCGTCCGGAAACTTTCGCTTAATGCGTAACCCTCCCGCAACGTCTATATCAAAAATAACATTTTTGCCTTCACTCCAGATTCGTTCAACTTCAGATTTTAAAGTTCCATAAAAATTGTCCCTATAAACCTCTTCCCATTCCAAAAAATCTTCGTTTTTAATATGCTGCTTAAAATCGTCCAGCGAAATAAAATAATAATCCTTTCCGTTTATTTCTTCGCCGCGTGAAGCACGAGAAGTACAAGAAATAGAAAACTCCAAATTCAAATCTTTTTGAGCTAACAAATGTCTGACAATTGTTGTTTTTCCAGAACCGGATGGAGCTGAAAACACAATCAATTTTCCTTTTTTCGTCATAAAATCGATCTATTTTTTAAAGAACGTTGAGTACCTGTTCTTTTATTTTTTCTAATTCGTCTTTCATCATTACCACTACCTTTTGCATTTCGGCATGGTTTGATTTAGAACCCATCGTGTTAATTTCTCTTCCCATTTCCTGAGCAATAAATCCTAATTTTCTGCCATTTGCCTCTCCTCTTTCTAAAGTTTCTTCAAAATAATCGAGATGCTTGCCCAAGCGGACTTTTTCTTCAGTAATATCCATTTTTTCAAGGTAATAGATCACCTCTTGCTCATATCTGTTTTCATCAACCGTCAATTTCAGTTCGTTCAGATTATTGCGCAGACGTTCTTTCACTCCCACAATTCTTTCTGCATCCAATTCAATTATCTGCTCCATGTATTGCCGAATATTTTCCACCCTTATTCTAAAGTCTTTTTCTAAAGACGATCCTTCACTGGTACGAAATTCATTAATATTTTTAAGTGCTTCTTTGATAACTGTTTCAATCTGCGCCCATTCATTTTCATCCAACTCTACACGCTCCACTTTTAAAGAATCTGGCATTCGGACTGCCATTTTCATTAATTCCGTTTCGTCGGCATTTGGAATAATCTGACGCATTTGCTGAATGTATGATAGGACTATAGGACCATTAATCTTACTTGAGGTTTCTTCTGCCGTAACTTCACTATAAACCGAAAAATCGACTTTTCCTCTTTCTAGTTCCTGCGCAATCAGGTTTCTAAGCGGGAGCTCTTTTTCTCTGTAAGTCAACGGTAAACGAACATTTAAATCTAAGTTTTTACTGTTCAAAGACTTTACCTCAACTGTAATTTTTTTGGTTGGCAACTGCATACATGCTTTACCAAATCCCGTCATGGAATGTATCATATACTTAAAATAATAACTGCAAAGTTAAGCAAAACTCACAAAATGAAAGGAGTAATTTCTATATAAATCAGGTTTTTAAACAGCCTTTATACTCGTTTTCATTTACTTTTAGCATTAATCTTATTTTCTTTTTTATTACCCTTGTTTTATCTGGCTTATTTTTATAATAATTTTAAGGTACCTATATATAAAAACAAAAGGCTGCTAAACAAATGTCTAACAGCCTTTTTAGTGTTACTCCTTTTCCTTTTCACCTTTTATGCACAATTATTCCACTTCATAGGAGATAACCAAAACAACCATAACTCTTCTTATAAATACATTTGCCAAAATTTTACTTTTGACAGATTTCATCTGAAATTTTCAGATAAATAAAAAAGGCTTTCATAGCAATTATTCCCTCTTTGTTATTATTAAGACAACACGTTTATTATTTAGTCACAAATATTATGCAGAAAAATAAAATTTTAACATCTACTTTATTTAAAAAAACGAACCCATATATACAACAAATTAATATTCAGCCCTATATTTATATTTTGTTATGCAGTTTTTAAAGACAAAAAAATAGATTAAGAACATGTTAAAGGGCAGATTAGGATTAAATCGCGATATTTCGCACTATAAATTATTATATTGAAGATATGTTTATTCTTTTAGGAATCATTTTTATTGCTGCAATAGGCATCACCGCTTTCCTTCAGCACCCCTTATTTGGCAAAAAGGCGAAAGACATTCGTTTAGAGAAAATTAAGCAATCTAAAAACTTTAGAGGAAATCAGTTTCAAAACTTATCCAAAACCCCTGCTTTAGCAGAAGGAGTTTTCTATTACGATGCCTTAAAGGACATTTTGTTTTCAAAGGTAAAAGCGACTAAACCAACAAAGAGCATTCCACATATAAAAACAGATATTAATCAATTAAAACTTACTGAAGATTATCTGGTGTGGTTCGGGCATTCGTCTTATTTTTTACAGGTAGATCAACAAAAAATAGTAGTAGATCCTGTTTTAACAAAAAATGCCTCGCCTCTATACAATACTAATGTAGCTTTTAAAGGAGCAGATTTTTTTAATACAGCTATATTGCCCGCGATTGATTTCCTTATTTTAACACACGACCATTACGACCATTTAGACTATACTACTTTTAAAGAAATTAAAAATAGAATTTCTAAGATTATTTGCCCGTTAGGAGTCGGAGCGCATTTAGAATATTGGGGATTTCCAGCGGAACACATTATTGAACTAGATTGGTATGAAAATATTATTCTTAATAAATCAATACAGCTTACCGCAACTCCTTCACGACATTTTTCGGGGCGAGGATTTAAGCGAAACAATACTCTATGGGCGTCTTATGTATTAAAATCGGAAAAATTGAATTTGTTTTTGGGCGGCGATAGCGGATACGATACGCACTTTAAAGCTATTGGAAAACAGTTTGGACCCTTTGATATAGCTATTCTCGAAAATGGACAATATGACAAAAAATGGAAGTATATCCACTTATTGCCAGAAGATTTGCCTAAAGCTTGTTCCGATCTAAACACTAAACGACTGCTGCCTGTCCATAATTCTAAATTCAAACTGGCAAACCATCCGTGGAAAGAACCTCTGCAAAAAATAACCGAAAATGCCGGCAAAATTTCTGAAACAAAAATAATGACTCCCAAAATTGGCGAAATCGTTTATTTAAACAACGAAAATCAAGCGTTTGAAAATTGGTGGGAAGCTATTGAGTAAACGGTAGTATTTTCACCATTTAACATACAACTTACAACAATAAAACCTACAACTTATTTGCTTGTTGAATGGCTTCTTCAACTACTTTTTTACTGTTACCTACATAAATATTGCCATCTATAAACATAACCGGACGGCTCAAAAAGGTATAATGCTCTAAAATCAGATCTTTAAAATCCTCTTCTCCAAGATTTTGGTCTTTCAACCCTCTGCTTTTGTACAACTGTGCGCGTTTGTTAAACAACTTTTCATAACTGCCTGTTTTTGCAAACATTTCTGCCAACTGTTGTTCCGTTACAGGGTTTTGTTTTATTTCCTGCAATTCAAAACTATCAATTTCAGACATCTCACCTAAAATTCGTTTACAGGTTGTACAGCTGCTTAAATAATATATCTTTCTCATCTTAAATATCTTTAACCTTTATGATGTGTACCGGACAAACTTTTTCTGCTTGTTCACATCCCTCCAATATACTGTAATCAGAAGATTTTAATGTATAAAAGCCCTTATTGTTAACAGATCTGAGCAAAACGGTTTTTCCGTCTTTTTTCGACATCTGAAATTGCCGGGGAGCTACCTCAACGCAATAATTGCAACCAATACATTTATCTCGCTGTAAAGTTACAACTATCATTGCGCTTCTACAATTTTATACAATTTATCAGACATCCTTACTCTAAACGGCAGTTTTATAGTACAATCATCTCCTTTAGTAGCGCGTTCGGCAGCCTGTTCATTTACCAGCATTTCGTCAACAATCACTTCTTTAGCTCCTGTACTTGATCCGGTAACCAGTATCTTATCACCTACTCTAATGTCATAGGCCTCTATCTTAAACTCTCCCACGGCAGCTTTTTGAAAATAATGTATCGCCTTACCCACATATACCTTTTTTTGTGTTGCATTACTGCCCGGATTATCACTCCATTCGCCCAATTTCTGCCCTAAATAATAGCCGCTCCAAAATCCGCGATTATAAACTGTTTCAAGAGCTTTCATCCACTCTTTCACTTTGTCTTTAGTATAATTTCCTTCCGCCACAGAGTCAATCGCAGCCCGATATGTCCGTATAACAGTAGCAACATATTCAGGAGCTCGTCCTCTTCCTTCTATCTTTAAGACTTTAGCCCCGGCAGCAATTACCTGATCCAAGAAGTCAACTGTACATAAATCTTTTGGCGACATCATATACTCGTTATCCAATTCGATTTCAAAACCGCTTTCCTGATCAATTACTGTATATTTTTTTCGGCAATTTTGCTTGCAAGCGCCTCTATTAGCTGAAGAATTATGCGAATGCAGACTCAAATAACACTTCCCGGAAACCGCCATACACAATGCGCCATGCCCGAATATTTCAATTTCAACCAAATTGCCAGACGGTCCTTTGATTTGTTCTCGTTCGATGGCTTCGGCAATCTTTTTTACCTGACGCAAACTCAGCTCCCGCGACAAAACAATAGTATCTGCAAACAGACTGTAAAACCTAACTGTTTCAATATTGGTAATGTTTAGCTGTGTTGAAATATGAACTTCCAGTCCAATAGCCCTTGCCGAGGCAATTACCGCCTGATCTGAAGCAATTACTGCTGTCAGTCCGGCTTCTTTTGCTTTGTTCAACAAGGTTTTTACAATGGACAGATCGTGATCATAAATTATTGTATTCACCGTTAAATAAGTTCGAACATTTTTTGTCTGACAACGCTTGGCTATTTCTTGTAAATCATCAATCGAAAAATTTACGGTAGAACGCGCTCTCATATTTAGCTGATCCACACCAAAATATACGGAATCTGCCCCATTGTCCAGAGCGGCCTGCAACGATTCAAAATTGCCAGCAGGAGCCATCAGTTCAATTCTTCCCGAAACTGTCATTACGTCTATTTATTATTCTGTGATTTTAAATAGCTGATCGTTTTTGCGCACACGAAAGTTCAACGTCATTGTCATTCTATCTCCTTCGTTTGCAATTGCAACTTCTTGTCCGTTTACCATCATGTGATCAAGCGTTACTCTTTCATCCCCTGTCGTTGGCCCAACAATGGCAATTTTATCGCCCAATTTAATTTCTTTTTCTATCAGAAATTGTCCTACTCCTGCTTTTGTAAAATAATGCTGTACAGTTCCTACAAGAATTTTTCGCTCGGCTTGTTTTTTGCGGATCTGAGTTACCGCTGCAACTTTCACTGCCTTTATCTCTTCAAAAACATTGCGCTCTTTTTTGAATTTTAAAGCTTCCGAGCGTCCTTTTTTAAAGATCAGATTTCCTTTTTGTATTCCTTTTCGCAACCGTTTTTGTTCTTCAACAGGCAATTGGATAATATCCAAACATTCATCTGAACAGCAACCGTGCATTTTTTCGGCACATTCATCGCACTGGATAAAAAGTAAATGGCAAGCTTCATTAGCACAGTTTACGTGAGTATCACAAGGTTTTCCGCATTGGTGGCAATGTGCAATAACATCATCTGTAATGCGTTCTCCCAAACGGTGGTCAAATACAAAGTTTTTCCCAATGAATTTACTTTCCAGTCCTTCAGCTTTTACCTGTCGTGTATATTCTATAATTCCTCCTTCAAGCTGATATACATTTTTAAAGCCGTGATGCTTAAAGTAAGCGGAAGCTTTTTCACAGCGAATACCACCTGTGCAATACATCAATAAGTTTTTTTCTTCTTTGATATCCTTCAGCTGATTTTTTATAATAGGCAATGACTCGCGGAAAGTATCTACATCCGGAGTTATTGCTCCTATAAAATGTCCAACTTCACTTTCGTAGTGATTTCTAAAATCCACTACAATTGTATTCGGATCTTCTAACAGCTGATTAAACTCTTTTGCTTTTAGGTGTATTCCTTTATTGGTAACGTCAAAAGTATTGTCATTTAACCCATCAGCAACAATTTTATTTCGTACTTTTATGGTGAGCTTTAAAAAAGAAAGGTCGTCTTGCTCAATCGCTACATTTAGACGAATGCCTTTCATAAAGTCATACTCCTCCAAAGTATCTCTGAAAGCTTCAAATTTAGATGCCGGAACAGACATTTGTGCATTGATTCCTTCATGAGCAACGTAAATGCGCCCTAAAGCGTCCAAAGCATTCCATGCTAAAAATAATTCATCTCTAAATTGTTGAGGGTTCTCAATGTTGGCATACGCATAGAAAGACAAAGTCAAACGGTTTTCACCTGCTTGTTCAATAAGTTGTGCTCTTTCTTCTGCGCTTAATGTGTTATACAGTTGCATGCTATAAACTTTTTAAGTGTAGAATATTAAAAAAACGTTTTCGAAATTCTAAAATGGAAGAATTTCGGCACAAAGATAATATTTTGATTATTAAACTACAAAATCGGGGATTAAGAAGTTATCTTGCTTTTTTCTTTTTGGTTGGTTTACAATTCTTGCAAAAATCGCTCAGGTTTTCTATTTCTTCCAAAACCTCTTGATGGAATTGAGCTAATAGTTCTTTATTTTTACCCCATTCAACCTCATTAGAAACTTTGCTGATTTTTACCAGCACTTCATTGTTATATTTTTCAACAATTGATTTACAAAAATCTATATTAGAAAAAGCATTTTTACTTTCGTAAAGCTCTTTTCTCGTTTTCCTTGCATATAATTCCGATAAATCAAACTGATATTGTGCTAAATGTAACAATTCCATAGCAGAAACCTCATCAGAAGCCGATAAGCTGGCTGCTTCTTTTTTAAATAAGCATACTACATCTGCATTAAAATTCTTTTTTGCCATAAATGCCAAACTGCTCATGCCAAACTGAAAATCAAACCCTACAGGCATTGCTAAAGCAGGTCTGGTATTCTTTTCTATTTTGGTTGCAGGCGATTTAAAATCGGTTAATTGCAGTTTATAATCCTTAGTCCACTCTATAGCTTCCTGAGAAAAAGCTAATGATGACATTGCCCAAACAATAATATAAAAAATGTATTTCATACGTTAACGATTAAATCGTCTGTAAATATATCGCAAAAAAAGCTCACAAAACCAGTTTATTGTTTTCCATAATTACACCTTCCTCTTGAAGTCTGAATAAATTGTATTACTTTTACAATATAATTTTACAGTTTAAAAAATGAGCGCAGACAAAGAAGCCAAATTAAAAGCGTTGCAGCTAACGCTGGACAAACTAGACAAAACCTACGGCAAGGGAACGGTAATGAAACTTGGAGATACTGCAGTAGAAGAAGTAGAAGTAATTTCTTCGGGCTCGCTTGGCATTGACTTAGCTTTAGGCGTTGGAGGTTATCCGAGAGGAAGAGTGATAGAGATATACGGCCCGGAGTCTTCAGGAAAAACTACCTTAACGCTACACGCCATTGCAGAAGCACAAAAAGGAGGCGGCATAGCTGCCTTTATTGATGCAGAACATGCTTTTGATCGTTTTTATGCACAAAAATTAGGCGTTGATATTGATAATCTAATCATTTCTCAACCAGATAATGGTGAACAAGCACTGGAAATTGCAGAAAATTTAATCCGATCAGGTGCAATTGATCTGGTAGTTATTGACTCAGTGGCTGCACTTACGCCAAAAAGCGAAATTGAAGGTGAAATGGGTGACTCTAAAATGGGACTGCACGCCCGATTGATGTCACAAGCGTTGAGAAAACTAACATCAACTATCAGCAAAACCAACTGTACTGTATTTTTCATCAACCAGTTAAGAGATAAAATCGGGGTAATGTTTGGAAACCCTGAAACTACAACCGGAGGTAACGCTCTTAAGTTTTATGCCTCAGTGCGTTTAGACATCCGAAAATCTACTCAAATAAAAGACGGCGACAACGTTACAGGAAACAGAACAAAAGTCAAAATCGTTAAAAATAAAGTAGCACCTCCATTCAGAACGGCAGAATTTGACATCATGTATGGTGAAGGAATTTCAAAAGTAGGCGAAGTGCTGGATATGGCTGTAGATTTTGACATTGTTAAAAAAAGCGGATCCTGGTTTAGCTATGGCGATACAAAATTAGGACAGGGAAGAGATGCTGTAAAAGGCTTAATTAAAGACAACCCTGAGCTAATGGAAGAACTTGAACAGAAAATCAAGGAAGAAATCAAAAACCGAGAATCATAATAAAAAATCCGGACTTTTTATCAAGTCTGGATTTTTTTTTGGATTTCCCATATAGTTAACTGATTCAGTATAATCTGACGTGTTTTTTCTTTGAGGGCTCTTTTATCCTCCTGATGGAGACCTTTTGTTTCTACAAAAGGGTGAACTGTAACAGGAACTTTTCCGGGAAACCCTTTACCAAAATCAAAAGGAAAATAATGTTTCAGGTATCCAAAAGATATAGGTACTATAGGTATTTGATGCTCTATTGCCAATCTGAAAGCTCCATCTTTAAAGGTATCAAGAACAACCCTGGTATCGTCAGGAACACCACCCTCTGGAAAAATACAAATACTGAGACCTTGGTTTAATCTTGCCTGTGCTCTCTTAAATACTTCATATTTGCTTTTTGAGCTGCCTCTGTCAACCAAAATACAAGTTTTTTTATAAAAGAAACCGAACAGTGGCAGTTTAGCAAGTTCTTTTTTTCCTACAAAAACAAAAGGATTGCCTTGGACTAAAATATACATCAGCATAATATCCATCATAGAGGTGTGATTGGCAACAAGCATATAGCTCTTTCCTTTTTCCAAAGCCTGAAGTCGTGTTACTTCGTAACGCATTCCCATGCCAAAAAAAATCATTTTTGCCCAAAGGCGAGCTACTTTAAAAAAATACGGATAAGTTTTTTCTGTCCAAATCGTCAGCAATAAAGCAGGAGACAACAACAAAATCACCACAAGCATCCACAAATAAAACCAAATACGCCAAAGCACACTCAAAATTGTTTTGATAAATCCCATGTTTTATAGCTGTTCTGTATAAATATTAAGTATCAAATTTAAGTATTTCAGTCATTAAAAATAATATCGTAACTCAAAAAGTGAATGAATAAGTTTCAAAAACTTTATCTTTGTTTCTTATTTCAATAAATTTCACACAATGGCTAAAATTCTAACTGGAGTTCAAAGTACCGGAACTCCACATTTAGGGAATCTCTTGGGAGCTATTCTGCCTGCAATTGAAATGGCAAACAGCAAAGAGAACGAGTCTTTTATTTTTATTGCCAACTTACATTCGGCAACACAAATTAAAGACGCTAAAACATTAAAGGAAAATACCTATAGTGTTGCGGCAACTTGGCTGGCTTGTGGTTTAGATGTTAATCACGTAACTTTTTACCGCCAGTCCGACGTACCTCAAACGACTGAGTTAACGTGGTATTTAAGTTGCTTTTTTCCATATCAGCGATTGACATTGGCTCATTCGTTCAAAGACAAAGCTTCTGTTCTTTCAGATGTGAATACCGGACTTTTTACTTACCCGATGCTAATGGCAGCAGATATTTTGTTGTATGACGCAGAAATTGTCCCTGTAGGCAAAGATCAGCAGCAGCACATTGAAATAACCAGAGATGTTGCTTCGCGTTTTAACAATCAAATGGGAGAAACTTTTGTTTTACCGGAGGTCAAACTTTCTGAAGATGTAATGATTGTTCCCGGAACAGACGGCAACAAAATGAGTAAATCCCGAAAAAATACAATTAACATCTTTCAGAACGATAAAACGTTGCGAAAAGAAGTAATGAGTATTGAAACGGACAGCACCTCTTTGGAAGAGCCTAAAAGCCCTGATAACTGTAATGTATTTACGCTTTATAAACTGCTTGCATCTCCAGAACAGATTGCTCAAATGCGGACTAATTACGAAGGTGGAAATTATGGATACGGACACGCTAAACAAGCTTTGTTTGAATTAATCACTGAACAGTTTAAAACCATTCGCGAAAAATATGATTTCTACATCAATAATCCGGACGAGGTAGATAAGCTGTTGGCTATCGGGGCTGAAAAAGCATCTCAAATAGCAACCCAAACTTTACAACGGGTTAGAGAAAAGTTAGGTTATTAATATTTTTTACAAAATCCGGCTGTAGTAAAAATACAGCCGGATTTTTTATTCTACAATTTCAAAATATTTTCCAGGCAGGGGAGCCACTGCTCCTTTTAATTCCAAATTAAGCAACGCCGTACTTACTTTATAAATCGGCATGGCGCAATCTATAGCTATTACATCCAATAGTTCTTTTTTTCGGATTTTTAAAAAGTCGTATATTTTCTGTTCCTCTTCATTGAGATCTAAAAACAATTTCGGTTGAATTTGCTTTTGTTTAACCGGAGCGCAATCCCAATTCAAAGTTTCAATAATTTCCTTTGCCGATGTTAGCAATTGTGCTCTATTTGTTCTGATAAGTTCATTGCAACCAGCACTCATTCTATCTTGTACCCGTCCCGGTACAGCAAATGCATCCCTGTTATAATCGTTGGCAAAAGAAATGGTTGACATAGAACCGCCCTTTAACGCACTTTCAATTACGATGGTTGCCTTTGTCATTCCCGCCACAATCCGATTGCGTTTAATAAAGTTTTCCCTGTCAATTTTATCTGTTATCCAAAACTCCGACAACAGTCCTCCTCCTCCTTTTTCCATATTTTTTGCGTAATGGAAATGTTCGTCCGGATAAATTTTATTCAATCCGTGTCCTAAAACGGCATAAGTTATCACGTTATTGTTTAACGCTGCCAAATGCGCACTGATGTCAACGCCGTAAGCCAACCCGCTAACAACAACCGGGTTGTAATCTTTAAGTCCCTCCAGTAATTCTGCACAAAAATCCAAACCTCTTGTAGTTGGCTGTCTGGTTCCCACAATACTTATTATTTTGTCGGTATTCCAATTGCAGTTTAAAGTATTGCTAAAAAGCAGAATTGGCGCATCCGGACAGTGATTCAATAATTCAGGAAAACGTTCATCTTTATAGTGTATAACTGTTATATTATTTTGTTTAATATGCTTCATTTCTGTTTCCGCCAATTCAAAAACTGTGCGATTACTTAAATTTTTAATTAGCGTTTCACTAATCCTACCCGCCTCGATTAGTTCTTTTTTAGCAGCTTTAAAAACAGCTTTTTCTGTTCCAAAATATTCCACTAGACGCCTCGCGGTTATTGCTCCGATTCCCGTAACTTTTTGTAAAGCCAAACTGTAAAACAATTGTTCTTGATCCATTTCAAAAATTAAAAGCATTAATATAGTCTCTAAAAGGTACTATTTTTATAGGGATATTTATAATTTATTTATCAACATGTAATCTCTCTATGATTGTTCTTTTGTTAATAACATTTGTGAATATTTTTTTGTTCCGCCTATTGTTTACTGTATTTTTGTGTTATGGGAATTGAAAAACACATATCAGCTTTATTATATCGGTATCAATGCGTTATTGTACCAGGGTTTGGCGCTTTTTTAACTGAAATTCAGTCGTCTTATTACGACGATAAAAAGCAAATCTTTTTTCCTCCTCAAAAACGAGTTTTATTTAATGTAAATATAACCCATAATGATGGCTTACTAGCCAATCATATTGCTAATCAGGAAAAAATGTCTTACGATCAAGCCACCGAACTGATAAAAAATTCCATAAACAAGTGGTCTGAAGAACTCAACTCTTTCGGAATGCTTAAACTATCCCCTATTGGTGTTTTAAATTCAAATAATGAAGGCGGATTGGTCTTTGAACCTTCAGTAAACAGCAATTTCCTTGCCACTTCTTTTGGTCTATCTGGTGTTGTATCTTCTGAAATATTAAGAGAAAAAGAAGCGCCAGCTCCTGTAATTCATATTAATTCAGCTCCGCAAGTCAATAAAAAACCAAACCGATACACCTTTTTAAGATATGCTTCTGTTTTTACTTTAATGGCTGGTATTGGCGGTATTCTGGTTAATAACGGTTACAATGCCTACCTGTCAGATCAAACACTGGCAATAGAAAAAAGTGTACAGACCAAAGTTCAACAGCAATTACAGCAAGCAACTTTTGTTATCGAGCCTGACTTAGAAGCTATCACATTATCTGTAAAGGATAAATCAGAAGTTCCTATGCCTTATCATATCGTAGCCTCTGCTTTTAGAAGCGAAGCCAACGCACAAAAAGCAGTAGAGCAATTAAAGGCAAAAGGCTTTGAACAAGCAGTATTCCTGGAAAAAAACCGACATGGTATGTATCCTGTTTTATACTCCAGTTATATCAATCAAGAAGAAGCTCAAACAAGATTAAAAGAAATACATAAAACCATTAATCCGGATGCATGGATTTTGGTTCAATAAAAAGTTAAAGAAAAAGTCCCTAAACTTAAAGTTTGGGGATTTTTTCTTTAATGTAAGTATATTTGTGCCAAAACTTTTGATATGAAAGCAAAATTAGTATCCGAATCCGCTACTTTAACTACTGATTTGGTTTTAACAGGAGAAACCAATCCTTTAAATAATATGTTTGGAGGAGAACTTTTAGCTCGTATGGATAGAACCGCAGGTATCGCTGCACGTCGTCATTCTCGACGTATATGTGTTACGGCTTCTGTTAATCATGTGGCTTTTAACCGACCAATTCCGTTGGGAAGCGTTGTTACAGTCGAAGCAAAGGTTTCAAGAGCCTTTAAATCTTCTATGGAAATTTACCTCGACGTTTGGATTGAAGATAGGGAAAACGGCTCAAAACAAAAAGCAAATGAAGCCATCTATACTTTTGTTGCAGTGGATGATACGGGAAGTCCGGTAGGCGTTCCGGAAGTAATTCCTGAAACAGAATTGGAAAAACTACGCTATGAAGCAGCACTAAGAAGAAAACAGCTGAGTCTCGTTTTAGCAGGGAAAATGAAACCTTCTGATGCAACAGAATTAAAAGCACTTTTTAATGAATAAACACAATATGAAAAAATCATTTCGGTTATTAGTTCTTTTATTTTTTGTATTCCAATTAACAGCAGGGTACTCTTGGGGAACAACAGGACACCGTGTAGTTGCGGAAATTGCGGAAAGAAATCTATCTAAAAAAGCAAAAAAAGAAATCAAAAAACTTATTGGAAATCAAAAATTAGCCTATTGGGCTAATTGGCCAGATTTTATAAAATCAGATCCTTCATGGAAATTTGCAGACAGTTGGCATTATATCAATTTAGCAGGCGATTTAGACCGTGTTTCCTTTGATATGGCTCTCGAACAATCAACTGATGAAAACTTATATAAAAAAGCTTTGTATTTGATTGAGGAGCTTAAAACCAAAGATTTACCTTTAGCAAAGAAACAACAATATCTTTACTTTATTATTCACCTTATCGGCGATGCACATCAGCCGTTGCACATCGGCAGAGAAGAAGATTTAGGCGGAAACAGAATAAAAGTAGAGTGGTTCAGAAAACCTACTAATCTTCACAGTGTTTGGGATTCATCCTTAATCGACTTTGACAAATACAGCTTTACCGAATATGCTGAAGTTTTAGATATTCACAACAAACAATACAATCAAAATTTAACGAAAGGTTCTTTCGCTGACTGGATTTTTGATTCCTATATGCTCTCTAACAAAATATATGATGGAGCAGAACAGGGAGATGCTCTTAGTTTTAAATATCATTTTGACTACAAATATGACCTTGAAAACCAGCTTTTAAAAGGCGGCTTAAGGCTTGCAAAAATTTTAAATCAGATTTTTCAATAAAAAAAACCAGAGTTTGACAACTCTGGTTTTTTATTTTTTACTAATATCTTTATTTATCTACTATAAGAAGATCGGCTTCCAGATGCATTCGAAGAAGATCTTCCACTGCTATAACTTGCTGCTGAAGAACTTCTGGAACCAGAAGAAGCAGAATTGCTATAATTACTTCTTGACGGCGAGCTTGAAGTTCGCATAGTGTTGTTAGAGCTTCTGTTATTACTGAAAGAGGATGAATTATTCGTCGAATAAGACGACCTTGAAGCTCTGTTATAATTATTACTTGTAGAAGTACTCGTCTTCGGACTGTTTACAGCAGCTCGTGAAGTGGTTGACGTTCTCTGCGTTGTATTAACCGCTCTGCTATTATTATTTTTCACAGATACTTTTCTGTCAGAAGACACCGCAGTTCCGGTTTGATAACTCGATCTCGAGGAAGATCTGTTGCCAATTCCTTCAGCCGAGACTTTATTTACCGTTCTGTTGTTATTGGTGCCATATCTATTATTTCTGGAGTTGCTATTTACGCTATATTCGCTTCTGCTGTAAGTTGTTCTTCTGTTGCTTGCCAAATCATATCTATTGTTATAATTTGTATTTCTCGATGTAAAAGAATTATTAGGATTTTTTCGTTCGTAATAATTTTGTCTCACATTTTCATACATATATGGCGTTCTTGTACTATATCTGTTATTGGTATATACATATCTGTTATTGTAATTGATATGTGTATGAACATTTACAATATAAGTTGCTGTTGGATAAGGTCTATAATATGAATAATAAGACGGATAATACCCCCAATACCAACTCGAATAATAGGGTGAATAAGAATTTCCCCAGAACAGACTAAACACAGGAGGCGTGCTTACATATACCGGCTCATAAATATAACTGGCTCCATATAAATAAGGATTTCCTACAACCTGAACGTACACTTTGTTTTTCTTTTTCTTTTCTACTTCAATGGTAGCAACGTCCTGAAACATATCTTGTCCCAATACAGCCTGTACAACAATTAAATGGGTATTTCCCTCAATTGTTTCTACAACTCGTAGATAATCTACATAACCATCTCCATTTAAATCTAAGTTTGAAATCCTTAAATCCGGATCATTCAGCCTGTATTCAAAGTCTGCCAAATCTTTAGAATCACCAAAAATAGAAGCAACCGCCTGCAAATCGAGATTGTCACTAATATCGTAATTATTAGCCGTTACAACTGCCCTCTGTGCATATCCATTCCAGAATAAAACCAAAGAACTCACTAAAAAAATATATCTAAACAGCTTCATCATTTTCATTTTTTAATTAATATTACTAAAATTATATTGTCAATAACAATACCATTTTATTTCTTAGACTAAATTAATAAAAAAGTCCTTACAGAAATTGTAAGGACTTCTTAAAGTATATTAAAGTTTAAATATTATATTATCAGCTCTTTATACCTACTTTAAAATCTCAAATTCGCTGCGTCTGTTGATAGCATGCTGAGCTTCTGTACAGTCGCCACCACAATTAATCTTAGGTCGACTGGCACCAAATCCTTCTGACTCCAAACGGTAAGACTCTATCCCTTTAGAAAGCAGGTACTGAACCGTAGTTTTAGCCCGATTCTCAGATAGCTTCTGATTATAAGTCGGACTTCCCTGTGTATCGGTATGCGAACCTACCTTAATTCGCATCTGAGGATTGCGCTTCATCACCTGAACCAGTTTATCTAACTCAAAAGCTCCCTGCTGAGTAATATTAAAGCGATCAAATTCAAAGTGAATGTCTCCCAAAAGAATTTCTTCTTTCAAAACAATAACTTCTATAGGGTTAAGTGCAACATTTATCAACTGTCTTCCTCCTTTTCGATTTAAAGGGACCTCTATAGATTTACTCTCATAATCCTCCTTAGAAACCTGAAGATTAAAAAATTTGCCACAATCTACAACATATTCCACTATACCACGCTCATCCGAATATTTTGTCTCTATCAAGTTCTTCCGATCATCAAAAATATCAACTTTAGAATTTGCTAGTATCTGTCCATTTTGTTTATCTGTAACAGTTACGTACATCTCAGAGTTACAAATCGGAATAGCCTTATAAATATCATCTCTTCCCACTCGATTCGTCGAAAAGAACCCAATATCTTTAGAAGGATAAAAAGAAAATGCAAAATCATCTTTAGCCGTATTAATCGGAGCGCCTAAGTTCTTAGGCTCTGCCTGAGGAATAGCTAAATCTACAACATAGACATCCAATCCTCCAAACCCTTTTCTAGAATCAGAAGCGAAGTAAAGCTTTCCTTCTTCGGAAATAAAAGGAAACGACTCTCTTCCTTCCGTATTTACTTGACTTCCCATATTCACCGGTGTACCGTAGTTGCCCTCATCATCAATTTCTACTTTCCAAATATCAGTTTCTCCCATCGTACCAGGCATATCTGAAGAAAAATAAAGAGTACTTCCGTCTTTGCTTACACTTGGATTACTAACCGAATAATCGCTTCCATTGAAAGGAACTGGCTCAATATTACTCCACTTACCTTTCTTCTTGGTAGCTCTAAATAAACTAACTTTACCCAACTTTAGCAGTTTCTGTTTATTCTTAGTAAATTTGCCTTCTCGGAAACTCTCAGTGGCAAAATACATCGTTTTACCATCTCCTGTAACCGTGGCAGGTCCATCATGATATTTTGTATTCAACTCAGATACTTCTTCTACATCATATAAAGGATCTTCTATTGATTTGTATCTTGCCTGATAAATATCCAAATAAGGCTGATCATTCCACCCATACGTCTTCGGATCTCTTTTAGTGGTACGTGTAGAGGCAAAATAAAGCGTGTCTCCACTAGTTAAAAAAGCACCAAAATCAGATCCTTTCATATCATTAATTCCCGATTCTTCATAGGTAAAAAGCTCTTCCTGTTCACGAAGTCTCGGAATGTAGTCCGGTTCACGCATAAAAGAAATTGCCCGTTGATCTTCAGGAACACGCTCAGCAAATTTCTTCATTACTGCGTTAGCAGTTTCATAACGACCACTTGCTTTAAGCATCTGTGCATAACGATAATAGAGCTCCGAATCTAAGTTAGGCTCTTTCTCTAGTGCTTTTCCATAATATTTTGCAGCTTCTACAGTATTAAATATATTGTAATAACAATCTGCCAACTGAAGGTAAATATAATTATCTGTCTTTACACCTCGTACCAACTTTTGATATGCCTTAGCTGCATCTACAAATTCATAACGACTATATAAGCCATCTGCAATTTCTAATGGAGTTTTTTTCTCATCTTGTGCTGAAACTTGTAAAATGAATAAACTGCTCAACAATAAGCCTACATATATTTTTCTTATTCTCATAGTTATTTATTAGTTGGAATATTATTAAAAATATCTCGATGAACTCGATACTCTTTTCGAGAAAAACAAATCGTAAAGCAGAATAAACTCATGTGATCCCTTAGCTTCTCTTCGGATGTCAGAAGTGATGTAATCATAGGCATAACCGATTCTGAGGCTCTTGGTGATCCTGTAATTCAGCATACCTCCTATAGCATCGTCCTTGCGATAAGTGATTCCTCCTTCTAATTTGTTGGCATACATCGCATTTAAACTAACATCAAATGACATCGGTGCATTAAAACCATATTTAACCATTGCCGAAGGCTTCAATTTCCAGTCTCTGTCCAGATCAAAAACATATCCTCCGGTTAAAAACATGTGTAGTTCCTCCTGTCCGAACTGACGTCCGTCATAATTCAGATAGTATCCTTTGAGCATATTGGGCATACCCAAACCTACATAATAGCGATCTGTGTAATAATAAGCTCCTAAACCAAAGTTAAAAAGCGTAGAATTACTGTCTTCTCCAAAAGCCGGGTCATCCGGATCCATCTGATCGTAAACGCCTACTTCTGAAAGCAATTTGGCATTGTGAAACGTAGCTCCTGCCTTAAGTCCCAAAGCAAGCTTGTGTTCTCTGCCTAAATCTAACGTATAGGAAAAGTCTCCGTAAACGTTGTTCTCCGTGATAGGTCCCAGTTTATCGTTGATAAAGGATAAGCCCAATCCTACGTTTTTACCAACCCGGGTATGTCCGAAAAAAGTACCGGTGGCAGGTGCTCCTTCAAAGCCAACCCACTGCTTGCGGTACAAAAGACCCATAGACAAACTCTCTTTACTACCTGCATAAGCTGGGTTGATCACACTCATATTATACATATACTGTGTGTATTGGGGGTTCTGTTGTGCTTGTAAGGTAGATTGCACCCCTCCTAAAACCATCAATCCCAACAATAAATAAATCCTATTCATATATTATAGATTTTTTTAGATTAATTATAAATATTCGTATCCAGATACAATCTCTTCCGAATACGAATTATCTTTTTAATTCGTCTGTATCCATCCTTATGGAATTTCTTCATAAGCACAAATACATACATACTATCTACCCCTTAACTATAGCATAAACCAAGATGCTACTAATTGAGAAAGATAATAACTGAGATAATACTTCCATTTTGTTTCACCTCTTACAATGACTAGTTTTGGTTAGTCGCGTAAATATATAAATTTTATTATATGAAAATTAACAAAAACAGTTAAACTTAAAAATTTAACACCAGTTTCATGCAATATTTTTACAAAACCAAACAAACTTATCACTTAGAGTAATTTATCTATTTAAATTCTCTTCTAATTTTTTCAAAAAAACTCTATGTCTACTATCTACTTTTTCAAAAACATTCTAACATCATCGGAAGAAGGAAGCTCGTAAACCTCTAATTTAAAATAGGAAACCGAAGCAAATAAATGATCAAATATATCTGCCATAACGTTTTCATAAAAAGCCCAAAGTGTATTATTAACAAACATGTAAAGTTCAACTGGCAGACCGTGTTCAGTGGGTTGCAAATGCCTAACCATTAAAGCGAGATCTTTATGAATATGAGGATTTTGCTCGGCATATCTCAAAATATAAGCACGAAACAATCCTATATTAGTCATTTTTCTGCCATTGACAGGCATTGTCTGATCCATTTGATAGAGCTGATTGTGCTCGTCTATCTCTTTCTGTCGTTGTTCAATATAAGGTTTTAACAACTGAATCTTTTTGAGCTCTTCAATTTCATTTAGTTCCAAAAACCGGATAGATGACATTTTGATATTGATACTTCTTTTTATCCTTCTTCCACCGGAACTTTGCATTCCTCTATAATTTTTAAACGAATCGCTAATCAGCAGATGAGTAGGGATGGTTGTAATAGTTTTATCAAAATTCTGAACTTTAACAGTACTGAGGTTTATTTCTAAAACCGATCCATCAGCTCCGAACTTTGACATTTCTATCCAGTCGCCAACTCTTACCATGTCATTGGCAGAAACCTGGATACTTGCTACAAATCCCATTATAATATCTTTGAAAACCAACAGCAAAATAGCGGAAGCTGCACCTAATGAAACCAAAAAATTTACAGGAGATTTACCCGAAATAGAGGAGAAAATGAAAATAAAAGCTATGAAATATACTCCTATTGATGCAACCTGAGAATAACTGTCCAAAGGTTTATCAGCAAGCCTGGGTTTTGTTTTGATGTAATCTCTTATGCTCCTGATTATTGAATTAATAAGCAGGGTAAATGCAATGACCAGTACTACATCTGTCAAAACGATTGTAAATTGAATCAGTTTTGGAAACCCTGTAAAGAATATAGGAAAAAATATTTTAGATAATACAATAGGAATAAGGTGAACAATATTGTGATATACTTTATTGTTCAATAAGATGTCATCTAATTTTGTTTTACTTTTTATAATAAGTGTTTTTATTACAACTAGTAAAATTTTTTTAAGTATATAATCCAAAAGAACCATACAGGCAGTAAACGAAATCACCAATGATATTGCTGTAGCAGTATGTGTTTGTTCGCTATTGAGGTGTAAATTAGACAACAATTTATGAAACCAATTATATAGCTGATTTAGATCAGAAGTCTCGATGAAATTATTTAAAGTAGTAATGACGTTTATCATTTATTATTAAAATTATGAATTAAGCAACTACATTCTAATAAATTAATGGAGAAAAACAAATTAAAAGCTCTGTTTAAATTTGATTTAACATCTGATTGATTTTATCCAGATTGGGTGTTAAGATAATTTCTATTCTCCTGTTCTTGGATTTTCCTTCTGGAGTATTGCTATCTGCCACAGGGGCATATTCGCTTCGTCCGGCAGCGGTCAGATTTTTTTTGTTTATAGAAGGGTTTTCAACCAATACAGCTACAATTGTAAGTGCTCTTTTTGTAGACAAATCCCAGTTATTTTGTACTCCTTCTCCTAAATTCCCCAACACTTTGTCATTGTCTGTGTGCCCCTCGATTAAAACGGAAATATCATTGTTATCTGCCAAAACTTTTCCCAATTCTACAACTGCTTTTTTCCCTTCGTTATTGATGGTCCAGCTCCCGGAGTTGAACAAAAGTTTGTTTTCCATAGATACGTAAACCCGCCCATTTTTTTGTTCAATCGACAGTCCTCTACCTTCAAAATCATTTAAAGCTTGAGCAAGATTATCTTTAAGCGTCTTCATTTGTCGGTCATTTTCTGCCAAAATATTTTCAAGTTCTAAAACGCGATTGGCTTTTTCTTCCAACTCGGATTTTGCTTTAGCTAATCGGGCTGCTTCGGCTCTTAAAGTCTCTTCGGAGTGTTTTTCCAAATTGGTATAAGAATCTTTTAAATCTTTCAGCTTATTTTGAGCAGCGATTATTTCGGCATTTAAATTGCTACGCTCTTGCTGTAGATCTTTTAATTGATCTGCCAGTTGTTTTTTTATCTGCTCTAAATCCTTGTTTGAAGTGTTCAATAGCTCTAAGTCGCTGTTTAAGCGTTCGTTTTCTTTTAGCACATTCTGATATTGCTGATCCAGATCATTATATAGTTTTCTTGTTACACAAGAAGATAAAGTTATTCCAGTTAAGAGAAACAAAGGAAGTTTTTTGAAAATCATGACCATTAGTTTTTTTTATAATTATTTTGCAATTTCAACTACAATCGGGCAGTGGTCAGAATGTTTGACATCGGGCAATATCGATGCAGATAATACTCTGTCAGACATAGCTTCAGAGATCATACTGTAATCAATTCTCCACCCTTTGTTGTTGTTGCGCGCATTGGCTCTGTAGGTCCACCAGCTATAATTGTGAGGCTCTTTGTTAAACATCCTGAAACTATCAATAAAGCCGTTTTTTATAAACTGATCTATCCATGCGCGTTCCTCCGGTAAAAAACCAGATACTTTTGCATTTCTAATCGGATCGTGAATATCAATTGCCTGATGGCAGATATTAAAATCTCCACAGATAATCAAATTTGGAAGTTGTTTAACCAAGTTTGAAATATAAGTCTGAAAATCATCCATAAACTGAAACTTAAAGCCCAACCGGTCAATGTTGGTTCCCGATGGCAAGTACAGAGACATGACGGAAAAGGTGTCGTAATCAACCCTTAAGTTTCTTCCTTCAGCATCCATGTATTCTATTCCTGTCCCATAAGTTATTTTGTTAGGTTCTTCTTTGCAAAGAATAGCTACCCCGCTATAACCGTTTTTTTGTGCCGGAAAATAATATTGATACGGATATCCTGCTGCAGTTATATCTTCTACCGGAATTTGTTCTTTTTTGGCTTTAATTTCCTGTAAACAGATTATATCGGGATTTTCTTCCTGTATCCAATCTAAAAATCTTTTGTTTATTGCCGCTCTTATACCGTTTACGTTGTAAGAAATAATTTTCATGGTTTTGAAAGTATATTTTAAATAAGCCAAAAATAGGAAAAAATATATATTGAATAAGGTAACATTATTTCATTTTTAATCAGATATTTAAAAGTTTTACAGCAATATTTTCCTTATTAATAAACAGGTAATAGTAAAATAAAATAGTTTGCCTAAAGATTTTAGTATATTTGTATTTATATAATAGACTATTGATGGGGTTAGTAACAGCTAAGGAAGTAGCGAAAGCGATTAATGTAAATAAGTACGGCGTATTAGGTACATTGTCGGGTTGGTTGTTAATGAAAACATTGAAAATTACTACGCTAAATAAAATTTACGATCGCAATAAGCACTTAAAAGATTTAGATTTTCTAAATGCTATTTTAGAAGAATTTCAAATTGAGTTTGAAATTGATCCGGAAGAATTAAAGAGAATTCCTAAAAACGGACCTTATATTACGATTTCTAATCACCCGTTAGGAGGTATAGATGGTATTTTGCTTTTAAAGCTAATGCTTGAACACGATCCTGATTTTAAAATTATTGCCAATTTTTTGTTGCATAGAATAGAGCCCTTGAAACCCTATATTATGCCGGTAAATCCTTTCGAAAACAATAAGGATGTAAAGTCCAGCGTGATAGGCATTAAAGATACTTTAAGACATCTGCATGAAGGAAAACCTTTGGGAATATTTCCCGCCGGAGAAGTCTCCACTTATAAGGATGATCAATTGGTGGTAGATAAACCTTGGGAAGAAGGAGCAATAAAACTGATAAAAAAAGCCAATGTTCCGGTAGTTCCTATTTATTTTCACGCACAAAACAGCAAGTTGTTTTATTTTTTATCTCAGATAAATCCTACTTTGCGAACTGCAAAATTACCATCCGAATTACTGACTCAAAAAAACAGAGTAATTAAGATTCGGATAGGAAGACCCATATCTATTGAAGAACAAAATGAACATTATGATTTAATGGATTATGGAAATTTTTTAAGGTTTAAAACCTATCTTCTGTCCAATGCGTATAAAGAAGGGGAGGCACACAAGAGGATAAAAGTTCCGTCTTTTAATTTTAAATTTCCAAAGGCTGTAAAAGAAATAGCTCCGGAATCTTCCAAAGACAAGATTTTAGAAGAAATTAAAGAATTAAGAGAAAAGGATTATCGATTACTTCAAAGTAAAAACTATGAAGTATTTTTATGTAAAGCAGAACATATTCATACGATTTTGCGGGAACTAGGTCGTTTGCGCGAGATTACTTTTCGTGAGGTAGGAGAAGGTACAAACAACTCTTTGGATTTAGATATCTACGATAAATATTATCACCACATGTTTTTGTGGGACAATGATGCACAGCTGATAGTAGGTGCTTACCGAATGGGACTAGGAGCTGAAATTTACAAAAAGCACGGTATTAACGGGTTTTATCTAAACGAACTGTTTCGTTTCGAATCCGAATTATATCCCATGATGGCGCAGTCTATTGAAATGGGAAGAGCTTTTATTATCAGTAGTTATCAGCAAAAGCCTATGCCGCTGTTTTTACTGTGGAAAGGAATTGTTCATACTACGCTTCGTCATCCGGAGCACAAATACCTTATTGGCGGTGTGAGCATCAGTAATCAGTTTTCTGATTTTTCAAAATCACTGATGATTGAGTTTATGCGTTCGCACTATTTTGATCCTTACATTGCTCAATATGTAACTCCAAAAATGGAGTACAAGGTTAATTTAAAAGGGAGCGATAAAGATTTAATTTTTAATGAAACCGAGTCTGACCTCAATAAGTTTGATAAAATCATAGAAGATGTAGAACCCGGTAAACTGCGCTTGCCTGTATTAATTAAAAAATATATCAAGCAAAATGCTAAGGTTATTGCTTTTAATGTAGATCCGTTATTCAACAATGCTATTGACGGACTCATGTATATAAAAATAGCCGATTTACCTGAAAGTACGGTAAAACCTGTAATGGAAGAGTTTGCCGCTGAACTGGAACGGAAAATTCAGGAAGAAAATAATAAAACTAGTGA
Organism: Myroides indicus; assembly: GCF_004364575.1. Taxonomy (GTDB): domain Bacteria; phylum Bacteroidota; class Bacteroidia; order Flavobacteriales; family Flavobacteriaceae; genus Flavobacterium; species Flavobacterium indicum_A. The sequence goes on along the minus strand of NZ_SOAG01000014.1, from coordinate 27,274 downwards.
GTAAGAGATATATTATAAATACAGAAAGAAATTCAAAAATATCTGAAATAAAAGTAAATCATATCGTAAGATGAGCTTGTACAAACTCTTGATTACTTATAAATCTCCAAAATAGTCTAGTTTATGACAATTAATCCTAAGAGCCTTTGAATTCCTAGTTCAATATATCTTTTGAGTTTAAGTTTACTGACATACATCTAATTTAAACTTGCAAAAGAGACGTTAGTTCATGGAAAGTATACTAAAATATACAAAAAAACTTTGTAGCCTCATTAATTTTAAACCAATCCTTAAAATCCGGCAGGTTAAACATACTGTAGGTAAATCAAACTTATATTTTATATGTATACTCCTTAAAAGTTAATCCCCGACAGAGCGTACTCTGTCCGGGGATAACCAAATCTAACCAAAAAACTACTAATTTACTTATTGATCTGTACCCATCCGGTACGCGTTTTGCCATGCGCCTGAATTACGTAGTAATACGTTCCGTCCGGAAGTTGTTTGCCGTTTTTATTTTGTCCGTGCCATTGGGTAGTATAGCCTGCTCCATGCGAATAAACTTCTGTACCCCATCGATTATAAATTTTTATGTTTTCCACGCCGTGAGGTGTCAGATCAAAAACATCATTTAAACCATCGTTATTGGGAGAGATTCCCCTTGGTATCGGACAATCTTCATAATCGATAGTAAAACTGCTTTCATCCGTACATAAACCGCCTTCTGAACTGGCATACACATAAATGGTCTGTTTTTCGAGAATCTGTCTGCCTGGGTATAGTTCGTCGCCATTTCCTCCCGGTTCTGTAAAATAATGATTGTACTCAGAAAGTGGTTTTAGCTCGTAGTACTCACAGCTTAGTGTTTTATCTTCAAATACATCTGCCACTACAGGTGCTGTTATTTTTACTTTATAAGCAATTTCTTCATAACAGCCTTCCTCATTGTTTATCTGTAACAGATAAATGGTATGTTCTCCCGGTTCAGCTAAAACGTCTCCCGTTTTATAAGCTTTTCCTTCTCCTCCCGGCTGCATATAATAATATTGTGTTCCATTTACTTGAGGGAATACATATTCTGCACAAACTAAAACATCAGATGGTTTATCCGGAATAGCACCTTGTTCCGGCTGAATATGCAACTCAAATATCTCATGGCATCCCGTTATCATACTCTCAACACGGATATATAGTGTTTGAGCTTGCGGTTCTTTGCCCAATGCATAATTTTCTACATTAGATATTGCATTCTCCGATGCTTCAGCTTCTTCGATTGTCTTATAGTATTCTGTATTATAATCACTTCTTTCAACATCTTTAAACATTTCCGTTTCTACAGAGATCAGATTAACAGAAACTTCTTCCAAAGCTTGTCTGCAAACTATAATATCTTTTGCCTGATTTACGCTTTCGGAAATAGGAGGATACATTTCTATTGTAATACTGTCTTCTCTTTGACAATTTATATCAACAAAATCAACCTGAACAGTATATACGCCACTTTCTCTTACCTCTAAATCCACTTCGGTTGCACCTGGAATTATAACTCCATCTTTTTTCCATTCTATCTTTGTATTCAATTCTTCGGAAATAGTAACTCCGGATCGGATCAGAACACTTTCATCTTCACATAAAGCTGTATTAGTTTCTATCAACAAATCTTCTCCTAAATCCAACGTTCCCAAATCAAAACTTCCTGCGTTGAAAAATACCGCAGAAGAATGAGATGAAGTTGGGCAAAAATCCATCACTGCTAATTTAATATGATATTTGCGTCCCGGTACCACATAAACAGTTTCTGAGCTCATAGCTTTGGTTGCTCCTGCGAAATTAAATGGCGCATCCAGGGGATGAGAGATTCCTGAAGAATAGTTTTTCCAAAACAACTCTGGATAACTAGAACAACTTGTTCCTATTATTTTATTAGAGTCCCAAATTGTATATAAAGAAATCGGAGTATTTGTACCTTTAATCTTTGCCAAATTTACTCCCTCTCCTGTAGTTTCATCTATCAACCATGCAGCAAATAAAGCTCCATTCTCACAGGTATAGGTACAACCTTCAATATAGCTATTACTAACAAACAAGTATTCAAAATCTAAAGAATCTTTAATTGGTATAAAATCGAATTCTACTTGAGTCACTCTTTTATCTTCTCTTGGTCCACCTCCCGCATTTTTAATTGCGTCATTGATATCTTTATCTCCTGTCCAACGATGAGGATTATCGCCTTTAAAACTACCACTAGGTGTATATGGACCAGGTACATAATCTACTTCACTTGTAGATAGTACAATTCCATCTGTAAACGGAAACTCTGTATTTCCTTTTTTGAAATACCCCAAAGTATTTACCGATGCTGTAGCTGGACTTCCATCTCCGACTTGATAACGTACATTAGACACCAAATTACAATTAGACTGAATTAAAACATCTTTAATCAATTCATCTACCGAATATTTTTCGCCACTGGCGCTCACTTCCATATATCCCCACTCAGATTGGGTCAGACAGACAGTAAGCAAATAATTTCCTTTAGGAAATGCAATGCGAACAAAATATTTTTGTCCCGGAATTAATCCTGTTAACATTCTTTCCGTTGATGAATACGGGTAAACTGAATCGCAGAAAAGCGGAGTACTTGTACTAATGGCTGAACAATTCACTCCATAAACAGCAATATCAAAACTAGGAAGAGAGCCTTCAGATTGTTCTTTAATATTTTTAAAAGTTAATAGGTGAGCCGTAGAATTTGCAGTGAATTCAAGCCAGACATCTGCCTCTACATCATCTGAATAACACGCAGGAAGAACAGAAGAAGACATAAAAGATCCTAATGTAGATATAGAAAGAAACTCTTCACAATCTGGTCCCAAATTCACAGGAATATTCAACGCTCCAGTACAATTGTTATTAGCACTCACTTCTGTAGCCGCATTTATTGACGATGACCACTCACTAGCCGAGACATTATCTTTGCATTTAGCACGAACATAAATTGTATAAGCTTTTCCAGCATCTAATCCGGATATAGTTGTTTGCGGTGTTCCTGTTACATTTAGAGTTTTAATTGGCGAGGCTGTTTCATCCTCCCCATAATTTACAATAATTACTTCCCATTCCTTGATGTCTCCAAACTGTTCCCATTGAACAGTAACACTAGAAGAACTAGCGTTTGTAAGTTCAATAAAATAGGGTTCCGGACATGTTTTCACTTCTTTCAAAGAAAGATTATCTATTCCCATCGCATAATATGTCCCATCAGAAGTTACCCGCCATTGCAGATTTACCTCTCCCGAGACTCCGGTAATAAATAGTATTTCTTCTTCCCATGAATCAGCTGAATATAATTTCCTTGTTACAATATTTTCTTCAATTGCTTTACCTGTATTATCTGTACCTGACAATTTTAACTCCATCATAGTATTCAATGGTACTCCGAAAGCTTTTACTGAAACAGGAGAAATGTAGTTGTATTTTAACATATAAGTACCTCCTTCTAATTTCAATTGAGGAGATATTAGATTTGATTCTATTCTTGACTGAGCAAAAAGAAAGTTATCAATAAAATTAGTTAATAATGGGCTGTCATCACCTTCATAATTATCATATGAAAAGAACACATTTTTATACGTGTTTATTATTTCTTTGGAGACCATCAAATCATCTTCAGTCCAACAGCGCATAGTAGGAGAATCTAGATTAAAATTTTCTAAAAATGTTGTTTCAAACACTCCACAAGGCGTAGTAAATTTAACAGGGCCGCTCCAAGAACTAAATGTACCGTCACCACAATCCGTACGTACATATAACTCATAATTTGTATTATGATTCAAAACCGTTCCTTTACCATCCTTAGTAGCCACTACCTCTTTTTGAGTAGTAGATATACCATTTCCTAATGGTTCGGAGCCACCTGTCCCTTGTATGTAATATTCATAGTTACTTCCACCCATATCATCAGTCCAATATATGGTGACACTATCAGTTTCTATATCTTTTACCCCCAAGTTATAAGGTTCCGGACAATTCTCTACTTCTTCTACAAAGATATTGTCTATATATATCGTTGTATACTGTGTATTTGAAGTTACATGCCACGCCAAGTTAATATGACCCTCAACCCCTTCAATAAAAGTTGTTTGTTCTATCCAAACACTTTCTGGCTCATAATTCTTCTTAGGAATAATAGTAGTTTTAAAGCTATCTTCATCCACTCCTGAATCGGATAACAAAACTTCGAATTCGTACTCATACGTAGTTATAGAGGATGTTCTATAATGATACTTCAAACGATAAGTTTTTCCTTTTTCAAACTCAATTGTTGGAGAAATAAGCCAATCATCATGAGGAACATCCGCAGAAGAAGTTCCATTAAAACGTGCTGAATGCGTTCCTTCATAGCTCGTCGTATCGAAATGCCAAATATCCGCTGTTTTGGAAGTTGAGTCTCCATTACTATCAATAATTGTCCAACAGTACTTAGAATCATGCCCCACATTAAAGCCCTCCCAAAAAGGAGTTCCAAAAACTCCACATCCCGTTCTAAAAACATAAGGACCAGACCATTCACTATATTTTCCAGCTCCACAATCTGTACGAACATAAAGTTCGTATTCTGTATTCTCCTCCAGATTTTTACCTTTTATATCTTTCGTTACAATTACTTCCTTATTTGTCGTAAGTGTTCCTGAAACAGCAGGCGCTCCTTTACCAGATTCTTGAACCACATATTCCCAATCCGAACCAAATTCATCTTCCCAAAAGATTGTTGATGTAGACTTTTCCTCATATTTACTTCCTAAATTAATCGGTTCAGGGCATTCTATCTCTTCCAAAGAAACAGCATCAATGTAAATATAAGTATACTGAGTGGATGATGTTACATGCCACGCTAAATTAATGTTTCCATTTATACCTGTAATAAATGCTGTTTGTTCTGTCCATACGGTATCTGGATTGTATTTTTTGCTTGGCACTACTATTGTAGTGAAATCATCTACACTTATGCCAGAATTAGATAATAATACCTCATATTCATACTCATATGAGGTTAAAGAATTAGAATCTAACCTATAATAATATTTTAGTCTATACACTTTGGTAGCATCTAAAGTAAATGTTGGTGAAATCAACCAATCATCATGAGGTCTCTTCGAATTATCAGATTGATTCCCTATAAAATACATGGCATGTGTTCCCTCATAACTTGTAGTAGTTATTTTCCATATATTACTATCTGTCGAAGAAGTTGAATCTTTATTATTATCTACAATCTCCCAGCAGTCTATAGTCGTAGAATCTGAATTAAACCCTTCCCAAAAAGGTAAAGCTATAGCATTACAAGGGGTTTTAAAACGTAAAGGTCCAACCCAAGCGCTAAACTTTCCCCCTCCACAAGAAGCTCGCACATAAAAGTCATATTCTGTACCGGGCTGAAAATTCACTCCCCCAAGACCACTTGTACGAGTCACTGTTACACTCTTAGACTTTGAAAGCACACCACTCCCAACAGGTGCTACTTCCCAAGCATCTTGTACATAATATTCCCATTCAGTATTCTCCTCATCTTCCCAGCTAAAATCAGCACTATTTGGTAAAACATTTAATATTTTTATTTCTTTAGGCTCATTACAATCAAGGGCATTTATACTAACAGTTTCTCCCTCCTCATTTAAATATATATTTTCATATGTCAACTTCTTTGAAAAACTCAAAGTAATTATCATAAAAAATACGATTAAAATTCTATAGAATAATTTTATTTTCATATTAGTAATTTTAAATAAACTTTTCATAAATCTTTATTGCTCACAATATAGCATTAATTTTGAATTTGTGAATCAAATATTAATCTTCTTCAACACCAAAAGCCTCAGTATATCATTAATTATCTAAAAAATCAAACATTAAAAAGGAGCTATCTAAAAAGACAGCTCCTTTTTATATTAATTTATCTCGTTATGAAATAGCTCATACATAAGAGGCGTTTCTTATGTAAAGGGTTATAAATTATTTTTACTAAATATACAGCTAACCGATGAAACTCCCTCATGCGTGTGCCTCATATAATAATTTATAAGTTAATCCCCGGCAAGAAAATTACAAAATACTTGTCCGGGGATAACCAAATCTAACCAAAAAACTACTAAGTTACTTATTAATCTGCACCCAACCTGTTCGGGTTTTACCATGAGCGATAATTACATAGTAATACGTTCCGTCAGGTAACTGTTTGCCATTTTTACCCTGCCCATGCCACTGGGTAGTATAGCCTGCTCCATGCGAATAAACCTCTGTACCCCAACGGTTGTAAATCTTAATATCTTCTACTCCGTGAGGAGTTAAATCAAAGACATCATTCAGATTGTCGCCGTTTGGTGAAATTCCTCTTGGAATAGGGCAGTCTTCGTAATCTATCGTAAAACTACTCTCATCCGTACACTCTTTATCGTCTGAACTTGCGTAAACGTAAATGGTTTGTCCTTGAAGAACCTGCATGCCTTCGTACAATTCTATTCCCTGTCCTTCCGGTCCGGTAAAATACTGACTGTATTCAGACAGAGGCTTTAGTTCATAATATTCGCAACTCAGCGTTTCGCTTTCAAAAATATCTGCCGTTACCGCAGCTGTAATTTTCACCTGATAAGCGGTTTCTTCATAACATCCTTCATCGTTGTTTGCCTGCAACAGATAAATCGTATGTTCACCCGATTCTGCTAAAAGATCTCCAACCTTGTATTCTTTACCCTGACCCCCCGGTTCGGTATAGTAATACTGATCACCATTGACTTGTGGAAATACATATTCTGCGCAGACTGAAGCGTTTTCAGGCTGAGCCGGAACTTCTCCTCTACTCACATTAATCGAAAAAGAGAATATTTCATAACATCCTGTATGCAGGTCTTCTACTCGAAGATAGACCGTTCTTATCTCCTCTCCATCTATCTGATATTCTAAATCCATTTCATCCTCAGCTAAAGCTTCTACAGCTCCTTTTTCCGTCAGGTAATACTTCGTTGTATAGCCCTCTGTATTTTCAATCCCTAAAAACATTTCCTCTTCTACAACCGATAAATCAAGAACTTGACCAGATAAAGAATACCTGCATGCTTCTATAGATTTAGGCGCATTCACCACTTCGGATATAGAAGGATATATTTCAACTTTAATTTCTCCAATTACAGTACAATCAATTTCAGCTTGGTATCCTTCTACTCTATACAAACCACTTTCACACACCTCTAGTTCAGAATCTTCTTCGCCAGTAATAAGAACTCCATCTTTAAACCATTTTATAGCTATCCCTTCTGTGCTTAATCCAGAGGTAATAGTCGCACACTCCCCACCACATAACGCATTATTAGTTTCTACAAGCAAGTCAGCTCCAAGGTCTAAATTCCCTAAATTAAAACTACCTGCATTAAAAAACACTGCTGAAGAATGTGAAGCTGTAGGGCAAAAGTCCATCACTGCTAATTTGATATGATACTGACGTCCGGGAACTACATGTACTGTTTCTGAGCTCATTCCAATAGTAGATCCTGAAAAGTTAAAGGGCGCATCTATAGGATTTGAGCTTCCGGATGAATAATTATTCCAAAACAGTTCCGGGTTACTTGAACAGTTTGTCCCCAATATTTTCTCACTATCCCAAATTGTATGCAAAGCTATAGGGGTATTAGTTCCTTTAATCTTCGCCAAATTTTGCCCCTCACCAGTAGTAGTATCGATTAACCAAGCGGCAAACAACGCTCCATTTTGACATGTATATGTACAACCGTTCATATAACTATTCGAAGCAAAAAGATAATCAAAGTGGATCGAATCTAATATTGGAATAAAGTCAAATTCCAACTGCGTAACTCGTTTATCCGATCTAGGACCTCCACCAGCATCAGCAATAGCATCATTAATATCTTTATCTCCTGTCCAACGATGTGGGTTAGTCCCTTTATTACTTGTAGTGTACGGTCCTGGAACATACTGCACCTGACTTGTAGACAACACAATACCTTCCTCAAACGGAAAAATCGACTTACCTTTACCTTTATTGAAATATCCCAGCGTATTCACTGATTTCGTAGCAGGACTTCCGTTACCCACCTGATAACGTACATTAGACACCAAATCACAATTGGACCGAATCAACACATCTTTCACCAGCTCTTCTACAGAATATCGCTGCCCGCTAGGACTGACTTCTATTGGTGTATATTCAGATGTGGTTATACACAAGGTAAAAACAAAGTCGGGTTGTTCTCCTTGGACTAATTCATTGGTTTTATCATCTCTCCGTTCATAATTTCCTATTCTGACATAATAGGTATTACCTGGAATCAGATCTGTTAACATTCTGGAAACACCACCCGTTGACGCTGCGAAACAAACTACAGGAGTTGCGGAAATTGAATTACAATCTCGTGCATAAAGTGCTACATATAATATCGGAGCAAGACTTGTAGAAGGCAAAGCCATGACTTGATCAATGCTAAACATATGAGCTGTAGCGGTAGCTGTAAACTCAAACCACAAATCGTTTTTTAAGTTAGTACTACAACTCGGGGTAGGAGCTGAGGACTGCGTAGCTCCTTGCAAACTTCCTTTAATGGTTTCTACGCATTCCAAAGTCGAATTCACAGGAATAGGCAATGCACCACTACAGTTATCATTCGCTCCCAGATTAGTAGCCCCAATCACTGCTGTACTCCAATTACTATAAGAGTTGCCGCCTTTACATTTAGAGCGAACATATAACTTATATACTTTTCCAGAATCCAAACCAGTAATCTTAACTTCCGGATTTCCTGTAACAATTATGGTCTGAATAGGAGTAGCTGTTTCATCCTCCTCATACTCTACTACAATCACTTCCCACTCTGTATTGTCTCCGTCTTCCTCCCATTCTATATCTAAAGTAGTATCTGTCTGATCGACCACGATGACAGAATAAGGCTCTGCACAAGCTCCCATCTTCTTTAATGAGAAATTATCTATATACAAACTAGCACTTTGTCCCTTAACATCACTTTCACAATGCCATGCTATGTTTATTATTCCTTTTGAAGCGTTAAAATACACTATTTCTTCTTTCCAAAGCGAGTTGTCATACTCCTTTTTTCCTATCAGTGTTCGATCAAAATCAGCTATATCTACACCTTTCTGAGAGGCTTTTAAACTAAAGAGTACTTTGTTCTCTTCATTACTTGAAACAGTTCGATAATGAAATTTCAACACATACATTGCACTATCTACTTGTAGGTTCGGAGAGATCAACCAATCGTCTGATGAAGCAGCAACATCACTACCTCCACCTCCACCTATTATATCTATCGGAGTACCTATTAATCCTCCTCCTGTAGCTCCTGCTGTGGTTATCATAGCTCCTCCATCTCCTTCATAAAACTGCCCATTCCTAATTGTTACGCTCCATGAGCGGTCATCTTCATCCTCATCCAATATAGTCCAACATCTCGCTGTTTTTGAATCCGAATTAAATCCTTCCCAGAAAGGAGTTTTAAATTCATCACACAAAGTAGTAAAATAGTAAGGTCCATTCCATATACTATAGGTTCCATCTCCACAATCCGTACGCACATAAAACTCATAGTCTGTATTATGATCTAAAGAATTTCCGTTTGCATCCTGCGTTACAATTATCTCTTTAACAGAAGCTGTCATCCCTTTTCCAAAAGGCAATCCCAATCCTTCTTTTTGCACATAGTATTCATAATTAGTTCCTCCCATATTGTCTGTCCAAGCCAGTGTTGCTTTATTCGTTTCCAAATCCTTAGCATCTAAATTTAAGGGCTCCGGACAATTATTCACTTCCTCAATAAAAATATTATCTATAAATAAATATGAATAGCGTAAATCTCCTGTGACATGCCACGCTATGTTCACCTCTCCGCTTATCCCCGAAATAAATACATATTCTTCTTTCCATGCTGCACCCGCACTATATTCTTGCTTGGGTACTACTACCTTGGTAAAATTCTTTACATCTGTACCTGAATTAGAAGCTAAAACTTCGAATTCATATTTGTACAAGTCTGTAGTACCCGTATGTGTCCTATAATGATATTTTAAGCGATATACCTTACCAGCTTCAAATTTAACCTTAGGAGACACCAACCAATCATCATGAGGCAATTTAGAGGCATTTGATTGTGTTCCTTGAAAAGCCATTGCGTGCGTACCTTCATAAATTTGTGTTGTAAGCTGCTTCCAAGCGTTTGTTGATGCGGAAGTGTCTTCATTATTATCTATAATTGTCCAGCATTCAATATTGTTTGAATTCGCATTAAATCCTTCCCAAAATGGCGTAGTAAACACTTGACAAGCCGTTCTAAAAACAAAGGGACCTGACCAATCACTATATTTTCCATTCGCACAATCCGTTCGTACATAAAACTCATATTCCGTATTTGGTTCTAAAGCACTTCCTTCTTTGTCCTGAGATATCACTATTTCCTTAGTAGTTGAAATCGTACCCGAGCCCGTAGGCATCCCTCCTCTTGGTTCCTGAACTACATATTCCCAATCAGTACTATAATCATCGGTCCAAAAAATAGTCACACGATCTTCTTTTTCCTCTTTGATCCCCAAAAACACCGGCTGAGGGCAAGTGTCTAATTCTTCTATGGATATGTCATCTAAATACAGATAAGCTCTTGCAGAAGCGTCGACATGCCAGGCTATGTATATTTCTCCTCCTGTCTTTCCAATAATTAACGTTGCTTCCTCCCAATCGTTACTGGCTATCTTTTTCTTGACATCCAAAACCTTGTCAAAGCTATTTACACCCAAACCTTTATCGGAGAGAACCACTCTAAAGTCAGTAGGATAATTAGTATTAGTTCTATAGCGATAGGTCACTTTATAATATTTAGTTGCATCAAACTTAAACGAAGGAGAAATTAACCAATCATCATGAGGAAACTTTGACTCATCTGTATGTGTACTTACAAAAGCCATCGCATGAGTACCTTCATAACGAGTTGTCTTAAGATTCCAAATATCATTACCACTAGGATTTGTAGAATCTTTGTTATTGTCAATAATCATCCAACAATCTGTTGTTTGTGAACCTGTATTAAACCCTTCCCAAAAAGGCAATGGTTGACTATCACAAAGTGTTCTAAAGTAGATTGGACCGACCCAGCTACTATTCTTTCCAGGACCACAATTCGAACGCACATAAAACACATAGTCAGTATCTGGCTCCAAATTTACACCTCCGGCTCCACTTGTCCGAGTTACTTTCGCACTTTTTCCATTAGCTAGTACACCGCTCCCCACCGGAGCTCCTCCGCCTATTGCCTCTTGTACAAAATATTCCCACTGTGAATTCAGATTATCCTCCCAACTAAAAGTAGCCTCTTTTGTGCCTAGTCCACTTATCTCAACCTCTTCTTCAGGTCCTATACAGTCCACCTCTTTAATAGCAACCATATCTATAAACACATAAGCAGCCCCTTTTGCAATTACATGCCAAGCCACATTTACTTTTCCGTGAGTATTTTGAATATACAAAGATTGTTTGCGATACTCACCCAATCCTGAATAAGTTTGCTCGGGCAATAAAACAGTGGTGAAACTATCCGGGTTAACACCTTTATTAGACAGCAACACTTCGAACTCATTACTACCTGATGTCCAATGCGTTTTATAGTAGTAAGATACTTGATAAATTTTAGTACTATCTACTTCGAATGAAGGAGAAATCAACCAATCGTCATGGATTTTTTCAGTACCCGCTCCGTAAAAACGCATACTGTAACTGCCTTCATAAGCATTAGCAGTTCCACTTATAAAATGCCATTGATTTGTGGTTGCCGTAGTATTTGCAGAATCGTCATTTATATCCAGAATCACCCAACAATCTTTCGAAAGAGAGTTGGTTTCAAAACTCTCTGTAAACGGTAAACCTACTGATTTACAACTTGTCTTAATTGTTAGAAGCACCCAATCACTAAACTTCCCACTTGCACACTTAGAACGCACATAAAGCTCATATTCAGTATCTGCTTTCAAAGCATCTCCAGAAAAATCTTTAGATAGTTTCACTTCATTTGAACTTGTCAAAACACCACCGGAAGAAAGTGGAGTCCCTCCTCCTTGATCTTCTTGAAGCCTATATTCCCATTCTGTACTATATTTTCCGTCCCAACGAATGGTTACTTCATTGTCTTGAATATCTTTAACTTCCAATTCCAAAGGCAAAGGACAATCCACCTCTTTTAAAGAGACCTTATCGATAAACACATACGTAATGGCATCAGTACTTACTACATTCCATGCAAGATGAATCGTATTATGTACTCCTGAAATATATGCTATTTCCTCTTTGTAAGTTCCATTGTAATAGGTTTTTCTTGGAACTACTGTCTCTGTAAAGCTACTTATTGAATCTCCATTTTCTGATAATAACACCTCAAATTCATTATTATAAGAAGCATTTGTCTTATAAAAATATCTGAGTTCATATATCTTTGTAGAATCTACCTGAAGCTTTGGAGAAATCAGAAAATCACTCCTTGCCGCATTACCATTATTACCGCCACCTGTATTACCACCACCAACATCATCACCTATTCCTATACCTACTTTACTTGTGCTGACACCGGTCTTAAGTAATCCCGGAAGTATAGAACCTATGTCTATAGGGCTAGGATTTAACCCCCCTCCTCCCAAATTTTTATTTTCAAAATACCGCATAGCATGTGTTCCTTCATACGGAGTAGATGTATTCAGTGACCAAGTAGTTCCGCTATTATCTACATCCACAGTTTGCCAACATCCTCTTGTAGGAGAGTCTGTATTGAAAGTTTCTAAAAAAGGCACAGACAGCCCTTCACATGGATTGTTCTGAAATACTTCATTGTATAATACAAAATACAATCCAGACACATAACTTCTTTGTCGCCATACTGAAAATTCAGCACTATAAAGTAGCGATGATTCACTCAATAAGAGTAAACAAGAAATCCACAACGTAAAAGTGTTTAATTTTTTGTTCATAATGTATAATTATTTTTTTGATTTCATTCACATAGTTTTCAAAAGATTATCAATTGTTTTACTCATCAATCGGTAATCTTTTGCAATAGCATCAGACACCTCCGATTCTCTGTCTCCCGACAAGCTCATAATTACGAACCTACGAGTGACCCCATATTTTTCTGTTAATCTATTTACCACTACTGTATTGTAGTTCATTCGCTTTTTTGTAGGTTTGTTCATTGCTTTTGTTGTTCCTATCTATAGAACAAACATAGTGATAAAATTTTATCTTTTTCAAAAATTATGAAAAAAATTTTAGCACCTATTAAAGAAAGAATATTATTATACATTCAAAACAAAGGATTTGAGAAAATGAAATTTTTTGAAAACTTAGATATTTCAGCATCTAACTTTAGAGGAAAAGGGCTATATAGCGAGGTTGGCGGAGAAGCTATTGCTAAAATTTTATCACAATATAAGGATTTAAATCCCGAATGGTTACTTACAGGTAATGGCTTGATGCTTAAAGATTATAAAAAAGAAAGCTCTCCTTACAAATACCAGGAGAAGACTACAAGAGCTACACATCTGCCTCCCTGTCTTGATAATACCCAATCGGCAATAAACGACAACTTAGAGCTTTACTCTCCTGAAGAAACAGATACTGATAAATGGTTTCCAGAAGCCACAGCCACAATACGATATCATGGAAGTGATATGCTAGAATTCCCTCCAGGCTGTATCTTAACACTTAAAGAAATTGGAGATAAAGATCTTATTGTTTGGGGGCAAAATTATTGCGTTGAAACAGCTGAATATAGGCTCATAAAAAAATTACAAAAATCTAATAATAAAAACTTCATTACTGCATATAGTTCGAATCCTGAACAATATGCAGATGGAAAATTAATTCATGAACCAATCGATATTCCTAAAGAATCAATTAAACACTTATTCAAGATTCTTGGTTATATAGTAAAAACCTAAATGCCGTTATTTAATAAATCTCGTTTCCAATAAAATGAGTATTTCAAAACAATTGTAGATCTCCTCCTAAATCAGAAAATCATTAATCCGACAATTAATATTAGTAAAAAACCAAATAATCATTATTGGTGAAGAAGATAAATAAGAAAGATCCGCAAATGAAATATCTTTAGAGCTAAGAGTTAAAAAAACAATAATTGAAACACATACAAGAGCTTAAAGACGAAAACAGCAAGCTTAACTAGATTTATGCTGATGTTAGTTTAGACAAAAATACCTAAAAGTGTCCTTTCGAAAAGGCTCTAAGCCCTGCGGAAAAACAGAAAGGAAAAAAGTATCTATTGGAGCAATATAAGCTCCCAGTTTTCGTATTTTCCTATTAGCTATATCCTTGTTTTTTATTAAAACGTTTGTACTTAAGGATGCTTTAAAATTATTTTTGGATAATTAGCTTTAATCATCTTGTAGATTTGACAGAATCAATCATTTCAGAATAAGTATTCAATATTCCTCGATATATCTTGTCTAGATGTGTATTAATATTCTTTGCATATGCTGTTTTCGAGGTAATAATTTGAAATTTTGCATTCCATTCTTTCTCTGGAATATAGAAGCCTGTCGGGAACTCTTTTCTCTTGTTATTGAAGGTTATCCTACAAACCAAAGGACTTAACCCGTTTTTATTTGTCTTAGCTCTTCTTACAACAAATAAGATTTTTACTTGATTAACGTTCATAGTCAATATTTTTAAAGTGTTAAAAAATTGACATAACATTCTGATTTACAAACATCATTAAGTTCAAAATGGGACACCTAAATTTTAAAAATGTCCCCCGAATTCTCCACCTTTTACCTCAAAAACACCATATTTATTTTTGAAATAAAAGTCGACACGCCCAATAAATCCGTTTTTAAATAACGAAAAAAGCACCTACATTGCTGTAAGTGCTCTGATTTTGCTCCCCCTCTTGGGCTCGAACCAAGGACCCTCTGATTAACAGTCAGATGCTCTAACCAACTGAGCTAAGGAGGAAGATATGTTACCTTTATTGCGGTGCAAATATATTATGATTTTTCATTTTGCCAAAATTATTGATTAAAAAAGTATTTTTTTTAATCTTCATTCTTCAGAGTCGGCAGTCCTAATTTATAATGCGTTGCTATCAGGCGAATTACAAAAACAGATACAGCTGTTACTATTTGCACTAATACTATACCTACGTTTAATTGAAGCAGAAAATAGTAAATAATAACCCCAAAAATACACGCCAGCGCATACAATTCTTGCTTAAATATAGCAGGGATTTCATTAATCAATGTATCTCTTATAATTCCCCCTACAACTCCCGTAATCGTTGCCATAAAAACAACAACCCAAAAAGGATAATCTAAATGCAGTGCTTTTTCTGTTCCCACCACAACAAAAAGTCCTAGACCAATACTATCAAACCACAAAAATGTATTATTTAACCGAACTAATATTTTACGAAATAGTATAACAAAAAATAAAGCAAAAATAGTGCACCATATATATACGCTTGAGAGCATCCAAAAAGGAGTTAGTCCTAATAAAAGATCGCGTAATGTTCCACCTCCTGTAGCAGTAACAAAACCGACAACTACTGCTCCAAACCAATCTAAACTTTTGGCAGAAGCCATGCGAATACCCGACACAGCAAAAGCAAAAGTGCCAAGAAATTCAATAATATCAACAAAAGTAATCGACTTCCAAAAAGCTATAAATACATTTATCATTTTTATATTCAAAAACAAGTATTAGAATTACTTATTTAACTACTACAGATTTTTTATTAACAAAAGACAACAATCCCTCCTCTGCCATCTCCCGACCTATACCTGAAAATTTATTTCCTCCAAAAGGCACGCGTGGATCAGAAATAACCATTTCATTAATATAAACCGCACCTTCATCAAACTCATGCACTTTAGACTTTATATATTCAGTATTTTTACCAAAAATAGCTACGCCCAGTCCAAAATGCGAATTATTACTTAACTCAACTGCTTCTTCAAAAGAATCAAATCCCACTACTGCTGCCAACGGACCAAATGTTTCTTCTTTAAATACAGACATAGCTGTATTTACATTCGTTAAAACAGTAGGTTCAAAAAAACTTCCTTCTCTTTCTCCTCCACATACTATTTTAGCACCCATTTTGATTGACTCCTTCATCATTTTTTCAAGTTCAATTGCCAAATCTTCTCTTGCCATTAAGCCTATCTCAGTGTCATAATCCAACAAATCTCCCTTTTTCAGCTTTGTAACTTCTGTAACGAATTTTTCCACAAAAGTATCTTTAATTGTATTGTGAACCAAAAATCGTTTTGCGGCAATACAACTTTGCCCTGTATTTTGGAAACGCGCATTAACAGCCACTGGAATAATTTTCTCTAAATCCGCATCTTCTAATATTATAAAAGCATTGTTTCCTCCCAGTTCAAGCACAACTGGCTTGATTAATTCTCCTGCCTTTTTGGCAACTGCGCTCCCCGCAGGCTCACTCCCTGTAAGAGAAACCCCCTTGATAATAGGGCTTTCGATTACTTTTTCCACATCTTTTCCTGGTATTTCTATTTTATAATAAACCTGCTTATACCCTTCTATTGCAAAACACTCTTCCAAAGCTGTTGCTGATTTAGGAACATTACTGGCATGTTTTAATACAATTGTATTACCTGCTAAAATAGTAGGAACGGCAAACCGAAAAACCTGCCAAAAAGGAAAATTCCATGGCATAACTCCTAAAATCACTCCCAGTGGATCATGAACAGTGTAAGTTTCAGACCAATCCGTCTTTATTGTTCTTCCTTCTAATATATTTTTCCCGTTTTCAATATAATAAGTCAATAATTTACTACATTTTTCAACCTCCGCTACTGCCTGTTTAATCGGTTTATGCATGTCTTCTGTCATTCGTTTTGCATAATCCTCTTTATTAGACAAGAGTTTTTCTCTGACTTTTTCTAAATAAGTTATTCTTAAATCAACCGAAGTTTTTTTCCAGTTTTTAAATGCTTGATTTGCATTTTCTAAGGTTTGTCTTACATCTACTTTCATATCATATTTATTTTGCCTACTAAAATTAAAACATTCTTGTTGATATTCTACAAAAATTTGGTCAATAATCCATAAACATATACCTTAGTAACTAATTTGACAAAATCATGAAAAAAAACACAGTTATATTACTGCTCGGTATTTTGTTGTTTGCCTTGTCTTTTTGGTTGTATTATATAGAAATATTTAATGCTCAAACCGCTTATTTTATAATAGGAATAGCGCTAGTAATGATTATTGCTCCGATAGTCATTTATGTATTCAACAAATCGAATTAATACTCTAGTAATTCACTCACAAAAAATGCTTTATGGACAAAAATCTAAAATTATTATTTTTAGGGTTAGTGATATTTTTACTTTCTTTTATTTTGAGAATGCAAAATATAATATCTGAAACACTCAGCAATATTTTGATAGTTATATCGCTTATCATTGTTGTTATTCCCTTATCCCGAATGGTTTTTAAAAAACGGAAATAAAACACCGCACATTCTATTCTTTAGATCAGTATGATTTTTATTTTAGGAGAATTACTGTCTCCGCTTTTACTAGATTATAACTGAAAAACATCAAACAATGAAAAATATAATATTATCTCTTTTAATAGTTTTAGGAATTGTAGGTTGCGCTTCAATGAAGCAATCTTTAACCCCGTATGAAGGAACATGGATTTTAAAGTACCAAAGTGGTGGTTTTGCCGGTAAGACCATCGTACCTAATAAAGAGATAAAATTGATTATTGCAAATAAGAAAATAAGCCGTTACGAAGACGAACAACTTCTCTCTGAAGAAGATTTTAAAACCATTAAAGGAAGTACAATCCAAAGCGACGAGCTAAAAGATATTATTGTAAACAACGGTATTAGCAAACAGTCTATTGAACAAAAAGGAGACACGCTGATTATTTCAGACCAGTGTTACGACTGCTTTACTTATCTATATATAAAAGAAAAATAAAACGTCTTTATAAAAGTTATACATTTTTAACTTGAGATGTCAATATTACTAACTTTTACTTTTAAATGAATATCTTAAAATTCAGTTTATTAGATAAACTGAATTTTAAGATATTTACTTTATACATTTACTTAACTATCAAAACCTTACTTAAATTTTCAAGCATAACTTTTGTCATTGAAGCCAAGTCATATTTGTGATTCCATCCCCAATCTGCCTGAGCTCTGCTATCGTCAATACTCGCCGGCCAGCTGTCTGCAATTGCCTGTCTGAAATCAGGATTGTATTCAATTGAAAAATCAGGAATATGCTTTTTTATTTCTGCAGCTATTTCTTCCGGAGTAAAAGAAATGCCTCCCAGGTTATATGAAGATCTTATCTTTATATTTTCCTTTGGAGACTGCATAATGGATATTGTAGCATTAAGTGCATCTTCCATATACATCATTGGCAGGGCAGACTTTTCAGACAAAAAACAGTCATAATGTTTATTTTCAATTGCTTTATAAAAAATATCAACAGCATAATCTGTTGTTCCTCCACCAGGTAGCGTAGTCCAAGAAATTAATCCCGGATATCTGATACTACGAACATCTACTCCATATTTATTGAAATAGTATTCACACCAACGCTCTCCTGTCTGTTTTGAAATCCCATAAACGGTAGCAGGTTCCATCACAGTAAATTGCGGCGTGTTTTCTCGAGGAGTTGTCGGACCAAAAACAGCAATAGACGATGGCCAAAAAATCTTTTGTATTTTTCCTTCTTTTGCCAGATTTAAAACGTGAAAAAGAGAATTCATATTCAAATCCCAAGCAAGAGAAGGGTTCTTTTCTGCAGTGGCAGACAACATTGCTGCCATTAAATACACTTCATTAATTTGCTCTTTTTCAACAATTTTTGCAATTGCCTCTGCATCCATTGCATTTAAAATCTCAAAAGAACCTGATTTCATCAGATTTTCATTTCCTTCCCGAATATCAGAAGCAATTACATTATTATTTCCATAAATTTCTCTGAGCTTTAACGTCAACTCTGAGCCAATTTGTCCACAGGCTCCTATTATAAGAATTTTGGTTCCCATTATTTGTCTATTTAAGTGATACAAATATAGATTAACTTCAACAATTAATCAACGAAATGCAACAAACTAACAGAATTATCCAAGCAATATCCGATAACATTTGTAAATTTGGAGTTTAATTCAACACCATGAAGAATTATCTGTTTTTTATACTCAGCCTCATCGCACTGTCTATCACAACCTACTCGTGCAAAGACAATTCTAAAGTTGAACAGGAAAGGCAAATCAAGATAAAAGAATACAACGACAGCATATTCGCTTTTGTTCAAAAAAATTGGAATTTTAAAATTCCCCGTACCTCTCCCGAACTCGCTCAAGAACTGGAAAACTGGAAAATGTGGCAGGAGTTTAAACAGGAAATAGAGCTAAAACCGGTATCTACCCTAGGGGCATTCCAGAAAAAAGCAGAAAAATTAAGCTCCAGTGTTTTATCCTTAACTTTTCAGTCGTATCCTAATAAGTTAAATCAACCTGATATCAAAGCAAGAGTTACCGTTTTGCTAACTTCTCTCAATAATTTGGAAATGTTTATTAAACTCGATCCTATTCCGATGGACAAAGTGGATATTTATCTGAAAGAAGTTCAAACCAATCTTAAGGTTTTAATTATGCAGATGGAAGAAAATCTCGCTAAAACTAAAATTCCAAAAGAAATAGGAGAACAAGAAATGCTTGAAGCAATGGATGAAACCCGAAGAGCAAACCCCGAAGAATAATCACAAAATGGAAATAAAACAGCGTTTTCAACAATCTATAAAAACACAGCAAATTTTAAAAGAACTCGGACAACGAGGCAAAAAAACCCGTTTCAACGGATTAGTTGGTTCCTCCGTATCTTTCCTTATCGAAAGTATCTTTACGCAAACTGAATCCCCTTTCTTATTAATTTTCAACGATAAGGAGGAAGCTGCTTATTATTTAAACGATCTTGAAAATCTGATCAATAAACAAGACGTTTTGTTCTATCCCGGCTCCTATCGCCGCCCTTACCAAATTGAAGAAACTGATAATGCAAACGTTTTGCTGCGAGCGGAAGTACTTAACCGGATCAGTTCTCGCAAAAAAGCCTGCATTATTGTCGCCTATGCCGAAGCTATTTTTGAAAAAGTAGTCACCAAAAAAGTACTCGAAAAAAACACTCTAAAAGTTAGCATTGGCGATAAAATATCCATTGATTTTGTCAACGAAATTCTTTTTGAATACAATTTCAAAAGAGTTGATTTTGTTGCAGAACCCGGAGAATTTTCTGTAAGAGGAGGAATCATTGATGTATTTTCATTTTCTAACGACAATCCATACCGAATTGAATTTTTTGGTGATGAAATAGACAGCATCCGCACCTTTGATGTAGAAACACAACTTTCTGTTGACAGACAAAAAAAAATAACAATCATTCCAAACGTAGAAAACAAATTTTCACAAGAAATGCGTGAAAGTTTTTTGAACTATATTCCGGAAAAAACAATATTGTTTATACAAAACGCTGCATTTGTTACAGATCAACTCAATCGACTCTTTGAAAAAGCAAATGATGTTTTTCTGTCACTAAATAAAGAAATAAAATACAAATCTCCTGCAGATATGTTTATGAATGGAAGCGAGTTTCTAAAATCACTCGATCCATTTACACTGGCAGAGATGAACGATTCTAAATTGATTGACGCACAGACTGTTTTTGACTTTTATACAAAACCCCAACCATCTTTCAACAAACAATTTAATTTACTGGTTCAAAACCTAAATGAAAACACAGAAAACGGTATTGAAAACTACCTCTTTTGTGCCAATGAAAACCAAGCCCGAAGGTTTAAGGAAATTTTTGAATCTTTAAGAAATAATGAACAAATTACCGTAAAATCCTTTAAGACGATTGTGTTTCCACTTTTTCAAGGTTTTATTGATGAAGAGCAACAGATCGCTTGCTATACTGACCATCAAATCTTTGAGCGATACCACAAATTCTCTCTCAAAAATGGGTATTCAAAAAAACAAACCATCACCCTCAAAGAACTGAGTTCACTTTCTGTAGGTGATTATGTAACGCATATTGATCACGGAATAGGAAAATTTGGCGGATTACAAAAAATTCAGGTTGAAGGAAAAACGCAAGAAGCCATTAAATTGGTATATGCAGACAATGATATTGTTTATGTAAGCATTCACTCTCTGCACAAGATCTCAAAATATAACGGTAAAGACGGAACCCCTCCAAAAATATACAAACTTGGCTCTAGCGCTTGGAAAAATCTGAAAAACAAAACCAAAGCGAGAGTTAAGCACATTGCTTTTAATCTGATCCAGCTTTACGCTAAACGCAGAACACAAAAAGGATTTAAATGCGCTCCGGACAGCTATCTTCAACACGAATTGGAAAGTTCTTTTATTTATGAAGATACTCCTGACCAGTTAACGGCTACACAGGATGTAAAAGCCGATATGGAAAGCGATCGTCCGATGGATCGTTTGGTTTGTGGAGACGTAGGCTTTGGAAAAACAGAAGTTGCTATCCGCGCTGCTTTTAAAATGGTTGATAATGGAAAACAAGTAGCTATACTGGTTCCGACAACTATTTTAGCCTTTCAACATTTCAAAACTTTTAGTGAACGATTAAAAGACATGCCTGTCAAAATCAGTTATATCAACCGATTTAGAACAGCAAAACAAAAACAGGAAATTTTAAAAGAACTATCAGAAGGAAAAATTGACATTATTATTGGGACACATCAGTTAGTCAATAAGAATGTAGTTTTTAAAGATTTAGGTCTTTTGATTATTGACGAAGAACAAAAATTTGGTGTTTCGGTAAAAGATAAACTCAAAACGATTTCTGAAAACGTTGATACACTTACTTTAACAGCAACTCCTATTCCGAGAACGCTTCAATTTTCGCTGATGGCAGCCAGAGATTTATCTGTAATTAATACTCCTCCGCCAAACAGGTATCCCATCGAAAGCAATGTTATTGGTTTTAATGAAGAAATCATACGAGATGCTATTTCTTATGAAATAGAACGCGGTGGACAAGTTTATTTTATCAATAACAGAATCGAAAACATTCGCGAAGTAGCAGGTATGATCCAGCGTCTTGTTCCCGATGCAAAGGTAGGTATCGGTCACGGGCAAATGGATGGCAAAAAATTGGAAGAACTAATGCTGGCTTTTATGAATGGAGAATTTGACGTTTTAGTAGCTACTACTATTGTAGAAAGCGGATTAGATGTGCCGAATGCTAATACAATTTTAATTAATAACGCTAATAATTTTGGATTATCTGATCTCCATCAAATGAGAGGGCGCGTAGGCAGAAGCAACAAAAAGGCCTTCTGCTATTTTATCTGTCCGCCTTATTCTGCTATGACTGAAGAAGCTCGAAAACGCATTCAGGCTTTAGAGCAATTTAGTGATTTAGGAAGTGGCTTTAATATTGCAATGAAAGATTTAGAAATTCGGGGCGCAGGAGATATCTTAGGTGGCGAGCAAAGTGGTTTTATCAATGAAATCGGCTTT
This sequence comes from Myroides indicus, assembly GCF_004364575.1. Lineage (GTDB taxonomy): Bacteria > Bacteroidota > Bacteroidia > Flavobacteriales > Flavobacteriaceae > Flavobacterium > Flavobacterium indicum_A. The sequence goes on along the minus strand of NZ_SOAG01000014.1, from coordinate 4,653 downwards.
GAAACCTATCAAAAAATTATGCAAGAAGCCATTGAGGAATTAAAAGAAAATGAGTTTAAGAGCCTTTATGAAGAGAAAGATACAAACAGTGAAAAAATATTTGTGAAAGACACACAGATTGATACTGATTTTGAAATCCTATTTCCAGATGAATATGTTAATAATATAACAGAAAGACTAAATCTTTACAATGAATTGAGTGCCATTTCATCCGAAGACAAACTCAAAGAATATGAACAACGCTTAACAGATCGTTTTGGAACACTTCCAAAACAAGCTATAGCACTCTTAAACAGTTTGAGAATCAAATGGCATGCTTCCAATATGGGAATCGAAAAAATTGTTTTAAAACAAGGAAAAATGATTTGCTATTTTGTCGGAGATCAAAACTCAGATTTCTATCAGTCTTCTAAATTCAGAAAAATTCTCGTCTTTGTACAGCAACACGCCAACTTGTGTAAAATAAAAGAAAAAGAGACAAAGAATGGATTAAGACTATTGCTTAGCTTTGATCGTGTAAAATCAATAAAACAAGCTTTGGAATTTATGGAGATTTTAGACTAGATAAAGTAGAAACAACTCTTAATTGATGTAGTAAGATAGATATCAAGTTAATTTTTCTTTCATAAAGCATAAAATAGCACTTTATTAATAGATTTATATCTATTAGTCAAATAACCCATCTTTTAAAAATCAAAATATCTTCTTATATTACAAACTGCAATTATTTCTTATCTTACCATAGATAAACGTAATTCCAAATAAATAAGTATAATGATTAAAAACAAAAGTAAATATATACTAATTTTTATTCTACTAACAGGAATTACGACAGGTATTTATAAAATATATACTAATAAAATCAATTATAATAAGGATGTGCTTGATGATGTTTATCTTAAATATAAAAAGATGGATTCTTTAGTCGATTATGATTTTAAAAATGCAGATAGAATAATTAATAACTCATATAGTTCTATAAACAAAATTAACAAACCTACTGATAAAGCATATCTTTATTACTATAAAATTTTATCAAGTATCAGAAAAAACACTCATGATAGTATACTATTTTATGCAGAAAAAGCGACTATTTATGCTAATGAATCAGAAAGTGAATACACTAAAGCAAAAATTAATTATATCAAAGGACTGTATTTTTTATATAGAGATAATTATCCTAATTGTTTAGAGTTTTTTTTAAAATCTAAATCTTATTTCGAACAAACTAATTATTATAATGAATTAGGAGAAGTTTATAATGGACTTGGAGGACTTTATTATGGTCTTAATGAAATGGATAAATCTGAGAATTATTATCAAAGTGCTTATGACCTTTTTAATAAGAATAAGAATACTAGAGGGAAAGCTGTAATAAAAGCCAATTTTGGATTGGTAAGAGTAGCCTTAAAAGACTATAAAGAAGCAAAAGTAAATCTTTATTCTTCCTTAAAAACTTTTGAAAATTTAAAAGATACTGTTAGTTCTATTAGAATCCTACTGTTAATAAGCAAAATAGCAACTAGTGAAGGGAATATAAGAGAATCTAAAGAGATTTTAGATAAGACCCAAGTTCTAAATCACTCTATTAATAATAAGCTGTTTAACAGTTCTATTGCTTTTAATTATGGGTATGCGTATGAACTTGAAGGAAATTTAGATAAAGCCATAGAGTGTTATGAAAGAACATATGAAGATATATCTAATCAAGATTTTTTTCCTATTGAAGCATTAGATGCTTTAAAGAGATTATCAGACATATTAAAGAAGAAAGAAAGATTTGAAGATGCTTTATTATTCATGAATAAGTATTACGAAGAAAAAGACCGAATTAACGGGCCTAATATTAGACAAAATGTAGAGGCAATAGAATGGAACACCTTATTAGAGAAGCAAGAATATGACTTTAAGATTGACGTCCAAAAACAGAAAAATTTAAATAAAACATATATTATTATAATACTTTCTGTATTATCATCTGTCATAATTATATGGATATTATATAAAAACAAAAACAAATCACTTCAAATAAGTAAGCTTGAAAATATGAGGCTTTTAGAAAAACTAAAAGCAAACATGGAATTAGAGCTATTAAAAAACAAGCAACATGAGCTTGAAATGAATTCAAAAAATGAATTTGAACTGTTACAAAAAAAACAATATTTATTAGATATAGAATCTAAAAACAGAGAACTCAATTTACTAAGTATGCAGTTATTATCAAAAAACAAATTATTTAATGAAATAGAAAAACAAATAGTAAACGCAACAAATAATCCTAAAATAACATTTAACCAAATTTTAAAAATTATCCGACAAAATAGAAACTCAAAACAGGATTGGCAGATATTTGAAGAAATATTTCAAAAAATACATCCCAACTTTTTTAAAACATTAAGAGATAAGTTTCCTGATTTATCTAAAACGGAAATAAGAATATGTGCTTTTATTAAAATGTGGATGTCAAACACCGAAATATCAGAACTCCTCAATATAAATCAAACAAGCCTGATAACGGCCCGTTATAAAATGAGGAAAAAATTTCGATTATCGAGAAATGAAGATTTGGATGAATACATTAATGATCTTTAATAATACATTATGTTCTGTTGCAGCAGATGTATTCGAAGATACTACTTTGAAATGCGAGCTGTATACACTTCAGCCGCTATCAGAGTTCAATAGCTATTATACCGAACCAAATGGAGAAGGAAGAGAAGTTATCTGTGGGGATACAGCTTTCTATGGGACAGACGGTTTATGTTTATGCAAGTTCAAAAGATAAATTGTGTATAGATGAAAGTAGCTTCACTATCGATTATGAGGATTGCCCTATTTCAAGAGGAATATCACCAAACGGAGACAATCTGAACGATTCGTTTGATTTAACTCCACACGGAGTAGAGAGTATCAAGATTTACAACCGCTGGGGAACGGAGGTTTACACGTATGGAGAAGGTTACACTACCCAATGGCATGGACAAAGCAAAAGCGGTAAACAATTGCCGGATGGCACGTATTATTACGTCATTCACGCACATGGAAAAATTCACACTGGATGGGTGCAGATCAATAAATAGTTTTTTGGTTAGAATTATTTTCCCCCAGATAAGTATTTCATGATTTATTGCTTGCCGGGGAATAACTATTGAATCGCTCAATATAAGCTTATTTTATCCGGAGCATTTATAATACAAATTAATTTTTAGATTTAAAAAGCAGTAGTAATTATAGAATATGAAACAATTTTTTAATTCTTTTCTTTGTAGGATTTGTTATGTTCATCACTAAAGTTAAAAAAATTAAAGTATTTATAGAAAATCCACTATATATATTTTATCTACAGATATATACTTAACAGTAAAAAATATTTATTTTAGGACAAAGAAGACAAATTTCTTTCTGATTTTTTAAGTCACAATACTCACATAACAAAAACAGACCGGATTTACTGTAGTAAATCCGGTCTGTTTTTGTTATTAATTTAGAATTTAATCCTTCACCGTCGGACAATTACAATCCAGTGGAGATTTTTTGCCAAAGAGATTAAACCCTATCCCAAACTGATGGTAGCCGCCTTTCTCAAAAACGATGTCTCCCATCACGTGCGAATACGTATAACTGATCATTACGCTTTTGTAATTAACTCCGATAAAAGGACTGAAATACTGCATGTACTGCGATTTGCTCTTGCCGCCTTTGATATAGGATACGCCATCCAGACTGCGACGGTAGGACACACCTGCCCAAACCTTGCCAAAATCCATGTATTTGTAAACCTTCATATTCACATCCACAATCTTCTCCTGGGTCTCTTCCGTGTACTGAAGCAGCACAGAAGGCTCATACACCCAGCCTCCGCCGTATTGGTTATCGCCAAAGGCATATCCACCGCCCAAGAGGTACTTGCGAAGGTTATTGCTCTCCACATCACTGTACAAATCTCTTTTGCTGGTTACAGCATTCTTAACCGTAAACATGGTAAAGAGATTTCCCCGGTGATAGGCTGCTCCGAAATCAACTCCAAAATAGGTGTCTTTCATCTCCATGCCTCCGTGAACAATAGGATCGTAGCCCCCGAATTTTGTCTCGTCTAAAACCGTACGAGAAAAACCGGCACTCATACCAAAGGATAACAGATTAAGCTCATAGCGGGATTCACTAAAAGTAATGTGATGAGCATAAGTAAGCTTGGCCCCTGCCTGAGAGTGGTAGCCGTTTTTGTCGTTATAGGCGATTATACCTATGCCGGACTGCTCCCCTAAACGAACATTTCCGCTGAAAGTCTGAAGCTGAGGAGCGTCGTCCACGTCACTCCACTGCTGACGAGCTGTGATCCGGACCTGAGTGCTGTTCTTCAACCCGGCCATAGCCGGGTGAAGAAGGTAATAGTTGTCTGTCAGATATTCAGAATACACAGACAAACCTTCCTGAGACATCCCCATTTGGGATGTCAAACATATCAATGCTATACAACCTTTTTTTATCAACTTCATAACTTAATTATCTTTTTAATGAGAAGTGTCCTTTATACTCTACTTTCCTAGGCAGGAGTTTTCCATCCACACTCTCCTGTATATACTCTACCATAAACCAGTAATCCGTAGCAGGCATAGCCTTGCCGTTAAAGGTTCCGTCCCAGCCCTGATCCGA
>NZ_SOAG01000013.1 GCF_004364575.1 Myroides indicus | reverse complement strand
AATCAAAAGGATTATAAACCACAATTTTATTTGTTCAAAAAACAACGAAAGAGAATTGAAACCTTGTTCTCGCAATTGTGCGACCAATTTATGATGAGACGTAATTACGCCAAGACATTTGAAGGTTTCAAAACCAGATTATTAGCTAAAATAACGGCGTTAACAGTTGTACAATTCATCAACAAAGAATATTTCAATAGGAATATCAATAACTTAAAAGTGTGTATTATTTAAAATGCACAACGGGTATATTTTAAACAAAGTTTACTTATTAACCTTTTCAACAATTATTAATAATAGAATAGAATCTTTTAAAAAAAATGAAATTAATTCTAATCTTATATAGTCTGTTAATATCATCAATAACTTTTTAAAATAAATCTCACTAGTATAGTTATTAAATATTATCAACAGGTTTGTAATTTGTAAAATTCATATTACCAATTTATTGATTAAAGTTATTCACTTTAAAATTATAGTTATCTACATGTAAATATTGATAAGTATAGATGTCAATATCTGTTGATAAGTTTGCTTAAGTAGTTAAATAAAGTTCCAATACTTTTTTGAAATAAAATTTGTAAACCAATTTTTAATTATTGTATTGTAATTTTTTACGAAAAAACAAAAAATAGTTATTGAAATGTTTACTTATTTATTAACAAAATTAGTTTATAGTCAATTATCTGATATATAAAGTTTTAAATGTGAGTATTAACAAATAATTTTATACAGATAAAAGCCTTTGATTATAAATGAATTAGCTTTTAAATATAGTTCTGTTCACAGTATTATTTGTTTTTTAAAAGATACATAAATGTACTTAAATAGTATCTTTGTAAAAATATAATAAATCAAAATGGCTAATCAAGTTCGCGTGCGTTTTGCACCTAGTCCTACAGGACCTTTACACATTGGTGGTGTTAGAACAGCATTATTTAATTATTTATTTGCTAAACAGAATAACGGTGTTTTCTATGTGAGAATCGAGGATACAGATCAAAATAGATTTGTTCCTGGAGCAGAAGCCTATATTTTAGAAGCATTGGAATGGTTGGGTATTTCTCCTGATGAAACGATGGGAAAAAACGAAAAGTTTGGACCTTACAGACAAAGTGAACGCAAAGCCTTATACCAGCAATACGCAGACCAGTTGATTCAAACAGGATGGGCGTATTATGCGTTTGATACAGCAGAAGAATTAGACGAATTGCGCAAAAAAGCAGAAGAAGCTGGGCAAACGTTTATCTATAATCACAGCAACAGAGAACAATTAAAAACGTCTTTAAACTTGTCAAAAGAAGAAGTAGACCAATTAATTGCTTCAGATGTACCTTATGTAATTCGCTTCAAGACACCGGTAGGTGAAACCTTGTTGTTGAATGATCTTATCCGTGGTGATATTAAGTTTGAAACAAATTTATTAGACGATAAAGTATTATTTAAGAGTGATGGTATGCCAACCTATCACTTAGCAAATATTGTAGATGACCATTTAATGGAAACGTCACACGTGATTCGCGGAGAAGAATGGTTGCCTTCTCTTCCATTACATGAATTGCTATACAAAGCATTCGGATGGGAAGCTCCTAAATTTGCTCACTTGCCGTTAATCTTAAAACCAGTAGGAAACGGTAAATTGTCTAAACGCGATGGAGATAAATTGGGATTCCCAGTATTTCCATTGGATTGGCAAGACCCTATTTCTGGTGAGAAATCATCAGGGTATCGCGAAAAAGGATTCTATCCAGAAACGGTGCTTAACTTTTTAGCTTTGTTGGGGTGGAATGATGGTACAGATCAGGAAATTTTCTCTTTAGAAGAGTTAGTAGCAAAATTTGACTTAGGACGCGTGCATAAAGCAGGGGCGAAGTTTGATCCAGAAAAGAACAAATGGTTTAACCAGCACTATTTAAAACAGCAAAAAGACGCCAATCTAGCCCAAGAGTTCCAAGTAATCTTAAAAGAAAAAGGAATTCAGGCTGCGGATTCTTATGTAGAACAAGTAGTAGCTTTAATCAAAGAACGTGCAACCTTCGTTTCAGATTTCTTTGAATTGAGTGATTTCTTTTTCCAAGCACCAGCAACGTATGATCCAAAAGCATTAAAGAACTGGAAAGAGGATACAGCTGGATTAATGCAGCAAGTGGCTCAAGTAATTGAGGGAATAACTAGCTTTGAATCAACTGTGATTGAAAAAGAAGTGAAAGATTGGATTCATGAACAATGCATCGGAATGGGGAAAGTAATGCAACCGCTGCGCGTATGTGTGGTTGGAGAATTGAAAGGTCCGGATTTATTTCAAATCATGGAACTAATTGGAAAAGCGGAAACACTTTCTCGAATTAAAAAAGCAGTTAATGCTATAAGGTAGTTTTCATTATAATAAAGTTTTAATTGTATATTTGACAATTAACTAAAACTTTTTTTATGAAAAAATTATTATTATTTGTAGCTATTGGATTAACTGCTTTAATTACTTCGTGTAGTAATGATGATTCTTCTGGGTCACAGGAATCAAAGCTTTTATTAAAATCCGATATATCAGAAGCTAAAGTTGGAGAATCTGTTAATTTTACTGTTACTGTAGACGGCAAAGCAGAATCTGAAGCGGAATTATATATTGGTTCCAATAAAATTACCAATCCATATGTTTTTGATACAGAAGGAGAATTTAAAGTAGTTGCTAAAAAACAAGGATTTATTGATAGTAATTCAATAACAATTAAAGTTGTTTCAGATATTTCTGTTGCAAAACCACTTTCTTTAAAGGCTGATAAAACTTCAATTTCGGTTGGAGATTCTGTTAGTTTTGAAGTTACTGTTGACGGACAAACAGAATCTGATACAGAATTATATATTGGTTCTGATAAAATTGCTAATCCCCATGTTTTTTATACAGAAGGAGAGTTTAACGTAGTTGCTAAAAAACAAGGATTTAACAACAGTAACGTTGTGAAAATTACTGTTACTGCTCCAAAAACAGATAGTAAAGTAGTTGGTAAGTGGATACCTCAAAATATTTTAGTAACTGCTATGGGAACCGAAGTAGCAAACGAAAGTTATCCGCACAAAGCAACCTGTGATAAAGATTTTTTAGAATTTAAAAATGATTTAAAAGTAGAACTAGGTATTCATGCAGACGATTGTACATTAACAACATCAGGTGCTGATTGGAATATTCAAGGTACTACTTTGAATTTTAATGTTTTGAATAATAATTTTACGGCAACTATTGTAAGTAATACAGATAATGAACTGATTATTAAAGCAAATGGCGCTCAATTTGCGCCATTGGTTCCTATCTTGCTTCCGGATGTTGATGAAAGTCTTTTAGCATTATTGCCATTGGCAGATATTACATTAACGCTGGAAAAATAAATTAAAATCTCCCAACGGGGAGATTTTTTATTAATGAATATATCTTTATAATTTTAAATATTAATGAATAATTTAAAATCTAATATTTTTTTTGTTATTTTATATGCTTAATCGGTAAATTAAAAATATTATGCCTCTTTACATTATCATTTTTGTTGCTGTTGTATTGCTCTTCTTAGCATTTTTTACTGTGAAACAGCAATCGGCAGCTATTGTTCAGCGATTCGGAAAGTTTAACAGTATCAGACATTCAGGTCTTCAGCTCAAAATACCTTTTGTGGATCGCATAGCTGGAGTTGTTAACCTCAAAATTCAACAATTAGACGTGATAATTGAAACAAAAACGAAAGATAATGTTTTTGTTAAGCTAAAAGTTTCTGTTCAGTTTAAGGTAATCCCTGAAAAAGTTTACGATGCTTTTTACAAGTTGGAATATCCGCATGATCAGATTACATCTTATGTTTTTGACGTTGTACGTGCTGAAGTGCCTAAATTGATTTTAGATGACGTATTTGAGCGAAAAGATAATATTGCTGTAGCTGTAAAACGAGAGCTGAATGAAGCAATGACAACTTATGGATACGACATTATAAATACACTTATAACTGATATTGACCCGGATATTCAAGTAAAAAATGCCATGAACCGTATTAATGCGGCTGATCGGGAAAAAGTAGCTGCTGAATACGAGGCTGAAGCCAGCAGAATCCGAATTGTAGCAAAAGCAAGAGCTGAAGCTGAATCAAAAAGATTACAGGGACAAGGAATTGCAGATCAAAGAAGAGAAATTGCGCAAGGATTGGTTGAAAGTGTAGATATATTAAATAAAGTAGGAATTAATTCACAGGAAGCTTCAGCTTTAATTGTAGTAACCCAGCATTACGATACTTTACAGGCAGTAGGATCCGATTCCAGATCTAATCTGATATTACTTCCAAACGCACCTTCTGCAGCAACGGAAATGCTCAGCAGTATGATAACATCATTTGCAGCAACAAGTAAGCTAAAAGAAACGGATGAAGCTTTTAAAAGAGATAATGAAGCTAAAAAAAGAAAAGATAATAAAAAAGATCAGGAAATGTAAAAAAGATGGGGCTGTCTTACAACTTAAGACAGCCCCATCTTTTTTATAAAATTAATGGATTATTTATTATTCGACTTTTTTCGATTAAAAAAGTATTTTAGTATTGATGTTATTAGAAGAGCTTGTAGCCCTCCCGAATTTCTTACCTGACCTATTAGTAAACTAAAAGTATTTTTAATGATTCTCTCAGGCGATAGTCCTTCTTTCAAATCGTCTGCAGAACTAAGAATCTTCTGATAATGTAATTCGCGTTTAACCTTTAAAATCTGCAAATCTCCATTAATTTCTTCAAAAGAAGAATAGCTTTTTCTCATAAGATCTTTATTTTAGTCGTTAAAAATAATTTCAGACAGTTTTTTTATAACTGGTTTTTCTACAATAGATTTACGGCAGAAGTAAGCAATCAGAGTAGCTAAAATATATACTCCTCCTATAATTAAAAAACCTAGCTGAGTACTTTCTAAAGCGCTTCCTATAGCAAAAGCAGCAGACAGTGATAAAAATAAAAGAGTCATCATTAAAAATAAAGCTAATAAGATAAGTGTCATAAAAACACTAGCAGCTTTAGCACTTATCTTAAAACTTAATAAGCGGTAGTATTGTAAACTGGAGTCGAAAAACTCTTTAGAGTTTTCTTTTATATCGCTAAAATCTCTTTTAATATCCTTGTATGCCATTACCTACTGGTATAAAGTTACTTTTTAGCGTTTGCCGCTACTTTTTCGGTTTCTTTTTTTAATTCAGCTAGTTTTTTTTCTAAAGCTGTAATAACTTCATCTCTCTTTTTTCCTGCAGTAGAAACGAAATGATCTATACTATCTTCTAAATCGTGTTTTTTTCTTTCAACAACATGTCGAACCTGATTTTTTAAATCGTCAATTTTGTCCGATAAATCATCTCTGGATTGATCAAATGATTTTTTAATTTTTTTACGAGTTTTTTTTCCTTCATCGGGAGCGAATAGAATTCCTGCTCCAACTCCGATGGCTGCACCTACTACTAATGCAGCTAATGTGTTTCCTAAATGATTTGACATAGCATTAATTTTTTTAAAGTTATATGTCTAAAATTATAAAAAAAAAGACATTTTAACTGTTAATGAGGAGTTAAAATGTCTTTTTGTGAAAAAATAGGGAAATTTATTTTTGATCAATCTTTGCCCATGTATCTCTTAAACCTACCGTTTTATTAAAGATAAGAGCTCCTTCTCTGCTGTCTTTATCTACGCAAAAGTAACCGAGTCTTTGGAATTGGAATTTATCCCCTTCTTGGCTATTTTTGAGACTTGGCTCTAGATATCCTTTTACAATTTCAAGTGAAGCAGGATTGACAAATTCTAAAAAATCAACCTCTTTATTTCCGTCGGGATTTTCATCTGTAAACAAACGGTCATATATTCGGATTTCGGCTTCTATAGCATGAGGTATAGATACCCAGTGAATCGTTCCTTTTACTTTTCGCTTGCTCGCTTCTGTTCCGCTTCCGCTTCTGCTTTCAGGATCATATGTTGCATGAATCTCAGTAATATTCCCTTGTTCATCTTTAATTACGCTCTCCCCTTTAATGATATATGCATTTTTAAGGCGTACTTCTTTGCCTAAAGTCAAGCGGAAGAATTTGCTGTTCGCTTCCTCTTTAAAATCTTCTCTTTCAATGTATAATTCTTTTGAAAAGGGAACTTTTCTGTAAGTCATTATTTCTTCTTCCGGGTTGTTTTCAGCATCCAGCCATTCTTGCTGTCCTTGCGGATAATTAGTGATAATTAATTTTACCGGATCTAAAACAGCCATTACGCGAGGTGCAACTTTATTCAGATCTTCACGAATACAAAACTCAAGTAAAGAAACATCAATTAGGTTTTCGCGTTTGGCAATACCGATAGTGTCTGCATAATTTCGGATAGAGGCAGGCGTGTACCCTCTTCTTCTCAATCCAGAAATAGTAGACATGCGAGGATCATCCCAACCAGTTACGTGACCTTCAGAAACTAATCGGGCGAGTTTACGTTTGCTAACTACGGTATGGGATAGATTTCTACGGGCAAATTCACGTTGTTTTGGGCGTATTTTATCGTTTTCTACAATCTGATCTAAAAACCAATCGTAAAGCTCTCTGTGCGGCAAAAATTCGAGTGTGCAAAATGAATGCGAAATGCTTTCCAGATAATCACTTTCTCCATGGGCCCAGTCGTACATCGGGTAAATATGCCATTGATTTTTTGTTCTGTGGTGTTCTTTATTAATGATACGATACATAATCGGATCCCGCATCAACATATTTTTGTGAGCCATGTCTATTTTAGCTCTTAAAATATGTGTACCTTCTTCAAACTCTCCGTTTTTCATTCGCTCAAACAGCTCTAAATTTTCTTCAACGGTTCGGTTTCTATACGGGCTATTTGTTCCGGGTGCAGTCGGTGTTCCTTTCTGTATGGCTATTTCTTCGGATGTTTGACTATCCACATAAGCTTTATCACTTTTAATCATCTGAATTGCCCATTCATATAACTGCTGAAAATAATCAGATGCATATACTTCATTAGCCCATTCATAACCCAGCCAGGACACGTCATTTTTGATCGCGTCAACAAATTCTTGTTCTTCTTTTGACGGGTTGGTATCGTCAAAACGCAAATTAACAGGCGCATTGTATTTTAATCCCAATCCAAAATTTAAACAAATAGAACTCGCGTGACCTATGTGTAAATATCCATTAGGTTCAGGAGGAAAACGGAAATGAAGCTTTTCTTGTGATAAGCCGTTTTTTAAATCCTCTTCGATAATTTGTTCAATAAAATTTAATGATTTTTCTTTTGTTGACATGGATATAAATATTATAACTACAAAGGTATTAAAAAACGGATAATGCGATGAATTTTTGAAATAAGAAAGCAAAAATGTCAGCGTAATTATTAATTTTATACCCTTTAAACCTACAAAAAAATTATGGGAATTATAAGGTTAAACAATATAAGAACGTTTTCTTTTCACGGTTGTATGGATGAAGAGGCAAAAATAGGATCTGATTACAGAGTAGATTTGGAAGCAAGAGGAAATTTTACCACATCGGCGGTGTCAGATGAATTAGCTGATACGATTGATTATGTTCATCTGAATAAGATTGTAAAAGAAGAAATGGACAAAAGGTCAAAGTTGTTAGAAAGTGTTTGTCAGCGTATTATTGATAGGATATTGATTGAAATAAATTTAGTGGAAGAAGTAAAAGTAGCTGTTTCTAAAATAAATCCTCCAATTGGTGGAGATGTAGAATCTGTAACAATTGAAATGTACGGGATTAGATAATTTTTAAAAAAGGAGCAATAAAAAAACACTTTAAAACTGTTTTTATATTTAAATAATAATTCCTATGTTTGCATTCCAATAAAGGAAAACGGCATCGTGTCCGAGTGGCTAGGAAGCGGTCTGCAAAACCGTCTACAGCGGTTCGAATCCGCTCGATGCCTCGCAAAAAAGGATAGAAAACTATCCTTTTTTTGTTTTATAAACAAACAAGGCGTTACAATTGTAACGCCTTGTTTGTTCTTTTCTGGATATGTTTATTTCTTTTCTATTTGTTGTGTAAGAGGAATTTTAATATTACTCCCAGATTCTGGCAAAAAAGCTTTAACCATAATGACCATTCCAAAAATGATAAGTAAAACTGAACTTATTTTTTTTATTTTAAGAATATTATGTGGGGTAAGCTTTTTACGCAGTTGTTTTGCTAGCAGTATTTTAAAAATATCTGTTACAAAATAGGCTGAAATAGTGAATGCAAAAAATGTAAACATCCGATTGGTGTCCATATCCATAGTCGGACCTAATGTGATTATAATTGCCAGCCAAAAGCCGAGCACTCCCACATTGATAAAGTTCAACAAAAAACCTTTGGCAAATAAATTGAGATAATCTCTTTTTAAATTTGGCGATGCCAGTTGCAAAGTGTCAATTTGTACTCTTTTTAATTTAACGTATGAAATTACGCCATAAGTCATCATGAGTATTCCTCCGAAAATAAAAAGAGCAGGATCGTCTTTAATTGTGTTAATAAGACGAAAACTGCTGAAAAAGGCAATGGCAAAAAATAAAGCATCTGCCAAAACTACACCAAAATCAAAGGCAAGAGCGGCTCTGAATCCTTTGGTAATACTTGTTTCTATCAGAATAAAAAAAACAGGTCCAATCATAAAGCTCAGAAAAAACCCCAATGATATACCTGTAATAAAATCGTCCATCATTATACTCATTAAAAAGCAGAATTTTTACTCATAAGCAATAAGCTTTCGATGTAAATTTTGGCAATTTACAGCTTTTTATGGCAAAAGTACTCTGTGATGTTCTATTTTATTTATTTGCCTGTTTGATTATTCCTCCGGCAATGCTTTTTTCATTAATTTTTTTAGGTGAGCCATATATTATTATCTCCCCTCCTGCTCTGGTTTTTGCATTTACCAGTTCTGCGGCGTTTACTTCTGCTTGTCCGCCTGCATTTACCGTTACATCCGTTTGATTTGACAATAAGTCTTTGTTTTGCACTTTAGCACCTGAATTTGACAAAACATCCTGTACACTTGCTTTCCCCGATATTTGAGCTATAGAACCAGATCCTGCTTTTACGTTTAAGCGTTCAGAATCAACTATGAGGTTTATTGTTGAACCGTTTTTAGCGTTAACGTCTAAAGAAACTGTCTTAATACGATCACTTCCTTTGATGGAAGAACCACTTTCGGCCGTAATTTGGTCTAACTTTTTATAGTATAAAGTAGCTTTGACATTATCGCCCTGAAAGCTGTTTACAAGGTTCATTTTTATTTTTAAAGAACCGTTTTTATTAACTACACTTACATTGTCTATATCATTTCCGGTTATTTCTACTTTGTTATTGTCGGAAGATACTAAGGTTACTTCAATCTTGTCATAAACACTTAATTTTGAAAAATCGCCTACTTCAATTTCTTTTTTGCTTTGAGAAAATCCTAACTGTATAATCCCAATTGTCAATAAAATAATTATCTTTTTCATACTAATCTATTTTTCGTATATAGTTAAAATCTAACTGTTTTTTTACTAAATCAGCATTTTTTACAGTAATGATGACTTCATCGCCTAATTGAAGGAGATTATGTGTTGTTTGGCCGACTAAAGCATATTGTTTTTCGTCAAAAACGTAATAATCATCTTTTATTTCACGGATTCGCACCATTCCTTCACATTTATTTTCTACAATTTCAACATAAATTCCCCATTCTGTAACTCCGGAAATTACTCCTACAAACTCTTTGCCTTTTTGATTTTGCATGTATTTTACCTGCATGTATTTTATACTGTCTCGTTCGGCACTGGTTGCCAAGCTTTCCATAGATGAACAATGCTGGCATTTTTTTTCAAATTCTTCTTCATTTACAGATTTTCCTCCGTCCAGATAATGTTGAAGCAATCGGTGTGCCATAACATCCGGATAACGACGTATAGGTGAAGTAAAATGTGAATAATAATCAAATGCCAAACCATAATGTCCGATGTTGTGTGTAGAATACGAAGCTTTACTCATGCTTCGGATTGCGAGTGTATCCACCAGATTTTGTTCTTTTTTACCTTGAACATCTTTTAAAAGGGTATTCAGTGACTGGGAAATGCTTTTTGATGATTTAAAGTTTAACGAATGTCCGAATTTAGAAATAATCGCTTGCAAACCAAATAGCTTGTCTTCATCCGGTTCATCGTGAATGCGGTAAACAAATGTCTTTTTTTGCTTGCCAATAAATTCTGAAACTTTTCTGTTGGCTAAAAGCATAAATTCTTCAATCAGATGATTGGCATCTTTAGATTGCTTAAAAAACACGCCAATAGGTTCGTCGTTTTCATTTAAGTTGAATTTTACTTCGATTTTATCAAATGAAATGGCTCCTTCCTGCATCCGTTTCGAGCGCATAATTTTAGCTAAGTCATTTAATTTTAAAATAGCTTCTGCAATTTCTTCTGTAATTTCCTGAGACTTTCCGGTAATTGAAATTTCATCAGGAATGATACGGTCTTTAGTCTCAATAACATATTGGGCTTCTTCATAAGCCATTCGTTGGTCGGAATAAGTGACGGTTCTTCCAAACCATTGATTTGTAATTTGAGCTTTGTTGTTGAGTTCAAATACAGCAGAAAAAGTATACTTTTCTTCATTTGGACGCAGCGAGCAGGCAAAATTAGACAACACTTCGGGTAACATCGGAATTGTTCTATCCACCAGATAAACAGAAGTGCTTCGGTGAAAAGCTTCATCGTCTAAAACAGTGTCTTCTTGTACGTAATGAGATACATCGGCAATGTGAATACCTATTTCATAGTTTCCGTTCTCCAATACCTGAAAGGATAATGCATCGTCAAAATCTTTAGCGTCTTTCGGATCAATTGTAAAAGTAAGAACATCGCGCATATCTCTGCGCTTTGCAATTTCCTCGGGGCTGATGGATGTATCCAATTTATTGGTATAAGCTTCCACTTCAATCGGAAATTCGTTTGGTAAACCGTATTCAGCTAAAATAGCGTGAATTTCGGTATTGTGTTCTCCTTGCTTGCCTAATATTTTTATTACTTTTCCAAACGGACTATCTGCTTTTTCTGGCCAGTCTTCTATTTCTGCTACTACTACATCTCCGTTTTGTGCCTCTCCTATTTTGTCTTTAGGGATAAAAATATCAGTATACATTTTGGTATCGGCAGTGGAGACGAAAGCAAAGTTTTTCTGTAAATCAACTACTCCTACAAAGTGTATTTTGTGGCGCTCTAAAATTTCTACTACTTCTGCTTCTGCTTTTTTACCTTTTCGCTTGTTGTAAATATAGGCTTTTACCAAATCGCCATCCAGTGCTTTATGAAGGTTGTTAGTCGGAATAAAAACATCGTTTTCTAATTCTTCGCTTACCAGATAAGCGGTTTTACGACCGGTCATATCAATGCGACCTTCTACATAATTTGTATTTGGTACAAATCTGTATTTTCCGGTTTCGATTTCTTCTATTTTTTGCTCTGAAAGCAGCCGCTTTAACTCTTTTATAATTTCGTTTCTGCCTTGCGTATCTGTTATCTCAAGCTGAGCAGCTATTTGTTTATAATTATAGGATTTTTGAGTGTTTTTAGAAATAACTTTCAGTATTTTGGCAGAAAAATCAAAGTTTTTCTTCTTTTTGTTTTTTATTTTTTTTGTCATAAATTTTATACCATAAGCCAAATAATGGCTTTTATTGAATTTAAAGGTACAAAAATAGAAAGGTTTAATTGTAAAAGTTATATTAATTCTCTCTTTTATGGTTTTTTAGATCCATTTATAAGGAACTGTTGTTGCGTCCAAAAGAGGAATGTTTAAATATTGATTGATTTGGACGGCAGCGGATTTAGTTTCTTTGAATAAATCTATATCTGTTTCAAATAAAGTTGTACAATGATTGTTGTGATCAAATAGGTTTATTTCATATACATTGAAATAGCGATAATTCATAGCTTTCCCTCTATTGGTTTTTTGTACTCTTTGTGCCTTGAAAACAGAAATATAAGAGATGTTTGGCAATGGTTTCCATTTTCCGTATTTTAAACCAAACAAAGATTTGTATATTCTAAATTCGTTTGTTGTTTTGTTTATTTGGATTCCTTTTTCTATTAGCATAATTATTACATTGAGTATAATACCAAAAGGTAATAAAACGATGTATTTATTTGAATTTAAAAAATAATATCTCATAGCAAGTAAACATAATGTGATGATTATCGAACTGATAATAATGATAATTTTTGTGTTTTTTTCAAAAAGTAGATTTAACATTATATAAGAATGATTTTTCAAATATAATTTAAAATAAGTATTGAGTAGTTTTTTTGTATTTAAAAACTATAAGCTATACTCAACCCGGTCCGCAATCCTGCCCAAGGCATTTTTCCATCAATTTTGATTCCGTCCTCGTTTACTTCGTATTCCATATTTTTAAAATTGTCTTTCAGGTCTTTTGCAAAATAATTTAATGCTATTTGTTCGTCAGGTGTTAAGTTTCGGTTGGAGCTGATGTTAATGTTTGCAAAACCGTAATTTCCGCCGATAATTTGCCAGTCTAAATAAAAATTTTTACCAATATTCCACTGTATTCCACAATATATTCCACCAGAAAATGCGTTTATATTTCCTTTTAAAGGGAGATCGGGATCTTTGTTCAATAAAAGTAATTCGTTAAAGCGATAGGCGTAATCTACTTTAGTAGTTTCAATTTTTGCAAACGCAGCGATGTAAAATCCGCTAAATGCTCCTTTTTTTCCAAAGTAAAATTTTATTTCGGGAGCAAACGAAAAGTTAGAATATTTGAGTTTGTCAACGTCAAAAGTCAGGTTTTTATTTGAGGTGTCGTTTTCAAATATTTTTTGCAAAGTACTTTTGAACGGAGCTTTGCCTTTTGGACGATAATTTAAAGTAGCACCTATTGCCCATTGGTTTGCTATTTTTCTTTCGTAAGACAGCGAACCCGTCCCCCAAACTAACGGGACAAGATTAAATTTTACTAAATTTTCTATAGAAGGATTGATAATATGGCTATCATTTTGCGTTGATGTCAAATCCTGAGTGTATACAATTGCACTGTAAAATAGAGCAAATAAAATAAATGTAAGTTTCATAAAAATGATTTATAAGTTGTTTATAAGTTTTTGCGGTAGTTTTATATTTTATGTAAAATAAGAAAAGCCCCCTCATAATTTTATAAACTATAAGGAAGCTTTACCCATAAAAAAACTAACTAATTATTGCATTTTGCCAAGACTTCTTTTGCCAAGTTTATGGCAGCATCGAGTGTAGTGTCGGCTTGTGCTGTAACTTTAGTTTCGATGGTAAAGTGTGCAGCGCCCGATAAAACAGCTAACTCCAAACCGTAAGTATCGTTCCACTTCCAATAAGCACGATCGGCAAGGTCATTTACAGGTTCATAGATTAAATTCATTCGAGCATCTAAAAAACCTTTGGCTCTTTCATATTCGGTTGGATTATCGGCGTATTGTTTTTTTAGATTTTCCAAAAGCTCGTTGTATTCCTGTTGACTTAATTTTTTATAACTTTGGTCAAACAAGGCAATTGCTGATTCCTGACTATAAAGCTTTAACTGCTCATCGGTATAAAAATCCAGTTGCTTTATAACTACCCGATTTTTATCCGGACCTTTTATTATTACTCCCGAGATTTCTATTTCCAAATCTGGTCGGTCGCTTAACCATTCATAGCTGCACGAGCCATATTTTCCGGTTATAGATGAGATTTTTATTTTGTACGAAGCTTCGTCAATAGTTACGTATTTGGCGATGTCATCTTTGGTTAGCAGTTTTTCGTATTGATAGTTATAATTTTGTAAACAGACAGCTGTTTTATTGCTTTCTGAACTGTTTCCTGAATTGCTTTCTGGACTGCTATCGTTATTGCCGCAAGAAACTATAAATAGCGCAATAAGAAGGGTATAAAATATATTTTTCATTTTTTTATTTTTGTGCTGTTAGATATCTCTAATTACTTGGCATGACAGAGTAACTAATTATTAATCATTAATTACAATTTCACATCTTTAAACCATTCTTGATATTTAATTCCCAATAGCGGAACAGGTTTTTCTTTTCCGGTTAGAGCATTTATCAAACCCGAAAACCATAGTATTGACAGGGAAATCATTCCCAAGACATAAGCTGTCCAGCCTAAAATAGGAATTACATTTAAAGCTGCTAATACAAGAGATGTACAACCAATTCCCAACATTTGACGGATGTGGAAACTTGCAAAAGCGTCTTTCTTTTCGTTGTTCATAACCACTGCTACTATCCAGCCTATAAGTGTAATATAAGCTAAGATAGCAATGGTTTTGTTGGGTTCTGAATCAGAAGTTACTTCTGCTTTGTTTTCTAAATTTTCAGTATTTTCCATAGCTTTTTTAATTTAATTATTCTTCGACTACCGTAAATTCTAATTCATACAATATAAAATTGCCGTCTTTTGTACCGGCTGCATATAACTTATCTGCCGATGGCGACATCAAATTAGTGTAAAGAGCTTTATCAAACATATTGGATAGATTTTCAATCGGATTTTCCAACCACTGGTTATCAGCAATATCAAACACAAAAACGTTGTTGGAATTATAATAGTCGAGAAATAAAACATAATTTTCAAATGCTATCAAGTGTTGAGGAGGTCTTCCAACAATAGAACTTGAGCGCATACCTTCAGGAAGAGAAACGTCTTTAACAGTAAGTTGTTCCGTGTCATAAATATAAAAAACACGACGAGGATCTCCGGAAGCAGGATTTACTTCGCCCAATATATACATTTTGTTATTGTAAATAGCTGCGTGCGCACCGCCATTGACAGCTACGGGCAATTGCGCCGGAGTTTCCCATGTATCCGTTTCTGGATTGTATCGGTCTATACTTTGGGCGTGTGCATCATTTCTCGAATTGCCAACGTAATATAAATATTTGCCGTGTACGGCAGCAGCCCGTTCTCCGCTAATGTATTGGTCAGCAACGTCAATTTCACGCCAAGTATCGCGGAATGGTATTCCTCCTCCGGTTTCTTTAGGAAAATAAGCGCGCATTTTTCTATTGGCTAAATAAAAAATGAGGTCTTGACCCAATACCGCCTCTTCCACATACAGCATTTTTCCTTCAACACCTACAAAATTAAGCTGATTGGTGTGGTTAAGTTCTTCCCAAGTGTCGTTCGTCAAGCTATATCGCTTAAATTTATTGGTTGTACTGCTAAACGTATATACGTGCGTTTTGCTCATGGTCATCCTGCTGGGGCCTGTTCCGTATGCCGGCGTGTATGGGACGGTATTCACTTTGTTAAAAGTGAGTTTGGCTACTTTTTTTGCCGGAGCTTTTACGGTAATCTTTAATGGTTCGCTATCCTTATACGTTGCTTTTTTAGCTACAACCTCATATTCGCCTGCGGTATCAAAAGTATGTGTTGTGTCACTTAGTTTTTCGTCGTCTATGTAAATATCGGCATCAATGGTTTTGCCGTCAGCGGTTATGGTAAAGGTTACTATTTCGCCTTCGTCAATATCTGTTTTTGAGGCAGCAAGCATCAGTTGTGCATCTTCTGTCGGATTGATAGGATCCACAGGGTCTGGTTTGTTGCCCGGTCCGTCATCTTTGGAGCAGGCAAATAGCAGGAGTGCACTGCATAGGAGCACTCCTGCGTATTTAAAATATGGAGAAAATTGTACTTTCATGATATTGTTTTTTTATTCACTCCAAGAACTTGTCAGAAAAGTGTCATTCTGAACGCAATGTAATGAAGTGAAGAATCTTAAATCATTGTATTTTAGCGATTACTCCTGCGTCGGAATGATATACTTTGTGTGTTTTAGACTTTTCGGACAATTTCGGATTTAAGAATGTTAATATTTAACTCAGTTTTTAGCTATAAGCCTTATGTTTGTCTTGCTTTCCAGCTATCGCAAAGCATGGCAAACTCCTCATTGCACAAAGCCTTTTGACTTTACGCAATATTTTTATTATTTACTTTTGGTTATTTTTAATACTTCTTCAATCGGTGTGGATTTATACAAAACGCTGTTATAAACTATTTTGTCTAAATGAAGTTCTCCATGGATAATGTTTCCATAAACAATTATTTTGTCATATTCATTTTTGTTATAACGAAATAAATAATAAGAAGCTTCATTTCCTTTTTCACCTTGGAAATTCCCTAATTGAAAATTCAAAATAAATTTTTTGTCTTCATAAATTCTGACTTCAATATTGTTTTCTATGTCAGCCATCATATTTCCTTTGTCTGAATAAAGAGGATCCCAATTTTTATCAGTGGCTATTAGACTAAAATATTGCTCATCAAAAGGAGAGTTCGGATTATTTGTATCAAACAGAGGAGTTCCATCCTTATCAACAAACAAAACATCTTGACTTATATTTATGGTTGTCCAATCTCCCCTTCCTATAGTTTGCTCTGCTTCCTTGTCATTACAAGAAGACAAAGAAATTAAAGCTAGTGCGAAAAAAAATATTTTTTTCATAATTATCTTGGTTTTATATTATATATCATGTGTTGTTTATATTGGTAGTTAGGACTATAATTTCCATGCATTTCATCTCCCCAGTTGTCATAATCGTACCAGCCGTTATAAGTTCCTCTCCACCCCCAATTCATGTAAATATAATCGGGTAAAGCAATGTATTTAGTCATAAACCAGTATTTTACTTTAAGTATTTTACCAGACAAACCATCTGCTACCCAAGCATGGCAACGATCATATGAATAAGTTGTTTTTCCTATTGTAAATCTAAAAAGACCTGTTTTTTTAGGAGTGGATTTTATTTTTCTTTCAGCACAACCGTCCAAATAAACAGGTCTGCTGTTTAGGATTTCATTTGCTATGGTATTTTTATTGATATCTGAAACTCCTGAAACAGAATATCCAAAATAATAGTACAATGCTATTGCTGCATTATTGGAAGAAGCACCTGAAGCACTACAAGAGTAATTCATGTTAACAGTCTGCCCTATAGTTTGCATGAATTTAGCTATATTATCAGCTCCTGTTGTGGTATAGTTTGAACTATTAACATAATTAGGCATTGTATTGGTCAATGCTGGTTTGTTATGAAACTTCATAATCTGAGCCATTGCTACTGCCACACAACCTGTTGGCGTAGTACCCTGAGGACAATTGTTAAATCTGACATAGTTATTATAAGCAACTATATTTGTTGAATAGCTTTGTCCCCATGTTGTACTTAACCAAGGACCATAATTAAAATGACTAATAGTCTGAACAGTCATTGCATTAGGAGTACCAACTGTTTGGGTATCTAAGGCTGGGTTTAAGGCAACCCATTGATAAATCACATCGGTGTCTATTTCCTGAGGATTATTGATTAAATAATCTATTTTTACAAATTTCTTGGCTGTCCAATCATTTACGCCGTCATGTTCTTCTATATTTTCTAAATTAAATTTACCTGTATCAGCATACGCTAATATTGGAGTTTCGACAGTGGAAGCAGATACAACTGTAAATCCTTTATCCTCTTTTAAATTTATAACATATAAAATAGGTTGTTCTTGTTCATTTTCAACGGTTAAAAGCTCTTCAATATCTTCTATGCTAATTTGTGGTTTTTCCTCATCTAAATTCAAAAAATTAATAGCAGTAACTTTGGCATCTTCAGAATTTATAAATAATGACAATTCAGGGATTGATTTTTCCAAAGTCTGATATTGATATTCATTAATGCTATTTTCTTCATTATGACTACAAGATGCAAGACATGTTGCAATTAATAGTGCTATTGTCCATAAAAAAGATCCTTTATGTTTCATAGTTTTAGTTTTTAGAATCCAAAGTCAAGACCTGCGGAAATATTAAATTTGCCATCTGTGATTTTTAGCCTTTCGCCAACGCCTCCCAACGGATAAACGTCTAAGTGAAAAGTACCGGACAGCTGCGTATATCCTTCTTTTCCGCTTGGGTGTCCCAAAACCGTCTGCTCGCCGATTTTAAATCCGGTTATTTCTAAGGTCCCAACCGGCTCCTCCGGATTGTTTGCATCTCCCGACACATACGTTGTGGTATCCCGCAGGTCTGTACTTGAGCCAAATATGCCCCATGCATATCCTACCTGAAAATCTTTTAAAATAATGGGATACGTTCCTTTTGGATTTCTGAATTTACTTTCCGGAATTGCGATAAATAAGGTTATGGTTTCTGCCAAATCATCTTCTGTGGCACTGTTCTTTTCAATTATCCGGCTTCCGCCCACAGAAACGTACCGAAAATCTCCCTGTTCGCTGTTTCCTTCTTCTTCGGTGAAAAGAGTACTGAGAAAGGAATTCCAGTTTTCTCCGTTGACTTTCATTGTCAGGGTTGAGTTTCCTAAACTGCCTCCCGGTGAATCGTCATTGTTATTTTTGGAGCAGGAAAATAGCAGGAGTGCGCTGCAAAGCAGCACTCCTGCGTTTTTAAAATATGAGAAAAATTGTGTTTTCATTGTTCAAATTTTTTAAAGAGAGAAATTGTAGCCTGCACGAAGTGCCACAAAGTTGGCTTGATCTACGATTTGATATCTCAGTCCCAAATCCCAATTTCCAAATTCGTATCCTCCGCCGATACCCAAGCTAAATTTAGTTTCGGAAGCAGTGCCGGAAGCATCGCCAAAAAACCCACCCATTCCTTTGAGTTCTGCTTTTGAGCTTAGAAACATGAATCCCAATTGAGGTTCGGCATAGAATCCGCTAAAATTATGACGGTATCCAAATTGCAGGGGAATCATTCCTACGTGTCCACTGACGAAATCGCTGCTTTTCATTCCAAAATGCAGATAACCAATTGTTCCGGTGATGTCTCCGTCCTCGCTGATTCCGTAAAATACTTTTCCGGTGGCTCCGAAGCCTGTAGAAAATCCGTCTCCAAAATTGCCCATCGGCAAAGCAACTTCGGCACCTACCCCAATTTTGTGGAATCCTTCTTGTGCGTTTGCTGCTGCAAATGCAAATAACACAACTAAACTTGCAATAATTTTTTTCATGTTTATTTCTATTTTTATTAATTGATAATTTCAAAACCACACAGACATATTGATTTTCGTGTACATCTCAACATTTTTATTTGTATCTATGTGGTTTATTTAGATTATTATAAAGAGCACTTTACCATACTACTGAAACACAACCTTCATTGTTCACCGTAATATTAGATCCAATAATCAAATTTGCATCACCAGGCGTACCAAGCAATCGATAATTAATGCCGCAACCATTAATATTTTTAAATTTCACATCATGTATGTTGAGCAAACTTTCATACCATAACCATATATTTCCCGTGGGTGCATCAAGTCCTGAATAATGGAATTCTGCAAATGCAATTTCATTTTCGGAATGCTTGCTTTCTATATTAATTCCCCTCCAAGCTTTGCTAACTTTTGAAGTTCCTGTTAAAATGATCGGATCATTGGTTGTTCCTACAGCTTTCAATCCACCACCGTTTTCTTCGATTTTCAGAAAAGTTCCTGCACCAAATTCAATCACTACGCCTGGTTCAATCGTCAGTAAGCTGTTTACGCCTATTCCTTTCACACTGGTCGACAAAACTTCATAGGGCACATTGATTTTATGCCAAGTAGAAGGGGTGTTAATTGTTTGAGTATAAGGTTTAATAACTACATAGTCCTTTGTATTTCCTTTGTAATCATTGGTATTATTAACTGCATCAATTAATTGTGGAGTGATTTGTACTGGCACATTATTGTTCGTAAAAACATTGTTTTTCAATGTTAAGTTAATTCCGCCATAATCGGCTTGAAAGCCATTGGTTTTACTATTCGAAATAAATGAGTTTTCTAATACTAATGAAGAACCCGAATAAGTAATTACAGCTCCTAAATCCCCATTACTATTAAATTGTTTTCCACCAGCGTCTTGTACATGAACATAGCTTAACTTGTTCAAAGGACTATTGCTGTCAAAGAAAAGTCCTCGCCAATACCCTTTTTCTTTAGTTTTTCCTCTAAAAATAACAGGCTGATCGCTTGTACCTATTGCTGAAAAAGAAGCCTTTGTCGTATTAAAGCCATCAATTTCAATTCCGGCATCTTGTTCAAATTCAATTACTACACCTGGTTCAATTTTGATGTCAGCATTTCTTACTGTCATTACACAAGTAATGATATAATCCACTGCTGCATTAGGATTGTCAGTCAAAACACGATCTTCACCGTTAAAGTAATCACAATCCAGTACAATCGGCGGATCGGTTTGTACAATTGGTTCCTTATCATCCGGATCTAGGATCCCCCCTCCGTCATCTGTGCTACAAGCTCCAAACAATAATCCTGCTGTTATTATTCCTACAGCATAGAATTTTTTTAAATAATTTGATTTTGTCCAATTCATAGTTTTAAATATTAATTATTTTAAAATTTTTTTAATTCAAAATATATTCTACTTTAGATATGTTTTATTATTTTATCATAAAAAAGTATAGCTTTGCAGATATAATATATTTGTTTGCTTTATATAGTTTATAGCGACAAAGAGAAATGGTAAACATCTTTTTTAATTATTTTTTAAAAAATGTTTACTTCAACAGTTTTAAGATATAAATGAGTAGGGAAAAAAGCTTATTAGAACAGATACAATCAGGAGATCAACGCGTCATAGAAGAGGTTTACATTTTATATAAAAAGGATTTTGTGGCTTATGCCTCGCGTTTTTCCGTAAATGATGAAGATGTTGTTGATATTTATCAAGATAGTATCATTGTATTGTATGAAAATATTATTTCAGGAAAATTGGTTTCTCTGACAAGTTCGTTAAAGACTTATTTGTTTGCTATTGGTAAGTATAAGATATACAACAGTCTAAAAATAAAAGCAACAACAAAGGAGAGATTTTCCGATTATGAGTTTCTTTTTAAAGAAGATAATGAAGAGGATTTTTTGCTTAAGGAAGAAAATATAGAAAAAGTACAAAAAGGATATCAGGGATTAGGAACAAGATGTCAGGAGGTTCTAAAAATGTTTTATTATGAAAACTTATCCATAGAAGAGATTAAAAATCGTTTAAACTACACCTCAAAAGATGTTGTAAAAAGTCAAAAATCTCGCTGTATTAAACAACTAAAAGAAATAGTATTGAAATTAAGATGAATACCTCAGATTTAATAGAAAAATATATTCAAAAGAAAGCCACTGCTGAAGAGTTAGAAATAATAAAACAGCTGATGGATAGAGATTCTGAGTTTAAAAGCGAAGTTAGTTTTCATTTAGAAATTCGGAAAGCAATAGAAAAAGAAGAGCGTGAAAGGCTTAAACAGCGTCTGCAAAGTTTGGAACAAAACAAACAAAATAAACGATTCCTTTCATTATGGTGGAAAATTGCAGCTGTTTTTGTTGTTGGAGCAGGTTTATTATGGCTTTTTAACCAGCCTGTCAACTATGAAAAAATATATGTTGAAAATTTTGAAATTTATCCAAATATTGTTGCACCAACCGTTCGCGATTTTAATGGCTCAGAAGAAAGCATAGCAAAGGCATTTAACTACTACGACAGCCGTAATTATAGAGAAGCTGCTAAGGCTTTTGGAGCTTTGCAAACCGAAGACGCACATTTTTATTATGCGATGAGCCTAATGGGAGACCATCAAATTGAAAAAGCTATTGAAATAATGAAAAGTTTTGATTTACAATCTTCTGAAAAATACAAGAATCAGATTAACTGGTATCTTGCTTTGGGATATTTAAAAATCAGAGATAAAGATAAATCGATTATTTACTTAAAAAAGGTTATAAAAAATGATCAGACAAGAGCATCAGATGCTCAAAAAATAATGTTGAAGCTCAAGTAATATATTTCTTAGGCAATGTTGATGTTTTTATTATGAAAAAACCAAATATTTTTTATTTTATAACTCTCATATGTTATTCTGTCTGTGCACAGTCTTCGTGGGAAGAATTTACTAAAATTGCAGATTCTTTAGATAAAAAATTACAATTTGAACAAGCACTTTCTTACAGAGCAAAAGCGATTGAATCAGCTAAAAAAGAAAGAGAAAATACACAAAAAATGCTACTTGGACTGCAGATGTTTACGCAAGCAGAAGCAGATTTTAGCAAAAGTAAAAAAGCAAATTCTGAAGCTTACCTATTAATGCAAGAAGCTGTTACTGTTCTTCAAATTGCCAATGCTAGTCCTGAAAGAATCAGCAAAGCATATTGGGATTTAAATCTTGCTGCATTTAATTATATGCGAAATCAAGAAGATACTGAGAGGTATCTAAATAAATCGATCGATTATCATCTTAAAAGTTCAGAGATAGATACCCTGTTATTGCTTAATACTATGCATGGATCTAGCTATATGGGGATATTATCTGGTAATTACCAGAAAGCTATAACAACTTTAGAACAAGCAATCGCTTTATTTGACCAATACCAAATAAAAGAAGAACAGGATTATAATCTTGTAGGCTATTTATATTCTAATTTAGCTTTGATTTATAGTATTGGATTTTTAGATATTCCACAAAAAGAAAAACTGTATTTAAATAAGGCTGAAAATGCTTTTTCTTCTATATCGGAGCCTGATCTTGAATATTTTATCGGTACTTATACAAGTTTAGCAAAAAATGAAAGAAGGTATAGAAACTATAAAAGTGCAGAAGGGTATTTAAACAAAGCTCTGCAAATTTATAATAATAATAAGACAGAATTTCATTCAGGCACTATGCATTATATAGGGTTCAAAACAGAACTCACAATATTTGGCGACTTAATAATTATTTATCGGGATACCGGAGAACAGGCTAAAATGCTAGACGTGTTTAATAAGGTAGAATCTATTGCAAAGAACAACCTGCTTGATCAAACAGAAAAAAACCAATATACCGAAATACTTAGAAGTTTAGGGCGATATTATTTGAATTGGGAGTATGATTTTGATAAGGTAAAATCGATTATTGATAAAGCTTTAAAGGTAAAAATTGATAAAACGGCTATTCATACCGGAGGAACAAGAGCCAGCCTTTACTTAGATTTAGCAAAAGCGCACTTTTTAAACAAAGATTACAATCAAGCTTTAAAAATAATAAATGAGATAGAAGAAACAGATAGTCTTGAGCCTTATCAAATTGAATTAAAAGTTGAATCCCTGCTTGCTTTGGACAAAATAGAAGAAGCCATCGGAACTGTTAATCAACTATTGAAAGCGATTTCAAATGAAAATTCAAAACTGCATTTTCCAAAGAGTTCAACAGCAGATTTTACCTCTGGTTATGTTATTACTGATGCAGAAGGCTTAGCTAATCTTGCAAAAGCATTTCGAAATTATTATGGCAAATATTCTATAGAGGAAGAAAAGCTATATTGGATGGCTTTGAGGCAATTTGAAAGCAATATTGGTAATATTCCTTTAAATAAAGATTTGAAACAGGTTGTAGATAAAATTACCAGTGGATTGATGACTGTAGGTATGTATCGAAACTTTTCTTTAGAAGAGAACAATCGCTTACTGAATTTTATGGAAGTAGTTGCCTCTCAAGAATTCATAAATACTTTTTTGTTAAAAAGAGAAATAGCGGGAAGTACAGAGCTTTACAAATTAATAGAAGAAGAGCAATATGTCAGATCTTATCTTACTTTTCTTAAAAAAGAATTTTTAAAATCTAAGGATAGTGATATAAAGCAACAAATATTTGAAAAAGAAGTTGAATTAAAAAAAATAAACGAGAAGTTACTCCATCAACATAAATTGAGCAGTTTACTTACTACACCAGATATTGATGTTAGTGTTTTACCGCAAAAAAATATTATCAAATTTAGAGCTATTGGAGATAAACTGTTCAAAGTCATAATTAACAATAATAAAGTGAGTTATCAGGTGATTAAAGACTATCTGACTTTAAAACAAGAAATTGAGTATTATTTATCTCTTGTAAATAGTTTGGATGTATCTATAAACACTATCAAAGAAAAAGGAGAGGCTCTTTACGCAAAATTATTTGAAGATGACTTTAATACCACAAACCCTACTGTGATTATATCTGATGATATACTGCATTATTTACCATTTGAACTTTTGGTAAATAACAGCCAATATTTAATAGAAAACCATACTATTTCTTATGTTTCCAGCCTTTATTTTTTGAGTATTTCAAAAACTGAATCAAATATTCCACAAAACAGAAAAGCAGTGTTTTTTGCTCCGAAATATTCAGGAGAAAGAACAGAAAGCCAACTTGCTGTTCGAGGGGAAACTTATGCGTTATCAGGAGCTGAAGAAGAAATAAAAGAAATAGCAAAATTTATTCCAGGGAAATTATATTTAGGAGATGTGGCATCTAAAACTAATTTTAAAGCTTTAGAAAATGATATTTCTATTCTCCATTTGGCGATGCACTCTAACTTAAACAATGAAGATCCCGAACTGAGTAATCTTATCTTTTCAAATTTTGAAGAAGATTATGAAATGTATATTTCAGAATTATATGGGCTAAATTTTAATGCTGATTTAGCCGTTTTAAGCGCTTGTAATACAGGAGTTGGAGGATTTAAAGACGGAGTGAATTTAGTTTCAATGCGTCAGGCATTTACGACTGCAGGCATTTCTTCTACGGTGGCAAGCCTTTGGAATGCTCCTGATCAATCTACTAAAGAAATTATGATTGCGTTTTACAAAAATCTTCAAAAAGGTCAGGATAAAGCCATCGCCTTGCAACAAGCAAAACTAAATTATCTTAAAAACACTAAAGAAGAAAAGCTTACACATCCTTTTTATTGGGCTGGATTTGTGTTATCAGGAGATGAAAAACCTGTAGAACTGGATAAAAGTTCATCTGAGAGAAATTATAAAACTATTTTATCAGCAGTTTTATTATCAGCCGGAATTATCCTGTTTTTAAGAATGCGGAGAAAAAAGAGAGTTAATTAAGATAAAAGTAAAATACAGTTTAGGTTATAAAAATAAATTTTAAACATAAATAATTTATACTTTTGTAAGCAATAAAGAAACATCTTTTAACATGAAAATAGCTATAGGAAATGACCATGCCGGTCCTGAATACAAAGCAGCAATTGTAAAGATACTGGAAGCAAAGGGGTATGAAGTTGTAAATTACGGAACGGATACATTTGAATCTGTGGATTATCCTGATTTTGGACACAAAGTAGCTATGGATGTAGAAACGAAAAATGCAGATTTTGGTGTTGTCATTTGCGGTAGCGGAAACGGTATAGCAATTACTGCAAATAAACATCAAGGAGTTAGATGTGCATTGTGTTGGATAAAAGAAATAGCTATACTGGCACGTCAGCACAATGATGCGAATGTGATTTCTATTCCTGCTCGTTTTGTTGCAATACAGCAAGCTGTTGAAATGGTTGAAGCTTTCTTAAGTACTGATTTTGAAGGAGGGCGTCATGCTAACCGGGTCAATAAGATTGCTTGCTCCTAAGCAGCAAGCTAAAAAAATAAAATATTGAATGCTGAAAATAAATTTCAGCATTTTGTTCTTAAAACTCTTTAGTTTTCTTGATTCTGACACAAATGTCGGGTAAATGTCGGTATGTTGCCGTTAGGTTTTTTTACTGCAGAAAGTAGCTTTGCAGTATAAAACTTAATCAAATTTATATGGAAACAATAGGAATTAAAATTACGCAATTAAGAAAACAAAAAGCACTATCACAAGAGCAGTTAGCTGACTTGGCAAAAGTAAATGTACGCACTATTCAACGGATTGAAACGAATGAAACAACTCCGAGAGGAGGAACATTGAAACTGATTTGTGATGCCTTGGGAGTAACGCCTGACGAAATCATAAATTTTGAAAAAACAGAAGATCGTACTTTTCTTATCTGGATGCATATTTCCATAATGTTGGGAAGCTTTCTGGCAATCGGAAATATTATTTTACCATTAATTTTGTGGCTTTCTAATAAAAACAAGACTGAGCATGTTAATGAACAAGGTGTAAATATTCTTAATTTTCAGATTCTGTATTCCATTATTACTTCTTTTATTCTATTCATTGGAGTATTTATAAAAATAACAAATAGAGAAAAAATCATCAGTTTTGAAGCTGTTTTTATTGCTCTTTTTTTATTAGGAATCATCAATCTCTTATATCCGATTATTAATGCTGTCCGTATTTCTAAAGGAACTGTAAAAAACTTTTATCCGGCTATTATCCGATTTATTAAATAAATAATTTTCGTTTATAAAACGCAAAAAACAATAAAATTTGTAAAGCAGCAATCGCATAAAACCATAACTTAAAAGAGAGCTTTTTAGTTTTATGCTTATATTTATTCATACCGATCCACGCTCCTAATGTTCCTCCAAGAGCTGTTATTGTGAGCAGATTTTTTTCTGAGATTCTTCGCTTGCCTTTTATTGCTCGTTCTTTATCCAGATGATATAAGCTGAATGCTATATAATTAACGGTAATCAAGTAAAGGAATACAAATTTCATGTGACAATAATTGCTGCAAAGGTAGTATTTTAGCAGTCTGATAAAGCAAGATGGATAAAATTCAATACATAAAACAACAAATCGTTGTTCCTGAACAATCAATACAGAGTACTTTGGAATTGTTTTCCGAAGATTGTACCATTCCGTTTATAGCCCGATACCGAAAGGATTACACCGGGAATTTAGATGAAGTTCAGGTTGAACAGATTCAAAAATTTTCAATTCAGTTTGATACAATTGTCAAAAGAAAAGAAGCTATTTTAGCTTCTATTGAAGAGCAAGGACAATTAACAGATCCGTTAAAAGAAAAAATCATTCAATCTTTTGATTTGAATGAAATAGAAGATATTTATCTTCCGTTTAAAAAGAAGAGAAAGACAAAAGCAGATGTCGCTCGCGAAAACGGATTAGAACCTTTGGCAAAAATAATCATGGCGCAAAAAACAGATGATTTGACGTATTCGGCAGAAAAGTTTTTAAACAGTCAAGTCAATTCTTCTGAAAGCGCTTTACAAGGAGCACGTGATATTATTGCCGAATGGGTTAATGAAAATATTTATGTAAGAAAAACGCTTAGACGTAAATTTCAGCGTCAGTCTGAAATTTCAACTAAAGTAGTTAAAGCAAAAAAAGAGGAAGAAGCTGCTCAGAAATACGAACAATATTTTGATTGGAATGAACCCTTGCATAAAACAGCGTCGCATCGTTTATTAGCGATGTTAAGAGCTGTAAATGAAGGGTTTGTTAAAATAAATATTTCGATTGATAAAGAGGAAGCTTTGCTTTTTATTGAAGAAGCTATTGTTAAATATCCGCATCACGAACAAACCGCCAAGCAGATAAAACAAGCTATTGCTGATGCTTACAAGCGTTTGTTGGAACCTGCTATTTCCAATGAAGTTCTTCAGGAATACAAATTAAAAGCTGATTTACAGTCAATAGGCGTTTTTTCAGATAATTTGTCGCAGTTATTATTAGCAGCACCATTAGGAGAAAAGCGCGTGCTTGCAATTGATCCCGGATTCAAAACGGGATGTAAAGTAGTTTGCATTGATGAAAATGGAAACCTATTGTACAACGAGACTATTTTTCCGCATGCTCCTCAGAAAGATACTGCAATGGCTTCCAAAAAAATCCGCTCGATGGCAAATTCATATAAAATAGAAGCGATTGCAATTGGTAATGGAACAGCGTCACGAGAAACAGAATTTTTTATTCAGAGAATTGCTTTTGACAAACCAATTCAGGTTTTTGTAGTTAGTGAAGCCGGAGCATCAGTTTATTCAGCATCTAAAATCGCTCGTGAAGAGTTTCCAAATTACGATGTTACAGTTCGCGGAGCAGTATCTATTGGAAGAAGATTGCAAGACCCCTTGGCAGAATTGGTAAAAATTGAACCAAAATCTATAGGAGTAGGACAATATCAACACGATGTGGATCAGACTTTGTTAAAACAGGAATTGGACAATGTAGTAATGCGCTGTGTAAATAAAGTGGGAATTAACTTAAATACAGCAAGTCATTCGCTGCTGAGCTATGTTTCCGGAATTGGAGAAAAATTGGCGGAAAATATTGTAAAATACCGGACTGAAAACGGAGCTTTCAAGAGCAGAAAAGAACTTAAAAAGGTTACGCGATTAGGCGACAAAGCTTATCAACAGGCAGCAGCATTTGTTCGGGTATTAAACAGTGATTATGTGCTGGATAATTCAGCAGTACATCCTGAAGCATATACTTTGGTGGAACGAATGGCAAAAGATTTAAAAGTAAATACAGAGCACTTAATTGGCAATAAATCTCTTATTCAACAAATAAATTCTAATCAATATACCTCATCACTATTTGGAATTCACTATATTCAGGACTTATTAAAAGAATTGGAAAAACCAGGATTGGACCCCAGAAAAAAAGCTAAAGTATTGGAGTTTGATCCGTCTTTGCGTACGATTAATGATGTAGAAGTAGGAAAAGTTTACAATGGAATTGTGAATAATATTACCAATTTTGGATGTTTTGTTGATATCGGAATTAAAGAAAGCGGTTTGGTGCATATTTCCCAACTCAAAGAAGGTTTTGTTTCAGATGTGAATGAAGTAGTAAAACTGCATCAACACGTAGTGGTTAAAGTGTTAGAAGTAGACCATTCCAAAAAACGCCTGCAATTGACAATGAAGTTATAAAGGATTTTAAAGTAAGTACTTGGATTTTTTTGTTTGGTAAAAAAACAGAAAGCACCTTACAAAATAAGAGTAAGGTGCTTTTTTGTTGGTTGAAAACAGTAAAATTTACTGCTATTCTGTTTTATTTTCGTTTGATGTTGTGTCTTTTTTGCTTGTTTGTTGAGCATTTTCGTCTTTGGTAGCGTCTTTAAATTCTTTAATTCCAGTACCAAGCCCTTTCATCAGTTCAGGAATTTTTTTACCTCCGAACAGCAAAAGAATAATAGCGACAATAATAACTATTTGCCATGGTCCTACCATCCCCAAAAAAATATGTAATGAATTCATAGTATTTTGTTTGAAACATTTGATAGCTACAAATATAAAGATAAAAAAAGAATCCGTTTGAGGTTTTATTCCTTTATTTAACGTTTAATAGTTTAAGATTAACATATTGAGTCTTTTTGGTGTGAATTAAAACTAAAAATGAAGAATGCCAATTTTTATAATTGCTATATTTGTGTGGAAAAAGTACAGCGTATGTCTGGGAAAGGGATTAAAAAGAAAAAATGGAAAAATAAACTTTTAAACAAGTATAGGGTTGTTGTGGTGAATGACAGAACGTTTGAAGACGTTTATTCTTTTAAACTCAATCTGTTGAATGTAGTGGGCGGAAGTACAACACTGGTTTTTTTATTAATTCTGTCAACAGTTATCTTACTTGTCCTTACTCCTATAAAAGAATATATCCCCGGATATTCTTCTTCTGAATTAAAACAAAAAACAATCGAACTCGCTTTAAAGGTTGATTCGTTGGAAGAAGAAGCCTATAAAAATACCGCTTATATCCATGCTGTAAAAAAGGCACTCTTGGGAGAAGTCGAAATTACTAAAGAAAGTATTGATTCGTTGAGGTTATCCGGAAACCCCGTCAATGCAATTGAGCATAAACAGCCAAGCGAAAAAGATCTGGAACTTAGAGAATTTGTGCGATTAGAGGATAAATACAATATTTTTACGGAGGAAACACCAAGAGTAAATCAGGTTTTGTTTTCGCCGGTGGATGGTGAAGTAGTCCGAAAATATGATCCGAGTACTTATCATTTTGGAGTTGATTTTCTGGTTTCTAAGAACACCCCTGTAAAAGCAATTGCCAAAGGAACAGTTTTGTTTGTAGATTGGACAATTAAAGACGGACATACTATTATTGTCTTGCACGAAGGAGGCTTGATTTCGGTATATAAACATTTATCAACGTTAACGAAATCCGAGTATGAAACCGTTAAATCCGGTGAAGTTTTAGGTCTTCATGACGGAGAAAAAACAGAAAGCACAACGGAAGATTCTCAATATTTCCATTTTGAACTATGGAAAGATAATTATCCATTAGATGCCACTTTATTTATAGATTTTGAATAAAATTATGTCGATAAAATCATTCGCAGCTAAAATTTTTGCTTCAATAGTACATAACAATACTCAAAAATGGGTTAATAGCCCTGTGGAAACACAATACAAAATATTTTTGTCGTTAGTAAAGCAAGCACAAAATACAGCTTTCGGACAAGAACACAATTTTAGGAGTATTAAAACTCATGAGGATTTTGTAAACAATGTTCCTATAAGAGATTACGAGGCATTAAGCCCCTATATTCATCGGGTAATAGAAGGGGAAGAAAATGTGCTTTGGAAGGGGAAACCGGTTTACTTTGCCAAGACTTCAGGAACTACATCAGGAGCAAAATATATTCCGCTTACTAAAGAATCGATGCCCTATCACATTAAGGCGGCAAGGAATGCTATTTTGGAATACATTTATGAAACCGGAAATGCTGAATTTGTTGATGGAAGAATGATATTTCTGCAAGGAAGTCCGATTTTGGAAGAAAAAAAAGGAATAAAGTTTGGTAGATTGTCGGGAATTGTTGCTCATTACGTACCAGGTTATTTACAGAAGAACCGCTTGCCAAGCTGGCAGACTAATTGCATTGAGGATTGGGAAACTAAAGTGGAAGCAATTGTAGATGAAACTGTAAATCAGGATATGTCTGTTATTTCAGGAATTCCAAGCTGGGTTCAAATGTATTTTGAAAAATTAAAAAAGAAAGAACAAAAGCCGGTAGGGGATATTTTTCCCAATTTTAAGCTTTTTATCTACGGAGGAGTTAATTTTGAACCTTATAGAGCTAAATTTGAAAAGCTGATAGGAAGAAAAGTTCCTTCAATAGAGACATTTCCGGCTTCAGAAGGTTTTTTTGCTTATCAGGATTCGCAAACAGAAAAAGGACTATTGCTATTGCTTGATGGAGGAATTTTTTATGAGTTTGTAAAAGCAAATGAATTTTTTGATGAACATCCGAAGAGATACACTATAGGAGAAGTAGAACTAGGTGTGAATTATGCTTTAATCATTTCTACTAATGCCGGATTGTGGGGGTATAATGTTGGTGATACCGTACAATTTATAAGTAAAAAACCTTATAGAATCGTGGTGTCGGGGAGAATAAAACACTTTATTTCGGCTTTTGGAGAGCACGTAATTGCCAAAGAAGTTGAAACGGCTTTAGAAGAAGCAATCTTGGGAACAGATGTTCAGGTAAATGAATTTACGGTTGCTCCTCAAATTACTCCCGATGAAGGTTTGCCTTATCACGAATGGTTTATTGAATTTGAAACAAAACCGGAAAACATAGAAGATTTTGCTTTAAAAATAGATTTTGCTTTACGAAAACAAAATGTATATTATGATGATTTAATAGCAGGAAAAGTTTTGAAGCCTTTGGTTATAAAATTGGTTAAAAAAGAAGGTTTTCAAAAATATATGAAAAGTATAGGAAAGTTGGGAGGACAAAATAAGTTACCCAGGTTGAGCAACGACAGAAGTATTGCTGACAAGTTACAATAATTAATAAAAAAAAGCATGAAAGAGATAAAAAATACATATCGAACAAGAGCACAAATATCATCCGCAGCAATAGAGCGGATGTATATTACAATGCGACATTTGTTTAACAGAGGTTTTTACAAACCCATGGGAGTTTCCGGGGATACTTTAAGAGAAGGACTGCTGGAACTTCGTCCTGAAATTTACGGATCTATTGCCGAAGAAAAAGTTGAACTCAACGGGTTACTCTATGTTATTGAACGCTTACCTGTTGGAATAGAGGAGTGTAGATATATTAATTTAACATCAGATGAAGGATATTCTTTTTCTCATTTTGAAGCAATAGTTCCTCCAAAGCGAAGAAGAAATTGCTATAGAATTGATGAAGAGCAGATGAACATTGAAATCACAAGAGGAAGATCAGATATATACGATGTTCTGACTCATTTGACTTTTATTTTTATTGAATCGCATAAAATTAAAGACAGAGTTTTAATTGATGAAGACGGAAAGGTAACGCGTGATTGGAAAAAGATTGAATTTAGCGCACAACAAAAAGAGCCGTTAGAATTGGAGGAAAAAGAAGTGATTATTTCTCGTTTGTCAAATGTTTTAGGCAGGTCGTTTTTGGAAGTGCTTTCAGCTTATGAAAAATTTGAAGTTCCCAATAATCCGGATCGTTTTTTAGACGTAATTTATTGGTTGGGAAAACTTGCTATAGAGGAGGATGTTGATAATAATAAGAGAACGATTACATTTAGCCCTTTATTGAGAGAGCGTTTAGGACATCATATTTATGGAGAAATATGGTCAGACAGAATCAAAGGCGTTTTACAGGATAAAGGTATTTTAAACCGACCTATACACATTATCAGCGCAAATATGCATAGTGTGATGAATTCTATTTTTGCTCCTTCGGTAATAAGAAAGGAAATAGAGGTTGAATCTGAACTAGAAATTTATGAAGAATTGAGCAAGTCAGAAAATAGCCATCTTCGCAATTTAGTAAAAGAAAGGGCGTTAAGTGAAGGGATGGTTTTTTTACCAGATGAATCAGGAACCAATATTGATGTTCAGATATTTGATACAGCAAAAATAAACTTTAATAATACTAACTTTGCCGATGTTAAGGTGGAGGAGGAATTTCCTGTTATTATTGTGATGGATTATGCTTTTGGCGAACAGGCTTATGAAACCATAGATGAATTGCTAAAACCTTATCAAAAAAATACATTGATTAATGTAAAATCTGTTTCTGTAATGGGGAAAGCGGGAATTTTAGCAGGGCAGAAAGGAGATATTATGATTCCGTTTGCACATATTAATGAAGGTACAGGTGATAATTATCCTTTTGAAAATGAGTTGACAGCAGATCTGTTTAAAGATTTAGATATTCCGGTTTATGAAGGAACGATGGTAACGGTTTTGGGAACTTCATTACAAAACAAAGATTTGTTGAAGTTTTTCCACGATTCTACCTGGGGAGTAATTGGATTGGAAATGGAAGGTGCTCATTATCAAAAAGCTGTACAATCTGCTTCTAAGATTAGAAAAAGCATAAATCCGGATGTCAAAGTCCGATATGCTTATTATGCTTCCGATAATCCTTTGGAAACAGGAAGTACGTTAGCTTCAGGAGGATTGGGAACAACAGGGGTAAAACCAACCTATTTAATTACGATAAAAATTTTGGAACAGATTTTTAATATAAAATAGCATTATGGAAAATAAAACTCAAAATAATCCGGACCATTTTGACGAGATTACATTTAATGAATTAAAAAGTTTTTTTAAATCGTTGTCAAATTCGGTAGGACTTTGCTTTTATAGAATGGTTCGTTTTATTATTAAAAATGCAATTTACTTGATTTTGCTTATTGCAATTGGTTTTGGATTGGGATATTTTTTGGATCGAACATCAACGGGAGCTGTCGGAGAAAAGACATTTGATTTGACAAATTCCGATAAAACTAAAATGTATGAGGTTGTAGTTGTACCTAAT
This sequence comes from Myroides indicus, assembly GCF_004364575.1. Classification (GTDB taxonomy): domain Bacteria; phylum Bacteroidota; class Bacteroidia; order Flavobacteriales; family Flavobacteriaceae; genus Flavobacterium; species Flavobacterium indicum_A. The sequence continues at coordinate 52,065 of NZ_SOAG01000013.1, read as the reverse complement.
TATGGTTCTATTGATTTTATAATTGACTGGATTAATCATTATGAGGATAAAGAACCACTTACAGAAGGTATTAAAGAAATTAGGATTCAGGGAGTTGAAAATATCTATGATTTAATGGATGAAAATAGAATGAATGTTCACACCCTCTCAGTTCTGAATAGTAAGGTTCAAAGATATCAGGAATTACTGTATAATAGTGCGACAAATAAAAAATACCGCTATCAGAAAATATCTTTCGAGGTATTAGAAAGTTTTGATTTTAATACATTTTTTAAATCTTTTCAAAAGCAAGTTTCAGAAGAGCCTTATTATAAAAGTAGAAAAAATATCGAGCTTGACAGGTTAATTTTTAGAAAAGAAGAATTATTTAAATCTCTTAATCAAATCAATTCTATTCTGGACAAAGGAGAAACGGTACAATCAGACGACCTAGCTAATTTGGTTACTGAAAAGGATAATCTGCTGAAAGTTTTATCAGAAGTTGAGCTTAAAATATTGGAAGGAGAAGAAGTATTATTTGAGGTTTATCGGTTTGAAACGAAGGAAAGCGAAATAGAAAAAGAAAAATCAGAAAAGAAGAGAGTTAGTAAGCTTGGTAAAGAAATAAAGCTTCCTGTGTTATTTGTTTTTTTATTTGTAATCGGAAATTTGGGAGTAAGAACATACAAGAAATATAGAGCTATAAATAAGCAGTAATAATATGAAAGTGACAAAAACTGCTTTAAAAGATTGTTTTATCATTGAGCCTACTGTGTTTTTTGATGAAAGAGGTTGTTTTTTTGAGAGCTATCATCACACAAAGTTTACAAAAACTACAGGACAGGAGATTTGCTGGATACAGGACAATCAATCAGTTTCTTCAAAAGGCGTGTTACGAGGGTTACATTATCAAAGAGGAAAGTATCAGCAGGCAAAATTAGTTCGCGTTATTCAGGGAGAAGTATTAGATGTAATAGTAGATATTCGCCCTGATTCTAAAACCTATGGACAATACATTAAAGAAATTTTGAATGATAGGAATCAAAAACAGATTTTCATCCCCAAAGGTTTTGCACATGGTTTTCTAGTTTTAAGTAATACAGCTATTTTTTCATATAAATGCGATAACTATTACAATAAGGAAGCCGAAGGAGGAATAATCTATAACGATTATGAGCTTAATATTGAATGGAATTTAGAGGGTATTGAAAACCTGATTATTTCAGAGAAAGATTTGTGTCTGCCCTCTTTTAAACACCATTTACCAATATGCGAATTTTAGTTACGGGAGCAAATGGACAGGTAGGGCAGGCATTACAGTCTGTTTCGAGACAATTTGCAGAAATTGATTTTATTTTTTGTGATTCTGCGTTGTTGAATATCACTGATTCTGAAAAATTTAAAGAAGTAGTAAAGTTATACCGCCCGGATGTTTGTTTTAATCTGGCTGCTTATACAGCGGTAGATAGTGCAGAAGATGAGGTAGAAAAAGCTTTTTTAGTAAATTCAGAATCTCTAAAATATATTGCAGAAATTTGTCATCAGAATAAAGTTGTTTTGCTTCACCTTTCTACTGATTTTGTTTTTGATGGGGATAAGGAGAAACCTTATACAGTAAATGATAGTCCTAATCCGATAAATGTCTATGGCGCATCAAAGTTAAAGGGAGAGCAATACATCCAGAAAATAATGCGGGAGTATTATATTGTTCGAACATCTTGGGTGTACTCTGATTTTGGACATAATTTTAAAAACACAATGTTGAGACTGGCGAGGGAGAAAAAAGAAATAAATGTTGTAAACGACCAGATAGGCTGTCCAACGGATGCCTTGGATTTAGCTTGCTATATTGTGGGATTGGTAGAAGAAAAACGTCCATTTGGATTGTATCATTTTTGTGGCGAAAAAATATATTCATGGTATGATTTTGCAGTTGAAATTTTCAAGAAAAATAATATAAATATAACAGTTAATCCAATATCTACTTCGGAGTATCCTGCTAAAGCAAAGAGACCGAAATATAGTGTGTTGAGCAGTAAAGTTTAGAAAACTATTCTTAGTAATATCTTAAAAAAAAGCGTGAATTCATTAAAAAAAATATATGTTTTGTTCTTTTTATTAGGGATTTTCTTTATTCCTTTTAATGAGTTTGATGGTGTTTCTTTTTTAGGAGAATATCAAAACGAAGCGGCCACCTATTTTTTTTTATTTGGTTTTTTTCTAGTTTGCATAGATAGTTTTGTTGAAAAAAAAATAATTTTACCTGTAAGGAGTATTTATTTTAAGATTATTTTATTGTTTTTGGGTTGGATTTTTTTAAGTGCGTTGTTGAATTATCCATCTATTAGTGAAAGTTATTTTAAACAGACAGCAGGGATAAGCCGCTTTTTTAGACAATTAATATCATTTCTTTTATCATCGGTTATTTTTACTGTCTTCTTCTGGAATGTAATTAGAATATATCCTTTAAAAAGAATATTTTCGGTTATTAGGGCTGTGATGTGGTGGAGCTTGGTTTTTGTTTTTATCTATGGTTTTATAGAAATACTAATTGTTGTATTTGGAATTTATCAGCTTATGCCAATACTTTCAGCTTTTGATATTTTCCCTTTTGTAAATACAAAACTTGATCCTGGAGGTAGAGTATCTTCCATTTCTTATGAAGTTCCTGCGCTTGGAAATTATCTGATTATGGTAGCTCCTTGGATGTTTAGTTATATACTTACGTCTAAACAAACTTACATGCGGTTTTTGCCCGTTTCTATGGTTTTGATTCTTATGTTCTTTTCCGGATCTAGGACAGCCTTAATAAATGTTACAATACAGTTGTTGATATTTTTGATATTATTGTTAAGAAGAAGAAAAATAAGAGTGAAAATAGCGAAGATACTAACTTATACTTCACCAGTTTTATTGATACTATTGATAATGAATATTGGAAAAATTTCAGAAATAATAACTCAAAAAGCAGATTCTTTAAATTTTTCTAAAAATCTAACTCAAAGCGTATCTAATAAAACTCGGTTTGGAATGCAATACGCTTCATTAAAAGTATTTATAGACCATCCTGTATTTGGTGTTGGATTAGGACAGGAAACTTACCACAAAAGAAAACATTACCCTGAGTGGGCAACTAAAGATAATTTTGAGTTTGATCTGTTTTTTGAAAATGAGGATGTAAAATCTTTTCCGTCAGGTTATAATATTTATACTCGTTTATTGGCTGAAACTGGAGTTGTAGGTTTTATGATTTTTATAGGTTTAATCTCGTTAGCTATTTTTGATTCTTTTTTTTACTATCGTGCGTTAAGAAATTCCAATAGATTAATTGCATTAACAGTTTTTATATCATTAATAGGACTGTCTTTTAATTGGTTGCAGACTGATTTTTTCAGACAATATGGTTTTTGGTTAATGTTAGCTATATTAATAAAGCTAAAACAACAAGAAAAATTAGGTATAACATTATATAATAAAGCGTAAAGGAAATATCTATCAATGGCATATTCAAATAAATACCAAACCAAAATTAATCTGTTATTTAATGTAATAACTTTTGCGATTAATGCATTAATCGGATTGGTTCTTCCCGCTTTTTTGATAGACAAATTAGGTGTAGGAACATATTCTTTAATTCCGATATCTATGTCTATTACATCGTTTATGCTTATTATAACGGTGGCTATTAATGGAACATTATCGCGCTTTTTGTCAATAGATTTTGCAACAGATTTTAAGTCAGTTAATACAACTTTTTCGACCTCATATTTTGTGTTATTAGGGTTGTTTTTAATTTTTATGCCTCTTCTTTTCCTTTTCGTTTACAATCCTTCTCTTTTTTTAAATATTAGTGAAAATAATATCAATGATTCGAGAATCTTATTTGGAACAATTATTATTGCTTTTGTTTTAAACAGTTTTGCATCGTTATTTAATAGTATAGCTTATGTTAAAAACAGAATTAATCTTCAGAATATTTCTTTGATAATTAATCGCTTAGGAATTATTATTTTTCTGACAGCTTTATTTTTAATAGGATATATTAATGTACAAGCGTACGGAATAGCCGTTTTATTTTCAACTATTATTTCATTTATTTATAGTTATAAAATAGCAAAGAAGTTACATCCTAATTTAGAGATTCGTTTTTCCTTGTTTGATACTTCCAAATTTAAATTATTGAGCAAGCTGGGGTTTTGGTTAATGGTTAATCAAGTAGGAGTTTTACTATTTTTACAAACAGATATTTTAGTCGTCAATAATTTACTTGGAGAAGAAAAATCCGGAATATTCGGGACTTTAATTCAATGGAGTTTCTTAATCAGAACCATAATTGGAATATTTTCTACCGTTTTTGGACCTCTAACTTTAAATTTGTATGCCAACCAGCAAATAGATAAATTAATCGAATTTACTAAACTAACAACCAAATTATTAGGAATATTATCTTCTGTCATTGCAGTTATAATTGTTTACTTTGCAAAAGACATTTTAAGAGTATGGTTAGGAGTGGAATTCGAAGAATACACGTTCATTTTACAAGTTATGATTTTTCATTTAGGATTTAATTTAGCATACAGCTCAATCGTTAATATAAATATAGCTTATAATAAAGCAGAAATTCCAGGGGTAGTAACTTTACTAACAGGAGTATTAAACATTTGCTTAGGTATCGTGTTAATAAAATATACCTCTTTGGGTATACTTGCTGTAGCAATTTCTGGATTCATAAGTTTAACTATTAAAAATTTTGTATTTACGCCTCTCTACGCAGCTAAAATTATGGGTATACAATGGTATACCTATATACGAACTATTTTTTCTTCACTGATTATTACGCTTTTTGGAGTTGGGTTAACTGTGTGTTTTTCATCAGAAAGATTCCAAATTAATAGTTTTATTGAGTTGATTATGGGTTGTATAGTTTTAACTTTAGTATTAGGTGCAGGAGCTTGGTTTTTATTGAGAAAAGAAGAAAAGATACAAGTAAAAGAAGTAATTTTGAGTAAAATTGGCAATCAATGAAAAAGATTTTGTACAGTGGTTTTTATGGTTTTAAAAATACGGGAGATGATGCTTTTTTAGAAGTGGCAGCTTGGGGAAGCAAAGAGTTTTTAAATACAGAAAATATTGTTTTTTTAGCACACGGATTACCAAAATTAGTAAATGACTTTCAAGAACTCGGGAAACCATTATTTAAAGGTTTCGACAGAATACAAGGTCTACGAGAAATGGTCAATGCAGATTATTTTATTTCAGCAGGTGGTTCAACTTTTGTTGATCATAAAAAGCATTATTTAAAGGCATTGGCGGAAATAGCAAAGAAGACGGTTAACAGAAAAATACAAACCGGAGCTATTGGTGTTTCTATCGGACCATTTAAAAATAGTGAATACGAACAAAATGTAATTAAATATTTAAAACAGCTTAATTTTTTGACGTTAAGAGACAACAGATCTTATGAGTATGTAAACACATTAGATTTGCCTTATAAACCAATAGAAGCATTTGATTTGGCAGCTCTATTGCCGCTGGTATATACTGGAATTAATAAATTACCAAAAAATAAAAATAAAAAAATTATAGGAGTAAGCGTTTGCCCTTATGAAAGTATTTCAAAATTAGATGAAATTAAAAACGAAAACAGGAGAAATGAGAGTATAATAAAGTTGCTGAAAAAAATAAATAAAAATAACGAAGACGTTACTTTTCGTTTTTTTGTAATTAACGGACATAAAGTTTTTGGAGATAAAAAACTGACTTTAGATGTAATAAATAAAAGCCAGATTAAGAATTTTGAGTTGGTAGATTATCAAAATTCAGTACTCTCTGCTTGGAATTTAATAGGACAATGTGATGTAATGATAGCAACAAGACTTCATGCTGCTATCTTAGCAGCTTATAATGATGTTCCTTTTATATTAAATGAATATCATCAAAAATGTACTGATTTTTTAACCGATGTAGGGCAACATGAAGATTGGATGGTGGGTGATGCAGAGTATGAAGATGATAAAATAATTAATGTCTTGTCAAGAGTAATAAATAAAGAATCAAAAATTGAAAAGCCTTTATTTATATCCGATACACAAAAAAAATCATTAAAAAACTTTAGCTTTTAGTAATAAAATTAAGTATTAATTATTAAATGAAGATAAAAGTATCTGTCATCATTCCGTGCTATAATTGTGCCGAAACAATTCATCAGTGTGTAGAATCCGCTGTTAATCAGACTTATTCTGTCCACGAAATAATTCTTGTCAATGATGGCTCTACGGATAATACTTTGGAAAAGTTAGATGAAATTCATGAAAAATATAAAGAAGCCCATTTGTTGATAAAAATCATAAGTCAGACGAATCAAGGGCCTTCTGCTGCAAGAAATAGGGGAATAGAAGAATCTACCGGAGATTGGATTGCATTTTTAGATTCTGATGATTATTGGTTTGAGGATAAAACGGAAATTCAGCTTCGAGGACTACAAACTTACCCCGATTCTGTTTTAATTGGTGGAAAGAAAGGACTTCGAAAAAAAGAAATTATTTTGAAAAAAGTGAGCGTTGTAAACTTTCTAAAACTGTGCTTTAAAAACTTTTTTTTGACTTCATCTACTATGGTTAATGCAAGAGTGGCTAAAAATTATAAGTTTAATATTCATCAAAAACATTCGGAAGATTATAGATTTTTTTTAGAGATTTTGGCGGACAAATTTTATGGGATAACGATTGATTTATCTTTGTCGTGCAGCATTGCCAATAAAAGAGATTATGGAGAAGCAGGATTATCTCAAAATATCTTTAAAATGGAAAAAGGAGAATTGTCAAATTTTAAATATTTGTTTGAACAGAAAAAAATTTCTTTTATGAAATATGTAGGATTTTCTCTTTTTTCGATACTGAAATTTTTTAGGAGATGGATAATCATTAATATTTTAAGCTAAGATTGATGAGTGAAAAGTTGTCTAAGATAGGAAGTGTTTTTTTCCTAAGTGTTTATATCTTTTTCTTGGTATTTGGTTTTAAAATTGTAAATATTGCTTTAATTGCTCTTATTTTATTTGTTTTATTAGATTGGAAACGCACAAAAAAAAATATTTATACTTATCTTAAGAGCTATAAAATAGCGTATGCAGTTATAGGTATATTTTTAGGATATCAGTTTTTGCATGGATTGTTCTTTCAAGAATTAGGAGAAAAACGTTTTGGATTATTGGGATTAGTTGCTTTATCTTCTATTGTACTATCTTGGTTGTCAGATATTCGTGTTTTATTGAAAATTTACTTATCTGTATTGACGGTACTTGCGGTAAGGGGAATGGCTAATGTTGCTAATTATTATTTTGATAGTATAAATTTTAATATGGTAGAAGGAGGGCATATTAATGGATTATTATTAGTAAGCCGTCCGTATCTTGGTTTTCTATTGGCCTTAGGTATTCTATTTTGCGCATATTTAATAAGATTCAGTTATGGAAAAATAAAATGGTTTTATTGCGGATTATCTTTTTTTTATATCGTCTATCTCATAGTTATCGGTAATAGAATACAGCTGGTCTCACTAGTTTTTGTTTTGTTGATATATATATTAATTTATTTAAAGACTAATTGGAAATATAAAACATTAGGCTTGATAGCGGTTTGCTTAAGTATATTATCAGTTTTTTATTTTAGTACTACTTTAAAAAAGAGATTCGAATTATCCAGTTTTAATCAAAGTGAAATTATTGAGCAATTAAAAGAACAAGAACCGCGAATTATTATTTGGAGTTGTGCAAAAGATTTAGCAAAAGAAAGAGATTTTAATAAGTTTATTGGACTAGGAAAAGAAAAGCTATTACAAGCGAAAATGGCTGATTGTTATGATGTTAAAACAAAGAATAATAGATTGAGAGAATATTTTATGAAATCTCTTTTTGGAACACATAATCAGTTTATAGAATATTATTTATTAACGGGTTTTTTGGGTTTTCTAACATTTACAGGAGTCTTTTTTTATTTTTGGAAAATACTAAAGAAAGAGTTTATACCGATGGCAATGCTTATTCTTTTATTTAACTTTTGCATGGTAGAAAATTTGATGAATGTTCAGCTGGGCTCTTATTTATTTGGGTTTGTAATATGGCTTTGTTTATCTATAAATCAGACTTTTAAACATAAAAATAATTTTAGTTTTTAATCTTTGATTTAATAAATGCAGCTATTTCATTTTTAAACCTCTCCTCTGTAAATTGATGAGCATGATTACTAATAGAAATAGGATTAAATGATTTAGATTCGAATAAAGTTATAGCATTTATCAAGCTTTCAGCAGATTGTGTATCAAAGAAAATTCCTGTTTCATTTTCGATAACGGTTTCTGTTACCCCTCCCTTTCTATAGGCAATTACTGGTGTTCCACAAGCTTGAGCCTCTAATGGAGCTATGCCGAAGCCCTCTATTCCGGCTTGTATAAAAGCTTTTGCAGAACCAATCAGATGGTTGATTTCTTTATGCCCTGCAAATCCCTTAAAAAAAATATTATCATTAGATCTTTTTCTTATTCTGTTTAATAATTCTCCATCGCCAACAATAATAAGTTTTTTTTTGTTTTTATTAAACGCATCAATAATAATGTCAAACCTTTTAATATGTACTATCCTGCCAACAGCAATGTAGTAATCTTCTTTTTCTATTTTTAAAGTAAAATCTGAAAGGTTAATAGGAGGATATATTACAACAGAGTTTCGATTGTATTTTTCTTTAATCCAATTTTGCACAAATTTTGAGTTTGCAATAATAAAGTCTGGTTTTTGTCCATGGCTTATATCTTTCTTTCTTAAAAAATAGAGCATTGGTTTTATGAAAAAATAGAATTTCCCAAAATATATTGGAGCCTCATCCCAAATATAATTTGCATTTGGAGCCTGAAAATAACTAATATGAATTTGGTTTTTATTTGATTTATTAATTCCTTTAGCTACAGCATGAGAAGATGAAAAAATTAATTGAGAATCAGTATCGATTTGGATTTTCTCAATAGTATTCCAAAATAAAAAGAAAAAAAGTCTAAACTTAAACCCGAATCTTTGGAGGGGAGAGGTAATGATGCTATATTTTAATCCAGGAAAAATGTTTTCTAAGTCAGACCTCTCCATGACATTTACCATTGTATAAACTTTGTCAAATTGTACAGATGCATACAAATCCTTAATGACTCGTTCTGCACCGCCATATTTATCTAGCCAATCTACTATCAGTACTTTCTTCAAATTCTTTTAAGTTAAAAATAATAAATCTCTTTGTTTTTTAGTAAGAAAACAACAACAAGTTATGTTACAAATGTAGATATACAATACACAATATAAAAACATTATATTTAAAATATTGTTTTAAGAATAAAACAAGTTAACTTTGCATTTCTATGAAACGCATACTTATCACGGGAGCAGCAGGTTTTTTAGGGTCACACCTTTGCGATAGATTTATTGCAGAAGGGTTTCATGTTATTGGCATGGACAATCTTATTACTGGAGACTTAAAAAATATCCAGCACCTTTTCGGATTGGAAAATTTCGAATTTTATCATCACGATGTAACAAAGTTTGTACATGTTCCCGGAAAGTTAGATTATATTCTTCATTTTGCATCACCTGCTAGTCCGATAGATTATTTAAAGATCCCGATTCAGACGTTAAAAGTGGGTTCGTTGGGTACTCATAATTTACTAGGGCTAGCCAGAGTTAAAAAAGCTAGAATTCTAATTGCATCAACTTCAGAAGTATATGGAGATCCGCTAATACATCCGCAAACCGAAGAGTATTATGGAAATGTAAATGCAATAGGTCCAAGAGGAGTATATGACGAAGCAAAGCGTTTTCAGGAATCTCTCACTATGGCATACCACACGTTTCATGGACTGGAAACACGCATTGTTCGTATTTTTAATACTTATGGACCTCGAATGAGGCTCAATGATGGAAGAGTAATCCCTGCATTTATCGGACAGGTTTTGAGAGGGGAAGATTTGACAGTTTTCGGTGATGGCTCGCAAACCCGTTCGTTTTGTTATATCGATGATCAGATAGAAGGAATATTCAGACTGTTGTTTTCAGATTATAGTTTGCCTGTGAATATAGGCAACCCGGAAGAAATCTCTATTTTGGATTTTGCAAAAGAAATTTTAGAAATGACTCAGAGCAAGCAAAGAATAATTTTTAATGATTTACCAATAAATGACCCGCTTCAGCGTTGTCCTAATATAGATAGGGCTAAAAATATATTAGATTGGACTCCTAAAATCAACAGAAATGAAGGATTGATGAAAACTTATAAATATTTCAAAGATTTTTCCAATAGTGATTTGATTAAAGAAGAACATAAAGATTTTTCAAAATACATATATTAGTGAGAGCAAGTAACGGTAGGTTTTCAAAATTTATCCGGCCGCTGACAATGATTATTGATCTAGTCATTGTTAATACAATGGCGTTTGTATACTTTCCATTTATAGAGAGAGAGTTTTCTTTTTGCTTTTTATTATCTCTCTCTTGGATAATGCTCTCTTGGCTTACCGATTTTTATGATGTTTATCGGCATACAAGGATTGTCCGTATTGTTGAAAAACTCTTTAAGCAGTTTGTGCTTCAGTTTATAGTGGTTACTTCATTCAACGGTTTCTTTACTCGTTTTACAGAACAAAAAGAACTTTTTATGTATGGGGTTTCTACATTTGTCTTAATTACTCTTGTCAAGTTTGGTATATTTTTCACCTTAAAATATATTCGAAGAGTTTTAGGCGGAAACTTTAGAAATGTAGTTGTTATAGGAGCGGGAAAAGAGATAGAAATGCTTAAAGATTTATTCATTACCCGTACTGATTTAGGATACAGGATATCAAACTCTTTTGAAGGAATAAAAGAAGACAGTTGTTTGGATGAAATAAAAGAATGTATCCTCAATAACAAGATAGATGAAATTTACATCCAGTTTTCATTAGTAAAAGATTCAGATTATCATGATTTATTAGAATTTGCAGATAACAATTTAAAAACCCTGAAATATGTGCCTAATCAAAAGCAAGTATTAACGCACAATCTCAAAGTAGATTATTATGATTTTATCCCCATTGTTCCAAGAAGAGTAATTGCGCTTGATAAAATTTATAACCGATTTGTTAAAAGGTTGTTTGATATTATTTTTTCGCTGTTTACAATTGTCTTTGTTTTGTCGTGGCTAATGCCTTTAATAGCTATTTTAATTAAAACAGAATCCAAGGGACCAATTCTTTTTAAACAAAAACGAACAGGATTAAATGACAAAGAATTCTATTGTTACAAGTTTCGTTCAATGAGACTCAATGAAGAAAGCGATAAAGTTCAAGCCACCAAAAATGATGATAGAATTACTAAGATTGGAGCTTTTATAAGAAAGACGAGTATAGATGAATTTCCGCAGTTTTTTAATGTATTATTGGGTGATATGTCTATCGTAGGACCTAGACCTCACATGGTTGTCCATACAAAAATGTACGCCAAACGAGTAAATAGATTTATGCTGAGACACTTGGTTAAGCCGGGAATAACAGGAATGGCGCAAACACACGGATACAGAGGCGAAATAGAAAGTAATAGAGATATTGTTAACCGGTTTAAATACGATTTGTTTTATCTGGAAAACTGGTCCATTTTTTTAGACTTAAAGATTATTTACCTAACGATTTACAATATCTTTAAAGGAGAAGATAAGGCATATTAACAAAAGTGGATAACTAATCGGTTTTATTGATTGTTGTTTTTTCACTATTCTTCTATTTATAGTTATTTTTGAACTCTAATAACAAACGACACAATTTGATGAAAATATTATTATTAGGATCCGGAGGACGAGAGCATGCATTGGCTTGGAAAATGCTTCAGAGTAATCTTTGCCACAAACTATTTGTAGCGCCGGGAAATGCCGGTACAGCTCAGATTGCAACCAACATTCAGGTAAATCCGAATGATTTTAAAGAAGTAAAAGAAGCAGTATTAGCACACAGTATAAATATGGTTGTGGTTGGACCGGAAGACCCCTTGGTAAGAGGGATTGTCGATTTTTTTAAATCAGACAATCAAATCAGCCATATTCCTGTTATAGGACCCTCTATGAAAGGAGCGCAGTTAGAGGGAAGCAAAGATTTTGCAAAAGAATTTTTGTTTAAACACAATATCCCCACAGCAGCTTATCAAAGTTTTACTAAAGATACCATTGAAGAAGGAAAGATCTTTTTAAAAACACTCACTGCGCCTTATGTACTAAAAGCAGATGGGTTGGCTGCCGGAAAAGGAGTTGTGATTTTAGAAGATATAAAAGAAGCTGAAGCCGAACTTGAAAATATGCTTGTTGATGCCAAGTTTGGAGATGCCAGTTCCAAAGTAGTTATTGAAGAGTTTTTGTCGGGAATTGAGTTGAGCTGTTTTGTGCTGACAGATGGTAAGTCGTATAAAATTTTGCCAACGGCCAAAGATTACAAGCGCATTGGAGAAGGGGATAAAGGTTTGAACACAGGAGGAATGGGAGCGGTATCGCCGGTTCCTTTTGCTACGGACGACTTTATGAAAAAAGTAGAAGAGCGCATTGTAATTCCTACTGTTGAAGGAATTAAAAAAGATCAGTTGGATTATAAAGGGTTCGTTTTTATTGGTTTGATAAAAGTAGGTGAAGATCCGTATGTGATAGAGTACAACGTTCGTATGGGAGATCCCGAGACGGAGGTAGTCATGCCTAGAATAAAATCAGATTTAGTAGAGATATTTCAAGCGTTGGCAAATGAAACATTAGGAGAAAAAGACCTTGAAATCGATGAACACAGTGCAACAACGGTAATGCTGGTTTCAGGAGGTTATCCGGAAGCATATGAAAAGGGAAAAGTAATCAATGGGCTAAAAGAAATAAATAGCGATTCCATTGTTTTTCATGCAGGAACAACCGAAAAAGGAGGAGAAATAGTTACTAGCGGAGGAAGAGTTTTAGCGGTTACTTCGTATGGAAAAACTTTTGAAGAAGCATTAAAAAAATCTTATCAAAACATAGATAAAATAAGCTTTGATAAGATTTTTTACAGAAAAGATATTGGATTTGATCTTTAAAAAGATCTTGCTATTTCAAAAATGAATGAGCGGTTGTATCTTGTTCGTCCTCTTTGTTTTGTCTAAATATATTTAGTTGTTTCAACCAATAGATAAAGAAATAAAAAGTAATAAGGATGAAAATCCAGGTAACAATATTGGCAACCCACCAGTTACTAAGTTCTGTTTTGGCTAACAAGTCCATTGGCCAAAATAGAACTTTTTCAAAAAGAAATCCTAATCCGTTGAAAAATGAGGTCATTTTGTTCTATTTTTTAATTACAAAAAGTTTTTAACTCTAAATATTCGCTATTACTAAACAAGAGCAGGGCGATATATTGATTACAAAAATATAAAATATATACATGTTAGCAAGTATTTTTAGTAAAACAAAACCTATTAATTACATTATACTGACAATTTTAGTTGTTGTATCGTATAGCTTATATATAGGAATAAACCAGAATATAAACTGGACAGGTTATGAAATAGCTAAAAAATCTGTTTTGCTGATTTTACTTCTTTTAACGATGTATCTATCTCAGTGGATTGTTTCGCGAAACAGGTTGGTAAATGACAATGCCTACGCTCCTTTGCTGTTTGTTTCTTTTTTACTTCTTTTTCCTTCCGTTTTAGTCCATACCAAAGTCATCATTTCTAATTATTTTGTGATGCTGGCACTCAGAAGAATATTTTCGCTCCACTCTTTAAAACAGTCAAAAGAAAAAATATTTGATGCCTCATTCTGGATTTTTGTAGCAAGTTTATTTTACTTCTGGAGTATCCTTTTTATTATCTTAGTTTTATTTGCTATTGCGTACTATGGAATCAAAGATTATAAAAATTGGGTTATTCCTTTTTTAGCACTATTTTGTGTAACGATATTTTTAGCACTATATCTTGGTTTTAGTGATGAAAACTATATAGAGTGGTTTTTGACTAAGAGCAGGATTAGTTTTGACTTTTTATATTTTGAAAATATCTATCAAAATATTGCATTGGCAGTTTTTACTTCTATTGCATTGCTGTATTTTATAACACAGCTTTTTTCCATTAAGTCAAAATCTTACAATATGCAGAATATGCATAAAAAGATGATTCTTTCTTTTGTTATTGGAGTGGCAATTTATATAATATCTTCTGATAAAAATAACGGAGTACTGATGTTTACTTTCTTTCCGTTAGCGGTTTTAGGAGCTAATTATATTGAGCGTATTCCTCAGCACTGGCGGAAAGAAGCGAATATATATACCATCTTTTTTATTGGTGTTTTTTTCTGTATTGCTCAGCTTATATTATAGTTTTTGCCCATAAGCCAAATCTCCGGCATCACCTAAGCCCGGAACAATATAATTATCTTCATTCAGGCTGTCATCCAGTGTTGCTACCCAAAGATGAATGTAGTCTGGCAGATTTTGTTCTAAAAAAGCAATACCTTCTGGAGCAGCAATTACTACTGCTATGTGCATTTCTTTAGGAGTGTCTTCTGCAATGAGTTTGTTGATTACGGCAAATAAGGATTGTCCGGTAGCAAGCATCGGGTCTATCAAGATCAAAGTCTTATCCTGAAAAGAAGGAGCAGCTTGATATTCCACTAGTATTTCACCAATCTCTCCCGGTTTGGCATGTTTTCTGTACGCCGATACGAAACCATTTTCAGCATCGTCAAAAAAATTCATAAACCCGGTGTGCAATGCCAGTCCCGCTCGCAGAATAGAGCAGAGTACAACATTGTCTTTTAGGCAGGTAGTTTGTTTAATGCCTAACGGAGTCTGAACAGAAATATCTTTGTAAGGAAGGATTTTGCTTAGCTCATAAGCCATAATTTCGCCTATTCGTTCAATGTTTTTTCTGAATCGCATACTGTCTTTTTGTATATTAACATCGCGCAATTGAGCCAAAAAATGATTTAAAATACTGTTTTTTTCCGAGATATAATGAATTTTCATAACCGTTTAATTAGTTCTATAAAAGTATAAAAACTATATTTGTAAATAAAATTATTAATATGTTTTCAGAATTAGCTTTTCCGATATTTGAAGAAAGTATCCGCGACTATCATAAATATGACAATGTTGATCAACCTATAGATAATCCCTATACAAAGGATAAAATAGAGCACCTTTTATACCTTAAAAATTGGATTGATACGGTGCAATGGCATTTTGAAGACATTATCCGCGATCCGCAGATTGATCCGGTAGAAGCTTTAAAACTGAAACGAAGAATTGATGCTTCTAATCAGGAACGCACAGATATGGTGGAATATATTGACAGTTATTTTCTGCAAAAATATAAAGAGGTACAGGTAAAAGAAAATGCAAAAATCAATTCAGAAAGTCCGGCATGGGCAATCGATAGATTATCAATTTTAGCACTAAAAATTTATCACATGCAAGAAGAAGCAAATCGAGCAGAGGCTTCAGCAGAACACCGGGCAAAATGTCAGGAAAAACTCAATGTTTTGTTAGAGCAAAAAAAGGATCTGACAACCGCTATTGACGATTTGTTAAATGATATTGCCAATGGCGATAAATACATGAAAGTGTATAAGCAAATGAAAATGTATAATGACGAAGAATTAAATCCTGTATTGTATCAAAATAAAAAATAAAAAAACAATCACACAATTCAAAAATACGAAAACAAATGTCTAAATAGGTTATTTTTATCAGACTAGATTAAAATTAATTGTTTTCTGTTAACAAAAAAATCAAAAAAGGAAGTCTCATTAATTATGAGACTTCCTTTTTTGATTTTATTAAAATTTTTTTAGTTAAATTTGTTGTTGTTTTTAGATAATATTTTAATAATTAAGATCTTAACAATTCAAATCAATACATGAAAAAATATTATACAAGCAATAAAGTGAGCAACGAATATAAATCGTATGACAAAAATATATTTGGATTGTTTTTTTTATTGCTCATTCCCAATGTTGTTTTTTATATTTATCTTGATGAGTTTAGAACAACTATTTTTTGTAGTAATCTCATCTTAATGCTTGTGATTTATCTGCTTTATAAAAATAAATATTCAAGAATATTGAGCATTACAGGCTTATTATTATTTGTTGTAAACAATGGAATAGCAATGTTCAATGTTGTTTATTATAGAGATTTATTCAATATTAGTATGGCATTAAGCATTTTGTCAACAAATAGTGGCGAAGCATTAGAAATTTTAAAAGAGTATTATTTTATATTCCTTTTAGGAACGGCATATTTTGGGTTGTTATTTTGTATTGTTAGAAGGCAACCCTTAAAAAACGTAAACGTTCGCCTACTTTTAATCATATCTGTATTATTAACGATTTTACCTTCATATCGATTACATACTACATTTTTAAGCACTAATTTTGGAGCAATGAGCGAAACAAAGACTCCCGATTATTTAATGTGCACACCTATTTATTCTTTTTCTCCGTTTATAGAAGCTATAAGTTTTTTAAATCAGGTTCAATATTTAGAAAATCTAGATTTTAACTACCCCGATTTTACAACCAAACCCAACGATTTAGAAAACATAGTTGTAGTCATTGGAGAATCTGCTCGTAAAGATGCGCTTAGTTTATACGGCAACAGCTATAAAACCACTCCGTTAATAGAAAAAAGAATAGATAACTTGTATGTTTATGACCACGCAATCTCTGCCAGTCCATTTACAAATGCAGCAGTAAGCTTATTGTTGTCAAGACAATTGCCAAATTCAGATTTTAAGGTTGAAAACAATTTAGACAATATTATATCCTTGGCAAATCAGTCCAAGGTTTGGGAAACATATTGGCTTTCAACTCAAGAAAACTTGGGGGTTTATGTCAATTTATTCTCTGTACTTAGTTACAAAGCAAAAAATAAAAAATGGATTCACAAATCTAAATTCGACGAAGAAATTGTTCCTGCATACAGTAAAGCATTACAAGACTCTAATCAAAAGCGTCTCATTTTTATTCACATAAACGGGAGTCATCCTATTTTTTCAAAGAGATACCCAGAAAGTTTTGAAATTTTCAAGGAGAAATCGCAAAATACAAATGAGTATTTTAACAGTATTTATTATACTGATTTTGTGTTGGACAAACTCATAAAAAAATTAGAAAAAACGAATAGTATTTTGTTATATGTATCCGATCACGGATTAACAAATAAAGAAAATAAACTTATGCATTCACCAACTAAAAAAGCATTAGAAGTTCCTTTTTTCATTTGGCATAGCGATAGAGTCAATGATGAATTTAAAAAATCGGGAAGAACAGAGATACCTATATCAACTACAAATCTATATAATATATTGATGGATTATATGGGAATAGAAGGCATTGAGTACAAAGGCGAAAATGCAGAACTAAATATTTTAAAACCGAATTTTAAAGTTGTAAAATACAAAGACTTAGAAGACGGAGAGTAATTATTTTTTACCTTAATAAAATACTTTCTGCTTTAATAAACTTATCTTTTGTTTTCTTTCTTTAAAAAAGATTTACTTTTGCTGTTGTATAAGTTTTAGGTCTTTTTGATTAACAAAAACTAAATTTTAGTGGCAGAATTAAAACACATTGTAATTTTTAGGTTGTCTGCAATGGGCGATGTCGCGATGACAGTTCCGGTGATTCGTGCATTGATTAATCAGCATAAAGACGTACGCGTAACGGTAGTTTCCCGTCCTTTTTTCAAACCATTTTTTAAAGGAATCGATCGTGTAGATTTCTTTTCAGTAGATTTGAAAAAGAGGCACAAGGGCTTTCGCGGATTAATACGGCTGTATCGGGATTTAAAAAAAACGAAAATTGATTATTTTGCTGATTTTCATAATGTTTTGCGTTCACAGATAGTTCGGATGCTGTTTAAATTTGACGGCACAAAAGTAGCTGCGTTAGACAAGGGAAGAGCAAATAAAAAAGCATTGACAAGTTTAAAAAATAAAATTTTTAAACCAGTACCTACCATGTTTGAAAATCATTGTACAACTCTCAGAAAATTAGGGTTTGACATAAATTTAAAACATCCTGTATTTCCGGTTATTCCTGCACTAGCACCAGAATTAGAGCAACATACAGGGAAAAAAGACAGTGTGTGGATAGGAATTGCACCATTTGCGCAATACACAACCAAAGTGTATCCGTTGGATTTGATGCAAAAAGTTATAGATACACTGGCAGAGCAGGAAAAATCAACTCTGTTTTTATTTGGTGGGGGAGAAAAGGAAATAGCCTTGTTAAATCAATTGAAACGTGATAATGATAATGTAATAGTTATTGCCGGAAAAGTTAAGTTCGAAGTGGAACTCAATTTAATCCAGCATTTAGATGTAATGTTATCTATGGATTCAGGTAATGCACATATTGCAGCTATGTATGGCAAAAAGGTAATAACGCTTTGGGGAGCAACGCATCCTTATGCCGGTTTTGCTCCTTTTCATCAGCCGATAGATTATTGTATAACTTCTGATAGAACAAAATATCCGCTTTTACCGACTTCTGTTTACGGCAATAAAAAAGTAGAAGGCTATGAAGAAGCAATGAGAACAATTGATCCGCTGCTAATATGCAGCAAAGTGATGGGTGTGGTGGAGCAGGCAATGTAATTAATCATTGTTGAAGGTATTAATAATAAGAGCTGAAAATATAAATAGTAATTTTATAATTATGAAAATAGAAGATTATATCCGGGATATTCCAGATTTTCCGAAGCCTGGGGTAATTTTTAAAGATATCACGCCTCTGTTGAACAATCATCAGGCTATGGTTGAAACGACAGATCAATTATTGAAATTGGTAGGTGATTCAAAAATAGATAAAGTGGTAGGCATGGAGAGTAGAGGATTCTTTTTTGCAACGCTTTTAGCAGCACGTTTACAAGCAGGATTTGTACCTGTTCGCAAACCTAAAAAGTTACCTTATCAAACTATTGCTCAAGAATATGATTTAGAGTACGGCAAGGATATCTTAGAAATCCATGCAGACGCTATACAAAAGGGAGAAAAAGTATTAATTCACGATGATGTATTAGCAACCGGAGGAACAGCACATGCCGTGTGTAAGCTAATCGAAAAATTAGGAGGAGAAATAGTACAGGTCAACTTTTTAATGGAATTGTCATTCTTACATGGACGCAAAAAATTAGAACCCCATCAGGTAAAAAGTTTATTACAATATTAAAAAAGCGGAAGACAGTTGTAGTATCTTCCGCTTTTTAAGTTATTTCTTTAAAGCTTATTATTCAAAATAAATGCTGTCTATTAGGAGGTCGTACGGCTCGTCTTTTCCTACTTTAAGAGCAAATATTCTGTCATTTCCTGAAGTATTGTAAACATCGGTCATTGTGGTTAAATCCAGCGTCAGTTTTACCCATTCTCCATTCGTATCTATTGTTCCGGTATATTGATTATTTCCTGCTTTGGATAACGTTGTATCTCCTGTTATAGTTCCGGCATTAAATGGGGAATATGTAGAGCCGTCAGAATGAACATTGAAAGAAAGCGATTTACCGGAAGTTCCTTTTACCCACACAATCAATTTTGTTTTTCCTGAAGGTATAGTATTCATATTTTCTAAAGTGAATACATAATCGTTTCCGTTTGGTGTACCGCTAATTTTTAAAGCATCTTTTCCATTGCGTCCCTCGCCCACCGCTTGTGTTGCGTAAGACTGCAGCCCGAAGCTGTTTAAATTTCCGATAAAGGTACTCCAGTCATTGAAATCTGCTAAATAGTCTGAAGGATCCGGATCAGCCGGGTCTACAGGGTCCGGATCCACAGGATCAGTAGGATCTACAGGTGTTCCGTCTTCAAAACGAATTTCATCTATGACTAAATCATATTCACTTTGAATAGAAGCTGTTTTTCCGCCAAATTTAAAAGCAATAAAATCTCCCTGACCTGATTTATTATAGTCGAAACCTTCTATTTTCAATATAATCTTAACCCATTGATCCTTTGTGTCAATGACTCCTGCGTAATCATTAACAAAGTCAGTTTTATTGGTATGAGGGGTTCTCGATATTTTTTTACTTGTAGAAATGTTATTTAAATTATATCCGACATATTCTCCGTCAGCGCGATATAGATTTATTGAAAGTGATCGGTCAGCAGCGGTTCCTTTCATTAAAAAGGAAATCTCTGTTGCATCTGTTGGAACATTTACATTTGAAACTGTAAAAGCATAACCAGTTTTATCCGGTATACCTTTAAATTCTAATCCGGTTGAGTTTTCCCAACCTTTTCCGTTGGATTGCGTCACAAATGTAAGTCCAAAATTGTTTAAAGCTCCCGTAAAAGCATTCCAATCTTCAAAATCAGCGCCAGGGAATGCTAAAAACAGTCCGGGTTCTACTGTAATACTCGGATCATCAGGATCGGTCGGATCTACCGGATCATCTCCAAAGCGATCTTTTGTCAGATTGATGTCTTGTGCTGTTCTTGGATAGAATTGATAAACAACGTTTGATGTTCCGAACCTGGTGATAATCCCTGTTACAGAGCCACTTTTATCACTGACTTTGAGATCTTTTAATCCGTTAGAATACTGTCCCGTACGAATGTATACACTTTTTCCTTCTTTGTCAACCAGCTTTCTCAGGGTGTAGCCTCCGGCGTCAACATTGTTTTTATCGTAAAAAGTACCGCCTACATCACGGCTATCAAATTGAACCTCATCAAAAGTTACCAATTTTCCGATATATGTGTCGGACGATAAAACATCACTGATTGCAATATGATTGTTGTAATCTTTCTCAATCTTATCTGCAGGGATTTCTGTACAGGAGCGGAAAATAATCGATTTATAGGCAGGGTCTTCTATGTAACCAGTATATTTTTCATTGTAGATAGACCCCCCGATATTTAAAACACCATTGTCTATTTTGGTGTATAAGTTTTTCATCTTGATATAGATTTTTCTTCCTACACCGTATTTTGCATATGAATTAGAGATATCTGCTCCTATTTTTGCGGCAAAAGTGTTTTCTTCATTAACGATATAGAGTTCTCTGAAAAAATTACCCCCTTCATCACTGGAAACCACAATTCCGGAGATAACATCGTCTCCCGTATATTGCTGGGCATTTTCAGAAGAAGAGATAGAATAAAAGTCAGAAATATTTTTTGTAACGGTTAAATTAGGTTCATTACACGATACATCCGGATAGGAAAAATCGTCGTTTTTGGCACATCCGCCGAGCACCAGTCCCGCGAATGACAAATATAATATTGATTTAAAAATTGTTTTCATAGTAAAAAGAATTAGAAGTTGTAATAAACATTTACAAAGAAATTACGTCCGTAACCATACCAATATTTGTTTCCAAATGTATTGATTCCACTATTTGTGTTTAGTATTTCTTGTTTATAGTTAGCATTTCTTGTTTGTTCAAATCCTCCGGTTTTGTAATGTTTGTTGAAAATATTATTTATAGAAGCAAAGAATCCGACGATGTTTCGGTTTGGTAGCCGCCATGATTTTCCTCCGGTAAGATTTATTAACGTAAAGTCGTTTAGCTTTTCTTGTTTTAACATAGATTCCATTCTTTCAGGAGAAATGTCAGGTAATTGCTGCCCTGGAAAATTAGGATCCATAACAAAGTTATCGGTTCGTCTGAGCGCTGAAGTATTGATGTAGTTGTTATCCATATAGTTTATATTGGCACTGAGCCACCAAAAACTCGGATCTCTGTATTCTAATCCGAAAGATAATGCCGTTTGCGGACCATTTGCTATTTTGTAATTTTTGAGATAAGCTTTTCCGTAATCAAAAGTTTGTGCTACCTGATCTGAATTCAGTTGGATGGTTGGATTATTGGTGTAAAATGATTGTCCAAAACCTGCGGCAGCTGTCGCTTTAATCGTTTGAGTAATTTGATATTCTGCTCCCAATTCCAAACCTAAATTTCTCTTATTGATTCCGGTCAGAATTTCGGAAACAAATGCACCTCCCGAAGCAGAAAGCAGCTCCCCTTTTTCATCTATTATACCCACTCCGTCAGCATAATAAAAGTTAATTTGAGTGTTGTTTTTAATTTCTGATAAATATCCGGTAAGCCGGGCTTTTAGTTTTGGGGTTCTCACAATATAGCTTCCGTCAATGCTAAAGATATCTTCATTGCTCAAATCTTTAGTTACGGCATTGTTAATTCTAATATTTGAAAAAGTATTTCGGATAGATGGAGCTTGATTGTAATAGGCAACATTTAAATCCAACGCATGCCGACCGGTAATGTGATAGGTTAGTCCTCCTTTAAATCCAAAGCTGTTGAAATCTTTTTTACCGCTTTTTCCGTAAGAATTGTCAGGATAAATCGGACTTTTGTAAATTCCGTCTCTTTCATAAGAAGTATAACCTATATTTTGGGCAACGTAAAAATCAAATTGAGTATAATTGAATTCAAATTGAGAGAAAACATCTATTACATTTGCCAATACATCGTAGTTGTAGCCAAATTTGTCGCTTGTTGTTACAAATCGGTTAGGGTTGTTCAAATCACTGTCTTTTTTATATCCCTCCTGAAAAGTGTCTTGATCTAAAAATCTTTCGCCTCCTAAAAGGTCTATCATCTTTTTAAAATTCGATGACTTTAGATGAGCATAGTTAATTCCGGCACTAAAGGTAATATTATTGTTCAGGTTTGATTTAAAATTTGAATTAAACGAAAGCGTTCTATCTTCTGATCTGTCTTCGTATAAATACACCTGGCTTAATTTGTCTACACGTCCTGTATTTATATTATAAATATTTTCCCAATCTACCTGTCCGCCTTCTATAAAATCAGCTGCTTTTTCTTTGGCAAGCTCTTTGTCCGGCGTCCATTCACCCGTTTTTGAAACATATTTGTTTAATGCATAGCTTGGAAGCTTTCTATAGTAGGCGGGGTCAGGATTATATCCTGCATTATATCCCAGGCGGCTGTTGGCTATATGTCCGAACTGATAAGATGCTGTTGTGGTTAAGTGATTGTTTTCATCAATTTTCCAATAATGGGTAAACATAAAAATAGGTTCTTCCACATCTTTGTACCGAGAATTTCGTTTATCCCCGTTTTGCCAGCCCCAATATGAGTTGTATTTAAACCCTTTTAAATCTACTTGTTCATCGGTTACCGGAGAATTTTTAGCTCTCTTATTTTTAGCGTAAATAGCAGTAAGGTTTAAACTGTGATGGTCATTAAATTTTTTTTCTATAGAAGCGAAAAATGAAAGCGCATCATAGTTTGTCCCCTCCCAGTATCCTTCATTAGCGCCTCGGTAAGAAGCCGATAGGGCATATGCCCATCCATTCTCATTAAGTCCGGAAGAATAAATGGCATACGGTCGCCAGGTATAATTGGTGTTAGAAAGAGAAAAGCCGGCCTTGGCGCCTTTTCTGATGTGAGAAGCTCTGGTTGTAATGGCTTGTGTTCCGAGAATTCCTCCAAAAGTATAATCGGATGGGGTAGATCCGGAATGGAATTCTTGATTTCTTGTAGCATCATTTAGTCCGCCCCAATTGCCCCATTGCGGACGTCCGTCATAAATCTTATTCATGACAATCCCATTTATCAATGTTCTGCCGTATTCGTTATCAAGACCTCTTGTTCTGTAAAAAGCCTGCCCCCAGTTAAAAGCAGCTGCTTGCTGAAAAGGATCTTTGGTGGCTTGTAATAACCCTGATGAGGTTTCGGTGTTGGCATTGTCATCACCTAAGTCGTTTTCGGTTAAGGATATCAATCCTTCTTGCATCTGAGAAGCGTAATCTTCTTCTAAAAGAATTGTTCCGAGATCAATGGCTTGATTCTCTAAAACTTCTACGGGAAAACGTTGCGAAATATATCCTGTATAAGAGATAATCACAACCTGATTTCCGGTATTGATATCTTCCAGAATGAAGATTCCTTCGTCGTCCGTTAAAGAAAAAGTGTTTTTCCCCTGTATTCCTGCCAAAACTGCGTTAATTGGTGTTAAGGATTTTGAGTCAACAACTTTTCCTTTGATAATTCCTTGCGCAAACCCAAACATGGTTTGAAAGACAAGAAATAAACTAAGTAAGAATTTCTTCATAAGTAAAAGGTTAAAGTGCTATTGTTATTAAAGTTTAATACTAATTTCACGTATAAAGGTATATAATTAAAATAATATTAACTATTTTTGTGTACGAAATGTGTAGTTAATTCATCAAAACTTAATGATTATGTTGAAAAAAATTTACAATACACTATTATTTCTATTCTTAATAAACATAGGAATTCAGGCACAGGGAAAGAAATTTCAAATACAAACGATAGCGTTTTACAACTGTGAAAATTTGTTTGATACGATTCGCGATCCAAAAATATATGATGAAGAATGGACGCCTAAAGGCGATCAAGCTTGGACCAGCGACAAATACAATAAAAAAATTAATAATCTGGCTCATGTCATTTCTCAAATAGGAAATGATGAAAACTCTAAAAAGCCTGTCATTATTGGAGTGGCTGAGGTGGAAAACAGAGGGGTTTTAGAAGATTTGATAGAGACAGAATACTTGATAAATGAAGATTACGGCATTGTACATTATGATTCTCCTGACCGAAGAGGGATAGATGTGGGGTTGTTATATCAGAAAAAATATTTTTTACCTACTCATACGTCCTCTTTGCCGCTGTATATCTACGACATGAAAAAAAAGAATAAGAGTACAGGAGAATACGGTACCAGAGTTTATACACGCGATCAACTTTTAGTAACGGGATTGCTGGAAGGAGAAGAGGTACATTTTATTGTAAATCACTGGCCTTCAAGATCAGGAGGAGAAAAGAAAAGCAGTCCGTTTCGAGAGGCTGCCGCTGCATTGAATAAAAAGATAATAGATTCCCTGCAAATGATCAATCCAGATGCGAAGGTAATCACAATGGGAGACATGAATGACGGACCTTATAATAAAAGTATTAAAAAAGTATTACAGGCGGCGGGTAATAAAAAAGAATTAAAAAAAGGAGGATTGTTTAATCCGATGGAAAAGATGTCTAAAGAAGGTATGGGAAGCTTGGCATACCGCGACGCATGGGATCTGTTTGATCAGATTATCTTGACAGAGCCTTACCTCCGTACAGATTACGATTCGTGGAGATATTGGAAAGGAAGTGTGTATAAAAAATCATTTATGATTCAGCCTACCGGACAATATAAAGGATATCCGCTTAGAAACAGCAATAATGAACCGGGATATAGTGATCACTTTCCGGTTTATATCTACCTGATTAAAGAGGCAAAATGAGAACAGTTAATAGATAATTTAGTTAGTCAAATTATTTTTGATTTGCATTTATATTGCCTCAATATAGAGTGTTATTTCCGAGAAGTCTTGTAATTATTTCTTTTCCGTATACAAGAGAGATTTGTTCAATGAAAGCTTGAAAACTAAATGTGGCTTCCTGATTGGCATTATCCGAAATGGTACGGATTACGATAAAAGGAATATCAAACTCGTAGCATACCTGAGCTATTGCTGCTCCTTCCATTTCAACACATAAAACGTGTGGAAGTGCTCGCTGTATTTGTTCTTTCTGTTTGTTGGTAGAGAAAAACTGATCTCCGCTGGCAATTGTCCCTAAGTGTACCGTTGGAGCTGATATGTCAAATTTTTGTAATTCTTGAAGGGAAATAAGAGTCGTTATATTTGTAGAATTAATAACTTGATTAACTTTTTCCATCGCTTTTTGAGTTCGAATAGAATCTGTTTCAAAATAAGACTTTTCCAATAGAGGAATTTCGTATTTAGGTCTAAGAGGAGAAGCATCCATATCATATTGCATTAATTCACTGGCAATAACTACATCTCCTACTTTTACATTAGGGTGGATAGCTCCGGCAACTCCAATAAAGATAATTTCAGTGACTCCAAATTCCAAGAGGAGGGTAGTTACGGTTGCGGCAGCGGCTACTTTGCCTATTCTGGAATAAACTACGACAACACTTTGATTACCCAACATGCCTTGATAGTATATTCTGCCTCCTATTGAGGTTTCGGTTACCTCTTGTAAAAGAGTAAGAAACCCATTAATTTCCTGAGGAATAGCTCCCAAAATACCTATTCGTTGTTGTAGCATAATCAAATATGTGTGTCAAAAGGCAAAAATAAGCAAACTAAATAGATAAGTAAAACGTTAAAGAAGAAGCTTTTTTGTTTTTTAATTTTAAAGAGAATAGCATTTTTCTTTTATAAAAACATGAAAATAAGCCTTTTTATCGATAGATTTTCTTTAACATGAAGCGGTTGGCAGATTACGTGCACTATAAAAAATTAATGAAGTAACTCATAAAAACTGTATCTTTACTCCGAAAAAAATGTTTAAAATATCCTTTTGTAAAGGATTCAATATACAAATACTAAAGAATGGCTTGTACAAATTGTTCGACAGGAAAAGATAGTAATGGGCTGCCCAAAGGGTGCCAAAATCATGGGACGTGCGGAACAGACGGCTGTAATAAATTAGCAGTTTTTGACTGGTTGTCAAATATGGTTTATCCTAGTGGCAGCACAGTTTATAATATAGTTGAAGTTCGATTTAAAAACGGGAGAAAAGATTTTTACAAACATCAGGAAGGAGTATCTTTTTGTATAGGAGATATCGTAGCGACAGAAGCTTCACCGGGACACGATGTGGGAATTATTTCTTTAACAGGAGAACTTGTCAAAGTTCAAATGAAAAAAAAGAAAGTCAACGCAGGAGGAGACTTCCCTAAAATCTACAGAAAAGCCTCGCAAAAAGATATTGATATATGGCAAAATGCCAGAAATAAGGAAGAAATTGTGAGAATGCGCGCTCGTGAGATAGCTATAGAGTTAAATCTGGAGATGAAAATTTCAGACGTAGAGTTTCAGGGGGACGGATCTAAGGCTACCTTTTATTATACTGCTAGCGAAAGAGTAGATTTTAGACAGCTTATAAAAGATTTTGCAAAAGAATTCAGCATCAGAATTGAGATGAAACAAGTTGGTTTCCGTCAGGAAGCGGCGCGCTTGGGCGGAGTCGGCTCCTGTGGACGAGAACTGTGCTGCTCTACCTGGTTAACTGATTTTAGAAGTGTAAATACATCTGCGGCCCGCTACCAGCAATTATCTTTAAATCCGCAAAAACTGGCAGGACAATGCGGAAAGTTAAAGTGCTGTCTAAACTTTGAGCTTGATACTTATCTCGAGGCTCTAAAAGAAATGCCTGATGCGGATACCAAGCTAATGACAACGAAAGGATTGGCAATCTGTCAGAAAATAGATATTTTTAAAGGACAAATGTGGTTTGCTTATGTAAATAACTCTGCCAATTGGTACGTATTGACTACGGAGCAAGTAAAGGAAATTTTAATATTAAACGCTAAAAATGAACAAGGACAAGAGTTAGAAAGCTATATGCTTGAAGCAGATACTAAAGATAACTTTCAATCAGCAGTGGAGCAAGACAGTGTTACCCGTTTTGATCAGCCTAAGCGAAGAAAAAAAACAGCTCGCAAAAAAGTAACCGAAGGAAAAGAGGTTAGACCAAGAGCAAATGATGTGGTAGCAGAAAAGCCAAAAAAAGTAGAAAAGCTTACGGAAGATCAGGAAAGAGATAAAAAGAGAAGAGAACGAAAAAACAAGCCGAAAAATCAGGTAAAAAACCAGGAAAGAAGCGGTAAAGAACAATCCGTAAAAACTGAGCAAGCTGAAAAAGAAGAAGGCAATACTAAAAATGTTAGAAGTAATAATAGAAATTACAAAACAAAAAAGCCAAGGAATGCCAATAATGAAAAAAGCAAACCTAAAAAAGACAATGATAGCAAATAAAAAATATATAGGAATTTTAGCTTGTTTTCTACTGTTTCTAAGTTGCGGCAAAAGCTCTGATGCGGTATACGATAAATATGAAACAACTAACGGAGAATGGAAAAAAGAAGATGTTAAAGCCTTTGTCTTTGAAACTATTGATACAGTAAGCAACCATAATATATTTTTAAATGTTCGGGCAAATAAAAATTATCCGTATAGCAACATGTTTGTTATTTTTAAAATTTATCAGCCGGATTCTTCTGTATTAACCGATACGTTACAATACCAAATGGCTGATCCGGACGGGACATTGCTTGGAAACGGCTTTTCTGATGTAAAAGAAAGCAAATTGTGGCTAAAAGAAAACTTTATATTTTCTCAACAAGGGGATTATAAGTTTACTGTAGAGCAAGCAGTTCGCGAGTTAGGTGAGGTAGAGGGCGTTTCTTCTTTAAAAGGTATTTCTGATTTGGGCATTCGGATTGAGAAAAAATAAATAAAAAGCTTATAAAGTAGTATGAATAAAAGACAACAAAAAAATAAACAAAACAAAGGGTTTAAAAAATATCTTGTTGCATTTTGGCTGTTGTTTATAGGCTGTTTTGCTGCAGTTATATTTTTCTTTTTATGTGCGTCTTGGGGAGTTTTTGGCCCCATGCCAACGTTTGATGAATTGGAAAATCCGGCAAGTAATGTAGCTACCGAGATAATATCTTCTGATGGTAAAACAATAGGGAAATTTTATTTAGAGAACCGTGTTCCGGTAAAATATGAAGATTTGCCTCAGCATTTAGTAGATGCCTTAATAGCTACAGAAGATGAGCGTTTTAGAGAGCATTCAGGGATTGATGCCAGAGGAACACTACGAGCAATTACTTCGGTAGGAAGCAGCGGAGGTGCAAGTACCATTACGCAGCAGCTTGCCAAATTACTATTCCACGGAGAAGGCTCCCGTAGCCTGATGCGTCGTTTAACGCAAAAGGCAAAAGAATGGGTTATTGCTGTCAAATTAGAACGCCAATATACCAAAGAAGAAATATTGACGATGTACTTAAACAAAGCGGACTTTGTTAATAATGCTGTCGGAATTCGTTCAGCAGCAAGAGTTTATTTAGGGAAAGAACCCAAAGATTTGACTGTGGACGAAGCAGCAATGTTTGTAGGAATGTTGCAAAACCCTTCTTATTACAACCCTGTCCGCAGAGCTGAACTAGTCCAAAAAAGAAGAAATGTCGTGCTTCATCAAATGGCTCGGAATGGTTACATAACCCAAGCGGAACGAGAAGAATTTCAGGCTATACCTTTAAAATTAAATTTTACTCCAGAAAGTCATCGAGAAGGAATAGCAACTTATTTCAGGGAATACCTTCGCGATTTTATGCGCAGATGGGTTAAAGAAAATGCAAAAAAAGACGGATCTACTTATGATATTTATAGGGATGGATTAAAAATATATGTATCTATAGACTCGCGTATGCAAAAGTATGCCGAAGAAGCAGTAGAAGAACATATTTCTAACTTACAAGAAGAATTTTTTATTCAGCAAAAAAGAAATAAGAATGCTCCTTTTTACAATATTAGTGAAGAGGAAACCGAAAAAATAATTAATAGGGCAATGAAGACCTCTGAGCGCTGGAGGCAAATGAAAGAACAGGGGAAATCAGAAGATGAAATTCTAAAGTCATTTCAAGAAAAAACAGAAATGAGAGTATTTTCCTGGAAAGGCGAAATAGATACACTGATGACTCCGAGAGATTCTATACTCTATTACAAACACTTTTTACAAACCGGAGTGATGTCGTTAGAACCGCAAACCGGTCATATTAAAGCGTGGGTAGGAGGAATTAACTATAAACACTTTCAATATGATCACGTAGGACAAGGTGCCAGACAAGTTGGTTCTACCTTTAAACCTTTTGTTTATGCTACGGCTATTGAACAGTTGCATTATTCTCCTTGTGACTCAATTATCGATTCTCCTTTTACCATGCCGAAAGGAAGATATGGAATCAGTCAGGACTGGTCTCCTCAAAACTCTTCTCGTACTTATAAGGGGATTATGACGTTAAAACAAGCACTTGCAAATTCCGTAAACACGGTTACTGCCAAACTAATGGATAAAGTAGGTCCCAAAGCTGTGGTGGATATGACCAGAAATCTTGGGGTGTCATCAGACATTCCGCAAACTCCCGCCATAGCCTTAGGAGCAGTAGATATTACTGTGAGCGATATGGTAGCTGCTTTTAGTACATTTGCCAACCAGGGTATTTATGTAAAACCGACTTTTGTTACTCGTATTGAAGATAAAAACGGAGTAGTATTATTCAGTGGAATCCCGGAAACAAAAGACGTGATGAGTAAAGATGTGGCGTATGCCATTATTAAACTGTTAGAAGGAGTTACTGAATCAGGGTCGGGTGTTCGTTTGCGGACAACCTGGCAGGGAACTGGTTATAAAAGAGTAACGGGGCATCCTTATAAATTTACTAACCCAATTGCGGGAAAAACTG
The DNA here is from genome assembly GCF_004364575.1 of Myroides indicus. Classification (GTDB taxonomy): domain Bacteria; phylum Bacteroidota; class Bacteroidia; order Flavobacteriales; family Flavobacteriaceae; genus Flavobacterium; species Flavobacterium indicum_A. The sequence goes on along the minus strand of NZ_SOAG01000013.1, from coordinate 21,743 downwards.
GAACAACTCAAAATCAAAGTGATGGCTGGTTTATAGGGATGGTACCCAACCTGGCAACCGGAGTTTGGGTAGGAAATGATGATCGTGCAGCACATTTTAGCGGAATGGTTTATGGACAGGGCGCCACGATGGCATTGCCGATATGGGGGCTTTATATGAAAAAGTGCTATGCAGACAAAACGCTGGAAGTTTCTTCTTCTGATTTTGAAATGCCCGAAAATCTATCAATTCGGGTAGATTGTACAAAAGCTGTACAAGATGAAACAGATGAAAATTCGGAAGAATTAAGCATAAATGAATTTGATTTTTAAAATAGAAAAAACACCTTTACTCAAAGGTGTTTTTTTTATATCTTAGAGCATTAATTAAACCAAAGATTATGATAAATAAAAAAGTTGCAAATGTCCGAGAAGCATTGCATGATCTTGAAGATAATATGACCATTATGCTCGGAGGTTTCGGGTTATGCGGAATTCCGGAAAACTCTATTGCAGAATTAGTTAGCAAAAATGTAAAAGGGTTAACTTGTATTTCAAATAATGCGGGAGTAGATGACTTTGGATTGGGATTATTATTGCAAAAACACCAGATAAAAAAAATGATTTCTTCTTATGTTGGAGAAAATGCGGAGTTTGAAAGACAAATGCTTTCGGGAGAATTGGAAGTTGAGTTAACGCCTCAAGGAACCTTGGCAGAAAAATGCAGAGCAGCTCAGGTTGGAATTCCGGCATTTTATACACCGGCAGGTTATGGAACAGAGGTAGCTGAAGGAAAAGAGGTTAGAGTATTTAATGGAAAACCGCATATTTTAGAGAATGCATTTGATGCAGATTTTGCAATTGTCAAAGCGTGGAAAGGAGATGAGGCAGGAAACCTGATCTTTAAGGGTACGGCAAGAAACTTTAATGCGTGTATGGCAGGAGCAGCCAGGATTACAATTGCAGAAGTAGAAGAATTGGTTCCTGCAGGCGAATTAGATCCGAACCAAATTCACATACCGGGAATTTTTGTGAAGCGGATTTTTCAGGGAGAAAAATATGAGAAGAGAATTGAACAAAAAACAGTTCGCCAAAAGAATTAACCAATCCATAAAAATAAATTATGTTAGATAAAATAGGAATAGCTAAACGAATAGCCAAAGAATTACAAGACGGGTTTTATGTTAATCTGGGGATTGGTATTCCAACTTTAGTGGCTAATTATGTTCCGGAAGGAATGAATGTAGAATTCCAGAGTGAGAATGGAGTTTTGGGAATGGGACCATTCCCTTTTGAAGGAGAAGAAGATGCAGATTTGATTAATGCCGGAAAGCAAACAATTACAACTTTGCCGGGAGCTTCGTTTTTTGATTCCGCTACGAGCTTTGGAATGATTCGCGGAAAACACGTGGATTTAACCATCCTGGGTGCCATGGAAATTTCTGAAAACGGAGATATTGCTAATTGGAAAATACCTCAAAAAATGGTAAAAGGTATGGGAGGAGCTATGGATTTAGTAGCTTCGGCCGAAAATATTATTGTAGCAATGATGCACGTAAATAAGAAAGGAGAGTCGAAAATATTGAAAAAATGTACGTTGCCTCTTACAGGAGTAAATTGCGTTAAAAAAGTGGTGACGGAATTAGCTGTAATGGAGATTACGCCAAGAGGAATAAAGCTTTTGGAACGTGCTCCGGGAGTTACGGTAGAACAAATTGTGAAAGCAACGGAAGCAGAATTGATAATTGAAGGAAACATTCCGGAGATGGTTATAAATTAAGATTAATCCAAAAGCCAAAGCGTCTGCTCTGGCTTTTTTTTATAAAAGACACACCTGTTTTTACAAACAAGATAAATAAGAGCTATGAATAAATTTTTAACCTTACCGTTTTATGTAAAAATGGCTTGTGTGCTGCTGTCTTTAGTTATACTTGCCTATATTGCCATTGTTGCCCAGAATATATAATACCAATGTTTTTAGGCTTATTAATAGCCGTTTTACTCATCCCGGTAAGTAATTTTTTGGAAACCAGAATCAGAATCCCCCGAGTCGTGTCTGCATTACTGGTTGTGTTTTTGTTTGTAGTGATAATTGCATCAGTTTTTGCTGTGATTGGCAGTCAGATTGCCGGGTTGAAGGAAGATTGGCCTGCTTTTCAGAAACAGCTGATGGACAGTGCAGGAATAGTGCAAAATTGGATATACAATCGATTCGGGATTGAACAAGTTCGCCAAATAAGCTATTTGGAAGAAGCAGCTTCTAATTCCTTGGATACAGGAACAAATCTGTTAGGCAAAGCCGTCTCTTCTTTGTCCACTGTACTAATGTTTGTATTTTTCAGCTTGCTCTACGCGGTTTTTTTATTGATTTACAGAAGACATTTAGTCAAATTTTTAATGATTTCTTTCCGCGAAACTCACCAAGAAGTAGTGCTGGATATTGTTACGCAGATTCAAAATATGGTTAAGAAATACTTGATGGGACTTATTCTGCAAATGGCAATTGTAAGTATCATGGCGCTGATTGCTTTTTCCGTTATGGGTATTAAATATAGCTTTATGTTGGCAATCATTACCGGTGTATTGAATGTTTTGCCGTATATCGGTGTTTTAGTAGCATTGATCATTTCTGTTTTAATTACGTTTGCAACGGCATCTGCTACAAAGGTTTTACTCGTTATCTCGGCATACATTGTTATTCATCTGATAGACGGAAATATTGTGATGCCTAAAATTGTGGGATCTAAAGTAAAAGTTAACTCGTTGGTTGTGGTTATTGGTTTGATAATAGGGGAAATGATGTGGGGAATCTTTGGAATGCTTTTAACGATACCTTCTTTGGCAATTTTAAAAATAGTATTTGATCGGGTGAAAAGCTTAAAGCCGTGGGGCTTTTTGTTAGGAGAAGAAAATAATGAAATTCCTCTAATTACTGAACGAGAAAAGGAAACTCATACAGTGGAAATAGAAGAAGAAAAATAGTCTTAAACGGGTTAAGACTATTCTTTAAGTTGTGCTTTATAGACAAAAAAGGGAATTTTTAATTGTTTAGCAAGTCGCTGGGTTGTGCTTTTGGCAAAGAAGCTTTCAAAAAAGCCTTTACTTCGTTGCACTATAGCGACGACATCTACCGTCTCATTTTGAATGAATGTCAGCAGATTTTTTGCAGTATCGGCTGCCGAAAAAATATGAAAAGTAATCGGTGAGTTTTTGTATTTTTCTTTCCAGTGTTGATAAACATCATCACAGGTAAAGCAGTTGGGCTGAGTAATATGTACACATTTTATAGTCATGTTTCTTTCTGTTGCATTTTGAACAATAACGTCCAGCGTTGCTTCTTCATCTTTTGAAAAGAGAGTAGTAAAAATAACTGATTCAACCTTTTTATAGGATGCCTCTTTCGGAATACTTAAAACAGGAATATTTACTTTGGAAATGGTGTTGATTGTATTTGTGCCCAATATTTTTTTATGAAAACCAGAATTGCCGTCTGTTCCCATTACAATGAAATCTATTTCGTTTTCTTTTATAGCATTTTGTATTTCCGGAATTAATAATCCTTCCTTGACTTTAAAGAAGGTTTCAACATGCTGTAAACCCAAATCTTCACGTATTTTGTTTAATGTAGGGCTGTGTGCGTGTATTTGTTCAAGTTTTTCGAATTCGTGTTTTTTGATAACATTGTCTACAAGAGTAGGACTTATCGGTCCAGAAATAACAGGGGGATCGTATACGTGAAGCACATACAAATCAGCCTGATGAAAATCAGCCAGTTGCAAAGCGTATTTAAAAGCGTTATTAGCAGTTTCTGAGTAGTCTGTAGGAAATAATATTTTTTTCATAACTATTTGTTTCTGGTTCAGACAATATACTAAAAATAATAATGAAAAAACGTTTTTGCATCTAAAAATTCAAGCTAGTACTGATAATCTTTACCGGTGTAAACGGCAATTTTATTTCCGGATACTTTTCGAGCCATTTCCCAATCGTTGATTCCAAGAGGAGGAAGATCCAAATTATTTTCATTCGCTTGCTGAGTGTAATAATCCAGTCTGCTTTTGTATTTTGGGGAGACGATATTGTAGATACAATCTGACTGAAATCTGTTTTGTATAATTGCCGTAGTAAAAGAAATAATATCTGCTAGGTGAATCATGTTAACCGGAAGTTCAGGGTTGTCTAAAAAAGCTTTTTTACAGATATAGTGCACTGGTTTGCGATCCGGACCGAATAATCCGCCTAAACGAAGAATACACGCATTTACAAATGAATTGCTTAGCAGTACTTGTTCGGCATCTAGGATTTGTTGTGCTGTTTTTTCGCGGGAATATTGCTGGGTTTCTTCAGTAACAATTTCTTTATTTGGAGCATATACAGAAACAGAACTCATCATGATAACTTTATTTACGTTATTTCTTTGCAGATACGGCATAAGTTTTTCAAAATTTGTACTGTAAGTAGGATGCTCCTCATTCATTCGGGGAGGGATCGTGATAATTAATAGGTCTACCTTGTCAAGAAAAAGATCTAAATATTCTGTTTTGTCATTTTCGAGATCAATATAATACGGTTTTACAGAAATAGTTTCCAAAAGATTTAGTTTAGCTAGGCTGGTAGTCGAGCCATTTACTTCATATCCAAGCTCGACTAAATGCTCAGCCAACGGCATTCCCAACCATCCGCATCCTAAAACTGCTATTTTTGCCATAATACAAATAATACTTTAAGATTAAATTTGTTATAAATGTAAGCAATTACTTTGGGAGCTTGAATTAATCTTTTGATATTTGATAGATAAAAGCATAATATAATACAATGAAAAAAATAATTTTCCCTTTTTTAGTTTTTGCATTGGTCGTTTCCAGTTTTCCGGTTTCAGCCCAAAATAAAGAAAATCAAATTGTTGTTAAACAACGTAAAAACAGTGAGGAGCAAATGAAAAAACCCTATGTGGTTTTAATATCTATTGATGGTTTCAGATATGATTACATTGAGAAATATGAATTAGAGTTTTTAAAGAATATAGGGCAGAAAGGAGCGAGAGCTGAGTCGTTAATTCCGTCTTATCCGTCTGTTACATTTCCAAATCATTACTCTATTGTTACAGGCATGTATCCTGCTCATCACGGTTTGGTAGGAAATAATATGCTGGATCAAAAAACGGGAGCAAGATATTCGCTACGAAACGAAAAAGAAGTCCGTAATCCAAGTTGGTACGGTGGCACTCCGCTCTGGGTTTTGGCAGAACAACAGCAAATGCTTTCCGCTTGTTATTATTGGCCGGGATCTGAAGCCCCTATTCAGGAGACACTGCCTACTTATTATTATGCTTATTCAGAAAAAACGCCGATAGATGAAAGAATAAAAGAAGTGAAAAATTGGTTGGATATGCCCCAAGAAAGCCGACCGCACTTTATTACTTTTTATATGCCTGAAGTAGATCATGCGGGACATCAATACGGACCAGATTCACCGGAAGTAAAAGATGCTGTACACTTTGTAGATGAATCTTTGAAAAAATTATTCGATATATTGAACTCAACGGGATTACCTGTCAATTACATTATTGTATCTGACCACGGGATGATTAATATTGACCAGGATGTTTTACTGGATTTTCCTGTAAAAGTAGATCCGGAAGAATTAGATATTGTAAAAAACGGTACTTATATCAGCGTTTTTGTAAAAAGGGATAAAAATAAAAGCGACAAAATCAAAAAATGGTACAATCAGTTGAAAGAAGGCAAAAACAAGGAGTATTATGATGTTTATTTACACGATGAATTGCCGGAAGAGTTTTATTTTGGAGGCAAAAATGACGTCTATGGCAGAGTAGGAGATATTGTACTGCTTGCAAAAGCTCCGCATTATTTTACCAACCACAAGCTTGCAGGAAGTCACGGATATGATCCGATAAAAGTAAAAGAGATGCAGGCAATATTTTTAGCATATGGACCGCAAATAGCTGAGGGAAGAAAAGTAAAACCTTTCCAAAATGTGGAGATTTACCCATTGATTGCTAAAATACTCCAATTAGATATGCCTAAACATAAAATAGATGGGAGTGGAAAAATTGCAGATGAAATTTTAAAAAGATAAGTAAGAGAGAGTTCTTGATAAAAACAAACACAATCTCTTGAAATCGATTTCAAGAGATTGTGTTTTAAATAAACCTTATCCTATTCCAGAATCTCTTTTAGTTTTTCTAAGCCTTTTTCAAAATCTTTATCCATATTATAAAACAGGCTCATCAAGTTCCAAGGATAAGGTGTTGTCCAGGAAACACCCCATTTTACAAGGGTTTTGTCAGGAGATTGCTCTTCAACGGTGAAATGTGCTTTACTTGGAGTATCGTCAAAATCGTAAAAAAACATATCCGATTCCATTCTTACTCCTTCAACAATTTTAGTAATTACCTGTGCACCTTTTCCGAGCTTTTTACTGTCCCAGCTGTATTTAAAGCCAACTGTTCCGTCTGTTCCTTTGGAAGTTGTTTTCATTTCAGTATCCGATAGTTGCCAAACACCAAAATTATCTTGATTTTTTACGTATTTGATATAATCAAATACTTCCTGTTTGGGCTTGTTGATAATGACTTGTCCTTCACTTGTAGATTCGTTAGGGACGAATAATGCAATAATCAATGGAATAGCAAGAACTATCAGCAATATTAAAATAATTTTTTTAAGTGTTTTCATCATTTTTAGTTTAAAATTTAAAGTTTTGTCTAGAGCCAAATTTACTTTAATCGTTTCAAAACTCCTTTACGTTTTACGATATTCTTATAATCCCATTGTATTTCTTTCGATTTTTTAAGCCATCGTTTAAGATCTTCGATATCAACTTCAACGTTTGAATTGTAAAACACAGAGGCATCTTTAAATTTTTTTCCTCTTATATTTAATTTTTCTTCATTAAAATCCGAGCCGCTCCAAAACATCAATCGCAATCCCTTTTTTTCTTTGGAATATCCCACTATTGGATTGCCATCCAAAAACCAAACGGGGTGTCCGTGCCATATTTTGTTTTCCGCTTCAGAAAGATAGATACTGATAGTTTTTGCAAGTAATTCGCAGATAGTTTTGTCTTCTTTTGTCTGTGAATTGTTATATTCTAAAATATGTTTTGAGATTTCACGCATAATTTATTATTATCTTAGTGGTAGTAAAAGCTCTTCATGTATATTCCAAAAGTAAGGACTGTTCTGTAGACATGTAATCCATATGTACTGTTGTACTGGCAGTTTTTATATCTGCCGGATCAACGAGAACTAAATATTATCATGCGTTATTTTCCTGTTGGTACTCACTGCTACAAACTCAATTAAGAGGTAAAGGTTACTTTTAAGTGTCTGTCATTTTTTTCAGAACTTTTTCAATAGTGTTAAGGTTGCGAGAAGTAAGAGCATTTTTAAGATTTTTTCTGCCCAGTATTTTTCCTAACTCCGATGCAAGCGTATTGCCTTTCGGAACTTTCCAATAGAAGTTATCCATCATTATTTTTGCTTCTTCTCCTTCTGTCTTTTCTGCTTTTTCAAATTCTGACATTAATGTTTTTTCAATTCCGTCAATTCCTGCAAATCCATAAATGTGAAAATTGCTATCAGGATTAAAAGGATTATTACTTAAAATAGATTCTATTTCAATTTTATCTTTTATAAACAAAAATGCCTCGTAAGAAAAATGCTCAGACAAAGCTTTTTCCAACAGTTTTTTTACTTCGTTTTTATTTTTTTCTGATGAAAACAAAATATTTCCCGAAGCTAACACAGACGATACGTTTTTCATTCCTGTATTTTTAAAAACAGAACAGACTTCCGCCATTTTCATGTTTGTTCCTTTTACGTTTACTCCGCGCAAAAAAGCACAGTAGCTATTGTTTATCAGCTTGCTTTTCATAGCATTGTTTTTCAGGCTTATTCCGTAGGCATCTTTGACATGTCCATATAAAAAACTTCCCAGGTATGTCCGTCAAAATCTTCGATTGTTCGCTGTTGCATAAACCCGTAATCTTTCATTTCGCTGGGTTCGGTTCCTCCTGCTTTAATTCCACTTTCTACTATTTTACTCATTTCCTCCAAATGCTCAACAGAAAGTGAAAAAAGTCCTGCCAAATTTGACTTTGTGTCTGCAATAGGCTTGGTTGCAAAGGTTGAAAACTTTTCGTGAGTCAAAAGCATGACATAAATAGCTTCGCTCCACACCATGCATTTTGCTGTGTCGTCTGAAAATTGATGATTGTTTGTAAACCCTAAGGCTGTATAAAAATCCATTGATTTTGTAAGGTCTTTTACTGCTAAATTGATAAAAATTTGTTTTGCCATTTTATTTTGTTTTTAAAATCTTGTCTAAGTTGCTAAGTTGCAACGAAAATCCTTTTTTGTGGTTATCTTATACCATTTTTTCAACCATTTCCGGATTGCCATATTTTTCATTAATACAACCGTTTTACCATTTGTTTTATTAAAAATCAGAGGGTATTTCGTTAGAAAATCTTGATACTTTGATATGTTTAGCCTTTATTTTTTCATATATTCAAAAGCCCCCTTTCGAAGATTAATTCCGTATTCCAAATAAGCTTTCATACAATCGAGAAAATTTGCCCAGCCAAATGTATTTCCAATACACCATTCGAGGTTTTTTTCGGTTAATTCCTTTTCTCCTTCACTAACTTTTATTACGGTGCTTTTGTCGGATTGCTCTGTCAGAGTAATACTTACAACAGTTTCTTTATCCCAAATAAAGGATACAAACTTATTAAGTTGAACTTCTATCACTTGTACGGGAAATTTACCGGGAAAGTCTCCGAATTCCCATATAATTTCTTTTCCGGATTCCATTCTTCCACTGCTTTCCGAAATAAAATATCTCGCTATTTTTTCAGAATCTACAATAGCTTCAAAAACGTCATTTATCGGTTTTTGGATTTGGAGAGAGGCTTTTGCTGTTAGTTTCATATTTGATTAATAATAAAAGGTTTTTCTGTTGGGCACTTTTTTCTGACTAGAATTTAGGACAGATAATTTTGACAAACAAGGTATTAAGGTTTTTTTGTAAAAAAATTGTCATAAGACAAGAAAAAATAGTGCTATGAATCTTGCTTATTTTCATGCAGGCAAAATAAAAAACTGCTTTAAATAAAAAGCAGTTTTATATATTTTACTGAGAGCTAAATTATTTTAGTTTTTTAGTCTGATACAAATCGGTTCGTCTGTCTTTTTTGATTTGGACGCTCCCGTGCTCGTGTAATTCTTTAAGCAGATCTACATTTACATCCACAATTAATGTCATTTCAGTATTTGGGGTTGCTTCTGCCTTTACGCCGTTTGTAGGAAAGGCAAAGTCAGACGGAGTAAATACGGCTGCCTGCGCAAATTGAATGTCCATATTGTTTACCTTAGGCAAGTTACCCACACACCCGGCAATGGCTACATAGCATTCGTTTTCGATAGCTCTGGCTGCAGCGCAGTTTCTAACACGGGTATAGCCATTTTGAGTATCAGTTAAAAAAGGAACAAATAGTATTTCCATTCCTTCGTCAGACAACAGCCGCGATAATTCCGGAAATTCAATATCATAACAAATCATAATACCTATTTTACCGCAATCGGTATCAAAAGTTTGGATTTTTGAACCGCCTTTCATTCCCCAATAATGGGTTTCGTTTGGTGTAATGTGAATTTTGGAATACATTTCGTAAGTTCCGTCTCTCTTGCATAAAAAACCTACGTTATAGAGGACTCCTTCGGGAGACAGATACGGCATACTGCCCGAAATGATATTGATGTTATAGGATATGGCAAATTCTTGAAATTTCTTTTTGATAGATTCCGTATATCGGGCAAGCTCCCTGATTGCATCTGCTTCAGACAGGTGATTGTAGTCTGCCATAAGCGGAGCGATAAAAAGTTCAGGAAACATAGCGAAGTCGCTTTCATAGTCGGATACGGCATTGATAAAAAATTCTGCCTGATCAAAAAACTCCTCTAAATCGTTTAACGGACGCATCTGCCATTGGATAAGTCCCAGCCGTATAACACTTTTTTTGGTGTTAATCAGCTGTACTTCCTTTTCGTAATAAATATTGTTCCATTCCAATAATACGGCATATTCTTTAGAACTTTTGTCACCCTCCAGATAATTGCGCATTAAGCGAACAATGTGAAAATCATTTGCCATTTGAAACGACATAACCGGATCGTGAATTTCTTTGCTTTTTACTTTGTCGAGGTATTGTTTTGGCGTGAGTTCTCCGGCATATTTTGAATAATTTGGAATGCGTCCGGCAAAAACAATTGACTTTAGATTTAACTGTTCACAGATTTCTTTCCGTGCATCGTATAATCGTCGTCCAAGCCTTAATCCTCTGTATTTGGGATGAATAAAAACGTCTATGCCGTATAAAATATCACCTTCAGGATTGTGAGTTTTAAAAGTAAAATTTCCGGTAATCTGCTCATAAGTATGAGAAGACATGGCTTGTTTTTCATCTACAATAAGCGATAGAGCAGAACCAACAACGACATCATCTACTAAAATAACCAGCTGTCCCTCAGGGAAAGCTTTTAATAGTTTTTCTATTTCTTTTTTGTACCAAAACGAATCTTCAAGCTCTTTGTAGGATTCAACCATGGAGCGTTTTAATTCTAAATAGTCGTCAAGGCGCAGATTTCTAAGTTCGACTTTATTTATCGTAGAATCCATATTTTTTTGATGCAATTTACAAAGAAAGTTTAAAATATTCTCTGGCTAATTGACGTGTGTTTTAAAAATATGTTAATAATGGCTTGCTTTTTGTGGCTGTAAATATTGAAATTAACTAATTAAAATAAAGATTATGAGTTCATTAAAAAACAGAGTTCAACTTATTGGACGAGTAGGACAAGATCCGGAAATCAAAGCTTTTGAGCAGGATCGAAAAAAAGCTTCCTTTTCAATGGCGATTAACGAAGTGTATTACAATGATAAGAATGAAAAGGTAGAAAACACCCAGTGGCACAATGTAATTATGTGGGGGAAGCTTGCCGAAATAGCTGAAAAATACGTTGTAAAGGGAAAAGAAGTTGCTGTAGAAGGCAAATTGGTCAACCGAAGTTTTGACGACAAAGAGGGAAATAAGCGTTATGTCACCGAAATTATAGTTTCGGAACTACTGCTTTTAGGTGGTAAATAAACTTTAGAGGTTTCTTTGGTAAAGTGTTTTCCAAAAAGCGTTAACTTGCCATTAATTCTCAAAAAACGAAGTTATGAAACATATTTTGATTGTTGAGGATGATGTGCGGGTTGCAGATTTGCTGCAAAGAAGCTTAGAGGAACAATCTTACAGTGCTGATATAGCATACGATGGCTATATGGGTAAAAAACTTGCATTGAGTAAAAAGTACGATTTAATTATTACCGATGTTGTTTTGCCAGAAGTCAATGGTATTGATTTGTGTAAAGAATTCAAGAAAAGCATTCCGCATGTACCGGTTATTATGCTGACTGCTCTAGGAACAACAGATGATAAAGTAGATGGTTTTGATGCGGGAGCTGACGATTATTTGGTAAAACCTTTTGAATTAAGAGAGCTATATGTAAGAATAAGAGCGTTGATTAAACGGTTTGAGCAAATGGACACAAACTCTTTGTCCGTGCTAACCTACGCTGATTTAGAACTTGATTTAAATGAGAAAAATTTTAAGCGCGGCGGAGAGCAGATCCACCTTACGCCTAAGGAATTTAATTTATTGCAGTATATGATGGAAAATCCGGAACGGGTATTGTCTCGATCTGAAATTTCTGAAAAAGTATGGAATATGCATTTTGATACAGGTACTAATTTTATAGATGTCTACATTAACTATTTGAGAAAAAAGATTGATAAAGATCCTGCTAAAAAAATTATTCATACTAAATCTGGCATGGGTTTTATTTTGAAGAAAAATGAAAATTAAAACGCGATTAACCCTTTGGTTTTCTGTTGTAGCTGCATCAATATTATTGATTTTTGCAGCGGTGGTTTATTGGTCTTCTGCTCAAAACCGAAAAACGGAATTTTATGAGGAGCTGGAAAAAGAGGCCATTACTAAGGCTAAGGTGTTTTTAGAAGCCAAAGTAAAGCCGTCCATTCTGCACAAAATTTACAAAAACAACAGTGAAATTATTAATGAAGTTGAAGTTGCTTTGTACGATTACAATTTTAATTTGTTGTATCACGATGCTGCAGAAATAGACAGGGTAAAGGAAACTCCGGAATTAATTGATGAGATTATAAAAAACAAAAAAATCCGATTTTTTCAGGATAAATGGCAGGTAATCGGTTTTACTTATTCATATGGCAATCAAAATTATATCATTACTGCAACGGCATTAGATGAGTACGGTTATACGAAGTTACAGAATTTGCTTTATACCAGCTTAATTTTGGTAGTTATAGGATTAGTGTTAATTTATTTTGCAGGTGTATTTTTTGCGCAAAAAATACTACAACCACTTCAAAATATCAATCGGGAGATAGACAAGATAAAAGCGTCTAATCTGGATTTGAGAATTTCTGTTGAGAATCAGCAGGATGAATTAGCAGAGCTTGTTGGAGCATTTAATGATATGTTGGATCGGTTGGAAGATTCATTTGTCGCACAAAAGCAGTTTGTTTCCAATATTTCACACGAACTGCGCACACCTCTTGCTGCCGTTATAACGGAAACGGAATTGGCATTGAGTAAAGAACAGGATAAAATATATTATATTGAAACACTGCGAAATACGCTTTCAGATGCTAAGAAGATTGTTCGTTTGTCTGACAGTTTGCTGGATTTTGCCAAGGCGAGCTATGACCCCGAAGAAATAAACTTTAAGCCAACAAGGATGGACGAAGTGGTACTGAACGCCTGTCAAAAATTGCAAAAAGCAAACCCTTCTTATACGTTTAATTTTGTGATTGACGAGAGTCTTGATCGCGAAGAATTACTTTCGGTTAATGGAAATCCATACCTTTTAGAAGTTGCTGTTTTAAACCTTTTGGAAAATGCTTGTAAATTTTCTAAAGATCGGCAGTGCAAGATCAAATTGTCTTATCATCTTGAAAAACTTAAGCTGATGATTATAGATAAAGGGGAGGGCATAAATCCTGAAGATCTAACGCGCATTTTTATACCGTTTTTCAGAGGGAAAAATAAAAATTATACTGGCGGAAACGGAATCGGACTTGCTTTGACCAAAAAAATTATAGATTTACACAAAGCCAAAATTTATGTAGATTCGGAAGTAGGCAAAGGAACTATTTTTAGTGTGTATTTTTAAAACTTACAATTATAAATATTTTATTTAAAGAGTTTTACCATAGGTACATCTTGCAGCAATCGCTCCATTCTTAAAGTTAATTCAATAAGTAAGATTGAGTAAAAAATAAGAGACTCTTTTTACATTTTACAAGCGAAAGCCTATGAACAATTTGCTCAAAAATAAAATTGATTATAGAAAAAATGGATTTTACTAATAACGTTCTATAGATTTTAAAGTTTCTCTAATAGGATTCTAATTATTTTCTAAAGGCTTTCTAATAGCAACCGAATCGCTCCGTTAATAATTTTGCACCAAACAAATAAAGAAACAAAATAGTGATCCCTTGTTAGTATTAGATTATTAATACTCTCTTGTAATGAGTTAATAACAACTTTTTTCAAGAGGGAAAAAGAGTGTTATTATGACTATTACAGTTTTTATTTTCAGATTATCGCTTGCTTTTGTTTTAGGAGCAATTGTAGGTGTAGAAAGACAAATTTTGCAAAAAAGTGCTGGATTGAGAACAAATACTCTGGTGTGTATAGGAGCTGCCGGATTTGTTTTAATGTCTTATCAAATTGGCGGAGACGCTGTAGGCAGAGTTGCCTCTTATGTTGTTAGCGGAATAGGTTTTTTAGGGGCCGGAGTTATCATGAAAGACGGATTTAGCATTAGAGGGCTAAATACTGCCGCTACTATTTGGTGTTCAGCATCAGTGGGGTCAATGTGTGGTGTAGGACTTTGGCAAGAAGCAATTGTTATGGCAGTTTTTATCGTTTTAGTTCACGTTTTGTTGCGCCCTATAGGAACTTTTGTTAATAAAATTTCTTTTCAAACAGAAAGTGATTCAGCAGAAGTTTGTTATGAAGTTATTGTAGGATGTAAAGAACAGGTTGAAAACCACGTCCGTATGCTGGTTCTTGAAAACCTCAAAGACCATAAAGATTTGCAGTTAAAATCACTTAAGAGTACCGATAACGGCAATCCTGCTTTTTCATATCTAAAATTTGAAATGTTTGGGATAGGAAATAAAGATGAGGTTCTGGAAAAAATAACTAGTAAAGTTTCTTTAGAATATGGGGTTTCTGAAGTCACTTGGGAAAGAAAATCTTATTAAGTAGTCGTTAGAATCAATTTTACAATTAACTCGCAAATAAATATACAGATACCATGAAACAAAAACTATCATTTTTTCTTATAATATGCCTTTGTGTATTATTGAGTTTTTGCTCTGATAAAAAGGAACAAACCAGTGACGTTGCACCATACCAAGTGAATAATCAGGTCATTTCCTTAACAGAAAATTCAAACCTCAAAGGCAGAATTAAAGTGACAGAAGTAGAAGTAGAAGATTTTACTTTTGATTTAGTAACTGCAGGTTTAGTAAAAGCAATACCGAACCATTATGCGGAGATTGCCTCTCCTTTTTCAGGGAGAATTATCAAATCGTTTATCAAATTGGGTCAAAAGGTAAGTGTGAACCAACCTTTATTTGAAGTGTCTTCACTAGATTATTTCGAAGCACAAAAGGATTACTTTGATTCCAAACAAGAATACAAGCAAACGTCTTTGAATTTAAAAAGACAAGCAGACTTATTAGCGAACGGAGTTGGAGTTCGCCAAGAGTATGAAGAAGCTGAAACGGAAAACTCAATGGCAAAAGCTGCTTTTGATAATGCTACGGCCGCCATCAAAATATATAATGTTCAACCGACCTCTTTGGTTTTAGGACAGCCATTAATTGTGCGTTCTCCTATTGAAGGGGAAGTATTGGAAAACAATATTGTATTGGGGCAGTACATCAATGATGATGCAGATCCTGTAATTAAAATTGCTGCATTGAACAAAATTTGGATTGTAGGAAAAGTCAAAGAAAAAGACATCCAACATTTGACCAAGTTGAATAAAGTTCAAATAGAGTTATCTGCTTATCCAGGTGAGCCTATCGAGGGAACCATTTACCATGTGAATGAAATTGTAGATGAAGAAACGAGAAGTATCGATGTGTTAATTGAAGTAAATAACAACGATCGCAAGTTAAAACCAGGCATGTATGTGAATGTACGTTTCATTGATCAACCAGAAAAAGTGATTTTAGTTCCTTCTAGAGCCGTATTACAAGGAGAAGATGATTCTTTCGTTTTTGTTGAAGTAGCACCAAACGAATACATCCGTAAAAATGTAGTTATCGGTGGAGTGTCAGGCAATCAGACCGTTATCTTATCTGGTTTAGAAAAAGGAGACAAAATCGTTAGCGAAGGAGGTATTTACTTACCACAACTGTAGTAATCCTATAAAACAGCAAAAAAATGAAAAAAAATATAATAGATACAGCTATACACAAAAGATGGCTTGTTGCTGCTTTGTTTGGCTTACTGTGTATCTTCGGTTATTATTCTTGGAAGCAATTATCCATAGAAGCTTATCCCGATATTGCAGATACAACCTCACAAGTAGTGACGCAAGTACCAGGCTTAGCTGCTGAAGAAATTGAATTACAGATTACAATTCCCATTGAGCGTGCATTAAATGGAATGCCAGGGATGCACGTGATGCGCAGTAATAGTACGTTCGGACTATCCATGATTACGCTTGTTTTTGAGGATGGAGTCGATGATTATTTTGCTCGTCAACGTATTCAAGAACGCCTAAATGCAGTGGAATTGCCTTATGAAGCTGTTCCTGAATTAGATCCTTTAACCTCGCCAATTGGAGAAGTATATCGCTATATTATCGAAGGGGATGGGTATAGTTTACGCGAGCTTACGGATATTCAAAATTTTGTGATTATTCCGAAATTAAATCAAGTTTCAGGTGTAGCAGAAGTAACGAATTTTGGAGGGATTACGACTCAATTTCAAATTGAATTAGACCCACATAAATTAGAACAATACGATTTATCATTAAGTGATGTAACGGAAACAATTGAAGAAAACAACGTAAACTCTGGAGGAAGTGTGTTAACACGTGGAGATTTAGGTTATGTTGTTCGCGGAATTGGGTTGGTGAAGGATTTAGAAGATTTAGGAAAAATCGTTGTAAAAGCGGATAATGGTATTCCCATTTTCTTAAAAGATTTAGGTCGTTTAAAATATGGAAATGTCGAGCGCAAAGGAGTTTTAGGTTATTCTGATAAAGAGCGTAATTACTCCGATAGTATTGAAGGGATTGTCCTTTTATTGAAAGGAGAAAATCCATCAGTAGTACTAGATAAAATCCACCAATATGTAGATGAATTAAACAACGAATTACTGCCAGAAGGCGTTAAGATTCACACGTTTTTAGACCGTACAGAATTAGTAGATACGACGCTACATACCGTATCAACCACGTTGATTGAAGGAATTAGCTTAGTGATTATCGTATTAATTGTGTTCTTGGGTAGTTGGAGAGGAGCTTTACTTGTAGCAATCACCATTCCTGTATCGCTTTTGTTTGCTTTTATCTTAATGCATTTCACCGATATTCCAGCAAATTTATTGTCTTTAGGAGCGATTGACTTTGGTATTATTGTCGATGGTGCCATTGTGATGATGGAGTCCATCCTCAAGAAGCGAGAAGATAATCCGAATGAAGAACTAAAAGAGAAATCAATTGCACAACGTACGAAAGAAGTAGCAAAGCCTGTATTTTTCGCAACGATTATTATTATCACGGCCTATTTACCTCTTTTTGCTTTTGAGCGCGTAGAAAAGAAATTATTTACGCCCATGGCATTTACCGTAGGATTTGCTTTGTTGGGGGCTCTTTTAGTAGCGCTATTCTTAATCCCAGGGTTGGCTTATGCGGTGTATAAAAAACCGAGAAAAATATACCACAATAAATGGTTGGAAAAACTAACGGGATTGTATCATAATCGCATTGAAAAGATTATGAAAAGACCGAAACAAGTGTTTTTACCCATTGTTATTGTATTGGCGATTACAGTTGGATTAACGGTAAAAGTGGGGAAAGACTTTTTACCGCCTCTAGATGAAGGATCTATTTGGTTACAGGTGACTTTACCTCCAGGAATTTCCTTGGAGAAATCCAAAGAGATGAGTGACACACTACGTGCAAGAACAATGAAGTACGAAGAGGTGACTTATGTTATGGTGCAAGCTGGACGAAATGACGATGGTACGGATCCATTTACGCCTTCCCATTTTGAGTGCTCTATTGGAATCAAACCTTATAAAGAATGGCCAAGAGGCAAAACGAAAAATGACCTAATTGAAGAATTGGCTGCAGAATATGAATCGCTTCCTGGATTTACAGTAGGATTCGCACAGCCAATGATTGACGGTGTAATGGATAAGATTTCTGGAGCACATAGTGAATTAGTGGTTAAAGTGTATGGAGAAGATTTCCACGAAACTAGACGTATTGCCAATGAAGTACTAGGAACATTGAAAACAGTAGATGGCGCAGTAGATTTAGCGATTGATCAAGAACCTCCTTTACCACAATTACAAATTCATGCCAATCGAGATAAAATTGCACAATATGGATTGAATGTAGCGGATGTAGCGGAATTGATTGAAGTTGCGATTGGTGGAAAAGCGATTTCTCAAATCTTTATTGGAAATAAGGTGTATGATATTAGTGCGCGTTATACGGAAGAGAGTAGAAATACACCAGAAAAGATTGCCAATCTAATGTTGACTTCGAGTAGTGGAGCGAAGATTCCATTGTCACAAGTGGCGGATGTAAAAACAAGTACAGGAGAAAGTACAATTACACGTGAGATGAATAGACGTCATTTAACAGTGAAATTAAACGTTCGTAACCGCGATTTAGGTTCTTTATTGAAAGAAGCCCAACAAAAAATAGAGGACAACATTACATATGATCACAATAAATTCCACATTGAGTGGGGAGGACAATTTGAAAATCAACACCGTGCATACAACCGTTTGGCGATTATCATTCCGCTTACTTTGTGTTTGATGTTTGTGTTACTATATGGAGCATTTGGTCAATTCAGACAAGCAGGATTATTGATGGTTGTAGTTCCTTTGGCTCTTTTTGGAGGAATGTTAGCCTTGAATGTGAGAGGAATGTCCTTGAACGTGTCTTCAGCCGTTGGATTTATTGCACTCTTTGGGGTCGCAATTCAGAATGGAGTGATTATGATTTCTCATATTAATGACTTGCGCAAGAAAGGACATGCCCTGTTAGAAGCTGTATTGTTGGGAGCGGAACAGCGATTTAGACCGGTATTAATGACCGCAACTGTAGCGGTTTTGGGATTATTCCCTGCTTCTATGGCAACGGGAATCGGTTCAGATGTTCAACGTCCATTGGCAACAGTAATTGTATATGGATTGTTATTCGCTACTATCTTAACCCTTTTTGTATTGCCTGCTTTGTATTATTTAGTAGAACGCAAATGGGGAAAAGACAGTGACTTTGTGAAAGTAGAGGAAACAGAAGAAAACTAGCATTGAGATGAATATTATAAAGAAATATATAAGTATAAGTGCGATGTCAATCGTTTGCGGCAGCACGATGTATGCGCAAAATGGGCATACGGAGGAAGCGACAAATAAAAGCACACTGACCTATAAGGAGTTTCTATCCAAAATGGTAGTAAACAACTTGAGCTATGCTGCAGAAAAGTATAATATCAACATTGCAGAGGCAGAAGTACAAGCAGCTAAAGCATTTCCCGATCCAGAATTGAGTTTTGGTTGGGCAGATAATCAGCAGAAGCGCATGCAAATGGGGTATGGATTTGAAGCGGAATTATCTTGGGATTTGGAGCTTGGAGGAAAGCGAAAAGCAAGAAAGAACTTAGCACACGATCAGAAAGTATTAGCAGAATTAGAATTGCAAGAATTCTTTCACACGCTGCGTGCAGAATCAACGATTACCTTTTTGGAGGCCATGCAAAACAAGATGTTGTATGATATTCAAAAGGATTCGTATGAATCAATGCGTCAGGTAGCCCAATCGGATAGTATTCGCTATTCTTTGGGACAAATTAGCCAAGTCGATGCGATTCAAAGTAAGTTGGAAGCCAAGTCGATGCTTAATGACTTACAAGATGCAGATGATGCTTGGGAAAATAGTTTGATTGAAGTGCGCAACATCATTAGTGCACGTCGAATTGATTCGATTTATCTACCCGTAGGGGATTTTAATCAATTCGTTCGATTGTTTGCTTTGGAGGATCTTATTGTAACCGCTCAGAATAATCGTGCAGATTTTCTAGTTGCTCAACAAAATAAAGTAGTTGCGGGGCGTCAAGTTGCGTTAGCGAGAGCAGAACGCGTGATTGATTTAGGGTTGAATTTAGGGGTTGAAAACAATTCATTTGTCAAAAATGCAGTGGCTCCTACACCTGGGAATACCGTAGTGAAAGCTGGTATTTCGGTTCCTTTGAAATTTTCAAATCGACGTGATGCAGGGTTGAAAACCGCTTTGTATGAAGAAAGACAAGCAGAGTTGGAATACGACATGGTAGAATTGGAATTGGAAAAAGAAATCACTCAGGCGTATCGCAATTATCTAACCAAGCAAAAGCAAATTCAACGTTTTGAAAATGGCATGTTAGATGAAGCTAAACAAGTATTTGAGGGAATTAAGTATAGCTATCAACGTGGTGCTAGTAGCTTATTGGAAGTGTTAGATGCACAGCGTACGTATAACGAAACCCAACAAGCGTATGCAGAGACTTTATTCGGTTATGCAGAATCGTTGGTGGAGTTAGAAAAAGCTGTTGGAATTTGGGATATTGATTTTTAAGAAGCGTAGGATGAAACACATTATATTCAGTTTAATAGTATTAACTGGGCTTTCTATGAAAGCACAGGACTTCAATGAAGATCTAAAAGGAAGAACCTCTTTTAGTGTAAAAGCGGGTTGGTTACGATCCACACTAAAAGGTGATGACGTGAATGAATTAGCCGTAGAGGGTAAAATAGATAAACGCAATAACTTTTTTGTAGGCGTAAGTGTAGATAATAGTATCGGAACTTATTTTGGATTAAAACACGAATTGTACTATCAGAATTACGGCGCAGATTTTAAACGATCGCTAGATGATCATACGTTTGATGCCACGTTAGAGATGCACAGTTTGCGTTTGAATCCTATTAGCCCTACGTTTAAAATAGGGGGATTGCAAGTGTATGCAGGACCTTATATCAATATGTTGTTGTACTCTTCGATTACGGCTGTAGATGAAGAAGGAAAAACATATAAAGATCACGGAATTTTTGGCTCTACTGAAGATGACCAAGAAGATAGTAAATATTTACAAAAAATGGATTACGGAATCACGGCTGGAATTGAGTATCAATTTGAATTTGGCATGGTTCTTGGAATTAAATATACAAAAGGGTTTACCAGTATTTTTGATAATGCCAATACATTTGGAGTAGATAAAAATAAAGGAATGAAGGATATAAAAATATATAATCAAACTTTTGGATTGTATTTAGGATATCGTTTTTGATGGGAAATCTTGCTATGAAAAAGAAATAAAAAACTCCTTCCACTGTTATGAGAAGGAGTTTTTTATGTTACAGCAATATTTTTTTAATTTCTGATAGCTTTGTAATGGTTTTGAAATTAGCATGTTCCACAGCGTGGTCAATATGTTCATGCAACCAAGTCGTATGAAACGGAACATGTACGGCATAGGCTCCTAATTCTAAAACAGGTAAAACATCCGAGCGCAGCGAGTTGCCAATCATAATAAACTCCTTTGGTTGTACATCCAAGCGTTTGAGCAATTTTTCATAATCTATTTTTTCCTTATCTGTCATTACTTCAATATGGTGAAAATAAGGACCTAATCCCGATTTATGCAGTTTTCGATGCTGATCTTTTAAATCTCCTTTTGTAGCTACTACTAAACGGTATTTGCCTTGCAATTCGCCTAAAATATCCTCTACATCATCTAACAGTTCAATCGGCTTAGTGAGTAATTCTTTTCCTATATTGAGGATTTTTTCTATTGTATTAGCTTTTATAGTACCTTTAGAAATGTAGTTTGCTGCTTCAATCATTGAAAGAGTAAAGCCTTTTATGCCATAACCGTATAAGGGTAAATTATCTATCTGGGTTTTAAACAATATTTGGGAAATGCTCTGATGGGTAAGGTAATCTTCCATTAGAATGCAGAATTCGCGTTCTGCATTGCTGAAAAAAGGTTCATTGACCCAAAGTGTATCATCTGCATCAAAAGCTACAACTTTAATTGATTCCATTGTTTTTGAAATTATTTTTTTGAAGTAGCACAAAGATAGTGTTTAGAATGTGATTGTTATTTATTATAAAGGTTAATCATAAATACAATTTTTGTTCGATTGCTCTCGATTTTTTAAAGTTAATCCCCGGTAAGTAAAATTACAAAATACTTATCCGGGGATAACCAAATCTAACCAAAAAAACTAATAAGTTATTTATTGATCTGCACCCATCCGGTTCGCGTTTTACCGTGGGCGATAATTACATAATAATACGTTCCATCCGGAAGCTGTTTGCCTTGTTTATTTTGTCCGTGCCATTG
>NZ_SOAG01000012.1 GCF_004364575.1 Myroides indicus | reverse complement strand
GGTTCTTCAAAATATTTATTATGTTCTGAAAGTGGTTTCAGTTGATACAATTCACAACTTGGTGTTGCATTTTCAAATATATCTGCCACTACAGGGGCTGTAATGTTTACTTTATAAGCTGTTTCTTCATAACATCCCTCATCACTGTTTAATTGCAACAAATATATCACGTGTTCACCCGGTTCGGCCAAAACATCTCCAACCTGGTATTCTTTGCCCTGACCACCCGGTTCGGTATAATAATACTGATCGCCGTTGACTTGTGGGAATACATATTCTGCGCATACTGCAACGTTTTCAGGTTTAGAAGGAACAGCTCCTTGTTCTACCTTAATACGCAAAATAAATACTTCGTAGCAGCCCGTACGAGTATCTTCTATACGGATGTAAACATTTGAATCTTCCTCTCCTTCTACAACATAAGCTGATGTATTTTCAATAACATTTCCACTTCCCTGTGCAGCTTCTTCTTGTGTCAAATAATAAGCTGTAGTATAATCTTCTCGTTTAACCTCTGCAAACATTTCTGCTTCTACACCTGATAAATCCACTGTTCTTTCTTTGAGTGAATATCTGCAAACTTCAAGTTCTGCCGGCTTGTAAACCACTTTAGAAATAGCAGGATAAATCTCTACTTTAACAGATCCTATAACTTCACAGTTTATATCCGGATACCTTCCAACAACTTTATAGGTTCCAAATTCACAAGCTTCATAATTTGGTTGAGTGGCTCCCGCTATAGCTACATCATCTTTATACCATTGGATCTCCACATCCTCAGAAGTTAAACCGGATTTCAATGTAACACATTCTCCTCCACATAGTGCATTGTCTGTCTCTACTAATAAATCAGCACCCAAATCCAAATTCCCCAAATCAAAACTACCCGCATTAAAAAACACTGCTGAAGCATCTGCCAAGAAACCGCAAAAATCTGCTATGGCTAATTTGATATGGTATTTTTTACCTGGTTTAACCGCAACGGTCTCCGAACTCATCGGAACAGTCATCCCTGTATAATTAACAGGAGCTGACAAAGGATCATCTTGATTGTTATCATAGTTTCTCCAGTAATACTCCGGGTTAGTACTCTCACAACTAGCACCTGATTTTTGATTATCTCTAATCGTAGAAATGGCTATAGGATCTGTTGTACCCGGAACTAATGCCAGATTCTGCCCTTCTCCTGTTTCTATCTCAGTCAGCCAAGCTGCAAATAATGCTCCTCCCGGCTGGCAAACCACAGCACATCCTCTATTAAAACTATCCGATACAAACAAATATTCAAACTTAATAGAATCTTTTACCGGAATAAAATCAAATTCCAAGACAGCTACTGCCTTCTGACTGCCAAAACCAGCTCCTCCAACCTGATCAATCACTTCATTTAAATCCGGGTCACCTGTCCAAAATGGAATACGCGGCTTAAAGGCTTCAAACCCTCTGTAAGGTCCCGCAATATACTCTGAACCGTGTGTGGCTAAAACAATACCCTCTTCGAAAGGAAAATCAGAATCTCCCCGGTTAAAATAAGCCAGTGTATTCATGCCATTAGTACCGTCTCCTGCCTGATATCTTACATTGGAAACCAAATCGCAATTGGAATTGATCAATACATCGTTTATAAGCTCCTCAACAGAGTATTTTTCACCGCTGGGGCTTACTTCCAAATATCCTCCGTCATAGGAAGTTAAACACAAGTTAAATAACAATTGTGTCGGACTCGACCCACCTATGCGAAGATAGTATTTCTGACCAGGTATCAAACCGGTTAGCAAAGCCTGATATCCTCTCCACTCTGACATAGAAAAACATTCCAAAGACGCTCCTGCAGGCGACGCCATGGTACTGCAATCCTGGTCAAACAAAGCAACCTCTATATTCGGACTCCATGCATTGAGTAAATCTTTTACATCCAACGCTCTTAGCATATGCGCTGTTGAGGTAGCTGTAAACTCAAACCAAATATCAAACTGAAAACCCCATGCGTTACACACATTAGCAATAGAAGACATCGTCGCTCCGTTAGTGCTCACACTTACTGTTTTTTCGCATGCTGTCGTTTTATTTACAGGAATATTAATCGCTCCAACGCAATCATCATTAGCTCCGATTTTAGTTCCTCCTATGACTGGCGATCCCCAATCACTGTAAGATTTACCATCTGTACATTTTGCTCTCACGTAAATAGTATATGCCTTGCCTGAACCAAGTCCTGTTACCGTTGTTTTGGGTGTACCTGTTACAGTGACCGTCTGAACCGGTGTAGCCGTTGCGTCTTCTCCGTAATTGACCACAATAACCTCCCATTCTGTAGAATCACCGTATTGTTCCCACTCCACATCCATGGTTGTAGAAGTTTGATTACTTACTTTTATGTAATAAGGCTCCGGACAGGTTTCTACTTTTTTCAAGAAAACATTGTCTAAATAAACACTTGAATATCCAGAAGTAGTTACTCTCCATGCAATATTAGCATCCCCGATAATACCGTTAAAAAAGACTACATCCTCTGTGTATTTATCATTTTTATATGTCTGACTTGGTTTTATAACCGTAGTAAAATCTGCTGTATCGGTTCCGGTCACAGATGCCAAAATCTCAAACTTATTATCATAATACGATGCGGTCTGATGGTGGTACTTTAACACGTACATGCCGCCGTCTAACACAATTGTCGGAGATATTAACCAATCATCACTTGGGTTTCCTGAACCGTTGAAAGACATTACTCCATCTCCCTCATACATACTGTAATTGTTTTGACCCCACATCGCACCATTATTATCAGCATCAATTATCTCCCAGCATCTCGATGTTTGGGAGTCAGAATTAAACCCTTCCCAAAATGGTACCGTATAAACATCGCAAAGTGTTACAAATACAAAAGGTCCTGCCCAAATACTGTATTCTCCATTGCCGCAATCCGTACGCACATAATATTCATAGTCTGTATTGGGTTCCAATGAAGTGCCCGAAGCATCTGCTGTAACCACATTTTCTTTTTGAGTAGTAGCTGTACCTGACCCTGTCGGCAGCCCCTCTCCGGCTTTTTGAACTGTGTATTCCCATTTAGAAGCTCCAAAATCATCAGTCCACAAAATAGTAGCTTCTCTCTTATCGATGTCTTTTACCTCCAGATTTAAAGGTTCCGGACACCCTGTAACCTCCTCCACAAACACATTGTCGATATAAAGAGTCTTGGACCCCATGCCTTTTACGTGCCAGGCCAGATTAACACTTCCGCTTAACCCGGCAATAAACACCTTTTCCTCTATATAATTGTCATTTGTGTAAACTTTATCCTTTACTATTTCTTTTATAAAGTCAGTCGGTTTAATTCCGCTACTGGACGCCAAAACTTCAAAATTATTACTGGCATTATATGAATTTGCTTTATAATGATACTTTAAGCGGTAAATTTTACCTGGATTAAAGTTAAAAACAGGAGAAATCAACCAGTCATCTGTGCTAACTGTATTAATATAGTCATAAACATAGAAGTACATAGCATGCGACCCTTCATACTGGCTATAATTATATTGACGCCACATTCCGGAACTGCTTGTTCCATCGCCATTCATATCAAGGATTGTCCAACAATAAATACCTTCTGATTTACTGTTAAATCCTTCCCAGAAAGGAGTCGTAAATACAGAACAAGCTGTCCTAAACTTATACGGTCCGGACCACTCTCCTTCTTTGCCACTTCCACAGCTGGTACGAACGTAAAATTCATACTCCGTATTGGCTTCCAATGCATCTCCGTTTTTATCAGATGTAACCGCGATCTCCTTGGTTTTAGTTCCTGTGCCCGACGAAGGAACATTCCCCCCTGATCGCTGAACTACGTATTCCCAATCTTTGCCAAAATCATCCTGCCAAAATATAGTCGCCTTATCTATGTCGATATTTTTAACGCCTAGATTCATCGGTTCAGGACAAGCTACCTCTTCTAGGAAAACATTATCTACATACAAATTACTTCCTTCATCATTAGCGTTGACATGCCAAGCTACATTGATAATGCCATCAACTCCACCAATAATAATTTTTTCTTCTTCCCACTTGTCATTCATATAGCCTTTTTTGGTCAATAAAACTTTAGTAAAATCAGCAGGATTAACTCCTGTCGTGGAAAGAGCCACCTCAAAATCATTTTTGTAATAAGTATTTGTCTTATAATGATATTTTAACTTATAAATTTTGGTTGCATCGAGATTAAATCTCGGCGAAATCAAATAATCATCATGCGGTCTTTTAGACACATCATATTGAGAGCCTGAAAAAGACATTTGTTGATCTCCCTCATAGGCTCCGTACGTATACGTCATCCACATATTATTGTATGTTGTACCATCATTATTGTTATCGATAATAGACCAGCAGCTCAAGGTTGGAGAAGTAGTATTAAATCCTTCCCAGAAAGGCAGTGTCTGCACATCACATGGTGTTCTGAATTTAAATGGTCCGATCCAACCACTGTTTTTGCCCGGTCCGCATACAGAACGAACCCAAAATTCATATTCAGTATTAGGCTGTAAATTTGCACTGCCCGTACCATTTGTTCGCGTTACCGTTACAGGCTTGCTGTTGGTAATGGTACCGCTGCCTGTAGGCTTGGAACCACCGGCTGCCTGAACATAGGTTTCCCACTGTGAATTTGTAGTGTCCGTCCAGTTAAATTTAGCTTTGTCTTTTTCTAAATCACTGATTGTAATATCATCCTCCGGTCCAATACAGTCCACTTTCTCAAGGGTAATCATATCCAGGTAAACATATGTGGTACCGGTTGAAACCACATGCCAGCCGATATGAACCTCCCCGCTTGCTCCGGTAATATACGCTGTCTTTTTAACGTAAGAACCGTTTTTATAAGTACTCTTAGGCACAACATCAGTTGTAAACTGGCTGGGATCTGTTCCATTATTAGACCACTTTACTTCAAACTCATTGTCATAGGAAGAAGAAGTTTTATAGTAATAAGTCAACTGGTAAGTATCTGTGCTACTCATGTTTATTGCAGGAGAAATAACCCAATCGTCATGTGTAGTCCCTGAAGAACCGCTAAAATACATACTGTAACTGCCCTCATAAGCATTAGAAGAACTGTTATAAAGACGCCACATATTGCTTGAAGTAGGTGAACCGTCTTTATTGCTGTCAATAATAGTCCAGCAAGCCAAAGTTTGAGAAGTAGTTTCAAAATTTTCTGTAAACGGCCAATTCAAGGCTTTACAGCTAGTTCTAAATACGAAAGGTCCCGACCAATCACCAAAGCTTCCATCCGAACACTTGGCACGAACATAAAACTCATACTCCGTATTATCTTTTAAATTGGCTCCGCCACGGTCTTTGGTTACAGTCGCTTCTTTTGTACTTAAGGCTGTTCCAGTTCCGCTTGGGTACCCATCTCCTTCTGCCTGTACAATATACTCCCAGCTCGCATTAAAATCATCACTCCAAACAATAGTTGCCGTATTGGTTTCGATATCTTTTACGCCCAAGTTTACCGGATCGGCACAATCTACCTCAACAAGAGTAACAGCGTCCAAATACAAATAGGTTCCTGCACCTTTGGAAGTTACCCGCCACGCCAGATTGACGTCTCCTGAGATTCCGCCTATAAATAAAATCTCTTCCTCCCAGGCACTGCTGCTATGTCCCTTTTTAGCCAAAAGCGTAGTTGTAAAACCACTTAAAGCCGTTCCGCTTTGGGAAAGCAAAACCTCAAAATCATTGCTGTAACTTGTAGTTGTTTTATAAAAGTACGTGAGTTTGTATAATTTAGAAGCATCTAAAGTTAATGCAGGGGAAATCAAGTAGTCATCGTGCGGCATTTTGGAAGCATCACTTTGATAACCAGAAAAATACATTTGCTGATCTCCCTCATAAGCACCATATGTATACGCCATCCAAGTATTACTATATGTTGTCCCATCACTATTGTTATCTATGATAGTCCAACAATCCAAAGATGGTGAATCCGTGTTAAATCCTTCCCAAAAAGGAACGGGAAAAGATGTACAAGTAGTAGCTGAAAAATTCCTTTCATCACTTTTTGCTGTAAAATTGCTAGTGCCACTCAATTGCGTCGAGACATTAAACTTTTCAGAGGTTTCCTCAACAAAGGTTCTTTTGATTTTAGTGTCTAAACCTAAAATCCTTCCGCTTATATCATACTCCATATTTATAGCATACATTATAACACTACAAATAAGAAGCA
Source organism: Myroides indicus (assembly GCF_004364575.1). Taxonomy (GTDB): domain Bacteria; phylum Bacteroidota; class Bacteroidia; order Flavobacteriales; family Flavobacteriaceae; genus Flavobacterium; species Flavobacterium indicum_A. Next base: position 81,133 of record NZ_SOAG01000012.1, on the reverse strand, counting down.
AAACACTTGCAAAAGTTTTTGTAATTTTTTTCATCTTAAACTAATTTTAGTTAAACAACCAAAGATATATTTTTTAACTTATTATAACAAAAAAATAACATTAAAAAAAATAACGCATTACAAATAAAATAATATACAAAAAATTTACGCAATAAAAGTATCAATATTAGACACTATTCTTTATTTAAAAGAAAAGGATAATATTTATCTACATCTGATAAGTTTAATAAATAAAACACAACGTAGGTTTGCCCCGAGGTATTGTTATAACAGAGTAAGCTCACCTTAATATACTTTGTGATAATCCTCATCAGGCTTACCTTCATTTTCTATATACTTTCCGTATTACTTTTGTTTCCATAGAAACCTGCTGTATTCGCGTAAAAGCCACTTGCCCATAGATTACCTCCCTATAATAATTGCTTTATCCAGGATGAAAACGAGACACTTCACGAACGGTTATAATTTTTACTGCACGTACCATTATTTGACTCAAAGACAAACTTGGTAGATTTTGTATCAAAAATGTACGTGATCTGATTCATACCTATTTCCAAAAAGCTTTCTCATAGCTTTCTCATAGCTTTCTGATATTTCTTTACAGATTGTAACTAAAGTAATTCCTGACTATTCAGTAATTATTTTACACCTATATTTCATAGATGGTACTATTACTATTAAGATATAATACTAAGGTCTTATTGTGACTGCTACAAATATGCCCATCATCCATATAGCTAGTTTGCATTTTTTCAAAGTGTGTTGAAAAACTGGTCGTTTTTAAATTTTTTCTTTTGGCTCCAAGGCAATCTTCGGGAATTCTTTATATTACAAACATTTTAAGTAGCTAATAAAAAAACACTTCAAAAGCAGTAAACAAAAAGAATAATTTTTCATTGTTTTCCACCTAAAAATAAGTAAGTTTACACTCTACCAATTAAAACCATTTTAGATTTATGAAAATTCGAGTTTATATTTTATCTGCATTTTTAACTTTGGGACTGTTTTCTTGTAAAGACACCCAAAAAGAAGCTCTAGCAACTGAAGATACTGAATTACAAGCTACAATACCTGCTCAGGAAACGCCTGCGCAAAATGAAGCACAGGAAAAAGCTCCGACAACAAATAATCAGACTCCTGACAATTTAAATCCTGCTCACGGACAACCAGGTCACAGATGTGATATTCCAGTAGGTGCTCCTTTAGACACGCCTGTTCACGAGCATGATCATAATACACAATCACAACTTCCTTCTCAGCCTTCCTCTGGCTCTAACGGCAGCAGTCCGTTTTTAGTTAATGATCAGGCCAAGAGTAAATTGCAAAATTCAGGAGGTTCGGCAGGAACAACTGCTTCTGGAAAAGTTAATCCTCCTCATGGACAACCCGGACACAGATGTGATATTCCAGTAGGACAACCGCTATAGAATATTTTCTAAAAAATCCTTGCTTTTATCAAACAAGGATTTTTTTTAACGATATACTTTTCCGCTAATTATTTTCAGTTGCTCTCTTTTTTCTAACTGCTTAACAGTACGAATTACTGTTTCTACCCGAAGTCCTGTCAAATCTGCCAATTGCTGACGGGTTAATGGCACTAAAAAGTCTTTAGTTAAATCTATTGACTGATGTTCTTTCATATAGTCAATTAAAGTAAGAATCCTTTTTTCCGGATCTTGAGAAGATATTTCAGGAGCCATTACCGATTTATAATACAACCGCCGGGCTAAACTTTGTGTTACCGCCAAAGAAGTTTCGGGATATTTTTTAAGCATTTCATAAAAATTGTTTTTTTTAAGCTGAACAACAGTTGCATTTGTAACCGCAACAGCACTTGCGGGATAGGGTTCGTCAATAAACAAAGGTGGCTCACCAAAACTTTGTCCCACTGTAAAAATATTCTGAATAAACTCCTTACCGTCTTCATTGTAATTATTCATCTTTATTTTTCCTTCCAAAACCTGATAATAATGCGTAGGGTAATGATCCACACTAAAAACAATTTCATTTTTGTGCAGCTCTCTTATTTCTGCTCCGCTTTGCATTAACAAATCCAACTTAATCATTGAAGTACCGTATTTTATACAAATATAACCTCGTATGTTTCAATTTGCAAATTGAAAAAGAAAACTAAACAAACAAGAAAATAGAGGTAAAATACTCTTGCACTTTTATCTCTTTTGCTTTTGTAAAGAAATACTGTATACCGTAAAAGGATATATTTTTTTGGACACTATAAAACTTACAAAAACAAAAATTAAAAGAGGCAGAATTAGGCTGTAATTATTAAATATTCCGCAAGTAAGAAAAACTGCTGTAAAAGGAGCATGCAAAGTAGCGCTAACCGTTAATGCTATTCCCATAATTACAAAATTTATTAAAACAACATCGTCATAAAAGTAAGTTTTAACAATTATCCCAATCATTAATCCTAAGCAAGCTCCTCCAAAAATACTGGGAGCAAATACGCCTCCATCCCCTCCTCCTGCCAAAGTAATTCCCGTAATCCATGGTTTAATCAATACTAAGACCATCAATAATCCCGTTGAAAAAGTCAATATAGTTTGCGGAGAAGTAAACGACTTTAAAGTATGATACCCGTCCCCATACAAGTGGGGAAATACAAATAAGATTGACCCTATCAGTATACTTGCTGTGACGAACTGTAAAACGGGCATATTTTTAAAAGGAAATTTTTGCTTGGAAAACAATACTATTTTTGTCATATATACTCCATAAATTCCCGCTAACAGACTAATAATAAAAAAATAAGGCAGTGCTTGTAAGTGCCATATTTTTGGTAAAAAATGTAATTCAAACAATGGTTGAACATCAAATAAAAACATTAGGAGCACAGCTATAGAAACTCCAATTGCATGGGAAATCCAAAAAACATTTGAATTTTGTTTTTTGATATTTTCATATGAAAAGAAAAAACCTGCCAACGGACTGCAAAATAATATTGAGATGCCTGTCGCTACTGCAGCTCCCATAAATTCTTTTTTATATTTTTTAAAAATCGGCTCTTTTTTAGAAGCCAAATCTCCCATGGCCGCCGTTGCAACTACGGTGGAAACTTCTATCCCGGTGGCTCCGCCAAAAATCACAGTAAGAAAACCATTAAAAAAATGTGACGGAATTTTATAAGCGGGCAGCTTCTTTTTAAAGTGAACGGCTTCTAAAACTTCCGATATCCCCTTATTTTTTCGGTTGTGAAAAACAAAAAGTCGCAAACAATAAATGAGTCCTAACCCCATTAAAGGGAGAACAAAAAACATAACTTTAGTGGATTGAGCCTTAGAAAAAAGGATATGCTCATACTCTTCAACCAAATTTTTAAACATCAATGTTACCAACCCTACTACAAACCCTATCAAAACAGAACAAAATATAATTTTACTCCATTTAATCCAATAAAAATTTTTCTTTGAAACGTGAATCTTTAAATCCATAAAACACAAAAAGAGAAGTCAAACTTCTCTGCAATTAATTTGTTCAAAAAAACAACACTGCGTAAAATTACTCATTATACAGGTTCTAATTTTATGATTAAAATCATAAAATTATTGCTTTTACACATTGCAATAGACTGTTTTCTATATTCACCAGCGCGATATTTATTTAATTTAAGTCTCTTTAAATCCGCTTGTATTGTTTATTTTTGTATTTTATTTATATCTGATATGATACAAAACCCTAAGAGATATACCATCACAGCCGCTTTGCCCTATACAAATGGTCCTATCCATATTGGTCATCTAGCAGGTGTATATGTTCCTGCTGATATTTATGCTCGTTTTTTGCGTTTGCAAAACCAAGACGTAGCTTTTATTTGTGGTAGTGACGAACACGGTGTGGCCATTTCTATGAAGGCAAAAAAAGAGGGAATAACGCCACAGGAGGTTATTAACAAGTACAATCAAATCATAAAACAATCTTTTTCAGATTTTGGAATTTCATTTGACAATTACTCCCGCACCTCTTCTTCTATTCACCATCAAACCGCCTCAGAGTTTTTCAGAAAATTATATAAAGAAGGTAAATTTATAGAAGAAGTTTCTGAACAATTATACGACGAACAAGCCCAACAATTTTTAGCAGACCGCTATGTATTGGGTACTTGTCCCAAATGTGGAAATGAAGAAGCTTATGGAGATCAATGTGAAAAATGCGGTACTTCGTTAAATGCTACAGACCTTATTAATCCAAAATCAACGCTTACAGGTTCTAAACCTATATTAAAATCTACCAAACACTGGTTTTTACCATTGGATCAATATGATACATTCTTGCGCCAATGGATTTTAGAAGGACATAAAAATGACTGGAAGCCAAATGTATACGGTCAGGTAAAATCATGGTTGGATGACGGTTTAAAACCTCGTGCAGTAACCAGAGACTTAGACTGGGGAATTCCTGTTCCGGTAGAAGGAGCAGAAGGAAAAGTACTCTATGTTTGGTTTGATGCGCCAATCGGCTATATATCCTCTACCAAAGAGTGGGCAGAACGAGAAGGAAAAAACTGGGAACCTTACTGGAAATCTGAGGACACTAAACTGGTTCACTTTATAGGAAAAGACAATATTGTTTTTCACTGCGTTATTTTTCCTGCAATGTTAAAAGCTGAAGGAAGCTATATTTTGCCTGACAATGTTCCGGCTAACGAATTTTTAAATCTGGAGGGCAACAAGCTTTCCACTTCTAAAAACTGGGCAGTTTGGCTACATGAATATTTAGAAGACTTTCCTGACAAACAGGATGTTTTGCGCTATGTTTTAACGTCAAATGCACCCGAAACAAAAGATAACGATTTTACCTGGAAAGATTTTCAGGCAAGAAACAACAACGAGCTCGTTGCTATATTTGGTAACTTTATTAACCGTGTGGTTGTCCTGACCAACAAATATTACAACGGCATAATTCCCCATCCTAATGAATTTACCGAGACAGATATTGCTACTTTACAGGAATTAAGAGCTTATCCTTCTGTTATCGAAAGTTCGGTCGAACGCTATCGGTTTAGAGAAGCGTTATCAGAAATGATGAATGCAGCGCGGTTAGGGAATAAATATCTGGCAGACGAAGAACCTTGGAAGCTAATTAAAGATAATCCGGAGCGCGTAAAAACCCAAATGTATATTGCTTTGCAAATTGCAGCAGCTCTAAGTACTCTGGCAGAACCTTTTTTACCTTTTACTGCTCATAAATTAAAATCTATTTTAAAGATAGATCAACCTACTTCTTGGAATAATTTAGAAAAAGATATTCCTCTTTTAAAAGCAGATCACAAAATTGGCGAAGCAGCATTATTATTTGCCAAAATTGAAGATGAGGAAATCCAAAAACAGTTAGATAAGCTAGAAGCTTCTAAAAAAGCAAATGCTTCTGCCAATAAAATTATTGAACGGCAAAAAGAAACTGCTACTTACGAACATTTTTCAAAATTAGATCTCCGAGTAGGAACCATACTTGAAGCTGAAAAAATGCCAAAAGCCAATAAACTTTTAGTATTAAAAGTAGATACAGGAATGGATGTTAGAACTATTGTTTCCGGGATTGCTGAACATTTTTCACCTGAAGAAATTATCGGAAAAAAAGTAACTGTTTTAGCTAATCTTGCTCCTAGAAAGTTAAGAGGAGTTGAGAGTCAGGGAATGATACTGATGACGGAAAACGCTAACGGCAAATTAGTTTTTGTTAATCCGGATGAAGGAAATACTACCAACGGAGCTATTATAAGCTAATAAAAAAAGAGCTATTGCAATAGCTCTTTTTTTATTAATATACACTTGCCCTTTCCAATTCTTTTATTTCTTCATCTGATAATTCCAGAGATACAGATTTTATTAGACTTTGTAATTGAGTAAAGGTAGTTGCGCTGACAATAGGTGCAGTTATTTCTGGTTTTTGAATTTGCCATGCAATTGCTATTTCTGCCAATTCTGCATTATGATTAGATGCAATAACTTGTAAACTGTCTAGAATTTTCATTCCTCTTTCATTAAGGTAACCTTTTACCATGTCTTTGCGTTTACTATTTTCCAAATCTGTTTGGGTTCGGTATTTCCCACTTAAGAATCCGCTTGCCAGAGCAAAATAACTCATAACAGCCATATCATCTTGTTGTGAAAGTGGTAGATATTCCGTTTCAAATCTCTCCCTGTCATATAGATTGTATAAAGGTTGTAACGCAACATATTTTTCCCAACCAGATTCCAATGCAATTTTATTAGCGGAAACTATACGTTCTGCTGTAAGATTTGAAGCGCCTAAATAACGTACTTTTCCCTCTTTTACTAATTCATTAAACTCTTTCATCGTTTCTTCCTGAGGTGTATCAATGTCATCATAATGTGAAAAATATAAATCAATATAATCCGTATTTAATCTTCTCAAAGAATCTTCTACACATTGTCTTATATAATCTCCTCTGAGCCCCCGTGTACCATCTCCCATTTTACCTCCAACTTTAGTAGATAGCACAACTTTTTGCCGTTTGCCTGTTTGCTTAAACCATTTTCCGATAATTATTTCGGACTCTCCTCCTGTATTCCCGGGTACCCAATGCGAGTAATTATTGGCAGTATCTATAAAAGTTAATCCTTTATCATAAAGTTCATCTAACATTCTAAAAGATACTTTTTCATCTAACGTCCATCCAAATACATTCCCTCCAAAAGACAATGCGGGGGTAAATAAGTTTGTTTGTCCAAATTTATATTTTTTCATTTTTTGCAACTTTAAAACTAAGTTATGAAATTACAACATAATATCCATTTAGCAATCAAAAAAAGGGCTATACAAATTGTACAGCCCTTTTTTTTGATTATATAAAAAAATAATTTTTCTTAGAAGTTAAATCTCATGGTAAAATTCCATGTTCTTCCTGCTCCCAACATAACCTCATTTCTCACATCTACACCTTTCCAAGTTACACTTTCCGGGGTAGCTTCAATATTTGTTCTTGCAGAGGAAATATATGTAGTGTCAAATACGTTATTCACATTAACACGCATAGTCAAGGAATTTTGTTTTTCTTTCCCAACTTCCATTCTATATGATAGACCAGCATCAAATAAATTAAAAGCCGGAAGCTTCATTGAACCACTCATTCCTTCTTCCTTCGCATCAGCAATAGCTAAAGTTCCATAAAAATTATCATTGTATCTGTAGTTAGCATCCACATGTAATCCTTTTACTAGCTCGTAACTAGCTCCTAAGTTTGCAATTAACTGTGGTGCACCTCCAACTTTTGCACCATCAATATATAATGTATGTGTTTTGAATCCGGAATCAGGATTACCTGGCTCATTATAAATTGGTTGATTTGTTTCTTCGTTATAATATGTTCCAGTTACATCCGATGCATAATGCCAATCACCCCATGAAAATGATCCTGTTACCGTTAATCGATCAGTTGGGAAATAGATGAAATCCATTTCCATTCCAGTGTGAACTTGCTCTACTCCAACTAAAGTAGCATATCCATTAACTGCTTTTTTACTTCCATCTTCAGCAATATCCTCAAATCTTCCTGTTGCACGCGTTACTCTGTCTTTCCAAGATGTTCTATATAAGTTCAAATTTGCTCTGAAGTTTTGGCTTCGATAGCCATATCCGGCTTCTAATCCGAACACTTTCTCGTTTGTCAAATCTGGATTAACAGTATTTGTGTTATTTAAATACACCCCATTGTTCATAAAAGGTTGGCGAGAAAAATAACCGGAATTTACGAATACATTGTGATTTTCGTTAATATTATAGTTTGCTCCTCCTTTAATGCTACCTCCTAAGATACTTTCCCAATCACTTTTATATTCTTTTGCTCCTTCTCCAGTAGTACGATCATAATTAAAGTAGTCTATTCTTTGCATCCACTGATTAGAAATAGCTCCCTGCACAAATACTGATAAATTATCTTTGGAGTATTCTACTTGTCCAAACCCACCCAACCATTTTACATTACCGTCATTGTGATATCCTACTTTTTCTCTGTTATTCCAATTTACCCACGGATTCATAGATGCTTTTGCATCATATGTTTGACTTACAATATAATGTTGTCCTCCGTTATTTTTATTATTGTCAACGTAAAATCCATCAGCTCCCATTAAATTATCAAGCAATTGATAGTGATATCCTTTATAGATACGTCCGTCTAAACCAAAATCAATCATCCAGTTCTCGTTTACTTTAGCATTCAGGTTTATAACTGTACCATACCAGTCATGTGAATTAATACTTGTACGACGCGCCCAACCTCCTCTATCTTTATTTCTTGAATCATAATTCATTACATAGTAACCCTGTTTATCGGGATTGTTCGGATCATCTATCAATACATTACCCGTACCATTATCTATAGGATTCCCTTCTTTGTCAAGTTTATTCCAATCAGCAATAATTTCGCCTCTATTCCAGGCAGCAATATCATCAAAACGCATATGCCCGTTAGCATCTCTTACTTCTGTGCCAAAATCTCTGTAGCCATTCGGTCCGCCACCAATTGCTCCGGTTCCGCCACCACGACCCCAAGATCCATAGAATACAGTTCCTAATGTCCAAGTTTCGTTAATATTGAAATCGTAATTGATGGACATTACTGGTTTGTTGTAGTAATTAGATTTAAAGTTAAATCTCTCTCCATTATAAAAACCAGTATCGGGATTAAACCTTTTATTCATTCTCCCATTATTCCATTTTTGGATATTTTCAATAGAAACTGAAGTAGATCTTTGATCATGATCTTGCTTAGCACCAGTAAATGTAAATTGAATATTATGACGAGAATCTTTAGAACGGTATCCTAAACCTAAATAATAGTTATATCCCTCAAATCCTGTTCCTTCAACATATCCGCTTCCTCTTGCGTAACCTAATAATACGGAAGCTGATAAACCATTCTCTAAAACCCCCGTATTATATGAAGCTAATCCTTTAAAATAATCTCCAGTTCCTACACTTCCGGAAATCGATCCTCCTTCTCTAGCGTCAGAAGTACGGGTTAACACATTAATTGTACCTCCAACAGAAGAAATTGCAATTTTAGAGGAGCCTAATCCTCTTTGAACCTGTATAGCGGTAGTTACATCCGACAGTCCAGCCCAGTTTGACCAATAAACAGCTCCTCCTTCCATATCATTAACAGGCATACCATTAATTAATACAGCAACATTTCTTTGGTCAAACCCTCTGATATTGATATTTGAATCTCCGTAGCCTCCGCCACCTTTTGAAGCGTATACAGAAGGGGTTGTGTTTAAAATTTCGGGAAACTCTTGTGAACCTAGTTTTTCTTGAATTTCAGCAGCTTTAATTGTAGAGACAGCTACCGGTGTTTTACGGTCTTTTGCAACGTCTGCAACTCCCATAATAACAATATCATCCAACATATTCTCGTCGGCTTTAAGAACAATGGTTCCCAGATTTGTCTTACCGCTCCCGATAGTAAAAGGAACTGTTCTGGTTTGGTAGCCGATAAAAGAAATCGTTACTTCGCCTTTGTCACTGCTAACGCTAAGCTCAAACTCTCCATTCGTATCTGTCGAAGTTCCATTTTGAGTTCCCTTAACAATAACGGACGCTCCCGGCAATCCGAAATTCATTTCGTTGTCGATTACTTTACCAACGACTTTGTTTTGTGAAAATGCGGATGTTGCTGTAAATAACATTACAAAAGACAGCATCCAATTCTTCAAGTTTTTCATTTTTTAAGTGTAAGTGATAAATTATTTCGAGACAAAGGTACAAAATCACCCCTACGTTATGTTACGTAAACATTAAATTTAACGTTTATCTCTTTACACTATTTCTTATTTTTTATCACTCTTTAAATAATAATTCAATAAAAAACCTGTAGAACAATCATGTTTATTTATATTTTTAGAAAAAATTTCATTTTGTATATTTTTAGCTAAAATCTTTCCGTATTCTACTCCGAATTGATCAAAGCTAAAAATGTTCCAAATTATTCCTTGAACAAATGTTTTGTGTTCATATAACGCAATAAGTATTCCTAATGTTTCGGGTGTTAGCTGGTCTATCAAAATTGTATTGGAAGGTTTGTTCCCAACAAAATCCTTAAATTCTCTAAGAGAATCCTGACTATCTGATTGATAAGCTTCTCCTCTTTTTCCGTTGAGCAAAGCTTCTGACTGTCCAAAGAAGTTAGACATTAATATATCGTGCACCGGTTTGCTTTTTTCAAAAAACGGATTAACAAATCCTATAAAATCAATTGGAATCACTTTGGTTCCTTGATGAAAAAGCTGAAAAAAAGCATGCTGGGCAGAAACCCCTACTTCACCCCAAACTAAAGTTCCTGTTTGATAGTTTACCGGATATCCTTCTCTACTAACGTTTTTTCCGTTGCTTTCCATAATCATTTGCTGCAAATGTGCCGGAAATTTTTCTAAAAGCTGACTGTAAGGAACTACGGCTTCTGTTTCATAACCAAAAAAGTTATTATACCACACACTAAGCAAAGCGCATATAACGGGAATATTCTTTTTAAACTCAGCATTTTTAAAATGTACATCCATTGCATTGGCTCCTTTCAGCAGCTTTTCAAAATTACTATACCCCACGGCTAAAGCAACAGATAATCCTACTGCACTCCACAGCGAATAGCGACCGCCTACATAATCCCACATCGGAAAAATATTTTCTGGTTTCAATCCGAACTTTACAGCTTCATCAATATTGGTTGAAACACCTATCAAATGATTACTTATATCCTCTTTTTGTAATGAGCTTTTAAGCCAATCCTTTACGGCTAATGCATTAACAATCGTTTCTTGTGTAGTAAAGGTTTTAGAAACAATCAATACTAGGGTTGTTTCGGGATCTAATTTATTTAGCACAGAAAACAAATAGTCATTATCTACATTGGAAACAAAATAAACATTAAGTTGATTTCTGTAATTTTCAAGTGCATTTACAACCATTTTTGGGCCTAAATCCGACCCTCCTATACCAATATTAATTACATTTTGGAATTTTTTACCGGTAGATGATAAATATTCTCCCGACAAAACTTTCTCTGTAAAGTGTTTGATTTTCATACGGGTTTTTCTGACTTCCCCCAAAACATCTACTTGGTCGACGACAATATTTTCCGTATCAGAAAAATTTCTGAGAGCTGTATGAAGGACTGCTCTGTTTTCTGTTTTATTTATTTTTTTTCCAGAAAACATCGCATCAATAGCTGATTGCAATCCAACTTCTTCGGCAAGCTCTATCAATAGCTTAACCGTCTCTTCGGTAATTTTATTTTTAGAATAATCCAATAAAACAGATCCCCATTCTACATTCATTTTTTTCACCCGCTCTTTGTCATCTGCAAATAAATCTTGCATTTGAACAAACTCCATTTTCTCAAAATGCAGACGCAACTTTTCCCAAGCTGCAGTACCTGAAGGATTAATATTTTCCAAAATTTCTTCTTTTAAAATTTTTGATTAATAACCGTATCTAACTCTTGTTTCAGTGGTTTGATATATTCTTTAAAAGCCGGAATATCTTTTTTATCCATTGGTTCTGAATTTGGTAAAACTTGACTTAACGGATCTACTTGTACCCCGTTTTTCCAAAACCGGTAACATACATGAGGTCCTGTTGCCAAACCAGTACTTCCTACTAAACCTATTTTTTGCCCTTGCTGGACATATTGTCCTACTTTTACCAATATTTTAGACATATGTAAATATTGTGTGGAATATGTTCCGTTATGTCTGACCTTTACATAGTTGCCATTGCCCGCAGTATAACCTGCTCTTTCCACTACTCCTGATGCGGTAGTCATAATAGGTGTACCTGTAGGTGCTGCATAATCAGTTCCGTTATGTGCTTTCCAAGTTTTCTGTACAGGGTGAAAACGACTTTTAGTATATCTTGAAGTAATTCTGAAAAACTCCAATGGTGCTTTTAAAAACATACTTTTCATCGGTCGTCCTTCTTCGTCGTAGTAATCTATTCCTTTAGATTCCGGTCGCTTATACGGAAAGGAATATAAATCCTTACCTCTATAATTAAAATAAGCGGCATCTATTTTAGATATACCTGCATAAATGGTATCATTAATGTACTTTTCTTCTATAGTAACAGCAAATCGATCTTCTGGCTGTAATTTAAAAAAGTCTATAGACCAAGCAAAAATTTGGGACATTCGGGTAGCTAAGGATTGGTCTACGCCTTCTTTGTCCAAACTTAATGAAAGTGATCCTTCAATTTTTGCTGCTATTGTTCTGCGCTTTATTGTTACAGGATATGTTTTGGTATAAGCAGAAATGGAGTCTCTTAAATCTATAACCTGATATCCGGATATATTGGGATGATAAACCAATGCCGCCAATACATTCGGATCCTTTTTATATTTTACCAAAGTATAAGGTTGCCCAATACGTATATTTTTAACGTTGATAGTATCTTTAATCTTTTCGACAATATTGTGCACTTCAGAAGGATTAAAATTATTGTCACCTAACAGCTTTCCCAGATTATCTCCTCTTTTAATTGTATCTTCTACCAATAAATAATCATTAAGATTAAAACCATATAACTCAGCTATTATTTCTTCAACATTTTCTTCCTGAATTCCTTGCTCAACTTGTATTTCTTCCGTTTTCTTACAAGAGAACAAAAGCATAGCTGCCAAAAAAGTATAAATTAAACGCTTGTTGTATTTCAAAATTCTTCTTTTTTCAAAACTTACACCAGACCTTTGCCCCAGTTATCTAATTCCTCTTGCTTCCACAAACTCGGAAAAAATATGCGTCTTTGATATTCTGGTAACATATATTTTTTCCAATCGCTGCCACCTGTAGCTTCTTTGGTTTCATAAGGGTTCTCTAAATATTTAAGAGCCGCTTTATAATGCCCTATTACCCAAGTAATGTTTACCGTTTTATCATAATGACGCATCGCTTCTACAAGTTCCGAATTTTCCTGAACTTCTTTAGGCAATTCTACAAATTTCTGCCATAAATTTGTTTTTTCATAGTCTTTCATGGCTTTAACAAAATTTTCACTATATCGCTTCGTAAATTCGTTGAGCAAATAAGATTTTTTACCTGTTTTGTAATCCTTGCCTGCTGCCTGCCAATACATAAACTCCAAAGCTTCTTCTTCAGACATATCTTTACTGATTTTATCTATAAATCTTTTATCAATTAGATTAATCCAGTCTGTAGAAGCAAATTCAATCAAACGATATTGTGCACTTTGAAAACCACTTGCCGGTGTCAGCGTATTTCTAAATTTTAAGTATTGCTTTATTTCCATGCCGTCTCCCATAATATCAAAAGAGCTGGTAAGCATATCAAAATAACGACTTATTCTCATTAATTTATCTGTAAATACCTCAGCATCTATTTTCTCAGTTTCAGATATCTGATTAATTTCCCATAAAATCATTTTAAACAACAGCTCATTAATTTGATGATACATGATAAAAACCATCTCATCCGGCAACAAGGTGCGCTGAGTTTGAAGACTCAACAAAGCATCTGTCTGGATATAATCCCAATAAGTAATTGGTTTTGCATACAACAGCCCCTCTAAATGAATTGCTGTTTTTTGTCCCATTTCCGCAAACTTTTCATTTAAAGCTGCAATATTTTTTTCTAATATATTATCCATGATTTTATTCAAATTTTAATTCGGAAACCAATCCGCTATACTCTTCTAAATCTGCTTTTAAAGATCCTACTGCAAGGCTTGCTTTTATCCGAAGCGGTACTTTATTGCTATCAGCAGACACCCAAACAGTAAGACTTTCTTTTTCTTTAAAAACGCGTCCTGCCATTACATAGGGTCTGAATTTCATTGACTTCACTTTGCCGAATTTAGTCCTTAAGGTTTCTTCGCCTAAATATTTTAACTGAAACTTAAAGACTTCTCCATCGAAAAACATGTCTATTTCTACTGATTCTCCTGTTTTTAATTCGTCTAATTTGGGGTGCTTCCTCAAATAATAAAATGCAGAAACTATATCCTGAACCCCTCTGCCAATAGAAAAGTTTTCATTGGTTTTTTTTTCGTAATCTTTTACCAAAACAGTCATTTTCTGGTAATCAAAAAATCCTTCCTGATCTTTGGTGTACCCTCCTTCATCAATTTTTCGAATAAACCGATGAGGAATCACATTGTCTTTCTCAAAATAACTTTGGTAATCGTCGTAAACTTTAAAAAATAATTTGGGAACACCAGTTGTATACCCTATCCCTTTGGCGTGATATAAGGTACGTCCTTTATAAACTGTATCGGTGATTTTTAGAGTTGCTATACCGGCATTCATAATACCATAGCTAATCCTAAACTTTAGATATTCGTTCGTATCGAAAGCCTTTTTAGCAGAAGTTGTCTGAGCCGACAAGAATCCCGTGCTCCATAAAAGGATAAAAATTAACAATTTACTTTTCATAGTTGGAAACATTTTATATCAAAAATAGCAAACAAAAAAACCCAGTCAAAAAAATGACTGAGTTTTTATGCTATTAACCAACCAAAAAACTATAAATTATGAAAAATTTATTACACTCAAATAAAGCTTATGACTACCTTATTTTTGTGACTGCAAATCTATAGTTTTTCGGCTAGGAAAAAGTAATAATATGGATTTTTAACCCTACTTTAACTTCATAGCTTTGAAAGTCAGCCTTTTTATGTTTTACTTAACTATAAAACTAAAGAGTTCCTCTTTTTTCTTGCTCTCTTTCAATAGATTCAAAAAGTGCCTTAAAGTTACCTGCGCCAAAGCCTCTTGCCCCCATTCGTTGAATAATTTCAAAGAAAAGCGTCGGACGATCTTCTACCGGTTTGGTAAATATCTGCAGTAAATATCCTTCCTCATCGGCATCAATCATAATCCCTAACTTCTGCAATTCTTTAATATCCTCTTTAAATTTACTCATGTGATCTTTTAAACGATCCGGAATAGCATCGTAATAAGCTTGCGGAGGTGTAGATAAAAATTCTACTCCGCGACTTTTCATATCTGCGACCGTTTTAATAATATCATCGGTTGCCACAGCAATGTGCTGCACTCCTTCTCCTTCGTAAAAATCTAAATATTCTTCAATTTGAGATTTTTTCTTCCCTTCTGCCGGTTCATTAATCGGGAACTTGATACGTCCGTTTCCGTTTGCCATCACTTTAGACATCAACGCAGAATATTCAGTTGTAATCTGTTTGTCATCAAACGACAAAAAGTTAACAAATCCCATTACGTCCTCAAACCATTTTACCCAAACATTCATCTGATCCCATCCTACATTTCCTACCATGTGATCAATAAACTTCAAGCCTACCGGTGCCGGATTGTAATCTGTTTCCCATTTTACGTAACCAGGCATAAAAACACCTTTATAATTCTTGCGCTCCGTAAACATAAAAACGGTTTCCCCATAGGCATAAATTCCTGCCTGAACAACCTCTCCGTGTTCGTCTTTGGTTGCTACGGGTTCCATAAAAGATTTTGCCCCTCGTTTAATCGTTTCTTCATAAGATAAACGGGCATCCTCCACCCAAAGCGCTACTACTTTTACTCCATCTCCGTGTTTTTTAACATGTTCTCCAATAGGTGAATCAGAATTTAAAGCTGTAGTTAATACCAAACGGATTTTATCTTGTTTAATAACATACGATGCTCTGTCTCTCACTCCTGTTTCTAAACCGCAGTAAGCGTCTGACTGAAAGCCGAATGCTGTTTTATAATAATGTGCTGCCTGCTTAGCATTTCCTACGTAAAACTCTACGTAATCCGTTCCTAAAATTGGCAAAAAGTCTTGTGCTCCTTCAAATATTTTATCTAATCCGTATTCTACGGATTTTAATCCTTCACTCATGATTTATTGTATTTTAGTAGTTGTTTTTTAATTTTTGTTATTCCAGCCAAGATTGATAGTACTGTTCATCAGCTATCCCCATTGCCTCTTCAGTCAGCATTAAGGGTTTAAAAGTATCTACCATTACTGCCAGTTCTTCCGTTTTAACTTCTCCTATTGATCTTTCGGCAGCTCCGGGATGCGGTCCGTGAGGGATCCCAGCCGGATGCAGCGAAATATGTCCGGGAGCAATGTCATTTCTGCTCATAAAATCTCCATCCACATAGTACAGCACCTCATCACTGTCAATATTACTGTGGTTATACGGTGCCGGAATTGAATCCGGATGATAATCGTATAAACGAGGAACAAATGAACAGACTACAAATGCACTGGTTTCAAATGTCTGGTGTACCGGAGGCGGCTGATGAATTCTGCCTGTTATGGGTTCAAAATCATGGATAGAAAATGCATACGGGTAGTTATAACCGTCATATCCGACCACATCAAAAGGATGCGTGGCATAAACCATATCAAAGATTTCATCCTGTTTTTTAACCTTGATCAAAAAATCTCCTTTTTCGTCATACGTTTCCAAGTGATCCGGTCTGCGGATATCGCGTTCACAAAAAGGAGAATGCTCCAATAATTGTCCAAACCAGTTTCTGTAACGCTTTGGCGTATATATTGGATGCCTGGACTCAACGATAAACAATCTGTTGTCTTCCGTATCAAAATCAATCTTGTAAATAATTCCACGTGGAATTATCAGATAATCTCCGTATTTAAAGGTCAGATTGCCCAATACTGTCCGCAAAGTTCCACTGCCTTTGTGAACAAAAATCATTTCGTCCGAATCTGTATTTTTATAAAAGTAATCTTCCGTAGATTTTTTGGGAGCCGCTAATACAATGGTACAGTCACTATTAGTCAGCACTGCTTTCCGGCTCTCTAAATAATCATCTTGCGGTTGAATCTGAAATCCTCTCAGACGATAAGATTGAATATTATTTGCTCTTGCAATTTTTGGTGCAACACTATATTGTCTCAGAATCTTTTTAACCTGTGTGGGTCTATGTTCGTGGTACATATTGGTCGACATTCCGTCAAAACCTATAGTGCCAAACAATTGCTCATAGTACAAATCACCGTTTTCTTTTCTAAATATAGTGTGACGTTTAGGGGGTATCTTCCCCAAATGATGATATAATGGCATAATTACTTATAATTTAAGTTAGTAAATAAAAAAATATAAATAAGTAATAGTATCTCTCACTCAGGATTTCTCTTGATGAGGAACTTTAAGTAAGCCAACAAACCGTCCCATTGTGTTTTCATAATTACACAAATATCGAAATAAAATTGTATAA
This sequence comes from Myroides indicus, assembly GCF_004364575.1. GTDB lineage: Bacteria > Bacteroidota > Bacteroidia > Flavobacteriales > Flavobacteriaceae > Flavobacterium > Flavobacterium indicum_A. The sequence goes on along the minus strand of NZ_SOAG01000012.1, from coordinate 63,939 downwards.
TCCAATTTTTTGAGCGGTTTTTATTTCTGTTTACGCAACTACAGCCTCTGCTTTGTTAACATAATCAAAACCAAAATCCAACAGAAATCATCGTATATGTATTTCCGGTATCAGGAGAATAAGTAAACTTAGCTTCGATAGGACCAATTACGGTTTGCATTCCATAACCCAGCGCATAACCCGAATAATTTGATTTTGTAAACCATTCCGAGCTGCTAAAAATTCGCTCTCCTGCATTGGCAAAATTTGCAGAGATATTAATATGATGTTTTCTCAAAATTTCATAATCCAACTGCACACCCCCTGTAATAAAAGAGTTTCCTCCAAGAGATAAGAAATCGTATCCTAAAAAGGGGATTATATTTTCTGAATCTGCAAAACCATATCCGCCCAATATAAAATTAAATCCCATAGGTGCATGCTCGCCTATTATAGTTCCCAAGCGAGATTTAATATCAAAAGACAATCGGCTAGTGATGCTTTTTGCATAGCCTATCTGTCCGGATAAAACTGAAAAATTATCAAATTCATTCGCATAGTCGCTCGAATAGAAATAGTTTTTAAATTCTCCTTTCAGCATAAATCCGTTGCGGGGAAAATACTTATTGTCATAAGTATCAATCGTCATATTGGCAAACCCTCCTAAATAATTACTGTTGTCAAATTGATTTTCACTGCTTGACAAAGTAGGGCTTTTAATATTAAAATAGCGGTGCTCCAACCCTATAGAAAGCAAATATCTTTGTTGATAAAATGTAGAAAAAGTGAGCCTGTTCGTCAAATCCACGTAATCTATCGTAAATTTTGAAGGCAAATTACTTGCTTCACCAAAACCATCTCTGGTTTCTTCTAACAACTTGTAGGGCATTGACGCAGAAAATTTCTGGAACTTAGAACTGATGCCGACACTCCAGTAAAAACCGTTGTCTACAAAATAATTAAAATTATAACGCAGATTATCGCCCAATCCAACATCTAAGGAAGCAACATCACTTTTCATTAAAAAATTTCGCTGGGTAACATTCACTAAAGCCGCGGATTTGTACAATCCATCGTAATGCAGCCCCAGCTTCAACAATCTTTTAACCGGATTTTCTATCAAATCCAGCACAAAAACATCTCTGTCTCCATCTTTGTCAAAACGGTAAGAAATACTACTAAAATTTTCCGTAGCGCTTAACTGGTCTATCCCTTTTTCCAACTGCTCAAAAGTAAAGCTTGAATTGGGTTTAAAGCCCAACTTTCCGTGTATATACCGATTTGTATAACTTGTAACTCCATTAATTTTTATATCACTGATTCTCATCGAATCAGTATATTTAGGAACAAATTGTTCTTTATACAAATTTTCGTATCCTCCTATTTTTTTCAGCTGGTCAATTGTTTCATCAGCAGCCAGTTCGCCTCTTTTAATGATTGCCTCACCCTGATCAAACGAAACTACGGTATAGCCTATAATATCCGGTTTGATATAGATATCTGTCTTCGGTGCTTTGTCTTTCATTTGGCGAATAGTCGAAAAATTGGAAATTTGCAAAAGCAAATCTGTCGCTCCTTTGATATCTTTAATTGTCTTTAAACTGTCTTGTACATCTACTCCGATAATGATATCCGCCCCCATATTTTTTAAAGCTTCAATCGGATAGTTGTCTACTATTCCTCCGTCAACTAAATATTCTCCATCAATCTCAACCGGAGCAAACAGGGACGGAAAAGCACCACTTGCTAAAATTGCCTGAGGCAGATAACCTTTGTCCAGGACAACTTTTTCTCCTGTTTGAACATCAGTTGCTATACACAAAAAAGGCGTATTTAAATTATTAAAATCCCTCACGTGTCTGACATGCGCCAATAGCTTATTCATCAGGGTATAGTTATACATCCCTTTAGACAGCGCCTGAGGCAAACCTATTCTAAAATTATCAAAAGGCAGTGCCAAGGCATAAATTTCATCATTCTTTTTTTCGTAAAAAGATTTTGATATTCTAGGAATATAATCCCGAATTAAAGCATTCGCATCAATTCTTTTAAAAATAGAATCCAGCTCAGATGCAGTATAGCCCGAAGCATATAAACCGCCAATAATAGCTCCCATACTTGTACCGGCAATATAGTCCACTTTTACTCCTTCTTCTTCCAAAACTTTCAGCACTCCAATATGTGCAAGTCCTTTTGCTCCACCTCCACTCATTACCAGCCCTACCTTGGGTCTGTTTACCTGATCCTGACTATATCCTATAAACACAGTCAGAACAGCAATTATAAAAATATACAGCCTTTTTTGCATTACATTACAGATTTGCACAACTAATTTACAGTAAAAAATTCAATTACAGCGTTTGCTCTTGCTTTTCCTATTACTTTTTCCAAATCTTCTCGCGAAGCTTCTTTAATTCTCTTGACCGACTTAAAATGGCTTAACAGTGCCGTTTTTGTTTTTTCCCCTATACCCGGGATAGCATCTAATGCACTGGTAATGGCATTTTTGCTTCGCTGGTTCCGGTGAAAAGCCAACCCAAAACGATGAGCTTCATCCCTCAGATGAATGATTACTTTCATCGTTTCGGAACGCTTGTCCAAATACAGCGGATAGCTATCTCCGGGATAATATATTTCCTCCAATCTCTCTGCCAGACTTATAACCGGGATTTTTCCTCTAAGACCTAACTTTTCCAAACTTTTAAGCGCAACGCCAAGCTGTCCTTTTCCGCCGTCAATCACAATCAGATCCGGGAGCGGCTCTCCCTCACTCAAAACCCGTTTGTATCTCCGGTAAACGATTTCTTCCATCGACGCAAAATCATTCGGACCTTCGACTGTTTTTACGTTAAAATGTCGATAATCTTTTTTACTCGGCTTACCGTCTTTAAAAACAACACAGGCAGCCACAGGATTAGTCCCCTGAATATTAGAGTTGTCAAAACATTCTATGTGACGAGGCTCGCGCTGCAGTCTTAAATCTTTTTTCATTTGTTCCATAATGCGTTTTACATGCCTTTCCGGATCTACAATTTTAATTTGTTTCAGCTGATCCATTCTATAAAACTTAGCATTGCGTTCGGACAAATCCAAAAGCTGTTTTTTATCGCCGAGTTTAGGTACAGTAACTCTGATATTTTCTCCTACTTCTACTTCAAAAGGCACAATAATTTCTTTAGAAGTTAAGTGAAAGCGATCCTGAAGCTCTATAATTGCCAGCTCCAGTAAATCCTTGTCTGTTTCATCCAGCTTTTTTTTCAGCTCCATCGTATGGGAGCGGATAATAGCCCCATAAGAAAGCTGTAAAAAGTTGACATACGCCGCCGATTCGTCCGAAACAATAGAAAAAACGTCTACATTGCTGATTTTTGGATTTACAATGGTTGACTTAGCCTGATAGTTTTCTAACAATTCTATTTTTTCTTTTATTTTCTGAGCTTCTTCAAATTCCATTGCTTCCGCAAGCTCCGCCATATGTCCTTTAAATTCCCTGAGGTTTTCTTTAAAATTCCCTTTTAAAATATCTCTGATCGCTATAATTTTGGCTTCATATTGCTTTTCTGTTTCGCGCTCTTCACAAGGTCCGGCACAGTTTCCTATGTGGTATTCCAAGCAAACTTTAAACTTGCCGGATCTGATATTGCCCAACGACAAATCGTAATTGCAGGTACGCAGCGGATACAGTTCTCTGATTAAGTCTAATAGTGTATGTACCGTTTTAATATTGGTGTAAGGACCAAAGTATTCCGAACCGTCTTTTACAATTCTCCGCGTCATAAACACCCTCGGAAAAGGTTCTTTTTTAATGCATATCCACGGATAGGATTTATCGTCTTTCAACAACACGTTATATCGGGGCTGCAATCGTTTAATCAAATTGTTTTCCAGCAATAAAGCATCGGTTTCTGTAGGAACGACAATGTGTTTAATCTGTTCAATTTTTTTGACCAGCACATTGGTTTTAGCATTGTCGTGTACTTTGTTGAAATACGAGCTTACCCGCTTTTTCAGATTTTTGGCTTTTCCTACATATAAAATCTTTCCTTCTTTATCAAAATACTGATAAACGCCCGGCTGATCGGGCAGAGTTTGTATTTGTACTGCTAAAGAAGATTTTATCTGCATTTTTTAGTTTTTAAGCTCATACAAAAATAGTTTTTCTTTTACAGGTATTCAAAATTCGGGAGGTTTTAAAAAAAGCTTTATCTTCACTTTTTAAAATCAGCTGATGAAAATACTTGATGAGATTATCCATCCGGGCGAGACCAAGATTCTTAATCTTGAAATAGCAAGGCTGCACACTGCCACCAAACTCAAAATTCCGGTTGTAGTGTCTAAATCCAAACAGGAAGGACCTACGGTTTTGCTTTCTGCCGGTTTGCACGGCGACGAATTAAACGGAGTAGATATCGTTCGGCAGATTATCCACAAGGGAATCAATGTACCGGCAAAGGGAACTATTATCTGCATTCCGGTGATTAACATCTTTGGCTTTATCAATAAATCCAGAGAATTTCCGGATGGCAGGGATATGAACCGCATTTTTCCCGGCAGTAAAAGCGGATCTCTCGCCGGACGATTTGCCTATCACCTCATCCAGTACATTTTGCCACACGTGGATTATGCGATAGACTTTCACGCGGGCGGGCAAAGCCGTTTTAACGCTCCCCAAATCAGGATTGCACCCAACCAAAGCGAGTTAAAAGAACTGGCAGAAATATTCAGCCCTCCTTTTTTGCTATATTCTTCCCAAATCGCAGGTTCATTTCGCAATGCCTGTGCCAAACTCGGCATTAAAATGCTTTTGTTTGAAGGCGGAAAATCGATGGACATCAATGCGGAAGTTTCTACAGCAGGCGTAGAAGGTGCCAAGCGCTTTTTGAATCACTTTGGCATGCTCCAAAAAAAGTTTGTTACCGAAAAGCCCTCTGCACCTATGATTGCAATCAGTCAGTCCGTATGGATCCGAGCCAAAAAATCGGGTCTGCTCCACGATCAGGTAAAAACAGGCGTATTTGTCGAAAAAGGACAAACGCTTGCCTTTATTTCTGATCCGTACGGAAAAGAGAATACAGCGGTAAAAGCGCCCAACAGCGGCTATATCATCAACGTAAACGATTCGCCTATTGTGTATCAGGGCGATGCTATTTTTCACTTGTCAAAAAACATTGTACATGAACAAGAACGAGTTAAGAGTTAAATACAAAAAACGGAGAGAAAGTCTGACGGAAGAACAAATTGAAAATCTGAGTCTGGAAATTGCTAACCGGACTTTAACGCTTCCCATTTGGCATAAAACCAATTTTCACCTCTTTTTGTCCATCCAAAACAAAAAGGAAATTGACACGGAATTTCTTTTGCAGATACTTGCCGGAAAGGACAAAAATGTCATTCTTTCCAAGTCGGACTTTGCAAACGGAACCATGCAGCACTACCTGCTTACCGACAATACGCGCCTAAAAGTAAACGCTTACGGCATTCCTGAGCCGGTGGACGGTATTTTAATTCAGGAAAGCCAGATAGAGGTTGTTTTTATTCCGCTTTTGGCTTACGACCAAAACGGGAACCGCATCGGTTATGGCAAGGGTTTTTACGATCGATTTTTAGCGCTTTGCCCGCCCGAAACGATTAAGATAGGGCTGAGCTTTTTTGAACCTGAACCGCTGATTGAGGACATTTTTGACAATGATATTCCGTTGGATTACTGTGTTACTCCCGACAAGATTTTTAGCTTTACTCCTTAATCAAAAATAAAAATCTAATTTTACCTAAAATTTAAAACTTATGAACCATATTACAGAAATTATTCTTTTAGGCTTTTTGGCAATTACTTTTTTACAGTCGGGATACGATAAAATCGTTGACTGGAAAGGAAATACCGGTTGGCTGAAGTCTCATTTTGCAAATACATTTCTTGCGGATAAAGTTCCTTTTTCGCTTGGAATTATTTTGATTTTAGAAATCTTTGCAGGAATCTTTGCACTGGCAGGAATTTACCAGTTGCTTCTTTCCGATGCTAAAGACATGGCTTTATATGCCGGTATTATATCTTGTATTACTTTGTTGTTTTTATTATTTGGACAGCGCATTGCCAAAGATTATGACGGAGCCCGAACAATTGTTATTTACCTGATACCCGCTGTATTTTTAGTTTATATCTTAAGCTAACCAGTTTTAGTCGCAATAACAGCCTTTTCAGTTGACTGCAACTGGTAACCCGCTTGCTTGCCCGTGTGCAAAGCAAAGCTATGCCGGTTACAAGATATTTTTACAGGATGAGTATGTATTCTATTAAACCTACAGCGTTATCAAAACCCTGCAGGCTGTATTGTCTTCTCTTATTTTAATACTTACGGCTTTGCCCTAAAAAGCTTTACACTGATGCCCAAAACCACGAGCAGGCAAACTACCGCTGCCCAAAGCCACTCCGGAGGAAACACCAAAAAGTTCATCCCTGCCCATATCAGCAGCAGTATCGCCATAATTTTATAACGGTATGTGATTATTTTTTCCATGTGATTAAAATGAAACTGTGAACAAGTTTTATTATCTTTTTAATTATTTTTCTATTTATAAATAGCATATTTAGATAAGAGATTATCTTAAATAATCAACCTTTTCTTTGGTAAACTCAGCGCATTCTGTAGTCTGAAAATCTTTTTCAGTAATTGCTTTATTGGTGCTGTCCACACTTAAATCCAGAATATACAAATAGTTGAGTTCATTTATCTTTGTAACGGTAGCGGTACGTTTTTTTAACTTTTTGCCCATAAATGTTCCCCAAGACAAGTAAACATTCCATTTTTTGCGTTGCTTTTGATTTTCCTGATTAACAACCATTTCAGACGTTTGGGTAATATAATTTTTAATCGGCAAAAAGTCTTCTTCCGAAACGCACTTTAGAAAAGAAATATCTCCGTTGTTTAAATCTTCAAACGTGTCTCTGATATCGTCAAAACAATTTACTACGTAGTATTCATTGTTTTCAGTATCTTCAAAGTAAACATTACCGAGTTGACTGCCGAAATAATTAATGTTTTTACAAAACTCTTCCGGATTTTTTAAGGTATAGATACTAATGTTATCAGCTTCTAAATAAGGCTGATAATATTTTAATCGTTCCGGGTTTTTCATCTGATATTCCATTGTAGAACTAACTCCGGTTACTACCTTAAAAAATGTCTGACATCCGGAAAATAACACTGCTATTACTGTAAAAAAAGCCAGTCTATAACTAATACTTTTAATCATATTATCAAATTTTGATATATAAGTAGTGGAATAATAGCAACTCTTTCGAGTTGCTATTATCCATCAATTTATTACTTTCTAATTAATTGTCTTTTAATATTTTGATCAAAGAAATTTTGATAAGCCTCCTCCTTATTAAATCCTAAGAATTCAGATACTATTTCTCCTTTTTCATTCAGTATTACAAAAAACGGAATACCTCCTTCAAATTGTAATCCGGTTTTTTTAGTAAAATTTTTGACTGCATCTTTATTCATCAAATCTGTTCCGCTAGACTCTTTAATCAAAAAAGAAGAAGCCACTTTTAACCGTTGCATCTGTTTGGTCAGTATCTTTTTTTGCTTTTCGTTATTTCTATCTGCACTGATAAAAACTAAATCCATATTATTCTGCTCTGCATACTTTTTTAAAGCTGGTATTTCTTCTATACAAGGTTTGCACCAAGATGCCCAAAAATTAACAATTGTAGGCTTATTAATTTTCTGTTTCCATTTTAAAAACTCCTCTGCCGTAAGTTCCTCAATGTTTGTTTTAAAATGAACCGTTTCTGAATCATATTGTTCTGTTTTCTCTTCATTATCAGGTGTGTCACCCATAGTTACATTATCTTTCAGCATAAAATAACCTATTACTCCTAAGACAATTATACTTGAAAAAGCACCACACAAAAAAACTATTACTTTTTTCATCTTTATTTAGTTTTATTATTCTTACTATCAATTATATATCAAATCCATATTAAAAAACTTTTTGACTCCTTTATCTAAATACCCAAATGAATTTCCCTTATAAATGCCTTTCTCAAAATAAAAGTATTGAGGATATCCTCCAACTACACTAACATCAGGAATCAGATTACTTAAAAAATCTTTCATTCTTCTTCCCTGATCTATAATTTTTATATTTTCTTTATAGGCAAGCGGATCTATAAAATAAAAAGATTCTTTAAAATCTCTTCTTTCCGCAAATTCCTTTATTCTATCATCCATAGAATAGCAATGTAAATCATCGAAAACAATTAGATAATCTATCTTATTTTCTTTACACATTTCAATATCTTTTTTTATCCACTTCATACCTTCTTCCGAATCTACTCCTCCACACGTAGAGCTCAGTACAAACAAAACAAATGGTTTATCCGCCATGTGCTCTTGTACCGTCGGATGCGTGATGGTTGACATCTGAGTTTGGTAATTAATATTTTCATTATTTACAAAAAAATACACAAAGGCAATCAAAAGCAGTAATAGACTTATTATACTTATTCCTGTTATTTTCAAAAACTTTTTCATAATTTAGTTAGTTATTTACAATAAGTCGCAAAAAATATTTTTTGTTACAATTAATTAAAAGGCACTAAAGAATAGTGCCTTTTAATCAAAATAAGCTAAATCATTATTTATTAAGTACTTTCACAAATACATTAATTTCTGCCCACTCTTCCAAAAGATCTAAGAAAAGCAAACAGTTCATTCATACTCATTAATACCATACAAAATTTCTTTCATTTTTGAACCGTTTATCTCTACCGGTTTATAGGCTACATTAAACTTATCAATTGCTACATCAATGTCATTCTTTAACTTTTGATATTCTAAAGGTAGTTTGGTCTGACATTGTTGTTCATTTTCATAACTATTTAAAATAATTTTGAATTTTTCATAAAATTTAGAACCCTGATCTATAAACCCATTGTATTGATTAATGAATTGCATCAGCCGATCTATAGGAAATTCTATATCTATATACATTCTAGACTGTGAGACTCCTGAACTTTCATCTAATTTGCCAAGATATTCAGCTACTTTTTTTCTAATAGATTCCCAATCATCATTTCCTCTGCATTGCTCCAGCGTAACAGAATAATCTATCGGTTTTGTATAATCTTTAAAAAGAATTTCAATGTCTTCTTTTATTTTCTCATTACTTTTTTGCAAAAATGCCGTTTCAAAATAAATTGTATTTAAATCCCCCTGCATCCTCAACGTAAAATCAATAATGCACTCTACATTTTTAAGTTCTGCTTCTTTTTCTTCTTTTGTTAATCCTGACACCAGCATATTTGAAAAAGTATTAACCACAGAAACTAAAGTGTTACTCCCTAAAACAGAAGTTAAATCAAATCCTGATTTTCTGTCTCTTTTATTCTGAACAATCTCTTGTACTTTTGTGAATTCGGGATATTGATTTGGATTTGCAATCTTATTAATTTCTGAAAAAGTACGAGTAGATGCAAAGTGATGGTCTAAACTCAGGACTTTTTCATATAAAATACGAATAATCTGCAATCCTTTTAAATAACGTATCCTAGACACATCACTTGCACTTTCCAGCTCCAGCTGTTTCATTTCGTCCTTTAATTTATCTTTATAAATTAAAAGATCGATTTTGTAATTTATATCTGCTGTTTCTGAAAGTTGTGAAGTAACCTGATGCAGTTCTATTTCTTTTTCTAGAAAAAGTTGTTCAAAGCTTTTATTACTAGCATCTATTTCCCACATCATCTCTGTCATAACCCTGTTAGGGTCATCTTTCCAAGAAGGATTAACAGCAAACAATTTTGATACAGACAACAAAATTGCTGCAATCAAATAGAGCAGAATTTTCATCATTTTTTTATTTTTTATCAGATAGATTAAGCACAAGTTCTATCTGGCGTTCTCTGTTTAATCTTATTTTGTGCTCTCCCCTTGCAATAAACATGTATTTTGGATTTACTCGTAATTCTCTGATCAATTCTGGATTTAAGTCAATACTTTCTTCCTGATAAAAAGGTAGTTCTTCCATAGGAGCCACCTCTTCTACAGGTCTTCCCAGCCATACTGATTGTTCGTCACGCGCAAGTTTTAGCCCGTCTAATACAACAAGAATTTGTTTTTCGCTATGTAGAGATATAAGCGCGTTGGCTTCAGATTGCATAGATTGTACCTTTTCAATAGTGCATATACTGCTTTTACTACCACTACAATCTCCCCCTAGCCTGCTTCCTCTTTTTACTTCTGCTTGCGTTTGAGCCAATAAAACAGAGGGCAGCATAGCCGCTGCTATTAAAAATGTTTTTTTCATAAATAAAATTTTTAATTATAATCTGACTATTATCTATAAGCATAAATAAATTTTATAAACCCAACAGTACTTGTTGGGTTTATAAATAGGTTCTATTTTTTTCTTGCCATTGAAACAATGTAATATCCTTCGGATAAAATTGTTCTGTAGACTTTTCCTCCTGCTACCACAACTTCTCCTCTTACCCCTAATTTTTCCGAAACATCCCTAGGCAGGGAAAAATCTTTATCTACCATCAGTCCTTCTTTTAAATACTGAGCATTAGCTTTATAGAATTCCTGACTAAATGCCACTGCTACATTGCTTTCTGTAATCTGAATACCCGTAGAAAAGCCACGGTCAATATCCTGAATTCCGCCCGAACAAAAAGCTCCTCCTTGCACACACGGACCGGCATAACTGGAAACTTTGCCAAGTCCTAATTCAACTTGTTTAAAACCTTTGGGTTGTGCCTGTACAGACAAAACTCCTGCAAATATTGTGGCTAATGCGCCAAAAATCATTTTTTTCATGATAATGTATTTATTTTTAATTAATAATAGATGTAGTAAGCCATCACGGCTAATGCTATAAAAAGAGCTATAACTCTAAGCAGATTAAACGTATATTTTCCTTTTTTTTAATTCCTCTAAGAAGCCTGTATACATCAAAAAGCAAAAAGACGATACACGCATAAAATGGCAAAAGACCTATAAAATGTTTCATTTTTCATTTTATTTTTAGAGGAAAGTCATCCTTTTCGTTTGTACAACTTTACGCTTAGCATAATAATAGGCGCTAATAATAAAATAAATAGGGGGTAAAATTTTTTTGGTAATAAGAAAAAAGGTATTATCCCTATTATAATACAAATAATTGAAAGTATCTTGTACATAAGATTTTTTTTAAATTTTTTATTTTTTATTCCAAAGAAATGCTGAATATCTTAACGTAGAAAAATATACAGATAATTGCCCTATTGCTCCATCTGAAAATGATTGATTAGAAATGAGGGTGTTTTCGAAGCGTTTCACTTCTGAAATAAAAACTTTTAAATCTTCTAATTTCCCAATTCTTCTCAAAAAATCAGCAAACTCCTTTTTATCAACATCTTTGGGTAGTTGTTTCAACGTATACTGAACGACATCTTCATAATTTTTTAAATTTTTCATCTCAGAATATTGAGTAGATAAAAATTTTATATCAACACTTTTATTATTTGTATCATACTTCTTAGAAAATTCTAAAAACACATCCGGAGTATAACTTTTATTTACTTTTAAATAATCCACCAGAATTTCATTATGCTTTGCTCCCACATAATCCATAGTATTAAGAGAGTTAGCCAAATATTCAGGTGCTTTTTCAATTAAAGGCTGACTTTCATACACAGCCAAAGAGCCTGCTACTCCACCAATAAGTGCTCCTCCACCTAAAACCAACCATCCAGGAGGAGTTAAAGACAAAAAATTAATAATACCCGCAGCTGAGCCAGCTCCACCCAAAGCTCCTGCTGCATCGGCAGCGGCAGTTTGCCTGCCATTTTGTGCATTACCACTAAAGCTTACTAATACAATTGCTATCAGGCATAAAACTGATTTAAAAAATTTGTTTAACATAATAATGTGTGTGTTTTGCAAACCCGTTATTGATCTTGTTTTTTTAACAGCAGGTTTACGCGTTAATAAATAATTTTTAATTTTATTTTTTGTTTATCAAAGGCTCTACACCTTTAGTTTCTAATATGATTTTCAAGTCTAAAAACTTATAGAAGTTTTTAAATCCGATAGGGGTCAATGTTCTTATTTTTACATACATCTTTACTGTTTGTCCTTCTTCTAAAAAAACTTCAATCTCATTGGATTGAAACATACTATCATATTCTACTTTAGTATAGACAATATGTTTTCCTGGTTTTAATTCAAATGTTTTTGTTTGTCTATTTGCGAGAGTACCTACCTTATTTCCATCAACATACACAGATATTTTCCTTAAGAACCCAATAAATCCTGACCCCCTTGTAATAACAAGCTGTTGCATCTTTTATTTGATGTAAACTGGTTGATTCAGATTGATAAACTGATCAAAGGCTGATACTCTTTCTACTGGTTTATTCCAATACGAATAATCACTACCAACAGAAATTTGTTTTTCCGGCAAATATTCCTGTGCAAGAACAGAAGCTACTGCTCCTCCAATAATTCCTCCTATTCCAAATCCTGTCAATCCACCAATCACTGCTCCTACTGCATCTGCGATAATAACTTTTGACCCTTTAGAAAGTCCTTGGGTTTGAAACTTTCCTTTATTTTCATTTTCTACCGAAGCCCAAAAATTATAAGAGTTAATTAAAGTATAGCCAAAAGTTTGAATGGCTACAGTTTCTTCGGCATTTTTACTTTTATAACCTATCAGGTTATTTATAGTTTTTTCGGCATTTTCTTTATTGGACAATGTATAAGCATCTTTTGTAGCTTGGATAATGATTCCTTTTAATTCTGCCGAAATTTTATCCTGCTTTTTAAAAGCGTTTTCAAGCTCTCCTACAATATAAGTATAGTCAACATCTTTAATCTCTTTACCGGAAACAGAAGTATAAACATTCGTTTGCCCAACATTCAAATATTGTTCAAAGTTTGTTGCTAACCTCCCAACAGTTAAATCTTGTTGCAAGTATAATCCTTTAGAAAAATAATGGGCAAGAAGTTTGTTGTGATAAACTGCAACATCTTTTGTTGTTAATTCAGATGGTTTCACTTGTGCATTTCCATGAAAACTTACTAATACAATAGCCACCAGGCTTAAAACTGATTTAAAAAATTTGTTTAACATAATAATTTGTTTTTTGTGATAAACCTGAGTTATGCTGTTTTAAAAACTGCAGGTTTACCGATTAATAATAAATTAACTTTTTTCCTTATAAAGGAAGATCACCATAACAAGCGGTGTTTTTTTAAACACCGGACCAATGAGCTGTTTTCCGCTGCAGCGCTGTTTACTAATCTTTAACAGCTCACAGGCACAGAACACAACGGCTGTCCGGTGTTTGTTCAACCCAAACCGTCTTATTTATGGCTATATAACTTTTGTTTCTGACCGGCATTCCGGACTGCCGGCTTCCGAAACAACAATTATTTTAATGTGTTTTTACTGCTTGCCCTGCCAACACCGCAAACACTACCGCACGGGCTTTGCCCATCTGGTAACCATAAGCTAAGGCGATTCTTCTTTTTCCATCCCATATATCGTCAGGATCATCTCCATAACTTAATAATATCTGTAGCAATTCCCATTCAGCAGCAGACAATGCTGTATCCGTTATAGGGTCGGCAGTCCACGGTTCGTATGTTACCCAAAGCCGGTACAGGTAGGTTTTGGCTGCTGCTGAATAATTCATCTGTTCTATCAGCTCTGCCACATCAGTATGCTTTACCTCATCCAGCTCTGCTGCTGTCGGGGACGCATAGCCTTTTTTTGCCAATGCGGCAAATGCGGGATTGGCAAACGCGGCACTTTCCACATAACGGATAAGTTCTTCTGTGGTTTTAAAACTCTGTCTTGTGCATTGGTTTTCTATATCGGTTATCAAACCTGTCCATGTACTTTGAGCAGTACTTTTTACGGTATTCTGTATTTGTACCGGTTGTTCGGTTACTGCTTCGGTACTGCAGGCGGCAAGCAATACACTAAGTACTGCGCATGTATAAATCTTTTTCATTGTTTCGGTAATTAATGAATTAATACTTTTGTGAGTCCACTCGTTAACCTGTTAACTGTTTTTAACCTCACAAGATTTTTATTAACCAAAACGATAGGTACTGCCCGGGTAGCTTTTTCCGTTTTGCTTCTGAAACAAACTTAGAGCGCCCAACAAAAAACCACAAGATTTTTGCCTCTGTACATCGGACGTTTTGTCAATAGCATCGGACAAATTGTAAATAACTCTGATTTTCAACTACTTATCATTTTCCAAATTTACAGAAGGATATTTTGTCAATACCGCGGACATTTTGTCAATGGCTACTGATAATCAATATTTTATAAAACACAAAAAAGCATTACCTTTGTTAAAATACCTGTTAACGAATAAAAGATGTTTTTAAAAAAATTTTGGATTTTATTTTTTTTAAGCTTTAGCGGATGTTTTTTTTACTTCGCTGCTGCCCAAAATAACGCCGATTACAAAAACTGGACGTTGAAAGAACTGCTTTTTATGATTAATTCGGGTAAACTTACCCCTGCCGATAGGGAAATTTATCTTGAATATTACCTGCAAAAAGCCAAAAAAGAACAATCTGCAGAAGACATTATTACCGCCTATCGCAAAAAAGTATACCAGCTTAGCAACTATACCGGCAAAAAACAGTACGCCGACAGTCTTTTATCTTTTGCCTTACAGCTAAAGGATAGTCAGGCTATCGGCATCGCTTATAATATTAAAAGTTATATTGAAGAAATAAATAAGAATTATCAAAAGGCTTTGGACTATGGCTTAACAGCCGAAGAATATCTGGAAAAAGCAAATGATAACTACACTCTGAATATAATAAAAAGTTCTGTTGGCTCTATTTATTACCATTTGGAAGATTATGCTAAATCAGAAAAAATAACCCTAGAAACAGTTACTTATTACCAAAATCACCTTAAGGACACCGATAATGCCTATAACAATTTAAGAGGGTATATCAATAATTTATATGGGCTTGGCAAAACCTATTTCCGTCTGCAAAAAAATGATACGCTGAGCCTGCTGCTCAACGAAGGGTATATAGCTATTAACCAGCTAAACACCAAAGATAAAATACTGGAAACCGCCTATTTTGATCTTATCAGCGGGATGTATAACCACCGCATGCAGCACTATACTGCATCGGATTCTTTGCTGAATGCGGCGCTGCTGCCCATACAAAACAACGGAGATTTTGCCAACGAGCACCTTGCGTACCTGTATTTGGGCAAAAATGCGTGGGATACGGGGCAAAGAGAAAGAGCCTTGCCGTATTTTGAAAAAATAGAAACGCTGTACCAAAACCAAAATTTTAGCAATGTAGAACTAAGCGAAGCTTTTAGTTACCTGATTACATATTATCAGGACAAAAAAGAGATGGAAAAGGAACTGCATTATACCAAACTGTTAATGAGGCTTTCTACAGAACTGCACAAACAAAACAGCCGGCTCAGCTCGTATATGCACACCCATCTGGATACCAAAAAACTGGAAACTTCTAAAAAAAAGCTGGAACACGAGCTTACTAAAAGCAAATTAAAGATAAAAGAGCTGTATGGAATTGTCGTTGTTCTTGCTTTAGTTTTATTTGCCGGATTGCTGTACTATCAAAAAGTACAAAAAAAACTAAAACAGCAGTACAAACAGCTCATCAGCCAACAACAACACGAGCAGGAACAAACGGAAAGCCTCACTCAAAACAACGAGGAGGAAACAAAAGACAACACTGGTTTGCAGAATGTTGAAATGCCCGAAACCGCTGAAGTGTTGAACACGGTACAAATTATCTTCAAAAAACTGGAGAACTTTGAAAAACAAAAGGGCTTCCTGCAAAAAATAACACAGGATGAGTTGGCACGGCAGCTTGGTACCAACCGCAATACGCTGTCTAAGTTTTTTAATGAAGAAAAGAAAATCAGTTTCTCAGATTACCTCAAACATTTGCGCATTCAGCATGCCATCCGCGAGCTGACCTATAATCCTAAACTCCACCATATGACACTTAACGGTTTAGCAGACGAATTTGGTTTTGGCAGCGGCAAAAACTTTTCTGCCAGCTTTAAAGAAATTGCCAAAATATCCGTCATGGATTTTATCAAAATGCGCCGACAAGACGAGAATTTTAAAGAGCTGGACAAGGAACAGCTTTCTTCATCATAAAAAGCAAGCAAGTTGCCCTATAATAAGGCTAACTCAGCTTCATAAAATTGGAATAACTGAATTGTTGTCTTTTAATATAAAAGGGCAATTATAATTTACCTATTTCTTAAAAACCCTTTTGTTGAAAACGATCAATATCTCTACCCCAACCAAAATAGCAGCATCTGCCGGATTAAAAAGGCTTAAAGTTCAAAATAAAGAGATGCCGTGACATAGCAATTTTAGTTTTCTAATGCTCCCCAGCCGCTCATCATAATCGCTAAAGCTTTAAAACCCCAATTGATATCATCTTGCGGATAAACCGGAGTAGTGGTTCTGCTGATTAAGTCGTGTGCGGTAAGTTTGATTTCTTTAATTTCCTTTGGTTTCATTACCAAAGTTGGGGTTTCGCTATTTAAATAATAAACATCTAACCGCAAAATTCCCTGATTTTCTTCTAAATAAAAAGGATGTGCAAAATTGATGGCATCAGTAAATAACGGCGAAGTATAAACAACTAATTTTTGCAATTGCATGGGTGCGTTTTCATCTAATGTTTTGGGAGTGTAAACAATTACATCACATTCATACCCCAAAACAGTTTGTTTGGCGCTTTTTGTTTCCCGATTAAACTGACTGAAATCCACATCGTTTATTGCTCCGGAAGTTCCATATTCTGAAGGCTTGTATGAGGAATATATTTTTTTATCCTGTTCGGTAATTTTATCAGTCTGTACCAACGTTTCCAGATAAAGACCTGCCTGATTCTGAGATTTATTATAATAATTATCCATTGTCCATCCAAAACCGCAAACTTTCCCTAATACTTCATCATTTTTAATGTTATAGGTACATTCAGCAATATTTAACGTTACCGCCCAGGCTGCTAACGGATTTTGATTTCCAATAGTAGCAATCAAATCAATAATTGCTTTTGCATCGGCATCATTGGCTACTAATTTTTCATATTGTTCTTTTACGTTAGCTTTAGAAAAATCTATCTTTCCTATAAGTTTTCCTAAATCAATATCATTACTAAAAATTCCCATTTCAACAAAACCTTCTGTAAACGGAGTGTCAATAATTTCATGGTTATTATCTGGTAACTTGTTTTCGTCCGAAGAACTACAGCTAAACAAGAAAAACACGGATAATAAACTACTTACAATAACTTTTTTCATCAATAATTGATTCAAAAAAGCTGTCTCCGGTCTTCAAGAAACAGCTTTTTATTATTAATTAACTTTTACCAATTCAACTCTGCGATTTTTAGCTTTATTTTCTTCCGAATCGTTTGCTACCAAAGGATTTTCAGAACCAAAACCTTTTGCTGTTAATCGAGCTTTGTCAATTCCGTCTGTAACGAGAGCGTTCAGTACCGAATTTGCCCGAGCATCGGATAATTTCTTATTGTGTTCCGCATTTCCGCTATTATCCGTGTGTCCTTCAATAGAAATGTTTAAGTTTTTATCTTTTTGAAGCGCTTCGGCAATTTGCGTAACCACTTCTTTTCCTTCAGCCGTAATATTAGACTTATCAATATCGAAATTGATATATAAAATAGATTTTCCTTTTTCGGTCAACTCTTTTGCAATATCATCAGCCGTTACTTTGGTAATGGTTTGCTTAAATGCTTCTTCCAACAAAACATTTAGTTTTCCTCCTGCGTTATTAGAAGTAAATTGGATATAAATATTCCCTTTATCTTTACTTCGAATCACATAGAATTTTATCTCTTCACCTCCATAACCTATGTCTCCATCATTGCCTTTATTTGGGTCTTGTTTGTGATAACGGTCGTATTCTTCTCTGGTGATTTCGCCGTCAAAAACTTTAACCGCTCCAACAGATAGCAAATAATCTTCCATACTTTTTTCAAAATACCGTTGAGAATATTCTTCACCTCGTTCATTGGTAACGTATATTTTATACAACCTACCTTCAAAAGGAGTCATAATGCCATTGATTGGAAAGAAACAAACATCAAATTTTCTTTCTAATGGTTTGTTCATAGACCGTAATCCTTCTGGAAGATTGATAAAAGGGAAGTCTCCAATATCGGCAGTAGAAAACGCAATGTCTTCTATATTGAAATCAGTAGCGGTATTTGCTTCTTCTGTTTTAACTTCGTTTGCTTCAACGGTAACTTCTGTGGAATCTTCTGTATCTTCCTGCTGTTTTACAGATTGATTACAAGATACAATCAAAGCTGATAATCCAAAAATAAGGGCTGTTTTTTTCATTTTTTTATAGTTTTTGATAGGCTAAAGATAAACGTTTTACGTGCTAAAAAAACATCTAATCTATTGTTTTACGCCATCAAATAAAAAATTAATATCTGTTTCAGCTTGTTGATTTGTTGCCATTTCAAGAGTTTTTACATCAGCAGTATACCAAAGGTAACCTTCTAAAATACCGTAAACAGACTGAATATCGTTATTATATCCCCCCTCCACTTTAAAAGTTTTAGGCGTAACGCTGGAATAAGCTTCACCAGATTTTGGCGTAACTTTTAAATGTTGGTCATCTACTTTAGTAACAATAACTACAGCATCAAAATATTCGTATTGATCGAGATGACTTGATCTCAACTTTCCTTTATACGTCCCTACAGCAGCATCGATAGTACCCTTTGTTGGTTGTTCATATCCACCATTATCATCATTTTTACTACAACTTGTAGCTATTATTCCGAATGTCAGTACCGATAATATTCCTAAGAATGCAATTTTTGTGTTTACTTTTTTCATATTATATCTTTTATTTTGAATTACAAATTTCTATAGATTGTAAAATCAAGACAATCATTGAAAACCATGATTTTTTTCTAATGGTTTACCATGATTTTTTATTCCAATAAAATTTTATGCTTTTTTATAAAGATATTTGTCTTAAACTTTAGATCAAGATGTATAAATTCTCCTTGTTTTTTCTTATTTTATTCGGGTTAACTTCCCAAAAAAATCACGCACAACTTCCACTAGATATGGAACAATATGCTAAAGATTTATACAAATCCTTAGAGACAGCCTCCAACGATAGTTTGCGCGCAACGATTTACTTTAATTTGGTTACGTACTGGACACCTAAAGACTCGTTAAAAACTTTTGAATATTTAGAAAAAGGGTACAAAATGGCTCATAACAACCTGTATTTAAAAGGCTTGTATCATGCAAAAAAAGGATATTATTATTACTCAAAAGGAAATCTGGAAGAAAGTAAAAAACACTATTTAACAGCAGATTCTTTCTTAAATAAAATTTCGGGAAGCCAAGAAAGTTACAAAACACAATCTGACATTTGGAACAATATTGCGGTGATTCATCAAATTGAGGATGAAGATGAAAAATTTGTAGAAATAACGCTGAATAAAGCCATTCCGTTTGCCGAAAAAGCGAAAGATAACAGCAGACTTGCTACACTTAACATTAGTTTGGGAATAGGTTTTATGAATTTAGAACAATATGAAAAAGCAATTGTTTACCTTTTAAATGCAGAAAAGCTTCTTCTATCTCAAGAAAATCAAAATCACAGGTTAATAAGCATGTACAATCGCATAGCCGAATCTTATGTTATAATGAACCAAACAGATGAGGCAAAAAACTATATTGATAAAGCAAGAGAAATTCTCAAAAACAATCCTGATTCTGATCAAAAAAGTATTTTTTATTTAATAGAAGGTTTATACTTCCAAAAAAATAATCAGTTTAACTCTGCATTAAATTCCTACAACAAAGCCTTAACGTTTACAGCTGGTCCAAATAAAACCTATCATATTTATGAAATAAATATAAATAAGGTTGCCTTATTATTAGAATTGAAACGTTTTAACGAAGCTTTACAACTGGGTTTATTATTAGAAAAAGATCCATTTACGAATGAAGTTGATACAAACAAAGCGTCAGTTTACAAACATATTTCGGGTGCTTATAAAGGTTTAGGAAAAACAGAAAATGCTTATGACTATTTAAAAAAGTACAGCGATCTCAATATAGAAATACATGATCAGGATTTTAAGGAACAAATTAATGATTTAGAATTAAAATACGATGTAGCCCGTAAAGAAAAAGAATTACTACTTGCTAAAAGAAGTGAAGAAGAAGCGCAGTTTAACTTAAAAAACAGTAAATTAATTACAGCTTTAGCACTTGCCGGAATCGTTATTTTATTGCTAATTACACTCATTACTTTTAATTATTACCGAAATAACAAACGTCGATTACTTCAAAATGAAATTATTCATCAACAGAAAATTAAAGAAAAAAGCACCGAAGCAAAATTGGCAGTAAAAAATGCAATATTAGAAAGCGAAGAACAAGAACGCCAGCGTATTGCTCAGGATTTACATGATAGTATGGGCGGAATGCTTGCCAATATCCGAATGTCGATTTCTCAAGAAAATACTCAAAACTCGAGCGAATTGTTGCAAAAAATAGATAAATCAATTGTAGAAATGCGTCGTATTTCCAGAAATTTAATGCCCGAAACACTAAAAAATCTCGGATTGGAAATCGCACTAAAAGAACTTTGCGAATCCATGTCGCAGAAACAATTTCACATTCAGTTTGAAGCGTTCGATTTGTCAGAAAACATTCCTTTTAAAATACAATTGTCACTATATCGCATAGTTCAAGAAAGTATCAGTAACGTAATCAAATATGCTCAGGCAGGCAATGTTATTGTTCAAATTAGTCAGCATCAAAATACGATAAATTTAACGATCGAAGATGATGGAATTGGTTTTGATACAACTAAAGTTGATTATGGTTTAGGAATAAAAAACATTAAAAACCGTACTGCGCTAATTAATGGAACGGTAGAGATTTTGTCGGAAAAAGGAAAAGGAACCACTATAAATGTAGAATGTTATGTATAAAGATGAAAGTTTAAATTTAGTAATAGTTGATGATCATCCAATGGTTTTGGAAGGGTTAAAATCACTATTGGATCAGGTAAAAAAATTTAAAATATTTGCTTTTACAAAAGGATCGTCTGCATTAGATTTTATTCAGGAAAATAAAACCGATATTGTTTTACTAGATATTGTTTTGAGTGACGGAAGCGGTTTAAATTTTTGTCAGTTAATTAAACAGAAATCGCCTAAAACCATTGTCATCGGAATTAGTAATCAAGCTGAACGCAGCATTATATTCCGTTTTTTGGAAAACGGCGGAAACGGCTATATCTTAAAAAATGCAGATGTAAATGAAATTATTCATTGTATCGATAATGCCATAAATGGAGATTTGGCATTAAGTAAAGAAGTACAGGAAATTATGTTGCGTCCGTCGGCAAATAATTTTGAACTTCCGCGATTAACAAAGCGAGAACAACAAATTCTTAAATCAATTTCTGAAGGAAAAACTTCTGCCGAAATTGCAGATAATTTATTTATTTCAATAATTACCGTAGAAACGCATCGCAGAAACTTATTGCAGAAATTCAAAGCCAAAAATATGATTGAGCTAGTTAAAATCGCTACGGAAAATAAACTGATTTAAAGATAATTATTATAGGCTTAAATTTGTTTCATCCTTTGTTTATCTGTCGTCAATACCGCAAAACTAAAGGCTAACTGCTGAAAACTCTACTTCTTAAAAATCCTTTTGTTAAAAACAATCAATATCCCTACTCCAACCGAAATAGCGGCATCTGCCAGATTAAAAATAGCGTTGAAGAAGGT
Source organism: Myroides indicus (assembly GCF_004364575.1). GTDB lineage: Bacteria > Bacteroidota > Bacteroidia > Flavobacteriales > Flavobacteriaceae > Flavobacterium > Flavobacterium indicum_A. Next base: position 42,115 of record NZ_SOAG01000012.1, on the reverse strand, counting down.
AAAGTAATTTCCGCCCCAAATCGGCAGCCACTCCGGCAAATAGCCTCTCCAGATAGGAAAATAAAACATATCCACCACTTTTCCGTGAAACCAGCTGCCGTAAGGTTTATCTGAAAATAAAGTTGCTAACTGATGTGTACTGTCGTCAAAAATTACCCCGTAAAAAACAGAGTCAATAATATTGCCCACAGCACCTGCCAAAATTAAAGCGACAGCAACAATGAGGTAATTGGTTGCTTTTTTTTGAACAGAGTCGTTAAGCCACCACGCTATTCCGCCAACGGCTATAATTCTAAAAATCGTTAATGCCAGTTTGCCATAATCGCCCGGTAAAACTACTCCCCAAGCCATTCCTTCATTTTCGATAAAATGGATTCTAAACCAATCAAAAACGAAGACCTCTTCATCCAGTAAAAAATTAGTTTTTATGTAAATCTTTAACCACTGATCCAATATCAATACGACCAAAATAAGTAAGTAGGCTCTCTTTAACGACATTTTTTTTTATTTACAAGGCAAATGTAGTTTATTTTAAGGGATAAAAAAATATACATTCTCGGGCAGAACAGCGCCGTTCACGAATTTTAACATATCGTTATCAGGACGAAATCATAAATACTTCCTGATTAAAGCGTTAAAACAAAAAGCTGACCTTTTTAGGTCAGCTTTTTGTTTTAACGCTGCATATTTTTTGCCTCTATACTCATCGTAGCATGAGGAACCAGCTTTAGCCTTTCTTTGTCAATCAATTTTCCGGTTACTTTGCAAATGCCATACGTTTTGTTTTCAATTCGTATCAGTGCATTTTTTAAATCGCGGATAAACTTTTCCTGACGGATTGCCAACTGAGAGTTGGCTTCTTTAGACATGGTTTCGCTTCCTTCTTCGAATGCCTTAAATGTAGGAGACGTATCATCTGTTCCATTATTCAAATCATTCATATAGGCACTTTTGATTAACTCCAAGTCTGATTGAGCTTTCTCAATCTTAGCTAAGATCAAATCTTTAAATTCTGCCAGCTCAGCATCAGAATAACGTACTATTTCACCTGCTTCTTTCATAATTTTAATTATTTTAAAATTAATACCCGCGTTTTCAGCTCGTCAAACTCTACAGCTGTTCCTTCTTTCAATTCAGGAACAAACTCCAATGTATGAGTTAGTGTCTCGGACTTTACATAGTCCTCATTTGCCAAAATTGCCTCTCTTATTTCTTGTTCTTCTTGTAATGTCACTTTTATTTTATCGGTTACTTCAAAACCGGAATCTTTTCTCATATTCTGGATTCTGTTAACCAGTTCTCTTGCAATTCCTTCTTTTCTTAATGCATCAGTAAGGGTTATATCCAGCGCAACCGTAATATTGCCTTCGTTTGCCACTAACCAGCCTTCAATGTCCTGTGAAGTTATCTCCACATCCGACAATGTTAAGATAGCGTTTTTTTCTGGTAGTTTCAACACAATCTCTCCTCTTTTTTCTATTTCGCTGATCTGTTCCTGAGAAAAACCCTGTATCTCTTTAGCTATCAACCCCATATCTTTACCAAAACGAGGTCCTAATACCTTAAAATTAGGCTTAATCTGCTTGACTAACACACCGGAGGCATCATCTAAAAGCTCAATTTGTTTAACGTTTACCTCTGCTTTTATCAAATCAGCTACCGCTTCTATCTCCTCTTTCTGTTTTTGATCTAACACCGGAATCATTACTTTTTGCAAAGGCTGTCTCACTTTTATCATTTCTTTCTTGCGCAATGACAATACCAATGACGAAATGATTTGGGCTTTGTGCATTCTGCTTTCCAAATCTGAATCTACCAAAGATGCATCGTAATTTGGAAAGTCCGCCAAATGTACCGACTCAAAGTTTTCTGTAGATGTTATTGCGGTTAAATCTATGTAAAGTTTATCCATAAAAAACGGTGCTACAGGCGCTCCTAACTTAGAAATAGTTAGCAAACAAGTATATAAAGTCTGATAAGCCGCTATTTTATCCTGTCCGTAATCGCCCTTCCAGAATCTTCTTCTGCACAAACGCACATACCAGTTGCTCAAGTTTTCAGTCACAAAATCGGTAATAGCTCTTGTTGCTTTTGTAGGCTCGTAATCAGCATAAAACTCGTCTACCTTTTGTACTAATGTATTTAGTTCAGACAAAATCCAACGATCAATTTCCGGTCTTTGATTTACAGGTACTTCTTGTTCTGCATATTTAAAATCATCAATGTTTGCATACAAAGCAAAAAATGAATAAGTATTGTAAAGCGTACCGAAAAACTTTCTTCTTACTTCGGTAATTCCTTCCAAATCAAATTTTAAGTTATCCCATGGATTAGCATTAGATATCATATACCAACGCGTAGCATCCGGACCGTGTTCTGCCAGTGTTTCAAACGGGTCAACAGTATTGCCTAAACTCTTAGACATTTTAAGACCGTTTTTATCCAGTACCAAACCATTAGAAACTACACTTTTATAAGCTTTAGTGTCAAAAACCAATGTAGCTATGGCGTGAAGCGTATAAAACCATCCTCGTGTCTGGTCTACTCCTTCGGCAATAAAATCGGCAGGGTAAGCCAGCTTATTATCTATCAGCTCCTTGTTTTCAAAAGGATAATGCCACTGTGCATACGGCATAGATCCTGAATCAAACCAAACGTCAATTAAATCTGCTTCGCGATACATCGGTTTGCCCGACGGAGAAACCAAAACAATAGTATCTACCACGTTTTTGTGCAAATCTACTTTGTCGTAATTTTCCTCACTCATATCGCCTGCTACAAAACCTTCGAAAGGGTTTATTTCCTGAATGCCCGCCTGCATTGATTTTTTTATCTCATTTACCAACTCTTCTACAGAACCTACAATCAACTCTTCTGATTTGTCTTCGGTACGCCAGATTGGCAGCGGAATCCCCCAAAACCGCGAACGGGACAGGTTCCAGTCGTTGGCATTTTTCAGCCAGTTGCCAAAACGCCCTTCTCCGGTTGCTTTGGGTTTCCAGTTAATGGTTTCGTTCAGCTCAAACATCCGGTCTTTTACTTCCGTTATTTTAATGAACCACGAATCCAGCGGATAGTACAATACCGGTTTGTTGGTTCTCCAGCAATGCGGATAACTGTGAACGTATTTTTCTACTTTAAAAGCTTTGTTTTCTTCTTTTAATCGGATTGCTATTTCTACATCTACAGAGCGTTCCGGTGCCTGTCCGTCATCGTAATATTCGTTTTTAACGTATTTACCACCCAAGTCGCCCATTTCTTTTACAAAACGCCCTTGCAAGTCAACCAAAGGAACCGCATTTCCGTCTGCATCCAAAATCAGCATCGCGGGCACTTCAGGCACAGCTTCTTTTGCTGCTTTAGCATCATCGGCACCAAAGGTAGGCGCCGTGTGTACAATTCCTGTACCGTCCTCTGTTGTAACAAAATCTCCTGCAATAATGCGGAATGCATTTTCGGGATTTTGATAAGGTAATACATACGGCAGTAACTGCTCATATTTTATTCCTACCAGATCGGCACCTTTAAATTCTTTTACAACAAGGTAAGGAATTTTTTTATCTGCAGTTGTATAGGCTTGCAGGTCGGCTTCGGCATAAACCTCAGCAAATTTTCCGGAAAACTGCTTGCCGATTAAAGGTTTTGCCAAAACTACATTAATGGCTTCTCCCGTATATTGATTATATGATTTAACCAGAGCATAGTCAATTTTAGGACCTACTGTCAAAGCTGTATTAGACGGTAAAGTCCAGGGAGTTGTAGTCCACGCCAAGAAATCAATCGTTCCAAAACCTTGTAAAAAGTCCGGAAGGGTTTGTTCAATAGCTTTAAATTGTGCTACAATGGTTGTATCTGTAACATCTTTATAAGCTCCGGGCTGATTAATCTCATGTGATGATAATCCCGTGCCTGCCTTTGGCGAATAGGGCTGGATAGTATATCCTTTATACAGCAGATTTTTACTGTATATTTGTTTTAACAGCCACCACACCGACTCCATATACTTGGGTTGATACGTAACATACGGATTATCCATATCCACCCAATAACCCATTTTTTGGGTCAGGTCATTCCACAAATCGGTATAGCGCATTACGGTTCGTTTACACGCCTGATTATATTCTTCTACCGTAATTTTTATACCTATATCTTCTTTGGTAATTCCCAGCTCTTTTTCGGTTCCAAGTTCAACCGGAAGTCCATGTGTATCCCATCCTGCTTTGCGCTTTACCTGAAACCCTTTCTGTGTTTTATATCGACAAAAAATATCTTTAATCGTACGAGCCATTACATGGTGAATCCCCGGCTTTCCGTTTGCTGAAGGCGGTCCTTCAAAAAACACAAAAGGCTTGTGTCCTTCCCTTGTACTAATACTTTTCTCGAATATTGATTGTTCTTTCCAAAAATCAAGCATTTCTGATGCTACCTCCGGCAAATCAAGACCTTTATATTCTGTAAATTTAGTGCTCATTATTAATAATTGTATATTTTTTTCAATTTCGCGAATTTACGGAAATTTCATTTAATAACAACTCAAATAATTGACAGGAAAATATTTAAAATGTTTACGAAGCAAAAACTTCTCTCAAAACCTCTAACGAATTAGGTCTTCTAAAATCGCTGATATGTTTTTCGTAATAATTCAAAAGCAGGTTTAACAGAACGTTTCTATCCTTGGCGGTAAATACTTTTTGGTTATGAGAAAATCCAAGTCCGAGGAGCTTTTTAAACAGAACCGTCTCTGTTTGATCAATGCAAAAAGGTGTGTAGAAATCTGTAAAATTCCCGTCCTGAATATTAAAATACAGCTTATCCGACCATTTCATATCCGGGTAAAATCCGAGGTATTTAGTCAGCTCTACTAACAATATCAAGTGAAAATTTGCCGTTTCTTCGTGCGCATCCAACCACAAAACCGCAGTTTCTAAAAAGGTATAAAAAGATTCGTCATTTTGCTGTTCTTTGACGGCATGGTGGAGCATTTCTGCCACAAAAATAGCAATGCTGTTTTTAGAAAAGTCTAAATAAATACTTTGATAAACATATGCCAGCCTCAGATCTTTAAAATATTGCAAACCGCTTTTGCTTTTATATGCAAAATCTATTTCCAGTACCGTCAAAGGCTGAAAATAAGCTGTTTTTTGTGTTGTTTTACCTTTGGAAAAAGCATTTCTTACAAAAAACGACTGGATACCCATCGCTTCTGTAAAGCATTTAACAATCAGACTTTTATCCTGATATTTCACCACACTCAACACAATCGCTTTTGTTTTGACCTGCATTATCTTATAATCATCAGTTTTTTAACTGCTTTGTGTTCTCCTTTTCCCGAAGAAACTAAAACCAGATATACTCCGGAACTCACTCTGCGTCCGTTAAACCCATACGTGTCCCACAAAACCATTCCGCCTTCCGAAGTTGTTTCAAACACCAAATTGCCATCTAAATCAACAATTTTGACATTTGATTTGTCAACCAATCCTGCAATTTTGACGTCTCCAAAAAACTCCGGACGCACCGGATTGGGGTAAACGTAAAAATCGCTATAAGATTCCTGTCCTTCTGAAGCATCACCCATAAAAGAAACAACACCCAAATCAGTAGCAAAAAACACTTCGCCTGTAGTACCGTCAATTTCTATATCATTAATGGTATTGCTCGGCAAAGGCGAATTTTCTCTGGTAAAATGATGAATAATTTTTTGTCCGTTTGACGATACTAAAAAAACGCCGGCATCTGCAACAGCCACCCATTTATTATTTGCCCCGTCAACTTTTATTTTAGTTATGTACTGCTGATAAAATAGCTCTTGTGCTATGCCATCCTGCTTAATTATGATAGATTGCGTAGCAATATCTGTTGATTGCAAAAACTTATCTACCCCAGTAACCAACCTCAATCCTTTTTCTGTGCCTATCCAAAGCTGGTTGCTTTTATCTATTGCCAGCGAACTGACATTATCACTTGGCAGATTTCCTTTTTGTTGATTAAACAACGCTACCCGGTTTCCCTTTTTCTCATTAAAAGCAACTATGCCATTCAACAAAGTAGGTATCCATTTGGTACCATTTTTATCAATAACCATCCTGCCATAATTGACATTTGTATAATCGGGAAAGTAATTGGTAAAATTATATGATTTCCAGTCTCCTGCCGGATTCAAACTCTTGAGCGAACGGGTTGTAAAGTTATTAGTTACCCACAGCAATCCTTCTCTGTCAAAAAAAGCCCCATTTATCCGCGTTGTTTTATAGTCTTCATTTACCCTTAAACTTTCTAATCCCTCGTTTCCTGTATTTTCATCATTGTAGAGATATACTGTGCTTTCTCCCAGATTTTCTTCTTTCAAGTCTATCTTTAGCAACCCCGAATGGTAAGAAGATACGAACAGCTGACTTGTATTTCTGGGATTAATGGCTGCAAAAGAAAGCGCCTGCGCATTTAATTTACTGTACGGGATGCGCTCCCACCCCCTGTTTTTACTATAAAAACCCAAGCCATAAAAGCCCAAAAAAGGAATATGTGGATTATAAGTATATTTGTCATATCCTCCGGCTACAAACCAAATACCGCTGTCTGTACTGAGCATGGAAAAAATCCGGTTAGTTTCCGGCCCTTCCGGCGATAAATAAACGGGAGCATTCCAACTGCCCCAGTTAAACTGCAATAAGCCACTTCTCGGCGTGCCTACATACAGCTTATTCCCGACCTCTTCTGCCGTTACCTTTTCATGAATCGTTTCAACTTTATTGAGCGATAGCAGCTCTTTATTTTTGATGTCTACTGTATTTTTTGTGGTTATCAGCAAATAATTGTCACTTTGTTTTAAGTCTGTTATTGGCACATCATAACTTTCTGCAAGTTGCGTTAGTCCTGAATTATTAATCACCTGATAAAGTTCACCTGCATCGGTCTCAGCCTCATTTTTAGACAATAGCAATTTATCCTGATAAACGATTACTTTATCCCATTTTCCACCTACAAATAGTAGCCACTGCTTATAGTCTACCAGATTGGGATTGCTGAGCAAGGCTTTTTTCACTCCTTCTGATTCCGTAACGGCATAAATTGTTTGTCCCTGAATTGCAAGGGATATGACTGCTTGATTTTTGCCGCTATTTCCTAAAAAATAGGAATCGCCAAATTGGTTATTATTTAAATTTAAGGCACTTATCCCATAATTTGCGGCAATATAAACAATGCCTTTTTGTTCAGCAAAAGCATTTATCTTTTTTTCGCCCGGCATCAAAGCCCCTTTGTTTTTAATATCATCTATAAAAGATATTTTCCCACTTTTCCGGTCGATAATCTGAAGTGATCCATCTTCGTTGCCGACAATTATTTTCTTAAAAGGCTCACTGTAATGCAAAGCGGTAATATTGCCCGTATGCAGACCATTAATTGTATTGTAAATCTCTATTTCTTCTCTTACTGTATTGAAAACGAGTACTGATGCTGTTGTTGCAGCAAACACTTCTTCTTTTCCGGAAGCCATTGCTACTATCTCTGCATAGGACAAATAACTGTTCCAACGCTGCTGCGCTTGTGTTAATACTGCTGTCAGAAGGGTAAGAAAAAGAATTAATCTCTTCATAAATCATATTTAAAACCTAACAAATATATTACTAAATTTTTCAACTGCTCTTTTTTGTATAAACTGTTTCATTTTTCAAAAAATGTTTTTGGTAAAACACCCCAAATATGTATCTCAAATTAATTATCTTTACAAAAAGCTATAAAAATCTATGAAAAAAACACTTTACGTCTGTCTGTCTCTTTTACTTCTTGTCGGTTGTAAAAAAAAGATAGCAGAACCTGTTTCTTTTGAATTTGAATTACAGGAGTTTCACAAAAAATCCGATGTCAACTGTTTTGAAGGCGATTGTACTGAGGTGAATATAAGCATTCCTGTAATTGTGAGTCCAACCAGTGATATTGCTCAAAAGATTAATCAAAACAACTTAAACGTTATTCACGATATTGTTTCTTTTGACGAAAGTCATTCCAATGCCAAAAATTATGGAGAAGTTGTGGATTCATTTATCAATTCGTACGAAAAGATGACAGCAGAATTTCCGGATGAAAATATCCCCTGGAAAGCTGACGTTTCAGGCGAGATTACATACTCAAACGACGATTTACTCACTTTTGCGGTAGAATACTACACTTTTGCGGGTGGCGCTCATGGTTTTAAAAGTGAAAAAGCAATTCACTACAATCCAAAAACAGGAGAGATTTACCGAACAGAAGATTTAATTAAGGATTGGAAAGGATTGCAAAAAATTATTACCAAACACCTCAACCCTGATGATATTAGTATTTATGATGAGAACAATCAATTGATTTATCCGGAAAGCATTTTTTTCTATGACAATTCTATTGTTGCACTCTATAACTCTTTTGACGTAACGGCTTTTGTAGACGGTCCGATAAAAGTTGAAATGAGCAAAGAAGAAGCAGCTCCTTTTTTCAAAATTAATTTAGATTTAGCAGAATAAGGATGAATCGGTAGAAATACGTACTTTTGACGTACATTTCAATCCAAATACAACTGCGTTTTGAGTATCTATAAAAAGATTTTCCAACAAACTGCCATATACGGTCTGGCAGCAGTTTTTCCGAAGGTAATCGGTTTTTTTCTCGTTCCTTTTCATACCGAAGTGATGCAGAGCGATGCCTACGGACAATACAATGTTGTATTTGCCATTATCATGTTTTTAAACGTAATTCTGGCCTTTGGAATGGAAACTGCCTTTTTTAGATTTTACACTTTAAAAGATAATCAAAAGGACGTTCTCAACAATGCAATGTTGTTCTTGTTGTTTACTTCTTCTGTTTTTCTGGCTATCAGTCTGCTTACCCAAAACTTCTGGACTGCTTTTTTAAATATCCCAAAAGACATTTGGCAATACGTAATCTGGATTTTGGTTTTGGATGCTTTAGTCATTATACCCTTTGCTAAACTCCGCGCCGATCAGCGTCCTATGTTTTACAGTGCCGTGCGAATAGGTAATGTTTGTATCAATGCTTTTCTCAACGTCTTCTTTTTGTATTTGCTTCCTTTAATCGTGTCCAAATATCCCGATTCGATTTTTGCTGTTATTTATGTAGAAGACTTTCAGGTATCTTATATTTTCATCGCCAATCTAATTGCCAGTCTGGCAACGTTTTTAGTATTTTATAAGTCTTATTTCAAAATACAATTCTGCTATAATTCCGTTCTCGGAAAACAAATGATAAACTACGGGATTCCCATCATGATTGGCGGATTGGCATTTGCTATTAACGAAAGCTTTGACAAAATACTACTGGAGCGGTTGCTGCCTGCAGACATTGCCTTGTCTGAAGTTGGAAAATATTCGGCATGCTATAAATTAGGGCTTTTTATGGTTTTGTTTAGACAGGCATACACGCTTGGCATAGAGCCCTTCTTTTTTAACTATGCTAAAAACGACGATGCACCGACTAAGTACGCAACCATAACCAAATATTTTGTCATTTTTGGCAGTTTGATTATGCTTTGCGTCATTGTGTTTTCAGATATCTTAAAAATATTTTTTATCCGAAACGAAGCGTATTGGGATGCCATGAAAGTGGTTCCTCTTATTATTCTGGCTAATTTTTGTTTGGGTATTTACACCAATCTTTCGGTGTGGTACAAGCTAAAAGACAAAACCCTGATAGGTGCTTATATTTCCATTATAGGTGCTGTGCTGACTTTAATTTTTAACTATGTGCTGATTCCTGTCTGGGGCTATATGGGTTCTGCTTTTGCCACGCTGATTGCTTATGGCTCTATGATGCTTATTTCTTATCTGCTAGGTCAAAAATACTATCCTATTCCTTACCCTAAAAAAGCAATTATAGGCTATATGGGAACTTCCATTGCTTTGTCTTTTTTATACTTCTACTTTTTTAGAGAAAATTACTGGATTGGAGTCACGATCATTGTTCTGTTTATTGTGACAGTGGCTAAAAATGAGAAAAAACTCTTAATCAGTTTTGTCAAACGATAACCGCAATACTAATTTAGTGGTCTTTGTTTGTGTACCGATTTGCGCTTGTGAAAAGTTTCTTTGTAATGTCCTTGTGTGTCTTTGGCAATGATGCTGATGTTTCCGTCTATTTCAAAAGTAGCCAGCTTAATCTGTTTAAAATATTCAACCCCGTGTTCGTGCATTGCTTCAGTTAACTCTTCGGATGTAATGCCCAATCGAGTTGCTTTTTCAAAATCGACCACGCCGTTATGCACAATAATTTCAGGTTTTTGCTGTAACAGCCGATTGACCAGCTTGTTTTTTGACTGTAACTTTTTTACGCCATAATTAACCACAAAAAGAGAAAAAGCAGCTACTATTCCTCCTTGCAGACTTGTATCGTTGCCCACCATTGCATTTTGGACTGCATTACTGATGAGCAAAATCAAGATTACATCAAACGAATTTAACTGTGAGAGCTGTTTTTTGCCAAAAATACGCAACGCAACTACCATAAACAGATATACAGCAACACATCGTCCAACAACAATTAAATATTCCATGACTACTATTATTTTAAAGATAGAGATATATAAACTCTCCTTGTACTCTATTAAATTCCAATAAGCATTCTGTCCTTATTATACCTTATCTGATAACCAAAACGCAGTTTTTTAGTTTCTCCTGCTTTTAATTTTAAATTCCATTTAAGCAGTCCTTTTTCCTGATCAACTTCTGCATCGGAAATTTCAGATAATATAACTTCTATACTGTTATCCGTACTAATAGGGAACTGATCCTCTACCTGAATAGCAATGGTTTCTTTTTTATTGTTTTTAATCGTTATTTCGTACACAAAGTTTTGTTCTTTTTTTGAAGAAAGCGTTTTTGTTCCGGATTTGTCCGAAATTAAAGTACGTTCCAATGAAATCCGGGGGTCTTTGCCGATGTTCAGACGCAACTTTTCTTCTGTGTTTTCAGTGGATAAACGTGTTTTGCCGATGTTCATTCCATCATAAATAACATTAGCTTCTCCCGGCAGCAGATTGTGTTTGGAATAGTCGGAAATTTCGGTTACCAAATAGGCATTTTTATCCAATTTTGGTGCACTGTAATATTTATAATCTCCGTTGAGTTCAAAGTTATTTAAATCCACGCTGTGTCGTTTTCCATTGCTCAGGATAGAATATGGAATAGCAATGTCAAACGTAACATTGAGTTCGCTTTCGTGTATATTGGTATATTCTGCAATGGATTTTCGTTCTTCATAGGAAACTTGAGGAGCGCTCACATTTGTAACGGTAACTCCCGCGGCTTTTCCTTCTATCATGCTGCTTACATCAGCCACTCCACCTACTCTTAATTCACTCGCATTAATACGAGAAACAGCTCCACTACCTCTTCTTCGGGAAGAACCATAGCCCGTACTTATAACTATTTCGTCTGTTTTGTCATTATTTACAAGAGGCTCATACTGAATAAACCAATTATACCAATTGGGCATCGTATTATTTTGATTGATATTCCCAGAAGTCAGGCTTAGCTTCACGTTCCGCCAGTCAATGCCGGAAGTTTGTACTACTTGTGCTTTATACATCATTTTTACCGGTTCACCCACCTTTTCAATTCGCAAATCATAAGACGGAATCCACTGCGCCCTTGAAGTAGCGTAATTTACCTTAAATGGAACTTTGCCTTCTTGGGCATTCATAATCTGAACGATAAGTTTTCCCTGACTTATTTTTTCGGATTTATCGCTTCCCAAAGACAATTTTGATTTTAAATCGTTCCATTTAGCCTCTATAATTTCTTTTTCCTTCTTTTTCAGATAAATCCCATTTTGCAAGTTTTTATATTTTTGTCCGTAATAATCTACCCATTTTGCCATCTCTGCAACTGACGAAATTTTTAGGGAGCTTTCTTTATCATAAGAATCAGAACTATTTTCCAAAAGTTGGATAGTCTTTAAATCAGCGTTAATCGAATTGGTTATTTTTTCGAGTTCCAGCTCCACTGCCGCAATGCTATCTCGCAAGGGCTTTGTTAAAGGCGAATTATTTACGTTGTCATATTCCTCAATGTACGCATTGGAAAACTGAACCGACATAACCGTTACCTCATCTGTTGAGCCCACTTTTATAGTGTTTTCTTTTAATTCATTTGAAATATTGGTAATCACCACTTCTGACATGCCTTTTGGCAGCTTTACTTCGGCATTTTGCGTTAATTCTGCTCCATCGTAATACACTCTGGCGCTTTCTAGATTTGCTTTTGTATAAATCGGTTTTTGTGCCCATAGACCAACTGTAGTCAAAACAACAGCAGCAATTGTAAACTTTATTTTCATAGCTTTTATTTTATCCAAAAAGATATTCTACCACATCTTCTATTTTAGTAACTAAGATAACTTTTATACCAGAACTTTTGTAGGTTATTTTGTTGTATTTTGAAATAAATATAGTTGAAAACCCTAATTTTTCGGCTTCCTGAATGCGCTGATCTGCTCTGTTTATCGGTCTTATTTCTCCTGTTAATCCCACTTCTCCGGCAAAAACAAAATCTTTTCCCACCGGCAAATCCTGATCCGATGACAAAATAGCAGCAACAACGCCTAAATCTATTGCCGGATCGTCAACTGTAATTCCACCGGTAATGTTTAAAAACACGTCTTTTTGCCCCAATCGGAATCCGGCTCGCTTTTCCAAAACAGCCAAAATCATATTCAGGCGCTTTAGATTATATCCCGTAGCACTGCGCTGTGGGGTTCCGTAAACTGCTGTGCTTACCAAAGCCTGAACTTCTACCATCAGCGGACGCATTCCTTCCAATGTTGCGGAAATTGCCGTTCCGGATAATTCTTCTTCTTTATGTGAAATCAGTATTTCCGAAGGGTTTGCCACTTCTCTGAGCCCGCTTCCCTGCATTTCGTAAATACCGAGTTCTGCTGTGGAGCCAAAGCGGTTTTTATTAGCTCTCAAAATCCGGTAAACGTGATTTCGGTCGCCCTCAAACTGTAAAACGGTATCTACCATGTGTTCCAGCATTTTGGGTCCGGCAATGCTTCCGTCTTTGGTAATATGCCCGATAATTAAAACCGGCGTTCCAGTTTCTTTGGCAAATTTGGTCAGTTCAGCTGTACATTCCTTAATTTGAGATACAGTTCCGGCTGAAGATTCGATGTAATCAGTATGCAAGGTCTGGATAGAATCTATAATCAATACATCAGGTTGAATTTCGTCTATTTGTCTAAAGATATTTTGCGTATTGGTTTCGGTCAGGATATAGCACTGTTCGCTTTGTGGATTGATTCGCTCTGCGCGCATTTTAATTTGCTTTTGACTTTCTTCTCCTGAAACGTACAGCGTTTTATAGGGCAGTTTAAGCGAAATCTGCAACAGTAGTGTACTTTTCCCTATGCCGGGCTCTCCTCCCAGCAGCACCATAGAACCGGGAACCAATCCTCCGCCAAGTACTCGGTTTAGCTCCCCATCCAGCGTATTCATTCGAATTTCTTCGGCACTGTCTATTTCTTTTACTTTCAAAGGTTTTGCAGCCCGCTGTGTAGCTGAAATATTGGATGCGAGCTTCCAGCTGCTTTTTTCTTCTTTTTGAATTACTTCTTCTACCAAAGTATTCCACTCTTTACAAGCTGTACACTGTCCCATCCATTTGGGAAATTGCGTTCCGCAATTTTGACAAAAAAAAGCGGTTTTTACTTTCGCCATACATTTTTATTTTAAAACGTAAAAATACAAAAATAACGCGAAAGCAATCTTACGCTATCTTGCCGATTTTGAGCTTATCAAAGGCAAAAACAAGAGAGAAAATACCCCTAGAATCACAATAATTGCCGTTTGTGTAGTCCATAAAATCCAGCCAAACGCAGTACCTGAAACTGTAGAAACTCCATAGAAAAGCAATAGCTCGGAAATAATCAGCGGAAAAGCGCCAATACCGCCATTGGTAAAAGAAATTGCAAAACTTCCGGCTACAAAGGCAGACATAACAACAGGAAAAGTCAGCGCGCTTGTTTCTGCAAGAGCAAAGGTACCAAAATAAAACGTTGCGATATATCCGCCCCAAATCAACAGTGTAAAAAAGAGAAAACCGGTTCTATACGGCATTCTGAAGATACTTTGTACTCCTTCTGTCAATCCTTTTATTTTATTTTTGACATATACAACTGCTTTCCAGCGAGAAAATTTAAAGATAAGTGTAAAAGCAATAATCGTCAAAACTAAGAAAACGCCCAGTCCAAACAGTTTTTTAACCGGCACATAGTTTAATAAAAACTCTTTCAAAATATCGTATTGCAAAATCAATGCGGTAAAAACACATAACAAAAGACAAAATAAATCAATTATCCGTTCAGAAATAATTGTACCAAAAATTTTATCAAAAGGGACTTTTTTATATTTCTGCAATACTAATGCTCTGGAAATCTCACCTGATCGGGGAACAGTTAAGTTCATCAGATAGCCGACAGAAAGTGCCATAAAGTTGGTAAATGTACCTGAATCATATCCCATAAAGCGCAAAGCGTACTTCCAACGGTATGCTCTTGCCCAAAGACTGAGAACAGAGAAAAAGGAGGCTAAATAAATGTATTTATAGTCTGCGTTTTTAAATTGTACTCCTATTTCGTGAATCTGCTGGGCAGTAAATTGTTGATAAGCGTAATAAATCAAAAAAACTCCCAGCAAAAGCGGGAGTCCGATATTGAATATTTTACTTATCTTTTGTTTCAATCCAAAATATTAACTTAACTGGTTGGTTTCTTCGTTTGGAAAGATAATTGCCGGTTTAAAAGACTTTGCTTCTTCAAAATCCATTATCCCATAAGCAATAACGATAATGATATCTCCTTTTTGAACTTTGCGAGCTGCGGGTCCGTTTAGTGTAATTTCCCCACTATTTTTAGGTCCGGGAATCACATAGGTTTCAAATCGCTCTCCGTTGTTGATATTGACAATAGCTACTTTTTCGCCTTCAATCATATTAGCGGCTTCCAACAAAGATTCATCAATAGTTATACTACCAATATAGTGTAAATCAGCGCCGGTTACTTTTACGCGGTGAATTTTTGATTTTACTACTTCAACTTGCATTTTACTTTTGTTTTTATTAAAAAGACAGATTATCTATTAACCGAACACCTTCAATATGCGCTACCAAAAACCCTCTGTATTTATGCCCAGCTTCTTTTGTTTGAGCATTTTTCAAAGTTTCTTCATCAGCAATGGTAAAGTATTCGAGGTCAAAGTTAGAATTATTTTTAAATTCACTCTCAACAAATTGCTGTACTTTTTCAATTGTTTCTGTTTGAAACAGTTCTTTTGCCTTATTTAACACCTCAAATAAAAAAGCTGATTTTTTTAATCCTTCTTCAGAAACTCTTTCATTTCTTGAGCTCATAGCTAATCCGTTTTCTTCTCTAAGAATAGGCACCCCTGAAATTTGAATCGGAAGTTTTTCTTTTTCAACCATTTTTCGGATAACCTGCAATTGTTGAAAATCTTTTTCTCCAAAATAAGCTCTGTTCGGCTGTACTAATTCAAAAAGTTTTTTCACCACAGTTCCCACTCCGTCAAAATGTCCGGGTCTTTGTGCTCCTTCCATTTCGTTTTCAAGCCCATCAAAATCAAAAGACTGCGCTACCGTATTACCCTGATATATTTCATGTACAGATGGAGCAAAAACCACTATCTGATTTGAAAGAGTTTCTATCATCTGAATATCTCTGTCCAGAGTTCTCGGGTATTTTTCCAAATCCTCAGGATTGTTAAATTGTGTAGGATTGACAAAAATACTAACTACGGTACAGTTATTTTCTCTTAATGAATGTTCCATCAAAAACAGATGTCCTCTATGAATTGCACCCATAGTAGGGACAAGTCCCACAGTTTTGCCTGTTTGTTTAAAAGAGCTTAAAAACTCTTGTAATTCAGCTTTTGTGCTAAATAAAAACATTTATATATTGTTTAAAATAATGGCAAAATTAGCTATTTAAGAAATAACTCCATAAAATTTCGTAAATTTGCAGTGTTTATTTATTTCAAAATCAGAAATCAGAATTGAAGATGAAAGATAAGAGGATATTATATGTATCATCTGAAGTGGTACCGTATTTAGCAGAAAATGAAGTTTCATTAATGTCTTATGACGCTCCTAAGATGATTAACGATCAGGGGGGACAAATAAGAATTTTTATGCCGAGGTACGGTAGTATAAATGAGAGAAGACACCAACTACACGAAGTAATCAGACTATCAGGCATGAATCTTGTTGTAAATGACATTGATATGCCTTTGATTATTAAAGTGGCTTCTATTCCGAAAGAGCGCATTCAGGTGTATTTCATCGACAATGACGAATACTTTAAAAGAAAGTCGACTTTTACAGACGAAGACGGTGCTTTATTTGCAGACAATGACGAGCGCGCTATTTTTTTTACTAAAGGAGTAATTGAAACGGTTAAAAAGCTAAACTGGGTACCTGACATCATCCACGTACAGGGTTGGATGGCTTCTTTATTGCCGGCTTATTTAAAGCACTTTTATAAAAATGAGGCTATTTTTTCTGAAACAAAAGTAATCACTTCTGTTTTTAATGAAGCTTTTGAAGGTGTATTGAGCAGCAATATGAAAGATAAGGTAGCATTTGACGAATTGCCGAAAGAGGTTTTGGCAGATTACGAAAAATCGACCTACGAGAATATTATGAAAAATGCGATTCAGAATTCAGACGGCGTTATTATAGCCTCTGAAAACACGCTTCCAAGTTTAACAAAATTTATAGAATCTTCTAAAAAACCTTTCTTACCTTTCACTCCAAAAGAAGGCTTTGCGGAAGCTTATACCCGGTTCTATAAAACCTTTTTATAATTAAAACCCACAATCGGATAGAATAGATGAATCGTAAAAACATCTTTAAAGGAATACTTTTTGCTTTGACCTTTATCGGCCTACAATCTTGTGATAAGGATTTCAGCGATGTCGGAGGAAATATTATCGGCGATGGCAATATCAATATAGAAACATATACTGTTGAAAATATTGTTGCTTACAATCAAAGCTATGGTGCTGCTGACACAAAAAACTTAGTTGAAATACCATTAGGTTTTTATGAAAATGGCACTTTAGGGCAAACTTCCAGTAGTTTTGTAGTACAAGTTGCATCTAACAGCTCGGCTTTTTCTTTAATCGGCGAAAATGCAAAAATAGACTCTGTTTACGTTTATATCCCTTATTTCTCTGAATATGAAAAAACAGAGAACGATATCGCTAAGTATAAACTAAACAATGTTTATGGCGATGGATCTTTTGATTTAAAAGTATATCAAAACGGATATTTTTTGAGTAATTCTAATCCTTCACAAGGTGGAAGCTCTAAATATTTTTCTAATAACAGTTCTATTTTTAATTCTAACAAAATAGGAAATATACTTAACGACTCTCCCGACAGTAAGCAAAACACTAATTTTGTTTTTACCAATACAAACATAATCATATATAAATACGACAAAGACGGAAATCCGATAAAGGATGAAACCACGGGTAAACATCAAGAACAAGAAAGACTATCTCCAGGACTTTGGCTAGATTTAAATAAGGAATATTTTCAGGAATTATTTATCGGAAAAAAAACAGCGCTGCAAGATCCTAACACTTTTAATGATCTGTTTAGAGGTTTATATTTTGTTGCCAGCGGGAATTCGTCTAAAGGAGCTATTGGGTTGTTAAATATTTTTCAGGGACAGCTAGTTGTCAAATATACAGACGAAAAAAAATCGACTAACAGCGAAGGAGAAGAAACAACAACTACTGAAAAAAAGACAATGACTTTTTCTCTTTCCAGCGGTGTAAGCAGCGGAAATTTAGATGCAAATTCAAACATAAATGTAAATCTTTATCAAAACTCCAATAATGCTGAATACTTGGATGCTATATCACAGGCAGATACTAAAAACGGAGATGATAAACTTTATATAAAAGGAGGTGAAGGCTCTATTGCCATAGTTGATCTTTTTTCAAAGAACGATTATGCTGAACTTAAAAAATTAAGAGAAGACGATATTTTAATCAACGATGCCATCCTGACTGTATATGTTGACGAAAATGCGATGAGCAATAACATTAATCCAAAGCGTCTTTATCTTTACAATTACGATGACGAAGTATCTTTAGTAGATTTTTCAAATGATACAAATACAAATTCATCGTATCTAAAAGCTGTTTTTGGAGGAATTTTTCAAGAAGAAAACAAGGATAAAAATCTGGAAGGAAACCTATATAGATTTAGAATCACAGAATACCTTCGCTCCCTTATCAAAAGCAAAGATTTTAAAAAGAGTCCTAAATTAGCATTGTCAATGACAAATGATTATAACAGCTCTTTTTTAAATTATATTAAAAATCAAACTTTAGAATCACCAATTGATAATTCACCTAACGATATCAAAACTATACCTGCTTTTTCTGTCAGCTGTCCTGTTGGAACAGTTTTGTACGGTGCCAATACGCAGGCAGAAGGCAAAAAAATGAAGTTAGAAATATTTTATACAAAAACTAAAAATTAAAATTGTATGTGTGGAATAGTTGGATATATCGGACATAGAGATGCTTTTCCTGTAATTATAAAGGGACTAACCCGCCTGGAATACAGAGGATATGACAGTGCTGGCTTAGCCGTATTTGACGGAGAACAGATAAACCTTTGTAAAACGAAAGGAAAGGTTTCTGACTTAGAAGCTAAAAGCACAGAAGAGATAAAAAAAGGAACTGTCGGAATCGGGCACACCCGATGG
This sequence comes from Myroides indicus, assembly GCF_004364575.1. Classification (GTDB taxonomy): domain Bacteria; phylum Bacteroidota; class Bacteroidia; order Flavobacteriales; family Flavobacteriaceae; genus Flavobacterium; species Flavobacterium indicum_A. The sequence goes on along the minus strand of NZ_SOAG01000012.1, from coordinate 23,332 downwards.
GCAACCCATGGCGTTCCAAATGATGTTAACTCTCATCCCCATTTTTCTAATTCCGGAGAATTGGTAATTATTCACAACGGAATTATTGAAAATTACGATTCTTTAAAAAAGGAACTGATTAAACGGGGATATACATTTAAATCAGATACTGATACCGAAGTTTTAATCAATTTGATTGAAGATGTTCAAAAAACCCAAGGTGTAAAGTTAGGAAAAGCAGTACAAATTGCTTTAAATCAAGTTGTGGGAGCTTATGCTATTGCAGTAATGGACATCAAAAAACCAGATGAAATTGTTGCTGCCCGACTTGGAAGTCCGCTGGCAATAGGGATAGGTGAAAATGAATATTTTATTACTTCTGACGCCTCTCCTTTTATTGAATATACCAATAATGCCATTTATTTAGAAGATGAGGAAATGGCAGTGATTCGTTTACACAAACCGCTTCGCATCAGAAAGATAAAAGACGACAGTTTAGTGGATCACTACGTTCAGGAATTACAACTAAATCTTGAACAAATAGAAAAAAATGGCTATGACCATTTTATGCTGAAAGAGATATACGAACAGCCCGAAGTAATTAAAGACACTTTCAGAGGTCGTTTGCTGGCAAACCAGGGACTTATCAGAATGGCTGGAATTGAAGACAATATAGATAAGTTTTTAAACGCCAAAAGAATAATCATCGCCGCTTGTGGTACATCTTGGCATGCTGGTCTAGTTGCCGAATACATTATTGAAGAATTTACGAGAATCCCGGTTGAAGTAGAGTATGCATCTGAATTCAGATACAGAAATCCTATTATCAACAACGATGATATTATTATCGCTATTTCTCAATCGGGAGAAACAGCAGACACACTCGCTGCGATAAAGCTTGCCAAGAAAAAAGGAGCTTTTGTTTTTGGCGTATGCAATGTAGTAGGTTCTTCCATTTCCAGAGAAACTCATGCAGGCGCTTATACTCACGCCGGTCCGGAAATAGGAGTTGCTTCTACTAAAGCCTTTACAACTCAGGTAACTGTACTAACATTGATTGCTCTTAGGCTGGCAAAAGCAAAAGGAACACTGTCCAACTCTGAATACCAGAAATATCTGCACGAATTGGAAACGGTTCCGGAAAGAGTGGAAGAAGCACTTACACAAAATGATACAATTTTTAAAGTGGCACAAGCCTACCAATCTGCCACTAATTGTCTTTATCTTGGACGAGGGTATAATTATCCAGTTGCATTGGAAGGAGCTCTTAAACTCAAAGAAATTTCTTATATACACGCTGAAGGTTATCCTGCAGCAGAAATGAAACACGGACCTATTGCTCTTATTGATGAGCATATGCCGGTGGTTGTAATTGCTCCTAATCAGCATCACTATGACAAGGTTGTGAGCAATATACAGGAAATTAAAGCCCGAAACGGAAAAATTATTGCTGTAGTTACTAAAGGAGATAAACAAGTAAAGGAATTAGCAGATCACGTTATTGAAGTTCCGGGAATTTCTGAAGCCTTGTCTCCGATCTTAACTACTATCCCTCTTCAACTACTATCTTATCACATAGCCGTTTTAAGGAATTGCAATGTAGATCAGCCGCGAAATTTAGCAAAGTCAGTAACAGTAGAATAGATAAAAATGCGAGTTAATATTTAGCTCGCATTTTATATTTAAAAATAAAAATTTCAAACTTTTTAATTTTCAGAAAAAAAACTATCTTTGCACTCTGAAAAAGTATAATTTTTCACCAAACCTAAATAGCTGTTAAATAAATACATAAGCAATGTCTAAAGTTACAGGAAAAGTTGCGCAAGTTATCGGACCAGTAGTTGACGTGGTTTTCAACACTGAAAACGCCGAACTTCCGAAAATTTACGATTCGTTAGAAATCACAAGACCAGATGGTTCAAAATTAGTACTTGAGGTACAATCTCATATTGGAGAAGACACAGTCAGAACTATTTCCATGGATTCTACTGATGGTTTAAGCAGAGGATACGAAGTATCAGCTACTGGAGCTCCAATTCAAGTACCCATTGGCAAAGAAGTATTTGGTAGATTGTTTAATGTTGTAGGAGACGCTATTGACGGTCTTGGAGATTTGCCAAAAGAAGGACAAAACGGATTGCCTATCCACCGTCCTGCTCCTAAATTTGAAGACTTATCAACTTCTACAGAAGTTTTATTTACAGGTATTAAAGTAATCGACCTTATCGAACCTTATGCAAAAGGAGGTAAAATCGGATTATTTGGCGGTGCCGGAGTAGGTAAAACTGTATTGATTCAGGAGTTGATTAATAATATCGCAAAAGGTCACGGAGGACTTTCTGTATTTGCAGGAGTTGGAGAGCGTACTCGTGAAGGAAATGACTTATTGCGTGAAATGTTGGAATCAGGCATTATCAAATATGGTGATGATTTCATGCACTCTATGGAAAATGGCGGATGGGATTTGTCAAAAGTAGACAAAAGCGGCATGCTAGACTCTAAAGCTACTTTCGTTTTCGGTCAGATGAACGAACCGCCGGGAGCTCGTGCTCGTGTAGCTTTATCAGGATTGACAATTGCTGAATATTTCCGTGACGGAGCTGGAGATGACCAAGGAAAAGACGTTCTTTTCTTCGTAGATAATATCTTCCGTTTTACTCAAGCAGGTTCTGAAGTATCTGCTTTATTAGGACGTATGCCTTCTGCAGTGGGATATCAGCCTACTCTAGCTACAGAAATGGGAGCCATGCAAGAACGCATTACTTCAACCACAAAAGGATCTATTACTTCTGTTCAGGCGGTTTATGTACCTGCGGATGACTTAACTGACCCTGCACCGGCAACAACATTTGCTCACTTGGATGCTACAACTGTATTATCTCGTAAAATTGCTGAGCTAGGAATTTATCCGGCTGTAGATCCATTGGATTCTACTTCTCGAATCCTTACTCCAGAAATTTTAGGTAAAGAACACTATGCTTGTGCACAAAGAGTAAAAGAAATTTTACAAAAATATAAAGAACTTCAGGATATTATTGCAATCCTGGGTATGGAAGAATTATCGGAAGAAGACAAACTAGCTGTACACAGAGCTCGTCGTGTTCAACGCTTCCTATCTCAACCGTTCCACGTTGCAGAGCAATTTACAGGTATCCCTGGAGTTTTAGTAGATATTAAAGATACAATCAAAGGGTTTAATATGATTATAGATGGTGAACTTGATCATTTACCAGAAGCTGCATTTAACTTAAAAGGATCAATAGAAGAGACTATTGCTGCCGGAGAAAAAATGCTTGCTGAAGTTTAATCAATTCAATCTTATTAAAAAACACCACTATGAAATTAGAAATTGTATCACCTGAAGCTGTTTTATTCTCCGGAGAAGTTACCTCTGTTTCTGTTCCGGGCATCGACGGTGAGTTTCAAATGCTAAACAATCACGCCCCTATTGTATCTATTTTAACAAAAGGTGATGTCAAATTTAGCGGAGACAATATCGTTATTGCTTCAGAATTTAAATCTAAATTTCAACAGATAAGCAATACCACTTATCACTTATCTATATCTTCCGGAACGATAGAGATGAACGCAAATAAAGTTATCGTATTAGTGAATTAATATCTTTTAGAGATACTACATACAAACAACAATAATAAAAGCGCGATTAATATTTAATCGCGCTTTTTAGTTATATTCCTTTTGAAGGTACTGGTACTCTAAAATTAATTGCATTACAATAAAAACTTCTCGGCACTAACTCCCTTTTCAGTATTTTTAATGAAGTATAAATAATTCAAGCTGACTTTTTCGCCAACTTGAATTATTTACTAATAACCGAATAAATCTTCTAAAGTAACTTCTTTAATTTTTCCGAATTTTTTAACCGCTTCCCAGTCCAAATTTTCCTTTTTACCCAATAGTCCAACATTGAACGATTTTCCTTTTACATGTGCATTAAAAAAATCAACCAAGTCTACCATCTTCATGCTTTTAGTTTTACTGTAGATATCTTTATTAATATCATAATTTAAACCCCTTTCCTGAAGTGATAACCAGTAATAAAAAATTTGAGCTTTAGTATAACGCTGTGAAGCAATACTCTTTAAAACGGAATTCTTAGCATTTTCAAATTGATTTTCCACTTGCGGCATATTATTCATCAGTTCCATCATAGCATCAACCGCTTGTGGCAATTTGTTTGCCTGTGTTCCTACATAAGCCATCAAATAGTTATGTTTATCCGCTTTGCCTGCATTGGTATAATATGCATAAGCAGAATAGGCTAAAGATTTTGACTCTCTGATTTCCTGAAAAACAACAGAGGCCATTCCTCCTCCAAAATAGTTATTAAATACACTGCTTGTTGCCAGTAAATCTTTGTCAAACTTTTTTTCTCTTCCTCTGTAAGTAATTTCTGCCTGAACCATGTCATAAGGCGTAAAATAAAGTGTGCCATCTGTCTCCGGTTCCGGATAAATTTTAGCAGCCGGTATTTTTTTGCCTTTTCCTAAATTATGATTTTCAACAATCGCTTTTTCGGTGTTTTCCAAATCATTTCCGTAATAAAACACATCCTGATTATAGTCAAAAAACGAATGAACAAGACTTACCAATTCTGCGGGTTTGATAGATTTTAATTCTCTCTCACTTAAAATATCTTTAAATCTGCTCAACTCTCCATTTGAAATAATATAACTATTTAGTGCTCTCTGGATTCCTCCTTTACTGGATTTGGCATCTGATCGAGATTTCAAGATCTGATCTACTAAATTGTTATACGCCTCCTGATCTGCTTTCGCATTAGTTACTAAATGCTCTAACAGCTTAATTCCTTGCGGGATATTTTCTTTTAACCCCTTAAGAGTAACATAGGTTTTATCCGTTCCTGTTATCAAAGCATATTCAATTCCCAATTTGTAAAACTCTTTCTGAATATCCTCTGCTGAATATTTATCCGTGCCCAAATACTCCAAATAACCAATCGCCAAACTTAGCTTTTTATCGTGATCAGAGCCGATAGGCGTTATGTACGTTACTGTTGCCAAATCATTTGTTGTATTGACAATGGAAAACAAGTTGGTTTTTTGTTTACCTATTTTTTGACGCTTCATCGCTTTGTCAAAATCCACAAACTCCGGCTCAATCTCAGCTACATTGATTTGACTCAATCGCTTATAAAACTCAGACTCGCTGTCTCTATTTAAATCAACAGGCGTAATTCCGGGATTTTCTACGCGAATCAAATCTTTATTTTCTCCTTGTTTTTTATAAACAATTACGTAATTATCTCCATAATTTTTATTGGCGAACTCAACAATTTCCTGTTTTGTTATTTTAGACATTCTGTCTAAGTCAGCTACAACATCTTCCCACATTCTACCCTGAATAAATGCATTGTACATTTCTGTAGCCATTGCATCATTACTCTCCAAAGCTTCCATTGATTTTTTACGGAAATCATTTACTACAGCCTGCAAAATCCAATCGTCAAACTCTCCTTTTTTTACCTTTTCAATTTCTGCCAATAAAATGTCTCTAACTTCTTCTAATGTTTGACCTTCATTGGGCATTCCTGTTAACTGATGAACAGAATAATCTTTCATAATCATAGATGAACTTGCAGCATACAGTGTTTTTTGCTTTTGATTAATATCTAAATCAATTAATCCCGCCTGTCCATTACTCAACAACATATCTATCAAAGACAAATAAAGGGCGTCTTTGGTTTTAGACCCACCTAAACGGTACCCGATCTCAATTCTTTCACTTTGCGGACTAAAAATATCAACTGTTTGTACCTTGGTTAAAGGCTTTTCTGCTGCTACATATTCTTTGGGCTGAATTCCTTTTTTCATACTGCCGAAATAGGCATTGACCAATTTTATAGTAGGTTCAAACTCCAGATCTCCCACTAATACAACAGCCATATTATTTGGCACGTAATATTGATCAAAGTAGTTGTGAATCGCTTCCATAGAAGGATTTTTTAAATGCTCGGAAGTACCTATGGTAGTTTGCGTTCCATAGTGCGTTGTAGGAAAAAGCAATTTCATCATAGCCTGATGAGAAGCCCAGTAATCGTTGTCTTGTCCTCTGTTGAACTCTTCATAAACAGCTTCCAGCTCTGTGTGAAACAAACGCAATACTAATTCTGAAAAACGCTCACTTTCTATTACTAAAAACTTTTCTAACTCATTGGAAGGTATTACGTTCTTGTAAACCGTTTCATCAAACCAGGTATGAGCATTCGTTCCTTCTGCTCCAATAGAGGCAACCGATTTATCATACTCATTGGCAACAGCGTACTGAGAGGCTGTTTTAGAGATTTCGTCTATTTTATGGTAAATAGCTTTTTTCTTTTCCGGATCAGTTGCTCTTTTATGCTGTTCATATAAGTCTGAGATTTGTTTTAACAGCGCTTTCTCTGTTTCCCAATCTACCGTACCCAGTTTAGAGGTTCCTTTAAACAACATATGCTCTAAATAGTGAGCTAATCCTGTATTATCCTCAGGGTCATTGTTAGAACCCGTACGCACCGGAATATAAGTTTGAATTCTTGGCTCATCGTGATTCTGCGCGAGATAAACTTTCAGACCATTACTAAGGGTATAAATTCTTGCTTTTGCCGGGTCGTTTTCTACGTATTCATAAGTAAAGCCATTGCTGTCCTTCTGGGTAATTGTTTTGTACTGAGCATGTAATATTCCGCTCAATGAAAAGATAAAACCCAATATGAGGTGTTTCATTTTCATAAGATTAACTATTCATTTTTGATTATCCTCCAAAGCTATAAATAAAACTCTTTTCTTTTTAAAAGGAAAGAAATTTTTATATCGAAAGATTATAAGTCTACTTTTAGCTAGCCCCCGACTTTGGAATCTAAAAGCCAAGCAAAAAATACTCCAAAATTTTGGGAAACATAATCTATAACAAAACTGCTTCTACCATAAAAATACCCAAAAATGGGTATTGACAGCTATATTACTGATAATTTAATTTTACAAAATTGAAATATGTTGATACGATTTCTTCAAATGCTAACATAAATTACTGTATTATGAAAAAATTTCATCTTATTTACGCTGCCTTCATCATAGGTAATGCAATTTTTTGGAGCGGATGTTCCAAAAATGACAACGACAGTCCTGATCCCGATCCTAAACAGGAAATTACGATGCCCAAAGAAGCTTTTCAGCTTCAAATTGTGGAAGCGCAATTTTCACAACCGCTTTTGCAGGAAGAATACGATGCCGATTTGGGCGGAATTCCGCTTAAACTAGTTCGTTCAAACGACAACACATTAGTATTCTACGTTCCGGGAACAACTGCTGTAGGAGAAACGACGTTAAATATTCCACAGCTGGAAGCTCAATCCAAATTTGAGGTTAAAAAAAGTGTTTTAAACGGCAACGAAGAAGTCATTTTAAAGCCTTTTTTTGAAGATTTAAACTTTAGCCAAAACAGAATATCCGATGAAGAATATTCGGAGTATCTGGCAGATGCTCTAACGGCGTTTGAAGCATATTACAAATCGCTTTCCAAGGACGACAAAAACCAAATGGCGCTGTTTTATCAGGTAAACGAAAACTGGTTTAAAAAAATTTTAGGTTTAAACTCAACTCCAAAGTTTACTACGTTAGGAGCAGCTTCTACTTTTAAGAGTGTAAAAAATTATCAACTAACTGTGCTAACTTTTGTAACAAGTGGTTTAATTGTTGTTTATGGAGCAACTCCTTTAGAAAAATCAGTAGCGGCTGTTGCTTGCTTAGCATCCGGAGCATTCGCCTGGCAATATCAAAAAGAGTTAGTTGGCGAAATCAAAATTGTCGATAAAATAGTGGATAAAATCATTGATCCTGTTTTTGGAAACCAAATCACAAAAAGCACACTGGGAACTCAAGGGCTTGTTTTTACAAATGACGAGGCTCAAAATGTAAATTTGTATACCGGAAACAGAAGTGTAACCACTGCTGATGAATTAAGCACTGCCGAAGGAACAAGCATTTATTTTGATGCTTACGGACGTTTGATAAACATCACAGAAAAGGTAAACGGTGTTATTCAATTTATAAACGATAATCTGTTTTTTTCTAATATTTCACAGATACCCGTTCACAAAATACCTGATTCTGCCGAAATGCAAAGCGGTGTTTTAACAGCAGAGGATTACAACAGTTTAAAGTTTACGGTAGCTGATGCCAATGTACAACTGTCTGATGTTGCTTTTGAAAACGGTGTGGTACGCATGAAAATGACCGTTAAAAATCCCGATGCTGTAACCGGAAACAGCGTAAAAACCACGTTAAACTATACTTATCAAAACGAGTTTAGCAATGCTAACGGAAGTATTGCCATAGAGATATTTATTGAAAATAATCCTTGTGATAATAGTAATACAATACCTCCTATAATTACCAATACAGAAATTGTATGTAATTCATATGGAGGTATCTCTATTTTAATTTCTTTTACAGCCGATGGTACCGGAGCATTAATAAGCTCTGACTCTGGTGCATGTGATCAGGCAGATATGTGTTATCCTGTTCGATTATATTTTCTCAGTCCGGGAGCTTCTGAATATTCTATAGCTGCTAATGGTTATAGCGCCAAACTTAAATCAGGGAGCGTAAATGCTGGAGTTATAGAAATTATAATCAGCACCCCCTACTGTTTGCCAGAAAAAACTGCCGCTCAATCATTAGAACAATTCTATCCTAATTATCAATGGAAATTGGAACTTATGAACGGTTGCAATCAAAGATCTAACCAAGTAAGCTTATAATAAATTAAGTTTTTGTCTGAGTACTCCTCTGCTGAAAGTCAAGATATTTTGCACAAAAACATAATAAACAAGCGCAAGGCTTATAACTTTACTCCACAGACAGCTCTTTACCACAAAAGTAAAGAGCTTTTTTATTATACTAAACGTTATTGTACATCAATCGCTTCATAAATAGGTTGCCCAATATTTCCGTTTGGAAATTCTATTTTTAGGATTTGTGAAATTGTCGGGGCAATATCTGTCATATGGGTTTCTCTAACTGTTTTTCCGGGTTTTACTCCCCAGCCCATAAATACGGCAGGAATATGCGCATCGTAAGAATTCCATGAACCGTGGGTAGTTCCTTTCCCGTCTTTTTTACCGCTGTACCACTGTGGTTCTAGAATATACTGAATTACGCCACTTCTTTTAATATTATATCCATTTACAATACGCTCTCTTAGTTTTTGTGGTATGGCCGAAACAGATGCTTTATCCATATCGGTAACAAACGCTATACCTTCTATTTTTTTTAGTTCTTTGACAATAGCACTTCGGATATCTTCTTCATCCAATTCTTTTTCTGCAATCAGTGTATTGTTTAAGTGGACCTGATAATTCATCAAACTAGCTACAATACCCTCTTCTTCGAATTGATCCTGCAATTTTTCATTAAGCTGCTTTTTAATTTCTTTAGTACTAAAATAACCAGAGTTTCCTTTTTGATCAGCAAAAAACTTAGGATTATGTGCTGCTCCATGATCAGCCGTCAAAAAGAAAGTATAATTGCCCTTTCCTATATGTTGGTCTAAATACGATAGAAAATCAGCTAAATCAGCGTCCAATCTCAGATAAGTATCTTCTATTTCAATAGAATTTATGGCAAACTGATGTCCTATATAATCTGTAGAAGATAAGCTTACTGCTAAAAAATCTGTAAAGCCTCCTTCATTATTACCTAGTTTTTCCTCGTGTATTGCTTTTTTGGCAAAATCTAACGTTAATGTATTTCCATACGGAACAGATTTAATCAGTTCATAACCATTCTCTTTTTTCAATTTATTTAAATTCCTTGGAAAAACCGGTTTATCTTCTCCCTTAAATGCTTCTTCATATGCATTGTCATCAGTCGTACTCAACACATACGTATCTATCGGATATAGTGTATTCCATCCCTTTTTAAGGTATTCGTCAGGATACCTTTTCGTGTTAAATTCCCTTACCCATTTTGGCAAAGTATTCATATAGTAAGTACTGGTTATCCAATCACTCGTAGCTCCGTCTAACCAATAGGCAGCATCTGCAAAATGTCCGGCGGGTAAAATTCCTCCCCTGTCTTTAATGGCAATACCAATAACTTTAGATTGAAAATTTGTTGCCAATTTCAATTGATCCGTAACAGTTGATACCAATAAGTTGTTTGGCGACTGTTGTCCTACTTTTCCTTCTCCTCCCACTGCTTGAACACTATCATCCTGCGTACAGTACATATTTTCTCCCGTTGCCTGAATAATAAAATCGTTTCCTGCTATTCCGTGAATTGCCGGAACACTTCCCGTATAAACTGTACTGTGCCCGATCGCGGTATAGGTAGGGACATAATCAATCAGCATATTTTCGCTTGAAAACCCCTCGGATAATAAGCGCTTAAATCCATTTTCCGAATATCTATCGTAATATTTATATAAATAATCCCATCGCATTTGATCTATGACCATCCCCACAACCAATTTGGGTTTAGGTAGCGTTTCGTCAGCAAAAACAGAAATTGAAAACAAACAGCACATAGCTGCCAATAGTGTAGACTTAAAATTCATTATTTTATATTTTATAGCAAAGTGTTCTTTCTAAAAACAGTAAACAAAGCTATACAAAGTATTCTTCTAAAACAGCAGGTCTTTTAAATTTGAACTTTTTTTAACATCAAAGTAAAATGGTGATAATATGGGGCAATAGCATTCTAAACACTATACTAAAATTCAGATTTATGCTAAATAAAGATTATGATGAAAAATAAATTATTTTCAGCTTAAATAAATTAGTTAATTATATGTTATAAATAACGTATAACTATCTAAATATAATTTATATAGATAATATATATAATGTTAATTTCTATTTTGAATCTATTTTTATTCTATTGTTAAAAATTCTTTAATCCACATCTTTTTAAATATTTTTGATTTTTAATAATTTAAAACCAGCTATAGCTATTCAATTTTAATTTGATATGATCATTTTTTAATTAAGTAGCTCTAGTCAGATTTGGATATATTGTACTAAATAAACTTTAATAAACATGAAACTGAAACTAACAACTATTTTTCTGGGAATTACTATGCTTCTTGGGTATTTGTTATTCGCTAACCAGAAATTTCAAAGTCTTTTCTCAGATGACTTTGTACGTGAGCAGATATATTCATTTGACAAAAAGAGTAGTTCAAAAACAACAACTAATTTGAGTGAAATTTTTAATGATGATTTTGAAACTACACAAAACTGGAGTTTTGTCAATTCTGATATAAATAAATGGTACGTTGGATCTACTATCAATAATGGGGGAACTAACGGTTTATATATTTCTAATGATAATGGGGCGAGTAATGCCTATAGTAATTCCAAATTAACTGAAGAAGTTAGTTTAGCACTAAGTCCTTCTTTTACAATTCCTAGTGGTGCAAAAGATTACATTATTAGTTTTGATTGGAGCTGTGTTGGAGAAGGTTCTAGCTGGTCAGTTAGTGATGCATTAAGTATCTGGCTTATTCCTGAAACATATTCGCCACCAAAAAATTTGAGAATTAACCCTTCTTCTGGCGGAATATTAGTGAGTGGAGATTTGTATGATCAGGCTACTTTTAAGAAAGAAATAGCAGAAGTAGACTTAAGTAGTTTTGCCGGAACTAAAATGAAATTAGTTTTTCAATGGGTGAATAATCAATGGACAGTAAATCAACCTCCAGCTGCGGTCGACAATATTTCAATTTATGAAAAAACTTGTGAACAACCATCCGACCTTGAAGTAAAAGATATAGAGCTAGATAAAGCTACTGTTACCTGGTCTGCACCTAATAACTCTATTACTGACTTTGAAGTATTTATTGGAACAGATACTAAGTATCCGACAGGAGTAGGCTCCGTAGATGTTAAAGGCGCCACTGAATATACATTTACTAGCTTGAATGCGAGTACTTACTATTATGTATGGTATCGATCTGTATGCTCTGCCTCTGACAAAAGCTACTGGGTGGGGCCTGTAAAATTTATGACTAAATGCGGCGTATTTCCTACTCCTTTTTTCGAAACATTTGATACAAACTCTTTGAGTGTAGAATGTTGGACATTTCTACAAGAAAATAATGCAGATGATACTTCTTTTGAAATAACATCAGTTTATTTAATGAATGGAGATAGAGGACTGATGTTTCAAAGTTATGATTACGGCGGTAGTACAAAACATGACAGTTATGCAATAACCCCTACTTTTAATTTAGATGGTGGCATCTACAAATTAACCTATTACTATAAAACCTCACCCTCTGGAGGTAATGAATTTGAAGTTTTATTATCCGATAATGGAATTAGTGCAGATAAATTCACTACAACGCTTATAGCGAAACAAAAATACCAAAAATCAAATTATGAAAAAGAAACGGTATTTATATCAGGTATTACAGGAGAAGTTAACATCGCATGGCATATAAATTCAGTAGGCGAGTCTACTTTTCATTTAGATGATGTGAATCTTGAAAAAGTTAGTTGTACAGAACCCCTCCATCTAGAAGTATCGGATATTAAAACAAATAGTGGAAAATTTAAATGGGACGATGATATTGCAACAGAATGGGAATATACAGTTGTAAATTATGGAAGCGCTCCGACTAGCACGGGCACAAAAGTTTCTAACCAAGAAGTTGTTGTGACAAAAGATGCATCAGGAAATAATCTTACACCTGATACAGAATACGAATTCTATGTAAGAGCTAAATGTCTAGACGGTACGTTTGGTGATTGGGTAGGTCCTTTGTATTTTAAAACTGCATGTAATGCTAAAAATGTACCCTATGTTGAAGGATTTAATACAATAGAAAGTGATTTGGGTTGTTGGACAATTTTAGATATAAACAATGATGGTACATCTTATGGAAATAAGTGGGATCAGTCAGAATGGACCGTTTATGAGGGAGACAGATGTATGTATTATAGTGGATCATCACCAGTAAATGATGATTGGTTAATTTCTCCAGGATTTAATCTGACAGGCGGGCTGTATGCAGTCACTTTCTATTATCAATTAGATCAATATACAACAGCAGATGTTCAGGTTAAATTATCTGTTAATGGAGTAGAACCGTCAGCGTTTACACAAACTATCGGAACTACCCTTACATATGTGGGAGCATTTTATACTAAAAAAGTAGTATATGTAGAAGGCGTAACAGGTGTGGCTAATATTGGCTTTCATGTAGAAGGAATCAGTGGTACAATTCAATTAGACCTGTTTAGTATTGAAAAGGTTGATTGTCGTGCTCCGGAAGATATAATTATCACAGATATAGGAAGCAAGAGTATAGATATATCATGGACAGATAATACGAATAATAGCTGGGAATATTATGTTTTACCTGAAAATGGGTTGAATACTCCTCCTGTAGGATCAGGTGCTATGGCTACAAATACGAATGTTAGTATTGACAGAGTTACTAATCCTAGTGCTCCGTTAGAACCAAATACAGAATATAAGTTGTTTGTACGATCAGCTTGTGGAACAGGTAAATTTAGCGAATGGGTTGGTCCAATAAAGTTTAGAACAGAATGTGAAATTGCCACTCTTCCATATCAGGAAGGGTTTAATTCTGATTCGGAAACTCAGTATTGCTGGAGAATTGTCGATGGAAATAATGATGCTCCCTGGTATGGCGGAGCCGGTGAATGGTTTACTACAGATGCTCAGGCATACGAAGGAGATCAATCTATGTATTTTACAAATTTTGATTCAACTAATGATGATTGGTTGATCTCGCCAACCTTCGAGTTCGATAAAAATAAGGTTTATCGTATAACATATATGTATCGTACAGAACCAGGTGTACATGCTGAATTTGAAGTAAGACTGTCTGATTCAGGAAGAGAAAAAGAAGATTTTACACAAGTTTTATTGCCTAATGCAATTTATGATAATGTTCCATGGAAAAAACACAAGTTTTTACTTTCAGATATTGATGGTGAAGTGAGTATTGCGTTTTATGTAACAGATTTTAAAGAATGGGGTTCACGTGTTTATATTGATGATTTCAGAGTCGAAGAAGTTACAAATTGTCCGGAACCACTAACGCAAGGTGCAGAAAATATTACAGGAACATCCGCAGATATTTTTTGGGATAATGATTTTGGAAATACAAATTGGGAATATTTTGTCCGTAAAAAAGCTTTTTTGATTGCCCCTCCTCTTTCAGATGGAACTCCAACAACATCTAATAAAGTAAATGTTACAAAAGATAATTTTGGAGGTAATTTGGAAGGAAATACATGGTATGAATTTTATGTACGTTCAAAATGTGATGACGGATCAAAAACAGAATGGACGGGACCTTACTATTTTAGAACAGATTGTACTTATTCTACATTGCCTTATTGGGAAGGTTTTAATGGTGACGACAGTTCACTTCGCTGCTGGACCATGGTAAATGGTAATTCAGGAGCTAGTTTATGGAAACAAAGTGCTTCTAATACATATGAGGGTTCTCATGCGATGAACCTTACGCAATCTGGTACAGCTGATTCTGATGATTGGCTTATTTCTCCCTTGTTCAAAAACCTGGATTCGACTAAAACATATAGAATCAAATTTAATTATAGAGGTACCGGTTCAGGAAATAACGAAATGGAAATTCTGGCCTCAACAACCGGAATTAACGCAACAGATTTCACACAGACAATTGTCCCAAAAACGAGTTATAAATCATCTACCTATCAAGATGGAATTTACTTCTTTAGCGGAATTTCTGGAGATATGTATTTAGCATTTCACGTTGTTGGGGATGGGGCTAAAAACATTACTATTGATAATTTATTTATAGATGAAGTTACAACTTGTGGTCAACCGTTTAATTTAAATGCTAAAGATATCCAAGGCTCCAGTGTAAATCTGTTTTGGGATGATGCTTTTAATGCTTCAGCTTGGCAGTATATAATTCAGGAAACCAAACAAATTGCTCCAACTGATATGGATACTGGAATACCAACATCATCAAACGACTTTACTGCAGATAAAGATATTAATGGTAAAAAACTCGTCCCAAATACGGACTATGTTTATTATGTTCGTACAGATTGTGGCAATGGCTCTTTTAGTGAATGGACAGGACCATTCTCTTTCACTACTGCTTGCGATGCTTATACAGTTCCTTTTACTGCTGGTTTCAATACTAATTCTAAACAATTACGTTGTTGGACAATCACAAATGGTGGAGGCGGTACTACAAATTGGACAACAAATTCTACATGGGCTTATGAAGGAGACGCTTTAATGCAATTTAAACAAACATCTGCAGCGGCAGAAGCTGATGGATATCTTATTTCTCCTGAAATTGCTTTTGTAGCGGGTAAAAATTATGTATTAAAATATTATTATAAGACTGATCTTGTGAATATGAATGAGTTTGAAGTTTTACTTTCTACAAAAGGTAATGATATTTCAGACTTCACAACTACTTTATTAACCAGAAAATCCTATAATAATGATAATTATAAACAGGAAGTAATTTACATTTCGGGAATATCTGGAAATGTAAATATTGCATGGCATACCATGACAAAAGGAGCGATGACGCTAGGAATAGACTATGTTACTATAGAAGAGGCTTCTTCTTGTCCAGAGCCAACAAATGTAACAGTTACAAATTATACAGATAGTACTATTGATGTAGAATGGACCCAAAATTCTGGTGTTAATGAATGGGAAGTTTATGTAGTAGAATATGGTAATTCAATTCCTGCTGGATCAAGCGGTTCGGTTGTTACGGGTACTCCAAAATATAAAGCAACCGGACTCGAAAGTGGTAAAGCATATCATATTTATGTTCGTGCAAAATGTCCTGACGGTACAGACATGAGCAATTGGTCTACACCTGCAAATGGACCTACAGAAGTAACGGGTAACGGAGAGTGTACAGGGGCTATTACTATTCCTGTAAACAGTGGTGCAGATTGTATACAAAAAACAGGTGTATCCACTATAGGCTCACCAGAAGTGATGCCAAATACACAATCAAACTGTATGGATTATCGCCATACAAATGAAATGTGGTTTGAGTTTACAGCATTATCGTCAACTCATCTAATATCATTTGATAATTTAATAAGTATAGGTGAGTTAGAGTCTCCTTCTATTTCATTTACAGTTTATTCAGGTAACTGTGGACCTTCTATTTTCGGGACTATGGTAAATTGTTACGATTTTGATGGTTCATATGGAAGCCCTTCAAAAGATGATACTGCTGCTACAATAAGCGGATTAATACCTGGTAATAAGTATTATCTCCGAGTGGCTATACCTGAAGGAAAGTTTTTGTTTAATATATGTATTACTACAAATGAAAACAACTATGTGTCAGTAAGTAAAACTGGAGATGAATACACAACAGAAGAATTGGTAAAAGATGTCTTAATCCAATCCGATTGTGATTTAGTATCTAACGTAAAATACCAAGTAGGTGATGGAAGTTCAGCAACAAGTTTTATAAATGCCTTAGGCTATTTTAATCAAAACGGTTCTAGTTTTCCGTTTGAAGAAGGAATTGTTTTAGCAACACATGATATAGCTACAACCCCTGGTCCATATTATGATTATGGAGACGCGGGAGGATTTATGGGGGTAAGAGGAAGAATTCCAGACTGGGAAGGAGATGAAGATTTGAATGCCATTATTGCAAGTGCTGGCGGTAATGTTTATGGCGGAAATAAATCTGTAGCAACATTAGAATTTGATTTTGTACCGATTAAAGACACCATTAAATTTGAATATTTATTGGCGTCCGAAAGTTACCTGCATAATTGTACAGTTGTTTGTTGGGGAGCAGGATCTATTTTTGCGGCGTGGCTGACAGAAATTGAAACAGGGCAAGGACAAAACCTCGCTATAATACCTGGAACGAACGAACCTATTACTATTTCAACAGTCCGGGATACAGAACGTTCTGGCGCTATGTGCGAAAGTGTTCATCCAGAATGGTTTGGAAACTACTATGGAAACGGACAAGATGATCCACTTTTAGCACCAATTAACTATATTGGAATGACAAAACCAATGAGCTCTAAACCTATTGCCGTAAAACCAGGAGTAAAATACCGTATTAAATTAGCAATAGCTGATTACTGTAATACAAACCACGTTTCTGCCGTGTTTTTTAATGCTAGAAGTTTTGATTTAGGAGGCTTAGATCTTGGACCTGATTTCTTAATAGAAGACAATACAGCTATTTGTAGTACAAATACAAAAACAATTCATTCGGGCTTATCTCCTGAAAATGTTAAGATTAGCTGGTATAAAAACGATGAGCTTATAGAAGGAGAAAATAAGCCAGATTTAGAAGTTGGAGAAGCAGGTGTTTACAAAGCAGTTGCTTACTATGAAGAAATTAAATGTGAGATTTCCGGAAGTATTACAGTAGAAATGTATCCTCCTATTTCCGAAAGCGTACATCAGGCAAAAGATATTATTGTTTGCAGACAAGCTTTGGAAGAAGTTTCTGTTAATTTGATCTCTGTAGAAACAGAAATGTTTAAAGATGTTGAAAGAAGTGATTATACTACAGAATACTATAAGACAATCGAAGAAGCCGAAGCATCGGAGAATGCAATATCTAATGCAGAAAATTATGCATTGGGCAAAGAACCACAAGCCCAAACAGTATATATCCGTGTTGAGAGTATGATAACGGGCTGTCATGAGATATTTGAGTTACACATTCAGCCGGAACAAGGTGCTATTCCGGATAAACCATCTGATGTTACGGTTTGTGCAGAATATGTATTCCCTCAAGTAAATGAAAAACAATATTATTATATGCAGCCGGGAGGAGAAGGAAAAGCTTATAAAATGGGAGACGTTTTAGCTGAACCGGGTGAGCATACCATTTATCTGTTACAGATAAACAATGAGGAAGGTTGTTACGAGGAAATAGCTTATAAAGTAAAAATAACAGCACCTGTAGTGGCAGATGTATTTGAAGATAAAACACTAAGCTGTGAGTACTACGAGCTAAAACCACTTTCTGAGTACAATCATTATTTTACAGAACCGGGAGGAAATGGCGACGAACTATACCCAGGCAGACAGATTCTCGAAAAACAGACCATTTATGTGTATGCCAGTTCAGAAGGCGGTTTATGTACGGATGAAAGCAGTTTTACTATCGATTATGAAGATTGTCCGATACCAAGAGGAATCTCTCCCAATAACGATGGTTTAAATGATGCTTTTGATCTGACACCTCACGGCGTGGAAAACATAAAAATTTATAATCGATGGGGTACAGAAGTTTATTCGCATGGAGCTGGATATACCACCCAGTGGCACGGACAAAATAAAAACGGCAAACAACTTCCGGACGGAACGTATTACTACGTAATTCAGGCGCATGGCAAAACCCGAACCGGATGGGTACAGATTAATAAATAATTATTAGTTTTTTGGTTAGATTTGGTTAGAAGAAGGGGCTGTTTTTACAGCCTCTTTTTTTATACTTATTAATTTTTTGGAAAAATATCCGAATTACTTTTTTACAAAAATCTTGAGTATAAAATCTTTTTTAAAGAGGTTTTTTTTAGTGCAATTATTAACAAAACAAAACAAAAACATTTAATTTACTCATTTTCAACATATTATCAATTGTTAAATTTTCAAATTGTTTACTATTAGTTTACTGTTAAAATTAGGTTTCTTCTTGTTTTATGTATTATTTAGTCGGTAAGGTTTACAAATAAAACCCCCTACCAATTAAAATTATACATTATGAACAAAAAAACTATTTATGTCATTTTAGTTTTTTTTCTGTTAACAGTTACCTTTGGATTTTCAAACTGGATTAACAAAGACCAATTTTCTTTCAAAGAAAACGATGTAACAACAGAAGAAAAACTTTTTAAAACAGAGCACAAAACACAATCTACATTTGCATGTGCTTCTCCTTCTGATCAGGGAGTAAAAAATCTTAAAAGTGATGAAGCCACTATTTATTGGGATGACAATTCCGGCACTGCCTGGGAATATATCATTCAGCTTCCTACAGATCCTTATCCTACCGGATCTGGAACACCTGTAAATACAAAAGAGGTAATTGTAACGCAAGATAGCAAGGGCAATAACCTTCAGCCTAATACCACTTATGAGTTTTATGTACGTACTGATTGTGGGACAGATGGTCAAAGCAGCTGGCTAGGACCGTTTGAATTTAAAACCTTGTGCGCTTCTTTCACTATTCCTTTTGTAGAAACATTTAATACAACCTCTGTCAGTTTAGATTGCTGGACTTTTATAGATGCTAATAATGATGCCAACCCTAGTAATGTTTGGAGAAGTAATATTTGGAAAAAGGAGGATCAAAATCCTTATGAAGGAAATGGTGCTGTTTTCTTTGGAGGAGATCGCAATAAAACACACGATGACTGGTTGATTTCTCCTGCTTTAGAGCTTTCGGATACTGAAATATATGAAGTTACATATTATATAGTGGTATCTGGAGAAAATAATGAATACGGGGTTTTACTATCTGTAGACGGTATGGATTTAGATAATTTTACGCATGTTTTAAAGCCCTATGAAAATACCAAGGGGTATCATCTTTATGAAAAAAGAAAGCTCTACATAGAAAATATAAGCGGAAAGGCGCATCTAGGCTGGCACACAATTTCTTCAGGAATAACGGGTATCTATATTGATTTGGTTTCTGTTGAAAAAGTTTCGTGTAAAGGGGTAGATCAAACAAACATAGAAATTGCTGAATCAAAAAGAGATGAGGTAACCATTGAGTGGAAAGACGATAATAATAGCAATTGGGAAT
Organism: Myroides indicus; assembly: GCF_004364575.1. GTDB lineage: Bacteria > Bacteroidota > Bacteroidia > Flavobacteriales > Flavobacteriaceae > Flavobacterium > Flavobacterium indicum_A. Next base: position 3,529 of record NZ_SOAG01000012.1, on the reverse strand, counting down.
ATTACGTACAGCCTTCTAATAACGGTCTTCCAATACCTTCGGGAGGAGGAATCCTTACTGGCTCAAAAAAAGCTGTTATAAATAGAACTACAGGTTCAGGCGGTTTAGCCCTTCAGCCTAATACAGAATATGAATTTTATATTCGTTCTCAGTGTAATTTAGGAGCCAATAGTACTTGGGAAGGTCCCGTACTGTTTAAAACATCCTGCGATGTTGTTAGTCTTCCTTTTTGGGAGGGCTTTAATTCTACATCGGATACTTTTAATTGCTGGAAGATTATTGATGCCAATAATGATGGAGCAATGTGGAATAATGCGGGTGATTATTATGAAGGAGATAGGGGGATGAGATTCCGCAGTGGTGTTAGTACTGGTTTTTCTACTACTAATGATGAATGGCTTTTTTCACCTACCTTTCAGTTGGATCAAAATAAGATTTATAAATTAAGTTATAAGTATAAATTAAGCGATCCCTATAAAAGCTCTCCGGTTATGGGGGTGTTAGCCAGTAATAAAGGACAAGTTATAGATAACGATGCAGCTGTAATTGTGCCTTATAATGAAGCAATGGGTAATAGTTGGGATCAGAGCTCATGGAAAAAAGAAGAAATTTATTTTACAGATGTAGGTGGTGAGGTTAATTTGTTATGGCATGTTAAGGGTACTACACTACAGAATTCAACATCATTGTTTGGAGGAGATTCTTTTTATTTAGACGATATGCTTATTGAAGAAGTAGTTTGTCCAAGCCCGCTTATAGTAGACATTGAACAAGAGGAAGATAAAGAAGAGATTAAGCTGTCTTGGCAAAATGAATTTGGAAGCGATAGTTGGGAGTATTACATAAGGAAGCCATCGCAAGATACTCTACCTCCTTCAGGCAGCGGGATTTATACCAATCAAACGGAAAATATTGTAGACAAAGATTTTTTCGGAGACCTTTTGGAATCTAATACAGAATACGAAGTGTATGTACGTTCCTATTGTAGTACTGGGAAATACGGAGAATGGTCGGGACCTTTTATTTTTAAAACAGCATGCGGAGTTTTTCAGGTGCCTTTTTGGGAAGGGTTTAATTCTGGTTCAAAAACCTTGGATTGCTGGCTGTTTTATGACGACATGACAAAATTATTTGGATTATATGAGAGTGTGTGGATAAGCGAAGATATTACAACATACGAAGGAGATGGGGCACCACAAATATTCTGGATTACTTTTGATACTGAGAAAAGTGAAAATTGGCTAATCTCTCCTTCTATTTATTTGGATGGTGGAGATTACGTTTTAAAATACAACTATTTAGCGCCACCCGATTTAGGTGGAATGTATCTTTTTTCCAATGAATTCGAGTTGTTGTTATCTACAGATGGTACAGATTTCGATAATTTTACAACAGTGCTACAGTCTGAGCAAAACTTGCAATCCAAAGTCTGGGACGAACAAACCGTTTTTATAAGTGGAATTACCGGAAATGTTAACTTAGCATGGGTAATAAAAGCAGCAGATGCATTTATGGCGATTGACAATGTGAGCCTTACCAAAGTAGAAAACTGCCCGGAACCTTATGATATAAAGGAAACAGATTATTCTGAAGATAGTGTTACTATAGAGTGGAAACAGGAAGGCAATATCACAACGTGGGAAGTATATGTTTCTGATTCCGATTCTTTACCGCCTGCATCCCCCGCCACGCTCATCAAAGTATCCGGAAATCCAGAAGTTACCCTTCCTAATTTAGACTCCGGCAAAAAGTATACTATATATGTCAGGGCAATATGTTCTGAAGCTAATTATACCAGTGCCTGGTCTACTCCTTTAAAAACTACCACAAAGATACAGAACGATGATTGCAGCAGTGCAATTAATATTCCGGTAAATAAAGGATATGAATGCATTGAAAACCAATTAGTGTCTTTTAAAGGAGCTACAGCCTCTGCAGCAGCTGATCCGGATTGTTATTTTGACGATTATCCCAAAAAAGACGTATGGTTTGAATTTGTTGCAACTTCGTCTTGGCATAGGATAGCCATTAACGAAGAGGAAATATATCCTAAAAGCCGAAGTAATCTTTTAGAAGCGGAACTTGACAATTATCCTCAAATTTATGGAGCTATATATGAAGGGGATTGTTCCTCAAATATAGCAGGTACGAGCTCGCCTGCTTGTTTTATGTTTTCCGAAAAAATGGGGTATGGCTATGATTCTACTTTAACCGAGCGCTATGAAGATGCATTAACTGTTATTGTAAGCGAGCTTGAGCCAGGTAAAAAGTATTATATAAGATTGCAGATGGATGAAAGAAGACCCGAATACTTTTTTAATATTTGTATTACTTCTCCCTATATTGAGACGGAGGGTATAAGTGATGAATATGATGAAGAACAGTTAGTAGAAGACTATTTGTTTGGAACCACGTGCAATATCATTTCAAATGTCAATTATACACAGGGAGATGGAAGTAACCCCTCCATAAACTCCTTAGGCTCTTTTAATAAGGCAGGATCGTATTTTCCTTTTGAAGAAGGATTGGTACTGTCTACTTTTTCGATAGACGAACTTCCTGGACCAGGAACTTCTTTTAATGGGTTTCCTGTCGATCAGGTGGATAGGTTTCCATTGATGAATTTAACATCGGATATCCAACTTTTTTTAGAAGATATTTATTTCCCTTCTACTTTTCTCCACAAGATTGCAAGTTTGGAATTTGATTTTGTAGCGTTACAGGACACCTTGCAGTTAGAGTATTTATTTGGTTATAAAAGATCACAAAACTGTACCCCATATTCGAACGCCTATTCAGCGGTTTTATTGACAGACTTAACCACCGGCACAACAGAAAACATATTGTTAACGCCTGAAACAAAAGACCTTATTTCTGATTTTTATATCAAAAAGTTTGTTGATGAGGAGAGAGAATGCCAAAACAGGAATCCAACCCTGTTATGGAAAGATTTTAATGAAATAGATAGGTATAGTGGTAAAATATCCAGAGAAGAACTGTGGAATAATCCCACGTCACTCAACGTATTGTTTCAGGTCATGACTACAGAAAAACTGGTTCTTAACCCCGGAAAGAAATATAGAATTCAAATTTTAACCGGCACACATGAAGATCCTTTCCTTCCAGGACCTAGACCTAATGCTTTGTTTTTAAATAAGCTCTCCCAAAGCTTTATTCCAACAGTAGAATTGGAGGTTTTAAAAGACGATAACTATTGTAAAGTTAAAAAGCGAAAAATTGTTGTAAACTTTAATGTGGATCAAACGATTAAGAAAAAAATAGAGTGGTACAAAGACGGCGTTCTGTTAGAAGGAGAAAATGCTATGGAATTATCAGCCAGCGAAAACGGAGCATATGAAGTGGTAATTTCATTAGCTGATTTTGGCTGTGAGTTTTCGGGTTCCATAGAATTAGAAATTCGTCCTCTTATTTCAGAAGTTGTGCAACAACCGGAGGCAATACAGGTATGCCATTCTTCCTTACAAGATATTGTGGTTAATTTAAAACAAGCCGAGAAAAGTATGTTTAA
>NZ_SOAG01000011.1 GCF_004364575.1 Myroides indicus | reverse complement strand
ATCAAAAAATCCTTACTTTTGGTAGTAAGGATTTTAGAGAATAACTGACAATTATTTTTAACCCCTAACTGTCAGATGAAGTTGTGGCTATTACAACTAAATAACTCATTGTAATTATCAAGTATAAGTTCTGACAGGGTTAGATGTCAACCTTGAATATCTGTAAAGAATAAAGAATTCGTTGTTTTACGTTTCTTTCTTCCTTGATATAAGTTACTTGTTATCCTTCTCTTAAAGGTTTTGTATGACTTCCATCTAAATCTCCATTTGACAAATCAATAAGATATTTGTTCTTTTTTAATAATTCTATCTAACAAGATTACCAAATACCTTCTTTACTCCAATCTCAAAAATGACTAAATATCACCTTATATATAAATTATTGATTATTAGATAATTATTAAATTAGTAAAGAATTTCACTGCGCATCGGTTTTTAAATTACTTAACATAGTATTAACTATTTTACAAAGTGGAGCTTTTGATTTAAATCCACTTTTTAGAAGTAGTAAATGAGAAACTATGTATATAATTCTATATTCCTTTGTGAAGTACTTGAAACATGAGTTTATAGGTTTTGTTAGTATAGCTACACTAATTTCTATAGCCTCCTTTATTTTACAAAAGTAAAGACAAACACATAAATAACTATACAAATATTCTGCCCAGCTTGAAACCAAGCAGAATCTTACACTCAAAGTTCCCTTGGTACAATATCTTCATTAAATAATATTATCTTCTTTTTTATACCAACTTGAATATAATACATAATTCTCAGCTATCCGCTCTATTTCTCCTGCAAAGTACGACTTATCAATATCTTTTATTTTCTTAGCCGGTACGCCCGCATAAATTACACCAGATTCTACTACAGTATTTTGGACTACTACAGCTCCTGCTGCAATAATTGTATTACTTTTTATAACACAATTATCCATCACAATAGCTCCCATTCCAATCAATACATTATCCTGAATTGTACAACCATGTATTAAGGCATTATGCCCAATAGAAACATTATTGCCTATAATTGTAGGGTGCTTCAAATATGTACAATGGATAATTGCTCCATCTTGTATATTAACTTTATTCCCTACAGAAATAGAATTTACATCTCCTCTGATAACAGAGTTAAACCAAATACTGCAGTTTCCCCCTATAATAACATCACCTATAATTGTTGCATTTTCTGCGATATAACAATCTTCTCCAAATTGAGGATACTTACCTCTAACATCTTTTATAATCATTTTAAAACTTACTTATACTAAAATTAATATTTACTTTTACACTTAAAAGCAATAAAATTAACTATTTATTCGTTAACAATTATCGTAAAGTTTTAATTATCTTGTCCCGTCTATTTTAACTTCAATCACGAATGAATTTCTTAAAAAAAATAAACCTCATCATAGTAATCTTGTCATTTTTATTTACAACAACTGCTTTTTCTCAAAAAAAGTACACTTTAAAAGGAACAGTACAAGATAGTTATGAATCATTGATCGGAACAACTATTTATATCCCTGAAATTAATAATGGGTTAATGACAGACGAAAAAGGCTTTTTTTCGATCGAACTTTCTCCGGGAATATATACATTACAAGTAAGTTATTTAGGATACGAAAACCAAAACATAAAAGTAAATTTAGATTCTGACCAATCTCTAAACATCACATTAAAAAGCAATTCTGCTGAACTAAAAGAATTAATCATCATACAAAACTCCAAAAAAACAGATATTAGAAAGCCTGAAATGAGTGTCAATAAGCTTTCTGTAGAAGAAATAAAAAAAATGCCCGTTGTTTTGGGAGAAACTGATTTACTAAAAACTATCTTACAGCTCCCCGGAGTAACAAATGCCGGAGAGGGAGCTGCCGGATTTAATGTACGAGGAGGAAGTGCGGGTCAAAATCTTGTATTATTGGACGATGCAGCAATTTACAGTTCATCCCATCTATTTGGTTTCTTTTCAATTTTTAATGCTGATGCCGTCAAAGATTTAAAACTTTACAAAGGTGGAATTCCCGCCCGCTTTGGAGGGAGAGCTTCTTCTGTTTTAGAAGTTTTTCAGAAAAGTGGAAATACAACAGAGTTTCACGGAACTGGGGGAATCGGAGTTATTTCGAGCCGGTTAATGCTTGAAGGTCCTATCCAAAAAGGAAAATCTTCGTTTCTTATTGCCGGAAGAGGCTCCTATGCTCATTTGTTTTTAAAATTGACAGACAATGACAACTCTGCTTATTTTTACGATATTAACACCAAACTATCTTTTGACATTAATGACAAAAATAAAATTAATTTTTCAGGGTATTTCGGCAGAGATATTTTTAGTTTTACAGATATCATGAAAAACTCTTTCGGAAACCTTGCTGCAACTCTTAATTGGCGTCATTTATTTACAGATAATTTAACCGCCAATCTTTCACTTAATACAAGCCAGTACACTTACGATTTAGATCTTGATTTAATAGGTTTTAGCTGGAAATCAGGAATAAAAAGTTACCAACTAAAATATGACTTTACTCATGATATAGATCAATCTTTGCAATTAAAATACGGTTTAGGAGTCATAGCCTATAATTTTGATCCCGGCACTATAAAGCCTACAAGAACAGATTCATCCATCAATTATAAAAAGATAGATGATAAGCACGCTACAGAAGCTAATATTTATATTGAAGCTGAGCAAAAAATAGGACAGCATTTCAGTATGAATTACGGCATACGATTTTCAAATTTTAACGCAACAGGTAAAGGTGTAGAGCAGATTTACGAGAACAATCAACCGGTTTTGTATGACAAAACTCTTGGGGTGTATAAAATGGCTGATCCTATTAACATCCAAACTTACAGCAAGGGAAAATCCATCAAACAATTTAACAATTTAGAACCTCGATTGGGAATTGCATATATAATAAATGATGATCAATCGGTTAAGGCAAGTTATAATCGAATGGCGCAATATATTCATCTTATGTCAAATACTTCTGCACCAACTCCATTAGATATATGGACGCCCAGTGGTAGATATCTCGAACCCGAACTTGTTGACCAGATAGCACTTGGTTATTTTCAAAATTTAAGCAATAGCAAATACAGCCTTGAAACAGAAGTTTTTTATAAAAAAGGCAAAAACAGTATTGATTATATTGATGGAGCCGAACTTATCGGAAATGATGCTATTGAACGCGTTATATTGACAGGAGAATCCCAGGCTTATGGTTTGGAATTTCTGCTTAGAAAAAACACAGGTCAATTAACAGGCTGGATCGCTTACACTCTCTCTCGTTCCGAACAAAGAACTCCCGGAAGAACTATTGAAGAACCCGGCATAAATAACGGTGAATGGTACCGCACGGCATACGATAAACTACATGATTTAACAGCTACTGCCATTTATGATTTTAACCCCAAATGGACGTTTAGCGCAAGCTTTACGTTACAATCCGGGAGACCGATTACATATCCGGAAGGGCAATACGAATATTTAGGATTGCGTGCGCCAAAGTTTGGAGAACGACATGCCAACACTATGCCGGCATTCCATCATCTGGATGTTTCAGCTACTTATACTCCTAATCCCAATAGTAAAAAACGCTGGAAAAGCGAATGGATATTCGGCATTTACAATTTATATAGCAGATATAATGCGGCCTCTATTTCATTTCGGGAAAATGAAGATATACGCGGTAAGAATGAAGCAGAAAAGCTATCTATTTTTGGACTCGTTCCAAGTGTTACTTATAATTTTAAATTCTAAAATGATGAAAACATTCAAGCATATTATTTTTATAGTTTGTTCTTTAATTCTATCAGCCTGTACTAAAATAATAGATATTGACTTACCAACAGCCGAACCTGGTTTAGTAGTAGAAGGAAACTTAGATTTTAATCCTTCTAATGCGATAGATACTCTATACATAAAATTAAGTTTAACTACAGATTATTTTAACCCTGATATTCCAAAAGTAAGTAATGCTGTTGTTTGGGTTGAAGATTTTCAGAATAATCGCTATCCTTTTCAGGAGTTTTCGGATACGGGAATTTATTTTTCTACTGAAATACAAAAACCGCAAGAAGGAGATTCGTTCAAACTCCATATAGAATATGGTAATGATATATATGAAGCAACTGAAACCTATATAAAAAGCCCGAAAATTGAAGAAGTAATTCAAACAAGAGAAAAATTTTTCGACGAATCGCGATACGTTCTAAGAGTATATTATCAGGATGAACTTCAGAATAAGCAGAAATACAACTATTACTATCTGATGTTTCAAAAAGATTCACATTCGCCTCAGCCAAGGGTCGTATCTAACGAATTTTCAGCAGGCAATAGAATGGAGACCTTATATATTGCGAATGAAAATACACAACCCGGAAATTTGATCCACATACAACTTGGACAAATATCACGTAATTATTACGACTTTATCTATGCTTTTTTTGATGCTATCAACAACGGAGGTGGTCCTTTTCAAACTCCTGCCGGACAAATCGTAGGTAATGTAAAAAATATGACTTCGCCGGAAAAAGAAGCTCTCGGGTATTTCAGAATACTGGATCTACAAACAACACAACACGTTATTTATGAACAGCCTAATCCTTAAAAAAGTAAGCAATAATTTTAAAATTATCTAGTCAATAACTCTTTAGCATGCTGAAGGGCAGAATCGGTAATATCTTTTCCGGACAACATCTGAGCAATTTCCCGAACTCTGGTCTCTGCATTCAGTTCTACCAATTTAGAAGTAGTCGTATCCTCGTCAGATTCTTTAAATACTTTATAATGATGTTTTCCTTTGGCTGCTATTTGCGGTAAGTGCGTAATTGAAAATACTTGCATATAATTACTCATATCACTCATAATTTCTCCCATTTTATCCGCCACTTCACCAGAAACGCCGGTGTCTATTTCATCAAAAATAATTGTTGGCAAATGAGAATATCTTGCTAAAACCGCTTTTATGGCTAACATTATTCTCGACATTTCTCCTCCTGAAGCTACTTTTTTAAGCAGTCCGTAACTCGTTCCTTTATTCGCTGAAAACAACAGTTGAATTTCATCCGTCCCGTTGGACAAATAATTAGCAGAAAGATTAAATTCAAATTTAAATTCAGCGTTAGGCATTCCCAATTCTTTCAGGATATCTAATAATTGCTTTTGCAACCCGGGAACTGCTTTTTTTCGCATATCGGACAGTTTTTTAGATAACTCTCTCAATATCTTTTCCAACCTTTTTATCTCCTCCTCCAAAGCCTCAATTTTCTGCTCCAAGTCGGTTGCCAAAAATATTTTTTCACTTAATTGTTCCTCAATTTCTAGTAATTCATCCACGGTAGATACCTGATGCTTTTTTTGCAAAGCATAAAGCAACTGCAAACGCTCATATACATAGCTTAACTGTTCCGGGTCATAAATTACACCCTCTAACTGATTTTCCAATTCAGCCGCAATATCGGATAACTCTATTTCCACACTGCTCACCCGATTGTTCAGTTCACTATAGTTTTTAGAAAAAGAAGCCGTCTTCTGAAGTAAATTCCTAACTTCTTTCAAACCAACAATTACTCCCAATTGTTCAGCGATCAGCAAATTTAGAGATTGTCCGAAGCTTTCCCTAACAAATTCAACATTATTCAACTTTTCATATTCTTCTTCTAATTCAGTTTGATTTAATTTGATTAAATCTGCTGCTTGCAATTCTTCCAATAAATAATTGCTGTAATCCTGTTCTTTTATCAGTTCGATCCGTCTCTCTTTTAACGATTTTAATGCCGAATTATTTTTTTTATACTTCTTTAAATTCGATTGATAGTTTTCCAGCAATTGACGATTTCCTGCTACGGCATCCACAACCTGAATCTGATAATTTTCATCTGAAAGTTCAGCTGTTTGATGTTGAGAGTGAATATCTATCAACGACTCGCTTAATTCTTGCAAAACATTTAAATTTACTGGACTGTCATTGACAAACGCACGGGATTTTCCTGAAGGCAATATTTCACGGCGAATAATGGTCAGAGGTTCATAATCTAGGTCTAAATGACTATATAACTCCTGCAGGTTATAAGATTCTACATTAAAACATCCTTCTACAATGCATTTCTGCTCTTTGTTTTTCAGTGAATTTAAATCTGCTCTTTTTCCTTGCAGTAATCCTAATGCCCCTAATAAAATAGATTTTCCTGCTCCCGTTTCTCCTGTAATAATAGAAAACCCGGCCGAAAAATTTATTTCAAGTGATTCAATTAATGCAAAATTTTTGATATTTAGCAAGGTCAACATAGACAAATAAAATTTACAGTCTTATAAATTATTCCACTTAGAAGAATTTAGCGGAGATATTTTATTCAAAGTTTCAACCACTTTTTTCTTATTTTTATCCATTACTCCTGAGTAAATATTTACTATTTCATCAGTTTTGGCATCAAAAAAGATTCGCATCAAAAATGAATTAGGTCTTGTATTGTGAATTTGCACTAAATCTGTCAATGCAGCATAAATGCCGTCTCTTCCATCTTCAACTTTATCTGCCATCAAATCCATTCCTTCACGATGATAGGTATACAAAGCTTTTCTGAAGGAACGTCCTGAGCCTGCTAAAATATCATTTACAAAATAATATCTTGTATTTGTACCATCCCCTTGTTTCCACCCTTTATAATTAGATTGTTGTGCTAAAGAAGCTATGCTTGATGCTGCCTGATAATATTCGGTTCCTCCTTCTAAAGCAAAAGTATCGGCATCCATCCCCATTATCATATTGACATAAAACCCCATGATTGAAAGCAAATTAGAATCGTAGGAATTGGGATTATATCTCAAAGATTCGAATTCTGTATATGAAAAAGAAATATCTTTATCATTAAAGTTTAATACCGGTGATGTATAAGTAGAGTTGTAAACCGGACGAGTAAACTGAACCTGCAAAGTTCCGCTAACTGAATTATTTTCAAAAGAATTTACGTTTAAAAGAAAAACACAATCTATCTTTTCGTTATTTGAAAATTTTGTGGATGTCCAGCTGGTATTGTTCAACAGCTCTCTTAATGCATTCTCAAGCGTCTTAAAATAATTTTGATTGCTATTGCCAATTTGGCTATGATTGATACTAACAGTCGCTTTTAACTCTTGAGCTCTCCCAAAAGTAAGGACAAAAAAGAAACCAATAAGCCAAATAAACTTATGCATAATGTTCAATTATTTTATTCACAATATCTTTTGCAACTTCTTCCTTTGATTTCAGTTCTTTTGGTTCCAGATTAAAATCTTTATCTATAAAAGTAACTTTATTTGTTGATTTTCCAAAACCAGCTCCTTCATCATTCAGTGAGTTTAACACAATTAAATCTAAGTTTTTCTTCTTGATTTTTTGTTTAGCAAACTCCACTTCATTTTGAGTCTCTAATGCAAAACCAATTAAAAACTGTTCTTTCTTAATAACTCCTAAAGATGCTAATATATCCGGATTCTTTTCCATTTCAATAACAAATTCCTCAGCGTTTTTTTTAATCTTTTGATCCGCTACTATCTTGGGTTTATAATCTGCAACCGCCGCCGCCGCAATTACTGCATCAGTATCTTCAAAGTACTTATGACAAGCATCGTACATTTGGTTGGCAGACATAACAGGTATTACTTTTACCCGAGGATGTTGAATTTTTTGATGGGTTGGTCCCGAAATCAATATTACCTCTGCCCCTTTATTTGCTGCCTCCAAGGCAATATCAAATCCCATTTTACCGGAAGAATGGTTACCTATAAAACGCACGGGATCTATTGGTTCGTATGTCGGACCCGCAGTAATTAGTATTTTTTTTCCTTTGAGCGGTAAAAATTCAGTAAAAGTATTCTTGAGAAACTGTATTATATTTTCGGGTTCAGCCATTCTTCCAACGCCTACTAATCCACTTGCCAATTCTCCTTCTTCTGCCGGAATGATTAAATTACCGAAACCAGACAATGTGGTTAAGTTTTTTTCTGTGGTAGGGTGGACATACATATCTAAATCCATAGCCGGAGCTATAAAAACCGGACATTTAGCAGATAGATATATAGCTAAAAGCAAATTATCACAAAATCCGCCAGCCATTTTTGCCAATGTATTAGCAGTAGCCGGAGCAATAAGTATAAAGTCTGCCCACAATGCTAAATCTACGTGATTATTCCACGTTCCTCCATCTTCAGCAGAATTAAAAAACACTGTATAAACAGGTTTCCCTGATAAAGTTGATAAAGTATAAGGAGTTACAAATTGATGAGAAGCAGGCGTCATAATCACTTGAACCTGAGCACCTGCTTTGATAAGTAAACGCACTAAAGCTGCCGTCTTATAAGCGGCAATACCACCAGTAATTCCCAGTATTATCTTTTTTCCGCTTAACGCCGTCATTCTTTTTGTGTTAAATTATTTCACAGCTTCTTTGTAAGCTATTTTATGATGCAACCACTCTTCTACAGCTAAAGCATGTGCTTTTGGTAGTTTTTCATAAAATTTAGATACTTCGATTTGTTCTTTATTTTCAAATACTTCATCTAAACTATCGTTATTTGTAGCAAATTCATCTAACTTATCAATCAATTCATTTTTGATTTCAGTATTAATTTGCCCTGCTCTTTTTGCAATAATAGTAATAGCTTCGTAGATATTTCCCGTTGGCTCTTCTATTTTATGTTTGTTGTAGGTAATCGTATTTACCGGTGCAGTTGTTTTTTTTAAGTCCATTACAAGCTTAGTTATTTTGAATTTTTTCTAATTCTTTATTGATATCAGCCAACATTCCGTCAGCTTTTTCTTTATATTTTGTATCCTCTTTAAAGCGAATCAGCGTTTCATACATTCCCTTGGCATTCTTTAAACGTTCTTCCATTTTAGAGTAGACACTGTTCATTGCCAGTTTATATGCAGAATCAAACTTATAATACAAAGCATCTTCTTTATAAATCGTACCCGGATAATCATAAATAAAATTATCCAAAGCGATAATAGCTGCTCCGTAATTTCTAGTCCATCCTCCGATTGTATTCAATTGTTTTGCATTTTCAAACGCTTTTTTCTCTATTTTTCTGTTCATTTCAGACATAATAGCATTGGCTTCAAAAACAAAATCCGATCCCGGGTATTCGTCAATAAACTTTTGCAGTTTATCGATAGTTTCATAAGTAATCATTTGGTCTAAAGAATACACTGGTGATAATTCTACTCCGCATTTTATCTCTTTCAGCAAAGCTTCTTCTCTTCTCTCGCTTCTCGGGTATGTTGAAGCAAACAATCTAAATCTCGGACCTGCCAAAATATAATCTTTTACCTGATAAGTTGCTTCTGCAAAATTGTAGTACATATCTTCTGCATCAGGACGTGCGCGATAGGTTGTTTCTATCTGCTCATACAAGCGGATTGCTTTTCTGTATTTCTCTTGTTCATAATATTGGTTTGCCACCTCCATTTTATAGTCTGTATCCTCTGACTTTAATGCTTTTTGCAAGGGACTGCACCCTGCCATTGCAAGCACTAAAAGAGATAAACCTATATATTTTTTCATATATTTATTTCTGTTTTTAAACAAAAGCCTTCCCGAGATAATACTACGAAAGCAAATGCAAATTTAGTTATATAATTGCATTATACAATAATCTTTGTTCACAAAAAAGAAAAAGATGCTCTTTTAGCATCTTTTTACATTTATTTTATTCATTCTTAAACAGTTTCCACACCGTTTCCTCCTTGCTGATTAAAGCTTTTCATATCGTTATCAAACAAATACAATCCTCCTTTATCATCTCCTATCAAATTGATTTTATCCAAAATTGTACGCGCCGTTGCTTCTTCTTCAATTTGTTCAGAAACATACCATTGCAAAAAGTTATGTGTCGCATAATCTCGTTCTTCCAAAGCAATGTGTACCAATTCATTAATACTTTTAGAAACAAAAACCTCATGCTCAAACAATTGTTTAAAAAGCGTTTTAAAAGACGTATGATCTAAATTCGGTTTAGTAATTTCCGGGATTAATGCTTCGCCTCCTCTTTGATTGATATATTTTACCAGTTTAAGCATGTGTTGACGCTCTTCATCTGATTGGGCAAACATAAAAGTAGCAATTCCTTCAAAACCCTGAATTTCTGCCCAAGACGCCATTGCCAAATATATTTGAGAAGAATCTCCTTCAATCTTAATCTGCTCGTTTAATGCTTTTTGTAACTTTTCTGATAACATAGCTCTTTATTTTTATTGGGTTACTAATTTCCTGTATTCTCTTTCTATTCTTCCCGCCAGATTTTCATCCACGTTAACCAGCGGTAATCTGAGTTCATTTCCTATAATTCCCTCTAATTTAAGAATTTCTTTTATTCCTGCCGGATTTCCTTGCTCAAAAATCATATCAATAATCGGCATAATCTGATATTGGATTTTGAACGCTTTTTTGTTTTCGCCTTTCAATCCCAAACGAATCATATCCGTAAATAATTGAGGAATTCCCTGTCCGATAACAGAAATCACTCCTGCACCACCTGCCAAAACCAATGGCAGAGCAATAGCATCATCCCCTGAAATGATTAAAAAATCTTTTCGGGTAGACTGTCTTATCAACTCCATTCCTTGCACAATGTCTCCTGCCGCTTCTTTAATACCAATAATATTTGAGAATTCATTTGCTAATCGAATTACGGTTGACGGCATCATATTACTTGCTGTTCTTCCGGGAACATTATACAGTAAAATTGGAAGCGGACTATGTAAAGCAATTTGCTTAAAATGTTGATAAATTCCCTCTTGAGTTGGTTTATTGTAATAAGGTGAAACGGATAAAATAGCGTGGAAGCCTTCCAGATTTTCTGAATTTAACTCCTCTAAAACAGTCTGAGTATTATTATCTCCCACTCCTAATACTAAAGGCAGTCTGTTTTTATTGGTTTCTATAACAGTGCGCTTGACAAGCTGTTTCTCCTGTTTAGACAAAGTTACAGATTCCCCCGTTGTTCCTAACACCACAAGGTATTCCACTCCTCCATCAATAGAAAATTCAACCAATTTCTGCAATGCCTCTACATCTACAGAAAGATCACTTTTAAAAGGGGTTACCAGAGCAACACCCGTACCAATAAATGACTGCATACTTTTATGTAATTACTTTTTAAAATTATTTATATATTTTATTAGGTTTTCGATATTCTGTTTAGCATCCATTGCAGTAACTTCCAACGTAAAATGATTTACTCTTGAAACTACAGGAGAAATTCCTACTTTAAAGCGAGCTTTAGACTGAGACGTAACCCACAAAAGCGGAACTGCATCTTTAGCATAATAGCTGATTAACAAATCGTATGGCTTTTCTATAAAGTTACGAATTTCTTTTTTATCCGTATTCCCTGAATTATCAAAATCGGATAAACTAAAAGATTCGGCTTTCACGTTTTTGAGCGATGCACCTGCATTATAAACTAAAAAATCAACATTCTGTAACTTTACTCCTATCTTTTGCAATGATTGCTGCATTTTTTCCAAAGCAATCACTTCTCCTTTTTCCAAAACTACTCCAACCGTTGAAAAGGTATAGTTGTAATCCGGATTCAGGGCGGCTAACTGTGTTTGTACCACAGCCTTCTTTAGTGCTTTTTTCTTTAATGCATTAAAAATCATAGTTAATTTATTTGTGTAAAATTAAAAAAAATGCAAAACAAGGCACTTCATTTAACACCAATTTATTCAATCATTGCCAAAAAGTCATCTTCTGATAAAATTACAATTCCAAGTTTATTGGCTTTTTCTAATTTTGAGGGTCCCATTTTATCTCCTGCCACAACAAAATCTGTTTTAGAAGTAATTGAACTCCCCACTTTTCCGCCGTGGTCTTCTATCAACTGCTTTAGTTCATCTCTGGATACTTTTTCAAAAACACCAGAAACAACCACCGTTTTACCAGTCAATTTATCCGAGATAACCGTAGACTCTCGCTCTTCTAATACCAGCTGCACACCGTACTGTTTTAATCTCTCTATAATTCGCTTGTTTCGCTCCTCACAAAAGAAATCTATAACACTTTGTGCTATCCGCTCTCCTATTTCGTCTACTAAAACCAAATCTAATAAGGTTGCCTGAGCAAGTGCATCTATACTTTTATAGTGAAGTGCCAGTTTTTTGGCAACAGTTTCGCCGACATACCTTATCCCCAATGCATACAGCACACGTTCAAACGGAATTTGCTTCGACAGTTCTATTCCTTTTATCAGATTATCTGCCGATTTTTCCGCCATTCTTTCCAAAGGCAGTATTTGTTCTTTTTTCAGCTCATATAAATCAGCATAATTTTCAACTAATCCGTTTTTATAAAGCAATATCACCGTTTCTTCTCCCAAGCCTTCTATATCCATTGCTTTTCTGGATATAAAATGTTGAATACGCCCTGCGATCTGGGGTGGACATCCATATAAATTAGGGCAATAATGCTGTGCTTCTCCTTCTTTTCTTTCTAAAGGAGTACAACACTCCGGACATTTATCAATATAAAGCGTAGGCAGAGAATTTTCCTGACGTTTATCCAGATTAATACCGACAATTTTCGGGATAATTTCCCCTCCTTTTTCAACATACACGCTATCGCCAATGCGAATATCGAGTTTCTCAATTTGATCAGCATTGTACAAAGAGGCTCTTTTTACAATTGTACCTGCCAACTGAACAGGTTCTAAATTAGCTACCGGAGTTATCGCTCCTGTCCTGCCAACCTGATAGGAGATTGAATTTAAAATTGTTTCCGCTTGTTCTGCTTTAAATTTATACGCCATTGCCCAACGCGGGGATTTTGCGGTATATCCAAGTTCTTCCTGATAATGAATAAGATTAACTTTTACGACTACTCCGTCCGTTTCATAAGCCAGATCATGTCGATGTACATCCCAGTAGTCAATAAAGTCAAAAACTTCATCCATATTTTTTGCGAGTTTGGATACAGCAGGAACCTTAAATCCCCAACTGCGGGCTTTTTCCAAACTTTCATATTGGGTAGCGATAGGCAGATTTTCGCCCACGACATAATACAGCAAGCATTCTAACGGACGTTTTGCTACTTCTGCGCTATCCTGTAATTTTAAACTTCCTGATGCTGTATTTCTTGGATTAGAATAGGGTGTTTCTCCTATTTCAATCAAATTATGATTCATCTTCTCAAATCCAGCAAAAGGCAAAATTATTTCCCCTCTGATTTCAAAGTTCTGCGGATAGTCTCCTTTTAATCTAATCGGAACCGATTTAATCGTCCGAACGTTGTTGGTTACATCATCTCCCTGAAAGCCATCACCACGGGTAATTGCCTGCTTAAGCAATCCATTTTCATAAGTAATACTGATAGAAGCTCCGTCATACTTTAACTCACAGGTATATTCAATTTCTACTCCTCCCAGATTGCGCTGAATACGCTGTTCCCAATCCAGTAAATCTTCTTTAGAATAGGAATTATCTAAAGAATACATGCGATAACGGTGAGGAACGGTTTCAAAGTTTTTAGTAATTTGCCCACCTACGCGCTGAGTAGGAGAATCAAGGTCAAAATACTGCGGATTTTCTTTCTCCAATCGCTCCAATTCTTTTAATTTTTTATCAAATTCAAAATCAGATATAATCGGATTATCCAACACATAATAATTGTAATTATGCTGATTCAATTCCGTTCTAAGAGCTTCTATTTTCTGTTTTACTTCCATAAATAATAGATACGTTAAAGCTTCAACATCTCTTTAAATTGATTATACAGGTTTCCTTCGCTTAAAATAGCTCCTTGTTTTATAATCTCAAACACTTCAGCGCTTCTGTCTTCTCCAAAAGGTTTTCCTCCATGACGAATTTCTACTTTATCTGTAAAAACGGATTCGGTCAACCACTGCAGTCCTTTTTCAGTTAAAAGATTGACATCAGGCACTAAACTTCGAATCACAATGGTTTGAATATCCGTATTATCAAAGGCAAACAAAAAAATATGTGTAGGAGAATAGTGTTCTAAAAATTTAGCATTATTTAAAACTCCTTCCCAAATTAAATCCGAAAAAACATCCAGCTCTTGTTCTGCAACTTCCGGTTTTTCAGTTTTGATTTTATCCCATTCCTTTTTATCTATCTGTTGAGAAGCTAAAAATTTTGTAAACTCCGGATGTAATTCCTCAAACTGTTCTTTTGTCAAACGGCTGTATTTCATATTGGCTTATTTAAAAACTCAAAAATACTAATTATTAAACGTTATTTTCTAATGATATACCTAACCTCCAGAAAAAACTTATCAAAACAAACATCAAAATCATCCATACTTCAAAAATAATTTAAAAAACGTAAAATCTACTGTCAAACCGTTGTCAATACCTCGGCATACATTTGCTGTAAATCATAAATATATATACAATATGAAAACTGAAATTTTATCAAAACAAGATTTACTAAAGTATTGGCAAGGACAAAGAAGTCTGACCAGAAAAGTAATTGAGGCTTTTCCAGAAAGTGATTTATTCAATTTTTCAATCGGCGGGATGCGTCCATTTGCGGCAATGTGTTCAGAATTAATAGGGATAGCAGTACCCTCTTTAACTTCTATCACAACTAATAAACCAATAAAACTGGATGAAAAATCTAAATTCACAACCAAAGAAGAATTATTAATGCAATGGGATAATGATACAGCAAACATCAATGCTTTATTTCCTAAAATTTCAGACGCGCAGTTTCAACAGCGTTTTGTACTATTTGGTGAATATGACTTTAAAATCCAACAACATCTCTTCTATTTTATTGACAATGAAATTCACCATCGCGGACAAGCTTATGTTTATTTAAGAGCTTTGGGTATTGAACCTCCATTTTTTTGGGAAACGCTCTAAAAAACAAAAGTCCTTTCGCGTTTCTCGAAAGGACTTTTTAATTTTTATGTTTCGTTAAAACACTCTCCAAAAGCTCACCCACTTTTTCTTTTAACTCTTCCGGTTCAATAATTTCTGCTTTATCGGCAAACATTAAAAACCAGCGCGGGAATCCATTCTCAAGATTTTTCATTTTAAAATGCATTTCTGTTTGTTCTGCATGTTCAATTTCTTTTATAAAGCCATAGTATTTTCTATCCCACACCAAATAAGGTGCTATCTTTTTATCAACCAGAATCCGGACATCCAAATTCAAATCAATCTGTTTAGTCGGCAAATACTTATCCAAAGTTCCATGTTCTGCATGAAACAAATTTTCCAATAATTCAATAGAATAAACTCGATCTGATCTAAACTGGCGGTACGATTGACGCAAATGGCAATATGCCATAAAATACCAGTAATTATTTTCATAAAAAACACCTATGGGTTCAACAATTCGGCTAATAGGTTTTTCTGTATTACTTTTCCGGTATTTAATCTCTATCTGTTGTTTTAACGAAATACTTTTAAACAAAGTCAACAAAGCCGACGGAACTTTTTTATTAAAAACCGTTCGGTCTGAACACATAAGAATAGAAGGCTCCATAACAGAAACTTCAGCTTTTTGAGAAGAACGTAAAACAGCTTTCATTTTAAATAAAGCTGATGTAAAATGATCACTTAACTCCTGATCAACATATACCTGCATAATCTTTTCTGCAGCAGCAAAACTCAATGCTTCTTCTCGTGTAAACAAAGTAGGAGGAATTTTATACCCATCCACTAAGGAATACCCTACACCCGCTTCGCTATAAATAGGCACTCCGGCTTGTTCTAAAGAACGAATATCTCTATAGACTGTACGCAAACTAACGTTGAAGCGATCTGCCAGTTCTTGAGCCGTTACAATATGCTTTGATTGCAAATGAATAAATAAGCTTAATATCCGATCAAATCTTTTTTTTATGTCCATTCTCTTTTAAACAAACTACAATATTACAAAAAAGCTCTCCTATTAGGAGAGCTTTTTGCTTATATAACCTTAAAAAGATTTTATTATTATGCTTGTTCAGGGATTACTTCGTAATCAACTTCTACAATTACATCGCGGTGTAAACGAACGTTTGCAGTATATTTTCCTAAACGTTTGATAACACCTGAAGTAATGTATTTTTTGTCAACTTCCTGACCGTTTTTAGCAAAAACTTCAGCAATATCTGCATTCGTCACCGAACCAAACAATTTTTCACCACCTGCTTTTACAGCTATTTTGATTTCGATGGCTTTTAATGCTTCTGCAACAGTTTTTGCATCAGCAACTAATTTAGCTTCTTTGTGTGCTCTTTGCTTTAAGTTTTCAGCTAAAACTTTTTTAGCAGAAGGCGTAGCCAAAACCGCCATTCCCTGGGGAATTAAATAGTTGCGTCCGTATCCTGGTTTTACTGTTACGATATCGTCTTTAAAACCTAATTTTTGAACGTCTTGTTTTAAGATAATTTCCATTGTTGATGTCCTTTTTATAAGAAGTTAGGTTTCATAAGCATGAAAACCAACAACTTTTTTAATTATATATTATTTTAATAAATCGGCTACGTACGGCATTAAAGCTAAATGACGAGCTCTTTTAATTGCTACAGATACTTTTCTTTGGTATTTTAAAGAAGTTCCTGTCAAACGGCGAGGCAAAATTTTCCCTTGCTCATTTACAAATTTCAACAAGAAATCAGGATCTTTATAATCAATATATTTAATTCCTGATTTTTTGAAACGACAATACTTTTTAGTTTTGTTAGTTTCTATATTCAAAGGCGTTAGATATCTGATATCTCCGTCTTTTTTTCCTTTTGCAGATTGCTCAATACTTGACATAATAATTAAGCTTTTTTAGTTTTTAATTTCTCTCTTCTTCTTTCTGCCCAAGAGATAGCGTGTTTATCTAAACTTACAGTCAAGAAACGCATCACTCTTTCATCGCGTCTGAATTCTGTTTCAAGATTAATGATTACATCTCCTGATACTTTATACTCAAACAGGTGGTAGAATCCACTTTTTTTGTTTTGGATTTCATAAGCTAATTTTTTTAAGCCCCAATCCTCTTTAGCTACCATCTCAGCTCCTCTTGAAGTAAGAAATTCTTCGAATTTCGTTACTGTTTCCTTTACCTGAGTTTCAGATAAAACGGGATTCAAGATGAAAACAGTTTCGTAATGATTCATAAATAGAATATTTATTTGTTATAAAATTGGGTGCAAATATAATATAGTTTATTATCATAACCAAATGGTTCATTAGGATTTTGTTTCTTATTTTGAGGCTGTCTATTAACAACTTTGAAAACACATTATTTTATTATCCAGTCAAATATTTTAACATAACCTTATAAAATATTATTTTTTATTATTATATTTGTTATAATTTCTCTTTAAATAAAACAAAATGCTATGAAAAAAAATTACTTTTTAATTCTATTTTTTATTTCTTATTTAGGATTTAGTCAAAATATATTTCATCTCTACGAAGGAAATGAAGATATATCAAATTGGTCAATAACAGGAACTGATATCGAAATGTTTTCTCGTGATGATTTTACAGTCAATGGACTTCCTGGATGTCTTTCAAGCGGAGTAGGTTCAATTAATCTACAAAACACATCTTCCCAAGACAGAAATTTCACATTAACCTCTCCTTCTTTCTCATTAACGGCTAATTCGCTTTACACGCTCGATTTTGGATATTATTATTTTGAATTTGATGCAATGATGGGAGATTCTCCTTTAGGATCTATATCCTCTGTCTTATTAAAAGATTCTTCAGGAAACACTGTAGAAAACCTTATTATATCCTATAATAATCCATCTACTCCTTATCAAGGAAATGTAAGCTTTCAAGTAAGTACTACAGGAACATATTATCTTGATTTTGAAGGAGAAATAAATGAAGTAATAATTGAAGGCTGTACTTTTTGTTATTTTAGTGACCTCAGTCTCTACAAAAATGAAAATTTAAGCATCAATAAACACAATAACCAATCAAACCAAGTTATACTTTACCCGAATCCTGCCAAAGAAATAGTTCATCTTATTACTGAAAATCAAGTTCTTTCCAAAATTAAAATATACGATATGCAAGGCAAATTAATTTTAGAACCTGAGACAAGTAAAACGATAGATATTTCAAGTTTAAATTCTGGAATTTATTTTATTACTTTTTCTATAGAAAACAACCCTAAAGAAATCACTCGAAAACTAATTGTTAAGTAGTTTTCCAATCTCTACAAAAACCCACATAAGCACATCGTAATCATATATAAACAATATCTTTAATAAAAATCAACATTAGCGGTAACTTTTACCGAGCGATAAGCGCCGATGCTTTCAAAGCTTTTTAATATTCTTTTGATATCTTTTTTGGTGAGATTCAGTGGTTTGTTTTGCGGAATTTTTATCAAAATAACGCGGATATACTGATTTCGGATTCGGTTAATAGCCGGTTCTTCCGGTCCTAAAACCGGTATTTTCAGCTGTTCTCTCAAATTGTTGTACATCCAGAACGAGGCTTCTCTGAGTTTGTCAAAATCGCGGTGGCGCATCGTCAAACGGATTAATCGGTAAAACGGCGGATATTTAAAATTATGCCGTTCATACATCTGTTCCTTGTACATGCCAGCATAATCATAATTGGTTACCTGCTGAATGATGTTGTGATACGGATTAAACGTCTGAATATAAACCTTTCCTTTTTTTTCCTGTCGTCCTGCTCTGCCTGCAATCTGCGTCATCATCTGATAAGCTCTTTCGTGCGCTCTAAAATCAGGGTGATATAAGCTGTTATCTGCATTCATAATTCCCACCAGATTGACATTGTCAAAGTCAAATCCTTTGGACAACATTTGCGTACCCACTAAAATATCTATTTTTTTATTTTCAAAGGCTTCAATGAGTTTTTCATAACTATATTTACCCCGGGTCGTATCCTGATCCATTCGGGCAATATTTTTGTCGGGAAAAATAGTTTTTAACTCCTCCTCTACCTGCTCTGTTCCAAATCCTTTGGTATTCAAATCTACACTGTGACAGCGAAAGCACTGTTTGGGCATCGGTAAAGTATATCCGCAATAATGACATCGCAACTCATTTCGGTATTTGTGATATGTCAAACTTACATCGCAATGCGGACATTCGGGCACAGCACCACAAGTCATACATTCAACAACAGGAGAAAATCCTCTTCGGTTCTGAAAAATAATTACTTGTTCTTTTAACGTCAAAGCATTGCTCACAGCCTCTATCAAAGTATCGGAAAAATGTCCGGTCATTTGTTTTCGCTTGTATTTTTCTTTGAGATCAATCAGAACAATTTCCGGAAGCTGTACATTGGAATATCGTCTGGTAAGTTTTACCAAACCATATTTCCCTTGCGTGGCGTTATAATAACTTTCCAAACTTGGAGTAGCCGATCCCATAATCACCTTTGCCTTATTCTGCATTGCCAACACTACAGCAGAATCCCGGGCATTATAACGGGGTGACGGATCGTGCTGTTTATAATTAGATTCGTGTTCCTCATCAACTACCACCAGTTTTAAATTTTGAAAAGGTAAAAACACCGATAATCTCGTTCCGATAATAATTTTGGCGCTTTCAGAATTATTCAGCACATGATGCCATACTTCCAATCGCTCGTTATGAGAATATTTAGAATGATAAACTGCTACCTGATTGCCAAAATAATCCGTTAGTCGGGCAACCAACTGTGTACTTATTCCTATTTCGGGCAGTAAAAACAAGATTTGCCCTTCCTGAGTCAAAAACTGCTCGATGAGTTTGATGTAAATTTCTGTTTTACCCGATGCCGTAACGCCGTGTAATAGTACAATGTCTTTTTGTGTAAATAATTGCTTTATTTCTTGCAATACGCTGTTTTGGTCCGCTGTCAAAGAAATATTATTACGCGATGCTTCATTAAAAACCACCCTGTCCTCATTTTGGTAATATGTTTCCAAAACGCCTTTTTCTACCAGTGCGTTAATCACTGCCTGGCTGCTTTCAGTTTCCTCCGCCAGCTGTTTGGTACTAATTGGTGTTTTTTGCGTTGCCTGAAGCTGAAAAAACTTCAGCAGTAATTCTCTCTGTTTAGCTGCTCGGCTTACCAGTTGCATCATTTTCTCCAAACCTTCATCTCGCAAATACTCTTCCGTTATGCGTACATAACGCACCTGTTTGGGTTTATATTTCTCTACCATTTCTTCCTGCAAAGAGATGATCCCTTTTTCCAAAAGAGAATGAATAACCGGAAACACTTTTTTGCGATTTAAAACTGCGATTATTTCATCTACTTTTAAAACCGCCTGCGTTTGCATAGCTTCATAAACCAGGTATTCGGTATCGGTTAAATCTTCTGTACGAACAACAGCTTTAGAATTAAACTGAATGAGTGTTTCACTTTCCAGCAACAATCGCGACGGGACAGCGCTTTTATATACTTCACCCAGCGTACACATATAATAGTCAGCAATCCACTGCCACAGGGCTATCTGTTGTTGAGTTATCACAGGAACAACATCTATAATTTCGTGTATTTCCTTTGCCTCATACAACTGTGGAACCCGATGGTGTTTTTCTGTTATCACAGCTGTATATACCTTACTTTTTCCAAAAGGCACTACTACTCGCATTCCAGGTTGCAGATAATTAAACTCCGCTTCACTTACCTGATAAGTAAATGTAGGATCCAGCGCCAGTGGCACAATTACCTCAACAAAGTACATCATGTTTGCCAAAAGTTTTTTATACGGGATTACAAAGATAGTGTTTACAGGTATTTTTATTGTACTTTTTTACCAAACAAAACAAGGCGGATTTTTACTCCGCCTTGTTTAAAATATTTCTACTAAATTTTGTTTCAACATCAAAAAATTAATCTATTTCCACAAACACAACAGGTTTGTTTATTTTTGAGATTTTGACAATGTGTAACGGCTGTGTAAAATGCGCTGTAAGATCCCCTCTATGCAAGCGCTCAATAGTTACTAATATCTCTTTTTCGTGTTCTTCTACTTTTGTGATATCAATACTATAACCTCCATGATTTTTAACCTCATCAAAAACAGCTATTATCATTTCACGTTCAAAATCAATATCTGCATTTTCTAAAAGTTCAACTATAGTGTCATTTCCATATTTAATATAATCAATACGATCTATCAAAGCTTCCAACTCTGTCAAATCAGTCACTACCTTATTTTCTTGTCCAATGTTTTCTTGTCCTGCACCGGACATATAACTATTAACAATAGTATTGATTTCTAAGGTTACTATTTCAAATTCATTACTTTGTTTGTTATCGTCACTGCTACATGCTATTATACCTAATGTCAAACAAACTATTATTAAAAACTTTTTCATAATTACTTAATAATCTTAATCTATCTCTACAAACACAACAGGTTTGTTTATTTTTGGAATTTTAACAATGTGAAAAGGTTGCGTAATAACAGAAGTTATTCCTCCTTTTATTAATCGCTCAATAGTTACTACTACTTCTTTTTCTTGTTCTTCTACTTTTGTGATATCTATAGTATCTACCCCGTTCATTAATACTTCTTCAAAAACAGCCAAAATTATTTCATTTTGAAAATCAATATCCGCCTTTTTTAAAACAGTTGCTATTCTGCCTTCTTTCTCATTTTTTTGGTTTATTTGATCTATCAAATCCTGCCATTCCGTAATAGTAGTAATTACCCTGTTTTCTTTTCCGATACCTTCTCTTCCTTCTCCAGATAAATAGTTATGCATAATTTCCTTCATTTCTAGCGTTACAGGCTCAAAGCCTTTATCTTGCCTGTTATCGTCACTGCTGCATGCTATCATACCTAATGACAAACACACTATTATTAAAAACTTTTTCATTGTTGTTATATTTTTATTGTTAATGATTTATAATTAAGTTTTCTGAACTCACTAAATTGCCATTACAGTACAAAATTACTTTATACACTCCATTGGCATACCCTAACAGGTCTATTTGCATTTGCTGTTCGTCAATATTCAAAACATAGTTTGTTTCATTGCCCGGCACACCACCATAAACAGGCACAACAGAGATATACGCACTATCGGCATTGTTAACAACATAGCTAACCGTAATGCTTGAACTCGCCGGGTTTGGTGCAATCGCTTTAAGCATATTAGGTTTTAAAGTTACTGAAACTTCGTCATAATCTTTATAACCATCCACACTTGCAATTACCTCTAACGTAAGTTTCTTGTTGCTGTCAAGAGCTATCTGGTAGTTTTTGCCTTCATGCAATAAGTTTCTGTCTTCGTCATACCAGTTGTACACCGCTGTTTCTCCAATATCGTCGGCACTTAGCGTTATTACTTCGTTTTTATTGACAGCTATATCGTTACCGGCATTGGCATTAAACAACTCTCTTTCTGTTTTTTCTATCAAAAAAGAGGTTCCCCCGATAACTTCACTTTCTTCAACATCTTCCTGGTAAATGTGGTAAAGGTGTGATTCTTTCGGGGTAATTTCCTGTGTAAGGAAATTAAAACTTAAAGAAAGTACTCCCATTTCCTCAGGGAGAAAAGTAACATTTTTCAATTTAGCATTATCGCCCGTCACAATTACCTCATTTGTCTGCTTCCCTTCCCTTACATTATAACTTTGTTTACCGCCACGTTCCCAAGCTTCATATAGCACAGGATCTAAAGTTAGGGCAACTTCTGCTTCCTGAAAAACAGGTTTGCCAACATCTTCCGCATCTATTTTGAACCCGATATCGTATAATTTTATCCTATCAACCGGATTTCTGACAATAATAACATCTCCTATCGGAACAAGATGATAGAGTCGGGCAAATAAAACAGTAACATTTTTCCAACCAATATTATTGTTATTTTTGACATTAGTCATTAAATTAAATCCTTCCGGAAAAGTCATCGGATCGTCCTCTGAAATTATCCGGGCTAAAAGTGAAAAAGATTGTGAATTTTCAAATATTTGCCCATAGCTAATCGGATTAGGAACATTGCTCCATGGTATTTTAACAACTGTAGATTGTCCCGGCTGTAAAACGGGAATTGCTTTTGTAGCCACCACGCCGCCCAATGGTATGTTGTTGTATTTTAAATTACCGTTCCAGTACATATCCCAATCCTGTGTTGTGCCAGCTTTTGCCCAGTGCAACCTTACAGAATCCTGAACTGTTGAAGGGACTTTTCCTCGGTTGGTAATCCGGATATTAATATAATTATGTGGAGGACCTAAATATTCTACATTTTGATGAGTCGTTCCGTTATCATTAAAACGCCTGTTCCATATATCAGGACTGTCCCAAAGCCATGTATAGCTAACATAAGTACGCGGTTCATACCCTCCGTCAAAAGGAGAAATACGAATATACAGGTCTTGTTTTAAAGTTTCCTGTGCTTTTTGTACCGCTGCATAGGCATCTACTAACCCATATCCCATTCGTTCATACCACGTTCCATTTGGTCTTGTTGGTTTTACAGTATAGGTATATTCATCTGTTCTTACTTTTTTAGCTGTGCTTTCTATAATATCCCGTACTTCTTTTCCGGTTAAATCCGGATTAACAGATAATACCAAAGCAGCGATACCAGAAACGTGCGGTGCTGCCATAGAAGTACCGCTTAAAGAATCTATTTCATTATAAGGTATTGTAGATAAAATATTTTCTCCGGGTGCCACAACATCTAATTTATCTCCAAAACTGGATGAGGTTCTCCACTTTCCGTCTTTTTGCATTGCCCCTACCGTTAAAATATCATCATGAAAATTTCCGGGGTACTCCATTGGCGGTGCATTATTTCCGGAGGCAAAAACAACTACCGTACCCTTTCCATTTCTCCCCAATGCCATGGCATCTTCTATCGCATTTTCTAATGCCGGAGAATAGAGCTTGTTGTAATAAATACCTTGATCTCCCCAAGAGTTATTGATAACATCCGCTCCATTTTGCCAAGCCCAGGCAATACCATCTGCCAGTTCTGCCGAAATAGTGGTGGAAATATACATAGAATGACTTACCGGTATTAGTTTAGCAGAAGGAGCTACTCCTGTTACTTGTAAGTTGTTATCTTTTATCGCTCCTGCTATTCCCGCTACATGAGTTCCATGTTCCTCATTTCCGAAAACACTTGGCGAGGTGCCGCTTTTGGCATCATAGCTGACGCTGTGGATATTTCCGCTTAAATCCAAATGATTGGTATCGATACCTTGATCAAGAATAGCAATTTTAATGCCTGCTCCGGTTGTAATATTCCATGCCGGACAAACATTTATATCCATTCCTGGATAAGTATTGTTTTTTAATCCCCAAAGAGAAGAAAAGTCAGAATCATTAGTACAATTAGGTTTAAAATCAAACATGAAAGCAGGATCCATCTCTGCATATACTCCTTTTTCAAATAATTTATTAGCTGCTTCTACTGAAGTCATTTTGGCATTGTCATCCAATTTTACAATAATCCACAAGGGCATATTGGGTATTGCATTAACAATTTTACATCCTAATACTTCTGCATCGCGCTCCAAAAGAGATAAATCCTTTATATTTTTTAATTTTATATAAAAAATATCAGAAGTTCCTATTGAATTTGTCTCTGTCTTTGCAAAATGAGGAAAAACATTCAAAACACCTTTAATATTTCTAATGTTATCGATGCTTTGTTGATAATCTTTTGTCCCTATTTCAACCTCTCCGAAATAAGCTGCATCGTCTTCTGACAAATAGTTAATTTTTAAATTATTCCGTTCTAATTCTGTTCTGTCAAAATCACTACTTGCTCTAAAATTTACTCTTTCTTTGTTTAAAGTCAATGGAATCTTTTCACCTTTATAATAATAAAAGTGTTCTTGCGCTTTTGTTACTAATCCTAAAAACAAAAACACTATTAAAATAGTTATTTTTCGCATCATAACTTTTTAAATTTATAGATTTACCTACTTTCAGTTTTTAAAGTCGCTGTTTCGGTATTTCCGACTTAGTTTCTGCTTTTTGTACAGAAATTTTAAAAAAATGTTTGTTACCATACACAATCAGGTTTTAATCGTTTATATTTCCTTTTATATAAGCTGTTATCAAAAACTTAATTCTCTGTTCACCCCCTATACAAATCATTTTTTAACAGAAAAACTGCTTTTACGCTATTCAAATTTTTCCTTATACAGTGTATTTGAATTTATTTACTTTACATACAGCCAATCTTTGATGTTAATATTTTATATTCTAAGAAAAACACTTGGTTCCAAAAATATAAAATAAAACACTAATAATCAAAACATTAAATCTAAAAATCCAAACTATAGATATTTTTTTAAAAAAACAAAAAGAATTAATTTAACATATTTCATTATATTAATTTTAAATAAAAACCTTTAACTTATTTAAACTTAATAAAATATTAAAAAAACAACTAAATACATGTTTTTTGTTAAAATTTATATAGATAAATTCAATTATTTATTATAAAATAAAAACACCTTTTGTAAATACACCTATCAATACGGAAAAAATACGTACCTATTGCCTGTTAATTAACATTATAATAAAACAGCCCGAGATTTTAAAATCTCGGGCTGTTTTATTATCAACCTCTGTCTTTCTGTAATAGTGAAATATTTCTACTTCATTGCAATCAAAGATAAAAACAAGTTCACACAGATTAATCTGTGCAAACTAAGAATTAAGCCATCTATTTTACCGTTTTTCTGTTATCATAAGATCGGGTGTCAATCAACTTATTGTAAGGATCGATTCCCACCTCTGCAGGTTTTTCATCTACAATAACCGTAAACTCATTGTCAACAGAAGTTACTTTTACTTTTTGCAAATAGAGGACTTTTTCTTTACTGGTTTTGTCCTTTCCTGAAAGATTTTCTTTAGCAAAAACCCCTATTTCTATATAATCTTCCAAAGGCAATGATTCTATTTTTACCTTCTTTTCATTTTCATAAACCAGCGATTTTCTATTTTCGTCTTCATACATTTTTTCTCCTTTTTCTCCAGCTCTGTATTTGCTCACTACTGCTTTTATCTTTACTTCGTATTTTCCGTTTTCTAGCTCTTTTACTTCTGCTTTATCCACATAATTATCGTAAAGCGTAATGGTTTCAAACATATCTTTAATCATGTATTTTAAAGAATCGGGAGTAGCTGCCTTCAAATCTGCCACAAGCTCAGCCGTCGTGGTAAATGGGGCTTCCTGGAACGCGGTTTTAGCAATATAATTTTTCAACACACTGTTCATTTCTTTTTCTCCCATATAGTCACTCAAGGTATAAAAAACCAACGAACCTTTATTATAGTGAATATATTGTTGATTTTCGTTATACATCAGCGGTTTTTCTTTTTTGTTCTCCATTCCTCTCCCGCTCAGATAACTATCCAGAGCTTCTTTTAAAAATTTGCGCATCTGTCCTTTTCCATACTCGTGCTCCAATACTTTAAGCGAACTGTATTCGGACAAACTTTCAGATAGCATCGTTACTCCCTGCACATTAGCGCCTATTACCTGATGAGCCCACCATTGATGTGCAACTTCGTGAGCAGTAACCGCAAATGGATAATCTACCGCATCTTCATTTTCTTCGTCCACGTCGGCAATAAAACCAATAGATTCAGAAAACGGAATAGTATTGGCAAAAGACTGAGCAAATGTTCCCATGGTATTCGGAAACTCAATTATACGAACCTGTTTATGCTGGTAAGGACTGTACTCGGCAGTATAATAGTCTAATGATTTTTTTACCCCTTTTATCATTCTGTCCACATTGTATTCATGTCCTTTACGGTAATAAATTTCAATATTGATATCATTCCATTTATCTCTTTTAACTTCGTACCTCGCTGAATTGAAAGCATAAAAATTCAACATTTTCTGATCCATTTTATAATGAAAATAACGCCTGTCGCCTTCTTCCCATTCTCGCTGCAAATACCCGGGCGCAATTGCCGTTTGATCTTTAGAAGTACTTACTGTCGTTTCAAACGTTATCCAATCCGAGTCATGGTTGATGTATGTATTCTGTAAAGCTTTTTGATCTGTTTGTTCTGCCATGCGTTCTTTAGGAGCTAAACCATATTTTTTGCGGATTTCATCGTCAGTGAACTCTCCGTCTGCGGAATACCCCAAAGAAGGGAAAAAACTATTGTTGATAAATGTTCCGTTTTCCAACACAGGGGAATTATTGCGCAATATAGTGTTAGGTTTATTTTTAATAACAAAACTCATCTTTACTTCTTCGTTTGCTTCTAATGGCTGATCAAAACGATAAAAACTAAATCCATATATTGTGTCTTTGGACAAAAGACGAGCTCCTTTAATTTCTATTTCACTCTGCATATCTGTATTAAAACTCACCAATACGCTATCTACAGCCTGCTGATTTTTATTTTTTAAGATATACAAACCTTTAGCTTCAAAATTTCGCTCTTTAGGATATAAATCGACATCCACCTTGACATCTACGATACGAGGCAGAAGCATGCTTTCATATTTTTTATATTTTTTTTCGTATTCAACTGTTAACTGTTCTGTTTCCTTTGCAGAATAAAAAGTATTCAAAACCGCATTTTCATAATACAGATAACTCCCTAAAGCAATAAATCCAATCAAACAAAGCAGCGATGGTACAAGAATAGAAGCTTTTGCTCGTTTTTTTGCAAAGTAAAAGCGCTCTCTTAAACTGCTAAAAACTCCCCTTCTCCAAAATAATAAAGATAGACCGCTTAAAAAGCCGATAAAAAGCATCCAGTAAAAAACATAAATAAAATATTTTGCCATACCGCTTCCAAAACCATTCATATCTGAATAATTCATTCTCGGAAGCTTATTGAAGAAAAATATCCGTTGTTCTATTCCCAATTTAGATAACTGTCCGCCAAACATAAAGAAGAGCAATAACACAAAAAACCCAACCAGATAATTTTTAAAAAACGTTTGTACAGCTAATGCCAAACCTGCCCAAATAATATACCAAATCCAGTCAATACCCAAAAGCGTTTGAAGGTATAAGCCTATTTCAAAATTGTAATACTCATGATATGACTGAATCAAAATTCCGCCTGCCATTACTACTAATAATAGCGTTGCCTGAATACAAACCAAAGCCAGCAGCTTAGAGGTAAACAACACCCAATTTGGCACAGCCGTAGAGTCGACCAACAAATCCATCTTTGTCAATTTCCCTCTATGAACCAATAAACCTGCCCCTAAAAAAGTAATTACTAAAATAACTATTTTAAAAGTAGAGCCTGGTAATAATAACATCACCCTTGTTACAGGGTAGATAGATGTACCGAACAACATGGAACTGGAAGAAGATACTAAAACCATCATCAAAATACCCAATCCCACTAAAATCATAAAGACTTTATTTTTTGCCAAATATTTAAAATCCAATTTAGTAAAATTAATCACATTTACCCATTGAGTCTTTCTTGAAAAATTATAATCAACCTTAGGAAGTACAATACGAGCAAGTCCTACAAAGTTGTTTTTTACCAAACGTTCTCCTTTTTGTTTTTTTCTAAAACTAATACTCACCGTTTGCTGTGAAAAGGCAAATAATTTTCCTAAAACAACCAAAAATAAAACAGCCACTCCCATCCAGATTAAGCGGTTTAAAATATACCATTTTTCTAACGGAAGATTGTTAAAATTATACTCATCAACAGTCCAGTATTTTGTATAATAATTAATTGCTTCCATTCCCGACGGTTCAAGCAAAGCTGCAAGCTGTTCATTATTCATATCTCCGGTTAATCCGTTAATTATTCCTTGTAGAATCAACAGAATCACAACCGAAACAAACCCCACATAAACACTTCTAGACAAAGTAGTTACTACAAAAACGATTACGCCGATAAATATCATGTTCGGAATCACATTCATCAAATAAACCTGTACATAACTCCACAAGTGATTTGTTCCTATTAACTGTTCATTTGCCCACGGTAAAAAGGTAGCAATAAAAATCCCTGCACCGATTGACAAACTAATAAGCAGCGTTATTAGAAAAGAGCTTAAAAATTTACCCAGTAAATAATCTGATTTGGAAAACGGATAGGAATACAGAATATGATGTGCATTATACTGATAATCTCTATATATTGACGCTCCGATAATAGAGGGGAATAAAAAATACAACAGATTATTAAATCCTTCTATAAAGCTATTGAGCATATAAGGCGAATTCATATGCATTAAGGAAGTAGTTGTAACCGTAACTCTGTCAAAAACACCTATAGCACTTGCCATCGTTAAAAAACCCATTCCAAAAAAAACAGCCAGATACAAATAAAACACCCAGTTCTTAAACCATCGTTTAAGCTCAAAAGAAAAGATAGTTCCAAACATAACCTAATCGTTTTTAAGTGCTACAAAATAAACATCTTCTAAATTGGGTTTAACCTGAACAAAACCATCTTCGGCAAGTGATTCTTTGGAATACGCTCTAATTATCAACTGATTATCCTGATTGTATTTACCTGATAAAATAGTCAATTCCTGATTTAAAATTTCTGCCTCTTCCCGCGAAGTTTCCTTACTCCAGATAGTGCCTTCCAACTTTTGCTCGGCTTCTTTTGGCGTACTTCTTTCCAGCAGTTTTCCACCGTTTAAAATTGCCATTTCATGGCATAATTCATTTACATCATCTACAATGTGAGTCGAAAAAATAACAGTGTTATTATTTCCTATCTCTCTTAATACATTGAGAAAACGGTGTCTTTCGGCAGGGTCTAAGCCTGCGGTCGGTTCATCCACTATAATCAATTTTGGATCGTTCAGCAATAACTGTGCTATACCGAAACGCTGTTTCATTCCGCCGGAATATCCACTTACATTTTTTCGCCTCACTTCGTATAAATTAGTTACTTCCAATACGCTATCGACAATTTCTTTGCGCTGATTGGAATTCGCTATTCCTTTTAATCGTGCAAAATAATCCAATAAATCCATCGCCGACATATTGGGATAAACTCCAAAATCCTGTGGTAAATATCCAAGTATCTTTCTAAAATCCATTGGTTGTTCCAACACATTAATGTCGCCAAAAAATATACTTCCACTGTCCGGTTTTTGCAAAGTGGCAATGGTTCTCATCAGTGATGATTTTCCGGCACCGTTTGGTCCCAATAAACCAAACATCCCCGATCCTATCTCAATATTTAAATCATCTATTGCCTTAACGCCGTTTTTATAGGTTTTGCTCAAATTTTTAATAACCAATTCCATATCTTTATTTTTTAATCTTTATTTATTGGTAGCACAAAGCTCTTTTTTGTTACACTTGTTTTTAAATAAAAAAACCGAAGGATTTTACTTCGGTTTTTTTGTTCTATTCTTTGAGCCAGGTTTGCGTTCTTCCAATAAGTGAAATTCCTACATATCCTCGGACATCTAATTTATCTTTTCCGTTAAGTTTTATAGTACATTTATATTGTTTTCCTGACTGGGGATCTGTTATTTTTCCTCCTGTATATTCATCTCCTTTTTTTTGTAAGTCTTTTATGATTACCAGTCCTTCTATTGGTTTTCCTTTGTCATCTCCCGGACATGCATCACAAGTTGGATTTTTCTTGGTCGGATTTAAAAGCTGAACTATCTTGCCAAAATACTTCCCGTTTTCTTCATAAATTTCAACAATCGATTTTTCTTTACCAGTATTATCATCAATTGTTCGCCATTTTCCTGTCACGCTTTGTGCACTCACAAATAAAACAGAGCCGACAAAAACGGCTGTCGTCATCAAAAACTTTGTCATATTTTTCACTTTTTTATTGGTTATAATATATCAAATATAACTATTTTTTTGACTTTAATTTACTTATAGCCAGATTTAGCTCAAATCCCATTAATAAAATCATACAGTTTATCCAAAGATAAAACATTACTACTAAAAGCGTTCCTATAGAGCCGTACAACTCGTTATATCGGGCAAACCGCAAAACATATACACTGAATAAATAAGAAGTAAGCACATAGAGAATAGTAGTAAAAACAGAACCTACAGAAATAAAAGACATTCCCTTGGTTTCTTTTGCCCCGAATTTGTACAATATGGATGTGGTAAACAGTACTACGATTAAAAGATAAACACTCCGAGACCACTGAATTAACATAGAGTCTATATTAGATTTGTACATCAAAATTTCTAAAACCACGTAAAAAGCTACTGAAAAAATTAAGGTAAATGCCAGCAAAACAGAAAGTCCCAAGGCTACTATATATTGCCGGATAATATTTCTGGAAATCGAAATATGATAAGAAGACTCAAATCCCCCAATAATGGCAAAAATACCATTCGTCATCAAAAATATAGACAACAGTACCCCCGAGGACAATAAAGAGCGATAACTGTTGTTCATGATATCGTCCAAAATAGATTCAATTGCTCCAAATGTATTCGGAGGAACCGAATTAGCAATAAACTGCATAAAATCATGCTGAAAATTGTCAATCGGGATGTAAGGTATTAAATTTAATATAAACAGCGCGAATGGAAAAAGCGCCATAAAAAAACTGAACGCAATAGAACCCGCCCGATACGAAAAAGCACCTTTTACTATTCCTAAAATATAAAGTTCCATTAAATCGTAGAGCGAATATCCCTCCAACATCGAAAAACGGACGCCCTTTGTCAGCCGAACCAATTTATTGATAACGGGAATATGCTCTAATTGTTTTTCGATTTCTTCGGACATCCTCTATTGTTATTTACATCACGGCTTTTAAGCTTAAATCCATATTATATACCGAATGAGTCAATGCTCCGGACGATACATAATCCACACCGCAAAGGGCGTATTCTCTCACTGTATTTTCATCAATATTTCCGGAAGATTCCGTTTGGCACTTGTTTCCTATCAAAGCTACTGCTTCACGGGTCATTTGATAGTCAAAGTTATCTAATAAGATTCTGTAAACATTATCACAAGCAAGGATTTGGCTCACTTCATCTAAATTTCTAGCCTCTACAATAATCTTCAAGTCTTTATTATTGGTTTTCAAGTATGCATTTGTTTTTTCTATAGCTTCTTTTATCCCTCCGGCAAAATCAATGTGATTGTCTTTCAGCATAATCATATCGTACAGAGCAAACCTGTGATTTTCTCCTCCCGCAATTTTTACTGCCCATTTTTCTAGGGCTCTTATACCGGGGGTTGTTTTTCTTGTATCCAAAATTTTAGTTTTTGTTCCTTCAAGCAAGTCGACAAAAGTTTTGGTTTTAGTAGCAATTGCGCTCATTCTCTGCATTGCATTTAACACCAGGCGCTCGGCTTTTAAAATAGATTGAGAGGCACCGGATACAAAAAACACGAGGTCACCTTTCTGCACTTGTTTACCATCGGAAATAAGTTCTTCTACAACTAAATCAGGATCTACATATTTAAAAACCATTTTAGCAAACTGCACACCGGCAATAACACCTGCTTCTTTTACCAAAAGTTTTGCTTTGCCCTGCGCTGATGTCGGAATACACGCCAAAGAACTATGATCGCCATCTCCGATATCTTCTCTTATCGCATTTGTAATAATTATATCCAGTTCCTGTTTAAATTGTTTTTCTGTAATCATATATAAAAAATTTGCGATGCTAAAATAAGAAATGTTTTATTCACTTCTTATTTATCAACACCGCATATCAGCTACTTTGGTTATACTTTAAGCGATAGTAATGCCTAAAATCCTATAGAATTCCTTTAAAATCGCAGGATGTCCAGGCCATGCCGGCGAAGTTACCAGATTGTCATCTACTACAGCTTTATCTGCATCCACTTCTTTATAAATACCTCCTGCCACGGTTATATCCGGACCAATTGCAGGATAAGCCGTCAGCGTTCTTCCTTGTAATACATTTGCAGGCGTCAACACCTGAATTCCGTGACAGATTGCTGCTACAGGCAGTTTCTTTTCAAAAAAAGACTGAACTATTTCAATCACTCTCTTATTCAAGCGTATATATTCCGGAGCGCGTCCGCCACATACATATAATCCGTCGTAGTCTTCCAGTTTTACATCTTCAAAAGTTTTATTAATTACAAAATTGTGTCCTCTTGTTTCTGCATAAGTCTGAAAACCAACAAAATCGTGTACTGCAGTTGCTATTACTTCTCCTTTTCTTTTTCCCGGACAAACCACATCTACTTTTACGCCTACAGACAATAATGCCTGATACGGTACCATAACTTCATAATCTTCAACAAAGTCTCCTGCTAACATCAATACTGTTTTTCCCATAATCTCTCCTTTTTAATTCTTATTCCACTAATTTACTCTTTTTTAGGCAGAACAGACAATAAAAAAGCTTGTTTTTTTTATTTTTTCACTTTTAGAATCTGTATTTCGTCATATTTTAACGTACCTTTACGTTTATAATCTTTAATTGCTGAGCATCATGAAAACCAATTTTTTTTCAGTTTGTCTGATCCTTTTTCTAACTGTTAGTTGTAATCAAAAAGTTCAACCTCCTCAAACTGTAGATGTAAAAGATCTGTACAGTATCGAAATACCCGGTAACCTCGCAAAAATGGAAGACCTATATGAAGGTGCTGATTTACAATATGGAAATACTTTTTTACAAACTTATTTGGTTGTAAAAGACGATCCAAAAGAAACAAATATGGATTTTAACACCTACGTTGCTAAAGCAAAAGCTACTTATGAAAAAAGACCTGAATATGAGGTTTTAAAGGAAGACAACGTAAAGATAAACGGCTTAAACGGCAAACTCTTTGAATTAAAAATGAATCAGGGAAAAGCCGTCATGTTTATGATTCAGACTATTATAGAAGGCAAAAAAGCAAATTACCAAATTATTTCTTGGACTACTGAAAAAAACAAAGACTGGCAAGGTACAGAAATGATGAATGCTATTTCTACTTTTAAAGAAATATAACCTATTTATCTTTTATAAAATTCATAAATTCTTGTTTTTAATCGTATCTTTATCAATAACTATATTTTTAATTAAAATAGCATGAAAAAATTAAATTATCTTTTAGCATTCACACTAGGTGCAACAATGCTTATTTCTTGTGGTGGTGACAAGAAAAAAGACAATACAACAACCACGCCTGAAACGCAGACAGAGACTCCCGCCAAAGAAGAGAATCAAGGGGTTAAAATTTCAATTTCAGGAGACGATCAAATGAAGTTTAACAAAAACGAAATCCGCGTTCCTGTAGGAGAAAAGATCATCTTGACTTTAAAACATACAGGTAAAATGGATAAAAGCGTAATGGGGCACAATTGGGTTTTGCTTGCGCAAGGCACAGATATGACCGCTTTTGCTACAGAAGCTGCCCAAGCTACAGCTACAGATTACATTCCTGAAAATGGAAAAGAAAACGTAGTTGCCCATACCAAAGTTTTAGGAGGCGGAGAATCAGACACAATTGAATTTACAATTACAGAAGCCGGTACTTATGACTTTTTATGCACTTTCCCTGCTCACTTTGCTCTAATGCAAGGAAAATTGATTGCAGAATAATAATATTTTAAAATTATGATTAAGCCAGCTTTTTCACCATGCTGGCTTTTTTTCTATTTTACAACGTATGCAATAATTTAATAGTACAAAATCTTAATCTAGATTAATTAAATTGTTATTTTCTCTCAATTAATTGCTTATTTATTTTGTCTATTGTATTTTCGCTTCACAATAAATTAATTATAATATGAAAAAAATTGTATTGTCGCTAGCTGTTTTAGCTATGGTTTCTCTTTCCTCATGCGGAAATAAAAATGCCGACAAAGCTACCACTACTACAGAACAAGAAGTAGCGGTTGAAAAAGGAGACAAATTTGCTGTAAATCTTACAGAAAGCTATGTAACCTGGAAAGTAGGGCACAAAGGAGGATTAAATCCAAGATGGGGAAAACTTGCAATCGAATCTGGAGATATTGCCATTGACGCTTCCGGATTAAATGCGGGCTCTTATGTTGTAGATATGAATAGCATTTCTCCGGACAGAGCTTCTGTTGACAAAGACGAAGATGTTGAAAAACTTGGTGGACACCTAAAAAGCCCAGACTTTTTTGATGTTGAAAAACACCCTACAGTTGTTTTTAAAATAACAAAAGTAGAAGATTTTAATCCAGCTTCAAATCAAAGTGCTGTTGAAGGAGCAAATAAATTGATAAGTGGAAATTTAACTATTTTAGAAAAAACAGTTAATATTACTTTTCCTGCAAAAGTTACCATTACCGACAATAAAGCTACAATGGAGGCTAATTTTATCGCTGATCGTTCTGAATGGGGATTAGTGTTCGGAACAACAGATAAAGATTCGGGTGCGGCATTAAATCCGGCTGAATGGGGAATCAGCAAAGATATGGAAATCGGCATTTTCCTTACTGCTGACAAAATTACAGAATAACAATATTTTTAGATAATAAACAAAGCGGCTGTAAGAGCCGCTTTGTCATTTACAATAAACTGCATCTAAAATTATTTAAAAGATCTTTTTGTATTCATTATCAGCTCTTGTAAAAGTATAAAAATGGAACATTTTGATATTGTCATCGTAGGTGGCGGACCAATTGGACTTGCTTGTGGTTTAGAAGCCGAAAAAAAAGGATTATCTTATCTTATTATAGAAAAAGGCTGTCTGGTTAATTCTCTATATAATTATCCTGTCAATATGCAGTTTTTTTCTTCTTCAGACTTACTGGAATTAAATGAAATTCCTTTTATCAGTATTGAAAAAAAACCCAGACGAAATGAAGCTTTAGAATATTATAGAAGAGTTGCCGTATCTAATGGTTTAAATATTCACTTGTTTGAAACGGTTATAGATATACAAAAAAATGAATATAATATATTTGTTATACAAACTTCCAAAAACACTTATACGGCTGCTAACACAATTATTGCTACGGGATTTTACGACATTCCTAATCTGTTAAATATACCGGGAGAGGATTTACCCAAAGTATCTCATTACTACAAAGACCCTCATTTTTATGCAGGAATGAACGTAGTAGTAGTTGGTGCAAGCAATTCTTCTGTTGACGCTGCTTTAGAATGTTACCGAAAAGGAGCAAAAGTAACTATGATAATCCGGGATTCTGCTATAAGTTCACATGTAAAATATTGGGTAAAACCAGACATCGAAAACCGAATTGCTGAAGGGAGTATACATGCTTTATTTAACAGTAACCTGACTAAGATAGATATTAACACTGTTACTGTTGATAGTCCGACCGGAAAAATCACTTTACCCAATGATTTTGTATTGGCTCTTACAGGATATCGACCTGATTTTGACTTTTTAAGAAAAATCGGTGTGGGAGTTGCTGACTTAATAACCAACATTCCTATATACAATACTGAAACAATGGAAACCAATATCTCCAATTTATATTTAGCTGGAGTTGTTTGCGGCGGTTTAAACACACATACCTGGTTTATTGAAAACTCAAGAATTCATGCGGTTAATATTGTTGAAAACATATCTAAAAACCGTTGATTACAGTTCACAGTCTGCACAAACGCCTTTAAATACCATTTCAACATCATCCACTACAAAACCCGCCGCAGGCACTTCAACGTCTGGAATTAAAACCTGAGTTAAGCAAATTGTCTGTCCGCAATTCCGGCAGACAAAATGTACATGTGTATCACGATGTTTTTTTTCGTTACAATCCGAGTTACACAACGCATACTGCGTAACATTATTAGAAGTTATACTATGAATCAGTCCTTTACTCTCAAATGTTTTTACCGTTCTGTAAAGAGTTACTCTGTCCGACTGATCAAAACCTGCTTCAATATCTCCTAATGTAACTGCCTTATGCTGTTGTTTAAAAAATTTCAAAACCAACAAGCGCATAGCTGTAGGGTTTATATTTTTACTGAGCAATTCTTTTTCTAATACATCTGCCTTCATCTCGTTCAAAATATATAATCTGTTACACAAAGATAAGCTTATTTTTAGTTAGTATATATCTTTCTGTTCAATCAGTAAAGATAGATTTCTCAAAATTTTGTGTCAGACACAAAAAACCGGAAAAACTTCCGGCTAAAATAACTCATTTTAGTATTTGTAATTATTCTTTTGATAGAATATAGCGTACTACGTATTCTGCAGAATGCAGACCAAATAAGGCAGGAATCCAACTGTTAGTTCCGAAAAATGATTTTTTAAAATTAGTTCCGTCTGTCATTTTCAGACTGCTTTCATCTGGTTTTTCTTTAGAAAACACAGCTTTGACTCCCGAAGAAATTCCTTCTTTCTTTAAGCGTTTTCTAATTTGTTTGGCCAATGGACAAACGTCTGTTTTAGCAATATCTTTAATAACTATTTTAGATGCCTGCATCTTCCCTCCTGCTCCCATGGCACTGATAACTTTTACTCGTTTCCGCTTTGCCGCCAAAATAAGGTTTACTTTAGGAGTAATACTGTCAATACAATCTAAGATATAATCAAAATCCTCAGTTATAATTTCGTGTGCTCTTTCAGGTGAAATAAATTCTTCTATCTTTACTAAATTCAATTCGGGGTTGATATCCATCAACCGATCCCCTACAATTTGCACTTTAGCCTTCCCGATAGTAGAATGCAACGCCGGAAGCTGCCTGTTGATATTTGTAATATCCACAGTATCACCATCCACAATAGTCATGCTCCCAACGCCTGCTCTTGCTAAAAATTCTGCCGCAAATGATCCTACTCCTCCCATTCCGACAACCATTACTTTTGCTTTTTTCAATTTTTGAAGACCTTCTTCTTTAAAAAGTAATTCTGCTCTTTCTTGCCAAACTGCCATTTTATCTATTTTTATCTGCCTTTTTTAAATTTTAAAAAGTTTAGAAAAGTTTTTTTCTATCAGCATCTCTATATTGGGCTTCAACGCAATTGCCTTTTCATAAACAGCTTCTATAGTTACTTCAGAATCATCCGTTTCCAAAAAAACATGATTCTCCGGAGTATTCAAAAACGCTTCCTGCACCTGTTCGTTATCAACAAGAGCTTTGCCAAAAGACAAGTAAAATCCGTTTTTCCAAAGTGATTCTGCAACCTGTTTTTTCTTATTAAATCCATGAATAATCAATGGGTTGCTTATTTTCATTTCCTTTTTCAAACTGATAATTTCCTGATACGCTGAAACGACGTGCAAAATTACTGCTTTTTTATATTTTTCTGCAAGTTTCAGTTGCTTCTTAAATACTTCGACCTGTATTTTTAACGGTAAATCAATTTTTTTGTCTAATCCGCATTCTCCGATTGCCAAACAATTAGGATGATTTAATGTCTCTTTCATGAGTTGCAATTCTTTTTCTATTTTATTTTCAACGATATACCAGGGGTGAATTCCAACAGAAAAATATTTGATTGAAGTATCTAATCGATTGGGATATTGATTAACAATCTCAATACCATTTTTACTATCAGTAAAGGTGTGAGTATGCAAATTAATTTTCATAACATCCGAAGATAAAAAAAAGAGCTGTATTTGACAGCTCTTTTTTATGTTTTACTTTAACCCTGCCAAACTATGCTCGATAGTTGCAATTTTTGCCAGTGCATCTGCTTCTTTTTTGCGTTCGTTATCTACCACCTGAGCAGGAGCTCCGCCAACAAATTTTTCATTGGACAGCTTTCCCCGTACTGCTTTTAAAAAGCCTTGCAGATATTTTAGTTCTGCTTCCAGTTTTTCAATTTCTTCTTCTACATTTACGCTTCCTGTTACAGGAATAAAATATTCATTTGATTTTACTCGATACGACAATGCTCCGCTTACCTGCTCTGTTACATACTCCAAAGAAGCAATATTTCCTAGTTTTGAAATAATTACATCAAAATAAGACGGCGATTTTTCGTTATTCAGTACTTTAAGCTCAATTGTTTCTTTAAACGGAATATTTTTGTCTTTTCTGACTGTTCTTATACCTGCAATAACCTCAGTTACAAATTCAAATCCTTTAATTAAATCTTCATTAAACGACTTTACTTGCGGCCATGCAGAAACTACTAAAGCTTCTTTAGCTGAGCGCTCTTTAATATGCTGCCAGATTTCTTCTGATAAAAACGGCATAAAAGGGTGTAATAATTTCAGGTTTGCTTCCAACAATTCAATTGTCTTAGCATACGTTACTGCATCTATAGGCTGTTGATATCCTGGCTTAATCATTTCAAGAAACCATGAACAAAAATCATCCCAAACTAATTTATAGATATACATCAATGCATCTGAAATTCTATATTTGTCAAAGTAATCTTCAATTTCAACCAGTGTTTTTTGCAACTTGGTTTCATACCATTCTAATGCCACCTTAGCGTAATCGGGTTGTGCAATAGCAGAATCAACTTCCCATCCTTTTATCAACCTGAAAGCATTCCACACTTTATTAGTAAATGCTTTTCCTTGCGCACACAATTCTTCATCAAACAGAATATCATTCCCTGCCGAAGCGGAAAGCAGCAATCCTACCCGTACGCCATCTGCTCCAAATTTGTCAATCAAACCTAAAGCATCAGGTGAGTTTCCTAATGAT
The DNA here is from genome assembly GCF_004364575.1 of Myroides indicus. Taxonomy (GTDB): domain Bacteria; phylum Bacteroidota; class Bacteroidia; order Flavobacteriales; family Flavobacteriaceae; genus Flavobacterium; species Flavobacterium indicum_A. The sequence continues at coordinate 51,678 of NZ_SOAG01000011.1, read as the reverse complement.
TTAGACATTTTTCTTCTCAGTTTATCTCGTACAATTCCTGTAAAATAAACATTCGTAAAAGGTTTTTTACCGGTATATTCATAACCTGCCATAATCATACGCGCAACCCAGAAAAAGATAATATCCGGACCGGTTACCAGATCATTGGTAGGATAATAATAGTTAAACTCTTTATTATCGGGACAGGAAATACCGTTAAAAACAGACATAGGCCAGAGCCATGCAGAAAACCAGGTATCCAATACATCTTCATCTTGCTTTAAGTTTTCTACCGATAAGTCTGCATTTCCTGATTTTGTACGTGCCAGTTCCAAAGCTTTTTCTTTCGTTTCGGCTACTACAAAATCCTCCTTACTATCTCCGTAATAATAAGCTGGAATCTGATGTCCCCACCACAATTGACGGGAAATATTCCAATCGTGAATATTTTCCAGCCAGCTTTTATACGTATTGTTATATCTGCTCGGATACAATTTGATTATTTCTGTATCCAGTACAGCTGCTAATGCTGGTTTTGTCAATTGTTCCATTTTCAAAAACCATTGGTCAGACAGCCTTGGCTCAATAACCGCTTTTGTTCTCTCGGATGTTCCAACATTATTGACGTAATCTTCTACTCTTGCCAAAGCACCTATTTCAGAAAGCTCTTTTTCAATTTCCTTGCGAACCACAAAGCGATCTTTTCCTTTGTAATGCATTCCGAAATCGTTTAAAGTAGCATCAGGATTAAAGATGTCTATGATTTCCAGATTATGGCGTTCACCCAAATTTTTATCATTAATATCATGGGCTGGCGTTACTTTTAAGCATCCCGTTCCAAATTCTACATCCACATACTCGTCAAAAATAATAGGTACAACGCGATTGCATATCGGAACAATGGCTTTTTTCCCTTTTAAATGACTATACCTTTCATCATTGGGATTTATACAAATTGCAGTATCTCCCAAAATAGTTTCGGGACGTGTAGTGGCAATAGTCAAATATTCTTCGCTTCCTTCAATTTGATAATTGACATGATAAAGTTTCCCCTGACGCTCTTCGTAAATAACTTCTTCGTCAGATAGGGTTGTTTTAGCCTCCGGATCCCAGTTTACCATGCGATAACCGCGGTAAATTAGTCCTTTGTTATACAGATCCACAAATGTTTTGAGAACTTGCTCAGACATTTCATGATCCATTGTAAATTTAGTTCTGTCCCAATCACATGAGCATCCCAGTTTTTTAAGCTGTTCCAAAATAACTCCACCATATTCATTCGTCCAATCCCAGGCATGTGTCAAAAATTCCTCGCGCGATAAATCATGCTTATTAATTCCCTGCTCTTTCAATTTAGCGACGACTTTTGCTTCGGTAGCAATAGAAGCGTGATCCGTACCGGGCACCCAACAAGCGTTGAGTCCTTTTAATCTTGCACGGCGTATCAGCACATCTTGTATTGTGTTATTTAGCATATGCCCCATATGCAATACTCCTGTCACATTCGGCGGAGGAATTACAATTGTATAAGGCTCTCTCTGATCAGGCACTGAGTAGAAATATTTATTTTCCATCCAGTATTGATACCACTTTTGCTCTACTTCTTTAGCGTCAAATTGCGCAGGAACTGTCATCTAATTACGTATTTTATTTATTTTTAACACATCAGCTATATTAAAAAAGAATTAACAACTATTCATTTTTATCTTTTAAAATAAAATCTATAATTCCTTTTTTTATATATTTGTAACAGGCAAAAATAGCCATAAGTCACGAATTATGAAAGTAATCTGACAGAAGGATTACAATAAAAAATTTGTTTTATTTTTAAAAGTTTATAATTTTACGAATCAACAAAAAGATTTTTACAATGAAAAAATTATTTGCATTATTAGCTTTAGTATTGACCAGTGCTATTTCTTTTGCACAACAAGGTCCTAAAATCGAGTTTGCAGCAGAAAACAACACGATTGATTACGGAACTGTAGTTAAAGGTCAGGACGACGGCTTAAGATCGTTTGAGTTCACTAACACAGGAGATGAGCCTTTGATTATCACAAATGTTCGTTCTACTTGCGGTTGTACAGTGCCTTCCAAACCAACTGAACCGATTTTACCGGGAAAAACAGGTAAAATTGACGTAAAATACAATATGTCAGTAGGAAGAATCAGCCGTACAATTACTGTTGAATCCAATGCTGCTAATTATGAAAAAGGAATTATTCCTTTAAGAATTAAAGGTGAAGTTGTTCAACAATAAACAACTAAAACAAAGATGATAAAACAAAAAAGCTGCCAATGGTAGCTTTTTTGTTTTCAAACATCCCTTTCAATATAACTTATAGAATTCTATAAGAGAACAATTTAATAAATCCGCTGAAATTTCAGCGGATTTTTAATTTAATTTTTAGATGCTTCTAAAGAGGTTTTTCTAAACTCTTTTAACAACTTCTCTAAGTTTAAAGTTGCTTTTCGTGCTCTTGTACCTGCGGCCTTGTTTCCTTTTTCTGCTTGTTCTCCCGATTCTAATTTGAATGATTCAAATTCTGCATTGATTTTTTCGATCAGTTCTTTCATTTTTCTATTTTATTAATTGAATCTCAAAAATAAACTTTTTTATTCAATTCAGACCAACCAAATCCGAGTAAATTGCAGTAAATATGCTTATTTAGCATAATTTACACCTTCTTTTTAGACAACTATTCTTCCTTAATATTATAAATATCTAGCTATTAAAACGTTGTTTTTAATTATTAGATGAAAAAAATTATTGGTAGTATTATTATAGTGCAATTATTATTGTTCATAAGCGTGTCTAAATTAATAGACAACAGAAACTTTAAATCAAAAAGTAAAAGAGAACCCCAATTATCTATTATAAGTTATTATCCAATATAATTTGGGAAGTATTCTCCAAAATTTAAAAGTTTATATTCTAAAAAATTGATTGTTCTGGATTGCTTTTTCAAAATTTTGTACATTTTTAATCTGTATCTTATTTTCAAAAGCTTTAACATGTCTTACATGGTGAATATCGGAACCTACAAAATCTATCATATCTCCATCGAGCAGATGATTTGCTGCTTCTAAAACGTGATTACCGTAATAGCCGGTTACCGATAATAAGTTCATCTGAAATTTACAGCCTGTCCGTTTTAATTTTTTATAAGCTTCTTCGTTTTGATGATAAAAATTATAACGTTCAGGATGCGCTAATACAATATCATAACCTCTGGATTTTAACTGAAATAAAATATCGTATAATTGAACCGGAGGATTCATATAAGACATTTCCACTAAAACGTAATTGTCTTTTAATGTTAATAGCTTTTCGTTTTCTAACCGATGTAAAAAACTTTCGTCCATCAAATATTCCGAAGCAACCCTCAAATTTAAAGCCTTCGTTTCAACAGGTAAAACACTTTTTACTTCTTCATATTTTGCTAAAATCTGTTCTTTGGTGTTATCCCATACTAATGGAGTAGTATGAGGAGTAGTTATAGCTTGTTCAAATCCCAATTGCTTTAAATTTAAAAGGAGTTCTTTGGTATTTTCTTTATCTTTTGCTCCGTCATCGATTCCAAACAATAAATGTGAGTGTATATCTACAAAATTTTGAGGAATCAAATGTTTTAAAAGCGGCTTTGTCTTAAAAAACGAAAACATAATTCTTTATTTAAGTATTATTTCTTATTTGTATTTAATTTAAAATTAAAAAAGTATATTTCAAATAATAAACTAAACAAAATTAATAAAATTACCGGTAAACTAATCCAAAGTTTTTCTGAAGTAATATTAAGAGCAATAAAAAGCAGAAGCGGAATTCCAAACACAATACTGTATAGTTTTTTATTCCATTTTAAAAAAGGTATAAATACCAAAAGCGGATTACACAATAATATACTGTTGTTATCCAGCAGTTCCTTATGCAAAGAATAAAATCCAACAGCGAAAAAGAAAACGCCCAGTAATCCAAAAATGAAAAAATAAGTGTAACGAGCTATTTTATATCTTCCCAATACGATCAGTCCTCCCGAAAGCACTAACGCAAAAATAAACGTATTCCACCAAGCTGTGTGATTTCCCTGCCTGGCTTCAAAAACGGTCAGTGTTTCTTTTACTAATGGTTTTCCGGCTACCGAAGTCAATGCCAGCGCATTCATAAACTTATCGGGTAAAAACAGCAAATCTGATTTTTTGTCCACTTTTGAACCGAATATCAGATTGATTCCTAACATTTCAAAATACCGATTATGCAAATATGTATTCAGTATCTTTCGATATGAAGCGGTGTTTCCTTCCACTGTCGTACGCAAAGGTACCTCCAGCGTATTATTGACAATATCTACTACTTTAGTGGTACAGTTTTGATCGATAAATTTATAAATGTAATATTTATTGTTTTCAGATAAAGATTCATTTAATTCATTCCAAACGATTTGTTTTTGTTGATCGTTCAAATCTAAAATCTGTTCATAAACAGTTCTGTCGTCGTATATATAGCTTATTAAAAAGTTTTTGTACGTATCGTAATCTACAAAATATAACAAATCGCCTTTTACGAATTTACCGTAAAAATTAGGGGTGAGAAAATCAAACAACCCATAGTTATATACCCTGTCAATTCCCTGCATCGGATCAGAAACCCGAATAGCAGTATGTCCGAAAAGAGCGTACAATTCTTCTCCCGTCCCACAAGTTAAAATACTAATTTGAGCAGTATCAGAAAGCGGTTCTTCATTTTTTGCACTCCAAATCGGCGAGCACAATAGAAGTAAAAAAAACAATATATATCTTTTCATTTTTTATTTGCTAAAAATATCTAAATCCAGTTTTAAAGAAAAAATATTGGAATATATAGCAGCACTTTGATCTCCAATATCCGTTAAAGCATAATCTATCTGAATGCCTTTGTAGTGAAATCCAATACCGATATTAGGTTGAAATTCTACTTTTTCCACACCGTCGAGCTGCATATTTTTTTGAAAATTACCAATTCCTCCTCGTACATATACCAAATCCGTATATGCAAACTCTACTCCAAAAGTTGGATAGAGACTAAATCCTTTAGTAGATATTATTGCTTTGGTCTCGGCAAATTCCACATTTAAACCTAAAGCAGTGAGAACGGAAAAATCCTTATTAAAATAAAATTTTCTTGCTCCCGCTAATTGAAGCTTGGGAAGCGTGATTTCGGTTGTTTCAGGTAATTCTTGATTTTGATCAGGAATAGCATTGCTTATTTTTTCAAATTCTTTTTTATTAATGCTCCACATATTATATGTAGTGGTTATATCTCTTGCCATTACTCCCAGCTGCCATCCTGATTTGGAATGATATTGTAATCCTGCATCAAATCCAAATCCCCAAGAATTAGCAAATTTACCAATAATCCGTCTGACTACTTTTGCATTTGCTCCATAACTCAATCCTTCAATTGGCGTGTTACGCGCATAGGAAATGGCAAATGCGTAATCTGCTGCCGAAAACATATTTATTCTATTATAATCAATATTTCCGTTTTGATCAATCAATTCTGTCGTATCCATAATATCGTCTACTCCAAAGCGGATTATCGAAAATCCAACTGCACTCTTTTCGTCAATAGGCATGGCAAATGCTCCGTAATCATATTGTGCAATATTAGCAAAATAGCTCGCATGCATCAGAGCTATCTGCTTGCTTTGAAGCTGCATTAATCCTGCCGGATTCCAATACACCGCATTTACATTATCCACAGATGCCACAACACTGTTTGCCATTGCCATAGAAGCCGCATCTACACCTATATTCAAAAACTCATTGGAATATTTACGCGCTTTTTGAGCAAAAACAGGTATAAAAAACAAGGATGACAAAATCAAAAATACTATCTTCTTCACGATCTTTACATTATCTTACAAAGATTAAATAAAATTATTAAAAACTAAACCTCTGTCAATATTTAATTATTCTAAGTTTTATGATACATTTGTAAGTACAAAAATGGTTAATTAACCTGTTTGATCATCTTCTAAAAAGACACATATGAAAAAACACATTCCCAATTTCATTACCTTACTCAACTTATCAGCTGGTTTGATAGCCTGTATATATGCCTTTGACGACAACATCAAAATGGCATTTTTATGGGTTTGCTTAGGTATATTTTTTGATTACTGGGATGGTTTTTTAGCCCGGGCACTGAACGTAAAAAGCGAAATAGGATTACAACTTGACTCACTTGCAGATATGGTTACCAGTGGAGTTGTACCTGGATTGGTAATTTATAAACAACTTGCCAACATTCAGGAAAATCAGGAGCTGTACAACCTAACACCTGAAACATACTATATGGCTGTAGTACCCTATATTGGTTTTATCATTACATTGGGTGCTGCTTACCGATTAGCTAAATTTAACGTAGACACGCGTCAGACTGATTCTTTTATTGGTTTGCCCACGCCGGGTAATGCTTTGTTTATACTAAGTCTTCCGATGATAGTCAGCACTACGCACTCAGAATCCATAATCTCTTTACTCAGCAATCCTTACGTTTTGGTTGTTATCAGTCTATTAAGTGCTTATATTATGAATGCAGAAATCCCATTATTTTCTTTAAAAGTCAATCCAAAAAATCTATCAAAATATACTCTGCAAATTACCTTTATTATTTTATCAGCTATTTTACTGTTTGTATTAAAATATCTGGCTGTACCAGTTATTATCGTTGTTTACATCCTTTTATCTGTAATAAAAAACAAGACTTCGAAAGCTTAGGAAAGTATAATTTCACAACAGAAAAACACCCGCCAACAAGCTCCTTGCTATTTTAAAGCCATGTCGGTAAAATCAGCTTCTTCGCACCCTATATACAATACTCAATTCATCTTAGTTTGTTTGAGTTCTCTATTGTTTTCAGCGAGTTTTAATATGCTTATTCCCGAATTACCCGACTATTTATCGGGGCTGGGAGGCACTGAATACAAAGGTTTAATTATTGGTTTATTTACTATAACCGCGGGTATTTCTCGTCCTTTTAGCGGAAAGCTCACTGATAAAATTGGTAGAGTTCCCATTATGGCAATCGGTTCGGTCGTTTGTTTTATCTGCAGCCTGCTTTACCCCATCCTGACCACTGTTTCAGGCTTTTTGTTCTTGAGATTACTTCACGGTTTTTCAACTGGTTTTAAGCCTACAGCTACAGCTGCTTATGTAGCAGATATTGTACCTAAAGAACGATGGGGAGAGGCTTTAGGTCTGCACGGCATTTGTTTTAGTACAGGTATGGCGGTAGGTCCGGCAATAGGAAGTACAATAAAAATATATACTTCTATCAATTTTTTATTTTATGCTTCTGCTCTGTTCGCATTGTTGTCAATCATTATTTTACTAAACATGAAAGAAACGCTTTCTTCAAAGAGTAAATTTTCTTTCTCATTGCTCAAATTATCTCGAAATGATCTATTTGACTTTGCTGTTTTTCCGGCTGCACTAGTCACCTTTTTATCCTATATAGCTTACGGAGTAATTCTTACACTTATCCCTGATTGGACAGCACATTTAGGTATTGAAAACAAAGGGATTTTCTTTATGATTTTCACTGTATCTTCTTTGCTAATCCGGTTTGTGGCAGGCAAAGTTTCTGACCAATACGGAAGGGTTCTCATTATTAACATAGGTCTTTGCCTGCTAATTATTTCTTTGCTTGTCATTGGTTTTTACGATAGTATCGGAGGACTGTATCTCGGAGCATTCACCTACGGGATTTCGTTAGGCGTATTATCGCCTGCACTAAACGCGTGGACTATAGATTTTAGTGCTCCAAACCAACGCGGAAAAGCAGTTTCTACTATGTATATTGCACTGGAAGCAGGTGTTGGCGGAGGTGCTTTTGCCGCCGGTTGGTATTACAAAGACCACATCCAAAATATTCCTTTAATTATGTATGCAAGCGCTTTTATCGTTATTCTGTCACTGCTGTACATGGTATATCGGAAATTAAAAATCGCTGAATAAAAATGTCCAATCTTAGATCCAGATTTATTTTTTATTCAAAATAGTACGAACTCTTTTTTTGAGTTCAGGGATAACTTCCTCTTCAAACCAATGGTTTTTAGCTTTCCACATAAAATTGCGGGGAGAAGGATGTGGCAGCGGAAAATACAGAGGCAAAAAATCTTGATAATGTGCTACATTTTCTGTTAAAGTTCGCTTTGGCTCTTTTTTTAAATAATATTTCTGTGCATATTGTCCTACCAATAAAATTAATTGTATTTCGCTTAAATGTTCTAAAAGCTGTTCATGCCATGTGGGTGCGCATTCTTTTCTCGGAGGCAGATCTCCCTGCTTTCCTTTTCCCGGATAGCAAAAGCCCATAGGAACAATAGCAAAATTATCAGGATTATAGAACTCATCTACAGTAACATCAAGCCATTGCCGCAACTGATCTCCACTTTTGTCATGAAAGGGAATCCCAGAAAGGTGTACTTTTATCCCCGGTGCCTGTCCGATGATCATTATTTTTGATTTTTCACTTGCCTTCAAAACCGGATTTGCTCCCAAAGGCAATTCTGCTTCACATATTTTACATTGTTTTATTTTTTCCAGCAGCCTTTCTAACGATTCCATATTGTTATAATTTAAACAGAGATTTATGACAATTTACTCATTTAAATTAACTGCCTAATATGATTACACGCATATTATGTTTTCAAAAACATTAAAAAAGCACTCTATTAAAAAGAGTGCTTCTATCTTTACAAATAAAGTGATTACCCTTCTTCGATATCTTTTCCTTTAGGCTTTAAGGTAAGCTGAATTTTTTCGATGGAATTGCGATACATATTCAAAACAATTCCTTCGTAATCACATAAATCAATTGCATCTTGCTCTTTAAATTCATCATCCGGATAAGTTTCTGCGATTAAACCCGCCAAAGTATCATAATGCTCGCTTTCTTCAAACTTATAAGGCAATAAGCGGTTAATATCTGATAAATTATAATGTGCATTTACATGATACACTCCTTCTCCAACTGTTGTCACAATAGGTTCTTCATTATCATATTCATCCTGAATCTCTCCTACCAATTCCTCCAAAATATCTTCCATCGTTACTATACCTGAAAACTCACCTACCTCATTAGTAACCACGGCCATTTGGAGGTGCTTTGCCTGAAACTGTTTTAATACATTTTTAATCAATGCATTCTCAGAAATAAAAATAGGCTCTCTCATTAACGGTGCGATTTTTTTATCTTCCATCTTATTCATCATTGCCTTCATTAAATCTTTTGTATAAATAACCCCTTTAATGTTATCCAGCGAATCTTCATAAACCGGATAGCGGGAATACCCTTCATTGATAGCGTAATCAATAGCATCCTTTACTGTAGTTTCAATTTCAATAGCCGAAACATTTTTGCGTAAAGTTTGAATATTGTTTACTCTTCTGTCGTCAAAATCGAATACATTCTGAATTAGCATGCGTTCGGTTTCTTCAATCGCTCCGCCTTCCTGACTCTCGGTAATGATCATCTTTAACTCCTCTTCTGTATGAATATCTGAGCCGTGAATTGGTGTAATTCCCATCATCCTTAAAATTGCATTGGCAAAACCGTTCATTAACCAGATTACGGGTTTAAACACAAAGTAAAAAATTCGCAACGGCAAAGCAATTGTAAAAGTTGTTTTGGTAGGAAAATGAATTGCCAGCGATTTAGGTGCTAATTCTCCAAATACAATATGTAATATAGTTATTATGGCAAATGCCAGGGGAAATGATATATTTTTCGCCACGGCATACCACTCCGGACCTGTCATTCCAAAAAGTTCAAACATTTTCATGATTACAGGTGTAAGAGAACTTTCTCCTACCCAACCTAAGCCCAAGGAGGCTAATGTTATACCTAATTGTGTTGCTGCCAAATAAGCATCTAAGTTAGTTACTATATTTTTGGCGATTCCGGCTACTTTAGAATTTAATTCTTGATGTACTTCAATCTGAGAGGAACGAACTTTTACGATGGCAAACTCTGCTGCTACAAAAAATCCGTTTAACAGGACTAAAAAAAGCGTTAGTAATAACTTCGCTATAGATATTTCTTCGTGTACAATGCCGGCGCTAGCCAACATTGTAATGATCTGGGGGTATGTGTCCATTTTAAATTAAAGAAAAGGCCGTAGTTAATCTGTTTTTAAGACCTCTTTTTGGAATTCTGCCTGATTATTATTGCTGAATCCTCTACCAAAAATAATCAATTTTTATATTATTGCATAACAAAAAATAATTTTATTTAGTTATACTGATTTTCAAATTAATAGTATCTCTTTACATTGAATCCCTATCAAAATAAAAAGGCAGCATATTAACCAAAGAAGGCGAATAGCAAATTTTTCCTTCTGCACCCATAAAAAACATTTCTATAAATTGATTTTGCTTTGTTTCATATTCCAAAATACTTTGACGACATGCGCCACAAGGCGGAATAGGGGCTTGTGTCAATTTTAAGTCAGAAGAGGCTGAAATAGCAATCTTCAAAATCTTTTTATCAGGGTACAGTGCTCCTGCCTGAAAAATGGCTGTTCTTTCAGCACATAAACCAGAAGGAAAAGCAGCATTTTCTTGATTGGATCCTAATACAACTGTTCCGTCTTCCAACAGAAGTGCTGCACCAACTTTAAACTTAGAATAAGGAGCATAGGCACTTTTTCTGATTTGTACTGCCTGATCCATCAGCTGTTTATCTTCTAAAGCTAATTCTTCTATGGAGTCATACTCTATAAATTCGGTTTTTATTTCTATCTTTTTCATGTGATACAAGGTCAGACAAAAAATCCAAACTTCAAATGAAGTTTGGATTTTTATCATATAAGCTTCTTTATATTTATCCTCTGTACGTTTTTTTGCCCAGATCAAAGGTTAATGAAAAGCGCAGAGTATTTTCTAATGGGTTAGTAATTTTTGATGTTGAAAACATATAGGATAAATCTACCGTTATCATACTGTATCTAAACCCTGCTCCTAGCGTAGCATATTTACGAGCCCCTTTATATTCGTTTTCATTAAAGTATCCTGCCCTGAAAGCAAAAACATTGTCATACCAATATTCTGCTCCAAATGACCAAACCACTTCTTTCATTTCTTCACTAAAGCCTCCCGGAGCATCGCCAAATGATTTAAAAACACCTTTAAACCAGCCGATATCATTATATTTTCTCTGCTCTTCTGCATCATAGCTTTCAGGCGGAGTAGGAACCATTAGTTTATTAAACTCCGTAGTAACCGTTACCGTATTGTACTGATCCAATATGAAGTCAAATCCAGCTCCCAGCTTTAAATTTGCCGGTAAAAAACTTCCGTACTGCTCATCCCCATACTTCATTTTAGGCCCCAAATTTTGAAAGTTAAACCCAAATCTCCAACGTCCTTCAAAACTTTCAAACTGCTTGACATCTGATTCATAAAATCCGGAAACATCTACTGCAAAACTACTTGCACTTGACGATTCGCCATCTCCTGCTTCCGGATATTTTAAACTTGAATTAATAAATCTTCCGGCAACTCCCATACCAAAATTATTACTCAGCTTCAGGGAATACGACACATCAATAGCAAACTCATTCGGCTTTTTAGACACAGGCATATCATTATAGTTCTCTCTAAAATTCATTTCTCCCATTCCAAAATACCTTAAACTAGCCCCTATTGCGCTTCGCTCATTAAACTTGTTAAAATAAGTAAGCTGCCCTAAAGACATATCGCTTGCTATTTTTGCCATATAAGGCGTATAGCTTACTGAAAAACTTTGGTCTTTTTCTGCAAATGCATATTTAGAAGGATTGTGCTGCTGTGAGAAAACATCAGAAGTTGTAGCAACTCCCATATCTCCCATTCCGGCAGATCTTGCATCAGCAGCAATTGTTAAAAAAGGAACTCCCGTAGTAATGGGATTCATCTCTTTTGTCTGTGCCCACAGGGCTTGCCCTCCAAAAAAGATCACTAATAAGGCTGTTATGTTTTTCATTTAACTATAGTTAGATTGATTATGCAAATATAATTGTTTTTTAAAGTACAACTAATTTTTCTATTTTTTCTGCTTGGTGTCCTGTTTGATTAGATCGTACTGTTAGTTTATAAATATATACTCCTTTTCCTATTCTATCACCAAAATCATCTCTTCCGTCCCATACAATTTCTCTGCACAAATTATTTTCAGTGGTTACCTGCTGATTTATTGTTTTCACAATTCTTCCGGCAACTGTCATAATCTGCACCTGAACATCTAAAGTTTCATAAGGTCTATTATGAGTAAACCAAAACTCGGTGTAACTCACAAAAGGATTAGGGTAATTTAAAACATGTTCCAATTTTAAATCTTCCTGTTCTGCAACCACAAACTGCAATTCGGCGCTGGAAAGGTTATTATATACATCCCATGCCTTAAACAACAGCGTATGCATTCCTGGTGCAAGGTCTTTTAAAGGATACGTTATCTTTCCTTTTCTAAAATTATCCGGTTCTGTTTCGTAGTAGTCATTCATTACAATCGGTTCTCTTTCATTGTCGTCCAGCACTGCAACCAGATCATGTCCGATACCGCTGGATGTATTAATACCGCTTTCATCTTCTAAGAACGCTAAAAAAACCGGATTATTATCTGTCATACCTCCCGAAATGAAAGATTCGTTATCCATATAGAGTTTTATCACGGGCGGCGTCTTGTCTTCCGGCGCATCTTTATTTAATCCGCCTATTTTTAAACGATCATTGTTTCCTGTGTAATCTATTGCTTCATTATTAGCATAAAAACTGATTCTCCCCTCCCCAACAGCTATCTTTACATCCTTTGGCAGGATAAAATCAAACGCAAATTTCCCTTGATTTACGGATGCGTTTCCTCTAAATACTGTTTCTCCTAAAATCGTAAAATCCATCAATAACAATTCTCCGTTACTTGTAACTCCATCATTGCCCAGCGTTTTTTTATCAATAAACTTATCAAATACCTGAACTGCTAAATTCCCGTTAAAGCTATGAATTAGATTATTGTTTTCGTCTTGTATTTCTCCTCCTATTTTCACATATCCCAGCGCTTGCAGTTCACCGTCAAAAGTATTTACATCTTCATCGTTTACAGTTGTCAGCTCAACTTTTAAATTAGGAATAGCCAGCTCAAGAGCCGGATCTCCAATATAAGACACCACATTTTTATCTCGGGTAGTAGTAGCATTTTTGGTATTCATCAATGCTTCTGCAATAGTTAAATCAGTTTTTGAACGGAACAACTCCTTACTAAATCTCTTATTTATCTGTCGTCCAGTAGCAATTCCGATTTCTCTGGTAGTTGCAACTAAAGCTATAGCGCCCCCTTCTTTATTTTTATACATTGCTTCTCCTCCCGTTGTCTGTAAAGGAGTGTCAAATCTTGTAAACTCACATGTAATCGTTGTAAACAGAGGATATTTCTTATAATTTTTCAGATTATTTGCATCTTCGATCGTAAAAACGCGCTCTTGAGTCAGTGCATCTTCTCCTCCATGTCCTAAATAATTAATATACAGAGCTCCTGATTCAATAGCTGCAATAAAATCTTTTTGTGCTTTAAAATATCGGTTTCCGCCTGCCGAAACATCTTGCACATAAGCGTCTAAATAAATTTTTACGGGATTAAAATAAGGACGCTCCTCAATTATCTCCTTCACTATTTCATCACTGTCCAACTCCAAAACATAATCGCTCTCTCTATCTACATCATCTGCCATCGCTATTATATTATTACGCCATCTTCCTTGTGTTTCTTTTTGATTGTAATCCATCACTTTGCTCACCATAGCATTGGCCTCTTCTGTATTTTTTGCCAGCATGCGACCAACCGCAATATCAATTCCATAGGCAGAATTCGTCATTTCTCCTTCTCCAACATCCATTTGTCCATAATAATCATCAGACATAAATGTAGTGTACATCGAAAAATTAGCTCCACTATTTACTACTTCTCTTGTTTTATTCATTCCATAAAAAGTAGGTACTATATTCGTATTATTTTGAATTCTATCTTTGTAATCAAAGGAAGTATCTCCGAATAAATTAACAAAGCGGAGTCGTCTGCTCTCGTCCGAGGCGTTTTCATATACATACCGAATAAAATTTCTAATCGCTGCCACATCCTGTTTACCCGACGAAAACTCATTATATATCTTTTCCAGCTCTACTACTTTTACTTTATAACGGTGTTTACCCGAACGGTGAAAATTTGCCAAGCGCTCTGCAGCTCCTCTCAGCTGTTCATTAGTAATAATGAGATAATCTACGTCACCTTCTGAAAAGACACTCCCTTTTACATCTTGATTTACGACACGGGAATTTGGAAGAGCAATGGGGCTGTAATAGTCGCTACCTGACAGAGCGTGAAACTTGCGAACCGCTCCTCCCATTACTTTAAAGGAAACAATATTTGCTGAATTAAGTGATATATTCTGTATATTTTCGATATCATTCACATACCATATTTCATTTAGTTGGCTGGCATTTTTGACCTGATATTGAACAATACCCGATTCTTGTGCCAAATCGGTATTATAAAATCCAAACTGTTTATTTCCTCCGGACAAATCAGCTTTATACTCTATTTGAATATAGTCCAAATATCCTTCTGCATTGGGAACTCCTCCGTTATTATAAGTCAGTGAAACAGTTGGATTTGCTGAATTGATTGTAATTTCTTTAGAAAAAAAAGTTTCATAGGCTTTCACGGTCGAACCTTGTATAGATGCAAAATTAATCCCTCCCAAATAGTTTCCGTTTAACTCAAAACCAAAAGAAGAGTTCCCATAAGAAGCCGATGCCGTGTTAATATTTACTTTTATTGGAAAAGATGAGTTTAAATTTAATAGCGAAAACGAGAAATCCTGTTTGTTTTGTATATTAAACCTCTCCCCAAACCATTTTCTTCCAAGTTGAGCTATATTATTCAAATCATGTTCATGAAAGGCAATAGCATTATACGTATCGTATATTTTAACTGCTCCACCCGACGGTTGTTGGTATGCTCTGATGCGTTTGCCAAAATCACCATCATAAGTCAAAAAACAATAGGCTTTATCTTCAAATAAATTTAAATGTGTCAGATTATCTCTATCCCACTGATCAACACCGACAGCATAAAATAAAATATAATCTTCATCGTCAAAAACTCCGTCTTGCTCGCCAACTACTTTGATTGCATTTTCTTTTAAATCTTTCTCAAAGTCGGCAATATTGGATACAGGCAGCATTTTTCCACCTGAACCATATATCTTTATTGTTCGCGGATCTACTGACTCAGGTACTCCCAAACTCTGCAAAAAAGCTTTCGATATTCTATATACACCAGTTTTTTCGACGGCAAATTTAAACCAGTTCCCACTCTTTAAAACAGATGATCTTCTTTCTATTGAAGCAGTTGAATATCTGCTTTTTCGCTGGGTACTTTGCCCTGTTTTATAAGACACTTTTATGCTTTTAATGCGTTTAATGGCATTACCTTCTCTTATAATCGGATAAAAATTCAAGATATTTTTAATACTGTTTCTGGCATAAAAAGATTTTACAGATACTTCTGAGTCTACAGGCAGAGTACTTTTGGACAAAACACCCAATTGATTTTCATTGATGTTTTCATAATTTACAGACTCAACTTTTAAAGATTTCTCATCTACAAAAACCCCATCTTCCAAAACTACAGAATAAATTAACCTATTATTAACAGCATCAAAATTATAATTTTCCCCTTCAAAGTAGGGTATTTTCTCTTTTAAAGCAGAATTTATTAGCTCTTTTGTTCCATTCCACTCCAAATTAAACGTTTTTTGTTGCCCGAATAAGGTAAAATAAGTAAAAAACAGAAGTGTCAATATTAATTTTTTCATATATATTTGCATAAAAGCAGGTTATTAAAACGCAAAAAAACATGATTTGCTACACAATAACCCTGCTAAAATAAGCGTTATAGAAGATATCGCATAATATAATCAGAAAAAAATTTAAGTTTTTTTTAAATATTTGTTCAATAAACATTGCTAATTAATCGTTAATTCTTATATTGCGTCAAATTATTTACCCGTTTTTAACATGAAGATAAATAGACTTATGACATTACAACTGATCGCTGGCCTTATCGCTTCAGTTGGTTTCACTAGTTGTAGCAACACAAACAACGGACTTACGTCAAGTGCTACCGGATGGAAAATAAATGATAAAAAAGGAGGCTTCCAGTATAATTCAAACTTTTCTCAGCAGACTCCGCAGGGTATGGTTTCCATTGAAGGAGGCACCTTTACTATGGGAAGAATTCAAGACGACATTATGGCTGACTGGAACAACAATCCAAAACAGCAGTATGTGCAGTCTTTTTATATGGATGAAGCTGAAGCTACCAACTTAATGTACAATGAGTACCTGTATTGGTTAAAATCAGTTTTTCCGCCTTCCAACGAAATTTATGCAGAAATCTACAGAAGTGCCTTGCCGGACAGTACTGTTTGGAGAAGCTCTGCCGGATATAACGAAACACTTATCTCAAGTTATTTACGTCATCCCGCTTATGCAAACTACCCGGTTGTAGGCGTTACATGGCTACAGGCAAATGACTATGCTAAATGGAGAACAGATCGCGTTAATGAATTAACATTGGAGAGAGCTGGTTATCTTAAAAAAGATGCTAAAATTCTTGAAGCATACGGAGACGCTCATTTTAGCACCGAAACTTATCTTACCAATCCTGAAGCTGTTTACGGCGGAAATAGCGACATTGTTCGCAGAGGCGTAAAAGGTAAAGCTAAAGAAGGAGAAAAAAACATTTATGCTACTTTAGAATACGGCTTATTCACTGCTGAATTTCGTTTACCAACAGAAGCTGAGTGGGAGTATGCTGCTATCGGAATGGTGTCTGACAGAGAATACAACAATTACAAAGGACGAAAAATATATCCTTGGGAAAAATCAAACAAGAAAAGCAATAAAAATAGAGCGGGGTCTTCAATGACTCAGTTTGCCAACTTTAAGCAAGGACGAGGAGACTACGGCGGTATTGCAGGATGGTCTACCGATAATGCTGACATTACAAATGCTGTTAAATCCTACCCGCCAAATAACTTTGGGCTATACGATATGGCAGGAAACGTTGCGGAATGGGTAGCAGATGTATATGATCCAAATATTGATAATGTATCTGATGACTTCAATTTCTTTAAAGGTAATGTATATTACAAAAACCAAATTGGAAGTGACGGAAGAACTCAAATTGTTACAGACCAAAGCGTCGCTTTTGACACGCTGTCTACAGGCAAATTACGCGTAAGAAATTTACCGGGACAAGTAGCTCAAGTTATGTATGACAATGGCGCTGAAAAACAACAAGCTACAGAAGAAAACGAGACAGATTTTATGGCTGCTGCTCCAAAAAAAGAAGACAAAAGAGCTACTTTATTTGACAGTAAATCAAGAGTAATCAAAGGCGGTTCGTGGAAAGACAGAGCTTATTGGCTAGATCCTGCTACCAGAAGATTTTATCCAGAAGACCAAGCTACTGACTATATCGGGTTCCGTTTAGTAATGACAAAAGTTGGTCAAAAAGAAGCCAAAAGAAAAACCAAAAATTAATTTTTCATTATACTCATTTTTTAAAAAAGCTCTAATTAAATTAGAGCTTTTTTTATACATTTGATTTATGAATATAAAAGAATTGTATCAGTGTTTTTTATTGTGTAACGGTGTGAGTACTGATACCCGGAACATACATCCAAACTCTCTCTTTTTCGCCTTAAAAGGTAATAACTTCGATGCTAATGAGTTTGCTGAGGAAGCCTTGGATAAAGGCGCCGCATATGTGGTAATGGACAATAAAAAACTAATCACAGACACTTCGAAAATGTTTTGGGTACCCGATGTTTTATCTGCTTTACAGCAACTCGCAAAATACCATCGTCAACAATTAGGACTCCCTGTTATCGCACTAACCGGAAGCAACGGAAAAACAACTACCAAAGAACTCATTTATACGGTACTTTCTAAAAAATATAATACAAAAGCCACCACAGGGAATCTAAATAATCATATCGGGGTTCCCCTTACTCTGCTTTCTTTTGACGAAGAAACTGATTTAGGTATTGTGGAAATAGGAGCAAATCATCGCGGCGAAATTGCACAGCTTTGCGAAATTGCACAGCCCGATTTTGGCTACATTACCAATTTCGGAAAGGCACACCTCGAAGGCTTTGGAGGTTTTGAAGGAGTTATAAAAGCAAAAAGTGAGCTCTACGATTATCTGGAAGACAATCACAAAATGGTATTTTGTAACATTGACGATCCGAGACAAGATGCCAAGACCTTGACATTTTCCAGATTTTCATTCGGGAAAAACCCTGAAGCAGACGTTATAATAGATAAATACGCAGCTTCACCCAACGCAACTGTTAGCTATAAAAAAGAAATTATAACTTCAAACCTGACAGGAATATACAATACTGCAAACATAGCAGCAGCCCTTGCTTTTGGTCTCTTTTTTAATGTAGGCTTACAAGACATAAAAGAAGCTCTTGTTCATTACACCCCAATCAACAACAGGTCGCAATGGACAGAAAAAAACACTTCAAAGATCTTGTTAGATGCTTACAACGCCAACCCTAGCAGCATGGAAGCGGCTATTTTAAATTTTGACCAACTCCCAGAAAAACATAATCTATCTAAAGTCTATATTTTAGGCGATATGTTTGAACTGGGCTCTGAAAGCACACAGGAGCATCAAAATATCATAAATACAGTTTCTGGGTATACTAATCCGACCTATTTTATCGGAGAAGAATTCTATAAATTAGCTGGACAAAAATCGCAATTTATCAGTTTTTTTAAAACTTTTGATGATTTTAAAATATTTCTGACAAAAAATAAGTCCCTTTTTTTACAAAAACAAATATTGATAAAAGGATCCAGAGGAATGGCTTTAGAAAGAATTCTTGATTTTTTATAGCCATAACTAAATTAATGAAGCTTGTTTTTTCTAAGAGAAAACAAGCTTCATTTTATTTATTTAATGTTAACCGCGTAATTATCGGGAAGTGGTCTGAGTTTATAAAATCACTGTGGGTTACAAAAGATTTTACATGAATCTGCTCATCTACAAACACATAATCAATACGCATAGGATAATAAGCAAAATCATAACTTTTCCCAAAACCTTTCCCGGCTTCTACAAAAGCGTCTTTTAAATTGCCCCTTATGTTTCTATATACATACGAAAAAGCACTGTTATTCATATCTCCACAAACAATTTTAGGAAACGAAGCATCATTCATATGAGATTGGATAAGCTCGGACTGGAGCTGTTGTTCTTTAAATGCCTTAGAAATTCTATTGAATATTTTTCGGGATTTTGTCTCGTCAATTTTTTCGTGAATATCAGGACTGATACTTATTGATTGCAAGTGAATACTGTAAATCCGAATCGTATCTTCTTCCTTTAGGATATCGGCATACACTACATTATTATTCGAGTTTGGCAGTTTTATTTCTCCTTTATCAATAATTCTGAACTTAGAAAAAATTGCCTGTCCTGTTTGAATTTTACTTCCATGAGAAATAATGTGCTGATAAGGGTATTGCTTAAACTTTAACTTGGTATTTTTGGAATATTCCTGCAAGCACAAAACATCCGGATCGTGTAAATCAACAAACTCTTTGATCTTATCCGGAACCTCCTCGTCGGCAATCCAATTAAAGAGGTTAAACAACCTTACGTTATAAGTCATCAATACAAAATCGCTCTTAGCTTTCTCTTCATCTATGCCTGAAAATTTATAAAATTTATTGATATTAGAAATTCCAATCGCCAAAATCAGCAGCGGAAGCCAAATCTGTTTTTTAAACTGAATGGCCCAATACAATAAAAAAAACAAATTGACTATCAAAAAAGAAGGTAAAAACAGCGTAAAAACAGATAAGAGCGGAAATATCTTAGGTGCTAAAAAAGACAAAAAATAACCTGCTATGGTCAATATTCCAACAAAGATATTTCCAACAAAAACAATTTTATTAAACCATGACAGATTCTTCATAATCAGTCTTTCCCTGTTCTAAATAAAAAATCTTTTTCTTCTTTCGTCAGACTTTCATATCCGGATTTGCTTATTTTATCCAAAATACGGTCAATTTTTTGCTGCTTATTCTTATCTTCTGTTACTTTTGTTTGAGAGTCCGCCTTTTTATTGACATACACCTTCTTAAATTTTGCTCCTTGACGGTGCTTGAAAAGATTTACCAATTTATCAAAAACACAACTGAGGTCGGTTCCCTTCGTCAACAATCTGATATATAGCACTCCGCTTAACGCACCACCTAAATGGGCTAAATGTCCTCCAAAATTAGATGAAGAAAGCTGGAAAATATCCAGAATCACTATAAAAATGGCTATGTGCCACATTTTTACCCGTCCGATCAATGCCAATCTTACCTCCATATGCGGAGCATAAAAAGCCAAACCAATTAAAGGACTCATGATCGCGGCAGAAGCACCTACAAGAATACCCATCTGCCAAAAAAGAGAAGCGAGAATATAAAACACCCCTCCTCCTACAGCTCCTAATATATAAGCAGTTAAAAATTGTTTTTGATTAAAAAATGTCAAAAACAAATTGCCTATAAAATAAAGAATAAGCATATTAAATATCAGATGCCAAACCCCTGCATGAGCTACGGCATAGGTCAAAATTGTCCACGGTTTTATCAATGCCGAAAACCAATTACCCGACAATCCGATATAAGGTATAATCATACTATAAAAAGTAGAAAATACCCCTTTTAAAATAAACAGAAAAACAGAAATCCCTACGCTCCAAAAAATTAATTTTTGAACGATTCCTCCATATTTATATTGCTGTTTTAAATCTTGTATAAAACTCATCTATAAATCCCAACGATTGTGTTTAAATTGATTTTTTTTCCAATACCACATCAATAAATATCCCATCAGAGCCCCTCCAATATGGGCAAAGTGCGCAATACCGCTACCTCCGCCAAAAATACTGAATCCGCCAAAAATTCCTCCGTATAAATCTAGCAGCAATATTCCGGGAACAAAATATTTCGCTTTAATCGGAATAGGCAAAAACATCAACATCAGCTCTGCATTAGGAAACATGAAAGCAA
The DNA here is from genome assembly GCF_004364575.1 of Myroides indicus. Lineage (GTDB taxonomy): Bacteria > Bacteroidota > Bacteroidia > Flavobacteriales > Flavobacteriaceae > Flavobacterium > Flavobacterium indicum_A. Next base: position 30,537 of record NZ_SOAG01000011.1, on the reverse strand, counting down.
AGGCTACCAAAAGTCCGTAAATAGCACCGGAAGCCCCTACAACAGGTACATTAAGTGCTGAAGCAGCATTTGTAATTTGTTCCATAGAAACATAATTCAGCCACCTTGTATCGTATCTAAAACTGCCCGTATTGCTGTAAATAGTTTCGAGAATTGTTTGTTTAGAAATGCCGTGCTGTCCTAAAGTGGAAATAAGTTCATGTAATGAATAATAATTTACCCCTGTATGCAGGGCTGCTGCTCCAAAACCGCATACCAGATAAAACAACAAAAACTTTTTGCTTCCCCATATGCTTTCTAATGTAGAACCAAAAGAAAACAAGGCAAACATATTAAAGAAAATATGCATCATTCCGCCATGCATAAACATATGAGTTAACGGCTGCCAAATATAAAAATTGGGATTTTCAAAATTGTACAACGCCAAATACTGCATTGTGGCAGGCACAAAATACGTTCCTATAAAAAACAAGGCATTTATTATAATCAGCTGCTTAACTGTTTCTGTCATTCTCATCATAAGGTAAATTTTTTCTCTATATCTTCTACTTTCATGGTAATAAAAACAGGCTTCATAAATGGCGAAATCTGTGGATCTTTACAGGCAAATAGCGAGTTAACCATATTTTCCTGTTCCTCTTCATTTAAAATTGTTCCCGTTTTTACTGCCAAACTATGTGCCAAAGACTTAGCAATCCTGTCTCCTTGACTAAATGTCGTATCGGGAAGTCCGTTGTGAAAATCAGCGATTAAATCTTCCAGCACAATCGATGCTTCACTTTCGGCTACATGCAACGGCAGTCCGGAAATAACTATATAATCTTCTCCTGTTTGTTCAAATCCAAAACCAATGCAAATCAAAAGCTCCTTTAGTTCTTTCAGCATTTCTATTTCATAAGGTGCATAATATAACGTCAGAGGGAATAGCAATTGTTGTGATGAAGCTTGCTGATGCACCGTTATGCTCTCCATAAATTTTTCGTATAAAATACGCTGATGCGCTCTTCCCTGATCAATAATCAGCATTCCTGACTTAATCGGGCTAACAATGTATTTTTTATGAATTTGGAATGTTTTATTTGCTGCCGTATTGTCAGTTATGACATCAAACAATACACCTGTAACTATTTCACTTTCAATATTCAGCTGAGAAACATCAATGTTCTGCCCAGACTGCTTCAGGTTTTCATACATCTTGTTCCACTCCCCTGCACTTCCGTCTGACAATGGTTTATTGGCATTTTGCTTACCTCCTGCATTTTTTCCTTTAAAAGAAGGTGAGGATATTTTACTCTTAAATACTTTTTGCAAATCAAGCGAAGCTGTGTCATTATTCATCAAACTACCATACAAGCGCTCCTCTATTTTAATCGCCTTTTCCTCTTTTAAATCTTCATCATCCTCAAACGGATTATAGCTCTTTTTAGAATTATTATCCTGCTTAAACGGATTGTAAAGGGTATCAATAGCTATTGTTGGCGTTTCAGCCTCTTTTCCTTTAAACCCATAAGGCGTATCCAGAGAAGCATCTCTTTGAAAATCCAAAGCTGCTGTAACATTAAACTGCCCCAAGCTATGTTTTACGGCAGATCTTAAAATACTGTATAAAGCCTGTTCGTCATCAAATTTAACTTCCGTTTTAGTCGGATGAATGTTAATGTCAATGGTATCGGGAGGAAGGTTTAAATAAATAAAATAAGTAGGGTGTACCCCCTCTTTCAGCAGTCCTTCGTACGCCGATAATACAGCGTGATGCAGGTAACCGCTCTTTATGAACCGATCGTTTACAAAAAAAAATTGCTCTCCACGGCTTTTTTTTGCATATTCCGGTTTCCCTACAAATCCTTCCACCGTTACGATGTCTGTATTTTCTTTAACCGGCACTAATTTTTCATTTGTTTTTCCGCCAAATACATTCACAATCCGCTGGCGCAAGTTGGACGCAGGCAGATTAAACACTTCGCTGCCATTGTGCAGCAATATAAAATGAATATTGTGATGTACTAAGGCAACACGCTCAAATTCGTCAACTATATGTCTGAATTCTACTGTATCTGATTTTAAAAAATTACGTCTGGCAGGTATATTGAAAAATAAATTTTTGACAGAAAAGCTCGTTCCTTCTGGAACGACAGCAACTTCTTGAGAAACCACTTTAGACCCTTCTATGACAACATGAGTTCCCAGCTCAGCCTGTTTAAGACAAGTTTTTAACTCCACATGTGCAATGGCAGCGATAGATGCTAAAGCTTCTCCTCTAAACCCCTTTGTTTGCAAAGCAAATAAATCTTCTGCTGTAGAAATTTTAGAAGTAGCATGGCGTTCAAATGCCATACGGGCATCAGTTTCACTCATTCCCTTACCATTGTCAATTACCTGAATAAGCGTTTTACCTGCTTCTTTTAAAATCAATTTAATTTCAGTTGCTCCCGCATCCACCGCGTTTTCAATTAGCTCTTTTACCACAGAAGCAGGTCTTTGCACTACCTCTCCGGCTGCTATCTGATTAGCTACATGATCGGGTAATAAACGGATGATATTAGACATTTACGCTTTTAAATTGTTTGAAAGTTTAAATTTATGCACAAATACAAATTTAATGAAATATGTAGGATTACTGCTTTTCTTAAAAATTATTCTACAAAAAAAAGAGGTTATCTCTCAAAAACCGCATTACTCAAATTGAATTTACTTTCGATTTCTCTCCAGCTGAGTATACATCAGCTTTATGAGCTCCTGAAGTCAATTCAGCCTGACCAGTTTGGCAATTGTAAGACAACCTCCTTGTAAAGTTGTATTTCAGAATATTAGTATTTTCTGTTTAATTCTATCATTTTTAAAGCAGCTATAGCGGCTTCTGTTCCTTTATTCCCATGAACGCCACCACTTCGTGCGATAGACTGCTCCTGATTGTTATCTGTCAATACGCAAAAAATAGTTGGAATATCTGCCATTAGATTAAGATCTTTAACTCCTTGCGTCACTCCTTCGCACACAAATTCAAAATGCATCGTTTCGCCTTTGATCACGCAGCCGATTACGATTACCGCATCTAAATCTTCATATGTTTCAATCATTTTTCTGGCTCCAAAAACCAATTCAAAGCTTCCCGGAACATTCCAGCGAATTATGTTTTCTACCGCCATACCGCAATCTGTCAAAGCTGATTGTGCACCTGAAAATAACCCTTCGGTAATCTGATCATTCCATTCCGAAACTACAATCCCTACTTTAAAGTCCTGTGCATCGGGCAGTGTAGATTTATCGTATTCTGATAAGTTTTTATTTGCTGTAGCCATTTATATTATTGCGCCATTCCTATCAAAACATCAACTGCATTTGCTTCTGCAGACTCCTGATAGTTGTTTTTTATTTCATTAAATAATTTCAAAGCTTCCTCTTTTTTCCCTAAATCTAAGGCTATTAATCCTGCCTTGTTTAAAAATCTTGGAGCTGTAAAATCATTTTTGTTATAAGCTGCTGCTTTTTTATAATAATCTAATGCGTCTTCTTTTTGTCCCAATTCAGAAAAAGCATCTCCGATTGCTCCTAAAGACAAAGCACCTAAAACTATATCGTTAGCTTTAAATTTTTCTAAATGCTGGATGGCTTCTTTAAATTTTCCTTGGTTCAAAAAAGTAGTCCCCACATAATATTGAGCCAAATTTGCTGCTTGTGTACCGCTATAACTATCTATAATTCCCAAAAAACCTAATTTTCCTTCTCCTCCATTTAATGCCAGCGTATATAAAGAGTCACTTGTTGCTGTGTTTGCCATAGCGTCGTTATAATACGTCTGAGCCTGAAACATTTCATTAGCAGCATCTTCATTTTTAGGCTCTACAACAAACTTACTATATCCCACATAGCCAATTGTAATTAAGGCAATTGCTCCTACAAAACCAAAAATAGCTTTCTGGTTGCGAGCCACCCAATTCTCCATTCTGTTTGCATTTTTATCTAGCGTATCAAATACCTCCGCCGTTGTACTGTTAGAAGTATCTACGTTGCTAAACTGATCAAATTCGTTTTCCTCTTTTGGTTTTGGGGCTTTATAACCTCTCTTATTATAAGTTGCCATGTATAAAAAGTTTAATGATTGGCAAAAATAGGATTTTTATTGTAATTTAAAAGTGCTTTTTATCTATATTTTTGATAATTTGCACCGAAATTAGGCAGAAGTCTCTCCGAACCATTAAAATCTTAGATAACTCCGTGTATTTAAAAAGCTTAAACATTCTGAATTTTAAAAATATTGAAGACGAAAATTTCCAATTTAACCAGCGAATCAATTGTTTTGTCGGATTAAACGGAGTGGGTAAAACAAATATTCTAGATGCTATTTATTACATGGCATACGGAAAAAGCTATTTTAATCCTATTGCTCTTCAAAATATCAAACACGGAACAGATTTTTTTGTCATAGATGCTCATTTTGTAAAAAACGACAAAGACGAACACATTGTTTGCAGCCTGAAAAAAGGACAAAAAAGAATCTTAAAGAGGAATGGCAAAAATTACGATCGTTTTTCGGATCACTTCGGGCTGATTCCCCTGGTTATTATTTCACCTTCTGACACGGATTTAATCACCGAAGGAAGTGAAACCCGCAGAAAGTTTTTAGACAGTGTAATTTCGCAGATGGACAGCCAATATCTGCAACAGCTCATTCAATATCAAAAGCTGATTGCACAGCGCAATGCCTTGCTCAAAAACTACGCTTTAAGCCATTTTTTAGATCAGGATACGCTGGTTGTTTATAATGAGCAGCTTGAAATACTTGCGCATCCGATTTACGAATCTCGCAAGCAGTTTATTCAAGATTTTTTACCTATTTTTAATTATTATCACCAATTAATAACAGACAATAAAGACGATGTACAGCTCATTTACGAAACCCAGCTCAACAGCAAAACAATGAGTACGCTGTTAACCGAAAACCTCAACAAGGATCTTGCTTTGCAATACACTTCAGTGGGTATTCACAAAGATGATTTGTCATTTGAGTTAAAGGGATATCCGATTAAAAAATTCGGATCGCAGGGGCAGCAAAAATCATTTTTGATTGCGTTAAAAATAGCTCAGTTTGAATTTATCAAAAAGCAAAAAGGCATCGCTCCTATTTTACTATTTGACGATATCTTTGATAAGCTGGATGAAAACAGAGTTCGGAAAATTTTGGAACTCGTAAATCTTGATACATTCGGACAATTGTTTATATCCGACACCCATGCTGAAAGGACTGAGAATTTGCTAAACAGCATACATCAAGATTTTGAAATTTTTAAAATTCAAAATCCTAACAATGAATAACCACTGCTAAAAACTATGAAAGTAGAAGAAAATTTTTCTTTAAAACCGTATAATACTTTTGGCTTTGACGTAAAGGCAAAATACTTTGTTGAAGTAAACACAATAAACGAATTAAAAGACGTTGTCCGCACTCACAAAAAAGAGGATCTTTTTATTTTGGGAGGCGGGAGCAATATGCTTCTTACAAAGGACATCAGTCAAACCGTTGTCAAACTCAACTTACGAGGCATAGAAATTACTAAAGAAACAGATGATTTTGTTTGGGTAGAAGTTCAGGCAGGAGAAGTTTGGCACCAGTTTGTGCTCTGGGCTATTGAAAACGGATACGGAGGCATCGAAAACCTCTCTCTTATCCCGGGAAATGTAGGCACTACCCCCATCCAAAATATTGGTGCTTATGGCGTCGAAATAAAGGATGTGATGGTGAACTGTAAAGCGATTTCCCTGACGACAGGCAATATACAGACGTTTTCCAATCAAGAATGTCAGTTTGGTTACCGGGAAAGCATCTTCAAAAATAAACTCAAAAACCAATTTATAATTCTTTCAGTCACTTTTCAGCTCACTAAGCGAAATCACAATTTAAAAATAAGTTATGGAGCTATACAAAATACACTGGAGCAATCCCATATCACTTGTCCTACTATAAAAGACATTGGTAATGCTGTAATCGCTATACGAGAAAGCAAGCTGCCTAATCCGGCAGAAATAGGCAATAGCGGTAGTTTTTTTAAAAACCCCGTAGTTGACAAAAAGGTATTTGAAAAATTACACCAAGTATATCCCGATATGCCATTTTATACAGTGAGTGATACTTTAGTCAAAGTTCCAGCAGGATGGCTTATTGAGAAAAGCGGCTTTAAAGGTTATCGGATAGGTGATGCCGGCGTACACAACCAGCAAGCTTTAGTATTAGTGAACTATGGAAAGGCCAACGGAAATCAAGTAAAAAAACTGGCAGAAATGATCCAGCGCGAGGTCAGAAAGATATTTGACATTGCTATTGAGGCGGAAGTAAATATATTCTAAAACCTCTCGCCATTGCAGATTAATTGATAAATTTGCCTTTTCAAAAAACAAGGCTAACTTACTACTATGCTAACGATACTTTTTTATATTTTTATTGCTGTAATTTTTATTCAGATTTTGCATTACACTATTTTGTACGGCAATATAGCTTTTGGAAGCAGCAATTCGCAAAAAAGTTCAGAAATCATCCCGGTTTCTATTCTGGTCTATATCAAAGATCAGGAAAACAATCTGCCTGCTTTCCTTCCGGCACTCTTAAATCAGGAACATCCGAAGTTTGAAATTATATTAATCAATAATGCTTCTGAAGATAACAGTCTGGAAATTATAGAGTCTTTTGCTACCGGCAATCCAAAAATAAAAATAGTTAATGTAATCAACAATGAAGCGTTTTGGGGCAACAAAAAATATGCTTTAACCCTGGGCATTAAAGTAGCTTCTTTTAATCAGCTTCTTTTTATCGAGCCTGATGCTTTACCAAGCTCTCCTTTTTGGGCACTGGAAATGAGTCAGAAATTCTCCTCGTCCAAAGGGGTTATTTTAGGACATACTCAAATCAGAAAAACACCAAAATCTTTTATCAGCCAACTCCTGCGCTACCAAAATACTTTTAAAAGCACCGACCTGTTTGCATGGAGCCATTTTGGAAAACCCATCCACGGAAATGCCAGAAATCAAGGATACAAAAAGGACTTATTCTACAAAGTAAACGGTTTTATCCGTGAAATGAAGATACCCTATGGCGATGAATATGCTTTTATTGAAGAAATCGGAACAAAAAAAAATACCGCTGAAGCTATTTCGGCAAACAGTTTTACGGTCATGGATATTCCCAATACATTTTCAACGTGGAAAGAGATACTTAAAACTAACAACCTGCTTCTAAAAAGCTCTAAAATCGGACATCGGATCAAAATTCGGTTTTTTAATTTTATACAACTGTCATTCTTTATCCTCTCTGCCGTATTATTAAGTCTTATATATCAATGGAAAGTTGTTTTAGCATTGTTTTTATTCCGATATTTAATCGTATATTTTTACAACAATAAGCTATTCAAGATTTTTAATAATAAAGATTTAATATGGACACTTCCTTTCTTAGAAATAATCCATATTTTTACGGTTAGCTATTATAGTTTGATACATTTTATCTCACGCAAAAAAATTTGAAAGAAAACATTTTTTTATCCCATATAAAAGCTGCCCAAGAGGGAGATCAGGCTGCCTTTACTTTTTTGCTAAACCATTACTGGAGCGAAGTTTTCAACTTTATTCTTAAGAGGAGTAACAATGAAACTGACGCTGAAGATATCACGATCGAAACTTTTTCAAAAGCTTTTAGCAGCATTCATAAGTACAATCCCGATTTTGCTTTTAATACATGGCTGATTTCCATTGCCAAAAACGTTCATATTGATATGACGAGAAAGAGAAAGAATTTTTCCTTTCTTGAATTCAACAATGAAGACAGCGAATCCTACCAAAATATTGCAGACGAATCGCCCAACGTAGAGGATGAGCTTATAAAAGAACAAAATCTGCTCATTTTTAAAAACTATATTAAACTTTTAAAACCGCATTATCAAGAAGTTATTGAATTAAGGTTTTTTCAGGAAATGTCATACAATGAAATTTCGGAAGCACTTAATGAACCTTTAAACAATGTAAAAGTAAAGATTATGCGAGCCCGAAAACTTTTGGCAGAAGTCATTCTTAAACAAATTGACAGAAATTTCACTCTATAAATATTCTCAAGAAAATTGATTCCCTTTGCAGTTCATTCTTAAGCAATCCTATAAATTCAACTATTGCGGTAATTATGCATTATCTTTTTAAACAAATCCCCGTTAGAAGGAGGCGTCAAAACCACCCCGCTGACTTCTTTAGCTATTACTTCTTTTAAATCGGACATTAATTTTCCTCCCGTACAAATAAATGGTATATCTGGGAAATTTTCTTTGATATGCTCAATTATCCGCGTTGTATTTTGTCCTCCTGTAATGTGGAAAAAAGAAACGCCTGATTCAATTCTTTCCTTAAAATTAAAATTAAGAGCAGAAACGCTCGATAGAATAGGAATACTGATTTTTTTCCTTATTTTTAATATATCGGAGTTTCTAAAAGGCTGATTTACAATAACGGCAGAAGCACCCAATTGTTCGGCTTCAACAGCCATATTTAAGGCAATACTGCCTTGGGTTATCCCTCCTCCTATCCCGCATATCACCGGTTTATTGCTAAACTCTATCAGCGATTTCATAATTTTTTTAGAAGGCGGAAAAGGATACACAGCCAAAATAGCATCGCAATCATTATTTTCTATCAATGCTAAATCTGTGGAAAACAAAATAGATTTTACCAATTGATTGTCAAGTAAAATACCTTTGCATTTTTCACCTATAATCAAAGGAGTATAAAGGTGTTTTTTAACTTTATTTCTTTGATTCCAAAACAGTAAATACCTCAATATACGCTTCTTTTCATTAGGCGTACTCCAAATAGAAAAATTATCCTTCATTTCTACAACCATCTTTTTTAGATTTTACAATCTAAATTTACTGCATATAACGCACTTACTTACATAAATAAAAATAGTCAAATTAAAAAATGAAACCAAACAGTGAAAAATTGTAATAAAGTAAAGAATATGCTTACTCTCTTTCTATATTAAAGCAATAAAGCTAAGCTATTTTAGCACTTTTTTATTTTTAAATTGTTTCAAAACATCTTCCTCATTTAATTAAACCAAATCAATATTACAACATAAAAGATCACATTAATATTAAAATATTCAAAAAATTAATACTTTATACTTATTTTTATTACAAAAAACAGTTCATGATTAATTTAAAAAATACCCACACAACCTATCGCTTTTTTGAGAAAACTGATAATTATCATAATAAAAGACATTTTAGTCTTTTATATTTGTATATATAAATTATGAAATATCACTGACTATGAAGACAAGAAAAAAACTTTCGACTACAGCAGCCTATTTTTTACTTTCTGCTTTACTCATTACCGGACTCAGCAGCTGCAAAAAAAAGGAAACAGCAGCAGATCAAAAAATGACTACTGACCTCGCTGAAAAAATTGTTGCTCAAGGAACGATTGAGGCGGAACTCACCTCTCCTCCTAACGTTCCTAAACCAATAGGCAAGCGAAAAGCCTCTAAAATCAACGTCAGCCTTGAAATTTTGGAACAGGAAGGCGAAATGGTAGGCGGCGTAAAATATATGTATTGGACTTTTGGAGGATCGGTTCCGGGAAGTTTCATTAGAACCCGTGTGGGAGATGAAGTGGACTTTACCCTGAAAAACCATCCGGACAATAAGCTCCCCCACAACATTGACCTACACGCAGTAACCGGACCGGGAGGAGGTGCGGAATCATCCTTGGTAGCACCCGGACAAGAAGTTTCATTTTCTTTTAAAACGCTTAACCCCGGACTGTATGTTTATCACTGTGCAACAGCTCCTGTTGGAATGCACATTGCCAACGGAATGTATGGTCTTATTTTGGTTGAACCGGAAGGAGGTTTAGCTCCTGTAGACAGAGAATACTACATCATGCAGGGAGATTTTTATACCAAAGGAGATTATGGCGAAAAAGGATTACAGCCATTTGACATGCACAAAGCTTTAAAAGAACAGCCCGACTATGTTGTTTTTAACGGAAACGTAAATGCTTTGGTAAACGACAATGCTATTACAGCAAAAGTAGGAGAAACGATTCGTTTATTTGTAGGAAACGGAGGTCCTAATCTGGTGAGCTCTTTCCACGTTATCGGAGAAATTTTTGACCGTGTACACGTAGAAGGAGGCGATTTAATAAACGAAAACGTTCAAACCACCTTAATCCCTGCCGGTGGTGCTGCAATTGTTGAGTTTAAAGTTAATACTCCGGGAACTTTTGTTTTAGTTGACCATTCTATTTTCAGAGCATTTAACAAAGGAGCTTTGGGAATGTTGAAAGTAGAAGGAGACAAAAATGAAAAGGTATTTGCCGGAAAAACCAGAGAGGGGATTTACCTGCCTGAAGGAGGAACCATTCAAAAAATGCCGAACGGCACAGCTAAAAAAGAAATCATTGAAAATAAAACACTCGCCCAGCAAATGGCAGACGGTAAAAATATATTTTCACGAACTTGTTTTGCGTGTCACCAATCGGAAGGACAGGGAATTGAAGGAATTTTCCCACCGCTGGCAAAATCAGACTACCTCAATGCAGATGTTAAAAGAGCTATCACTACTGTAATACACGGTTTACAAGGCGAAATTACAGTAAACAACGTTAAATACAACTCTATCATGACAAGTCAAAACCTGTCCGATCAAGAGGTTGCCGACGTACTTACTTATATATATAACAGTTGGGGAAATAACAAAACAGTGGTTACTCGTGAAATGGTTAAACAAAACAGATAGAATGTCGTTAATCAAAAAATTATACCTTGCCATTTGGCTGTTTTTAACTGGACTGATACCTGTCGTATCACAAAATCAAACAGCAATGCGTACTATCCAAAGCGGAACTTTCGTTCCGCTTTACGGAAGTACAGAAGAAGGATACGTAAAAGTAGAAGCTTTTGAAATAGATCAATACCCCGTCACTAATCAGCAATTTGTAGCATTTTTAAAAGAAAATCCGGATTATCAACGCTCAAAAATAAAACCGCTTTTTGCCAATAAAAGCTATTTGTCTCACTGGAAAAGCGAATTGGATTTTGGCGATCTCCCGATCAATGCTCCTGTCACCAACATTTCCTGGTTTGCTGCTAAAAAATACTGTGAGTGCCAAGGCAAACGCCTCCCGACCATGGACGAATGGGAATATGTAGCAATGGCAGATGCCAAAGATATGGACGCGCGCACTAAGGAAGAATACAACAAGTATATTCTGGCTTGGTACGAAACACCAAAAACTTTTAATAATCCTGTGGGCAGTACATTCAAAAATTATTGGGGCGTTTACGATATGCATGGTTTAGTTTGGGAATGGGTATATGATTTTAACTCCGTTTTTTTGTCCGGAGAAAGCAGAAAAGACAAAGGAAATGACACCGATTTATTTTGTGGAAGCGCTTCTGTTAATGCTTCCGATTTAATGGATTATGCTGCTTTTATGCGATACGGTTTCCGCGGAAGTCTAAAAGCTTCTCTTACAACCAAAAACTTAGGTTTTAGATGTGCTAAAAATTTAAAAAATTAATTCCTATGAAAAAGTTTATTTTAATGATACCTATATTTTCTGCCATATTTTTTATCGGCTGCAAAAACAAAGAAAACAACAATCAACCCCTTACAGTTGAAACAAAGACAGAAACAACAGAGACTAAAGCAATCAGCGATTTGTCCATCTACAACTTGCCGTCGGTGTGGACCAATCAAGAGGGGCAAGATATTGAATTAAAAGAGTTAAACGGAAATGTACTGGTCATGGTTATGATTTATACGTCGTGTAAAGCTGCCTGTCCACGCTTAGTTGCCGATATGCGGAACATAGAAAAACAAGTAGCCGCGTCTGGCAAAGCACCAATCAAATATATTTTAGTAAGCATTGACCCTGAAACCGATACTCCCGAACGTTTAAAAGCCTTTGCCCAAGAAAATCAAATGAATGGAAATCAGTGGATTTTTCTGAGATCTACCAATGAAAACACCAGAGAATTCGCAGCTATACTGGCAGTAAATTACAAGCGGATATCTCCTTTAGATTTTTCTCACTCAAATATTATAAGCGTATTTAATACTCAGGGTGAGCTTACCTATCAACAGGAGGGTTTAGGTATTGACTACGCTCCTACTGTAGCCAAAATCAAAGAAGAATTAGCTAAAGCTCATTAATTTATAAAAAGGGTTTAACACATATTCCTTATCATTTCAGCTTTTGTCCATTCATCTCTTTTTACTGAAGAATTTAAAACAGAAATTCGGCTGCGAAAAGATAATAAATTATCCGGAAGCTATGCTCGTTTATTTTATTACAAAAGTTTAGAACATTTAAAAAATGCCGACAACAGCAACAAGCAACTTATGATCTTGGATAATGGCAAGCAGACAGCAGACGCTATTTACAACTAACCAGTTACCTTAATCTGTCAAGCATTCTTTTTGGTTAGTTAAAAATTGAAATCTAAAAAAACTGCTAAAAAAATGTATGTTTGCAGAGAATAGAGAATAAATGGATTGATTTTGAAATATTTTAAACTATTAAGCATCTTTTTGTTTTTTGTTTATACAATAACAGGAGTTTCGCAGCAGAATCTTCATATACAATTCCTTGAAGGTATAAAAGAGTTAAACTCTGATGAACGAATACGTGCTTTTGCCACTTATTTGGATACACTCCCTGTTTTTCAAAACAATCTCGGAGCAGTGGAGCTGTTTTTAGCAGAGTCAAATCGCCGTGCAAGCACGTATCAGGATCAGGTTTGGAAAGCATATATCAAATATGCTGAGTTAGTCAAAGAAACTTACACCACAAATGATTCATACGGAAAAACACAGCTTTTTAAACAAGTTATAAATGCGTTAGAAAACGACAAAAGATATTGGGCTGTAGCCAAGCACTTTTTGGGTCAGGAATATTTTAAACAAAAAGAATATGCAAAAGCCTTTTTGCATTTAGAAGAAGCCAACCGGGCTTTTAAGGAAATCGGTTATGAAAAAATACCCGAAATAGAGCGCTACTTACACGGCATAGCACTGGATTACTATTTGTTTCACGATTACGTAAAAGCCAAAGACTTTACTTTAGAAGCACTGCAATACCCTGCTTTTAATAAAAACTATGATATGCAGCGCTACAACACGTTGGCTTTGTGTTACGAAAAATTAGAGCAAAGAGACAGTGCAAGATATTATTTCCACAAGGCTTTGGATTTAGCAAAAAGCTACGCGGACCATACCTGGATAGGGTTATTGAATGGAAATATAGGGGATTTGTATTTCGAACAACAAAAATATCAATCGGCGCTAGACCATTACCTTATCAATATTCAGTATAATAATCAGCATCCGGATTATCCGGAGATTGCTCAGGGAGCCGCCATTAAGTTGGCTAAAGCTTACGTGGCATTAGGAGAATTAGAAAAAGCCAGGCAATATATTTTGCAAAGTGAAGAAATTGAACGGCATATGGAATTCCCCAGTTTGGGACAACAGCAAAGACAGGAATCTTACCTAAAGAATTATTACTGGGCATGGAAAGAATACTATATAAAAACAGGACAGCTGACAAAGGTGATAGCCTATCAGGATAGTTTATATCAACTAGATAAATATATCCTTACACAATACAATAGACTGATTACAGAGGTGGCTCATAATCAATTGCAATTACAATATAAGACCTCAGAATTGCGTATCGGCAAAACTAAAGAAAGAGCTTTGCAGGCAAAGTTGGCTTTAACGGTTACCATCATAATTTTGATTCTTGTTTTGGTTGGAGTTTCGTCTTACTACTGGGTGCACAGACAAAAGCGGTTAAGAGAACTACATCGCACTAAAGAAAGTCTATGGCTCTCCAAACAGGAAAATTTGGAAATCGCCTTATCCCATGCAAAAAAAGAAATGGAAGAGCAGTTAAAGCACATACAGCAAAAAAATAAAATGATTCATTCCATCTCTGAACAGTTAGAACAGGTACAAGTTCAAAACGCAAACAATTCACTCGAGAATGATGGACGCATACAAAACATCTTGGCTGAACTACACCAAAGCAAATTGCTTACCAATGAAGAATGGGCTACGTTTTTAAAACTTTTTGACACTGTATATCCCGGAAAAATTCTGCATTTACGACAAAACTGCGCTGAAATTACCCCTTCAGACGAGCGAATTTTCGCTTTACTGCAGCTGCAAAAGACAACAAAGGAAATGGCAGACACTTTGGGAATTTCTCCCGAATCAGTTCGAAAAGCAAAATACAGACTCCGCAAAAAATTGGGACCCCATTTCGCAATACAGTAATGCTTTATTTGTAAGTCTTGTCCTTTATTATACCAAAATCTTCTCTTTCTGACGTGTCCCCACAGGAAAAACCATAGTTAAACAAGTGGTGTACGCACAAACCATTAGTTATCAGTAATCTAATTTTGTTTCTTTACACATTTGTCCACGTTTTTGTCCACGTTACATATTGGATAAATCAGTTGGAATTCACAATTTTTGTATTGTGTATTCTAACGGTTAAGTTATGAGAAATGTACTAAACATTATATCTTATATAAAAATTAGAATCCGTCGAATCCTAGTCTGCACCTTGTCAATCTGTTTTAGTAAAAAATCTGATTGCTTCAAACTGGGTATATCCTACGGTCTAGAAAGAACTGTTCTTCAATTAATTTTGGTACATAAATACACTTTGTGTGTAAAACTTGGTAAAAAATAATATCTACATATTTATATATAATTATGAAATACAACTATCTACTATACTTTATCCTTTATTCTTTTTTTTGGGTTGCTGGTTATTCACAAAATCCGATTTCTCCCAATTCTGACAACATCCTCTACGTCAATCAAAGCGTAAATGGAGGTAATGGCTCTGGGGATAGCTGGGACAATGCCATACCCGAATTGGCGGATGCGCTAAAATGGGCGAATGATAATAAAGCAGCCAACTTATGGGATGCCAACAATCCATTAAAAATTTACGTAGCTAAAGGTACTTACAAGCCGAAGTACACACCAGAAGATGGGAAGGGATTTAGCGCAGATGCACAGTATGCTCGCGACCGAACCTTCTTGATGGTCAAGGATGTGGAGTTGTATGGTGGTTTTGATCCTGCCAACGGGGTTACCGAACTTACGCATGCGCGGATCTTACCGGATAAGGATGGGGCTAACCTTAATGGTACTATCTTAAGCGGTGATCTGGATGGTGATGATGTTGTTGGTACCATGCCTGGTCGAGGGGCTGCGTCGATATCCGGTAATGAAGAGAATGTGTACCATGTTGTTATGGCAGCTAGTGCTACCGAGGATGTAGAAGTAAAGTTGCATGGTTTTAATATCTCAGGAGGAAATGCAAACGGTTTTTCCGGTTTTCAAGTAAACGGAGCTAATGTTTCTAGAAGATCTGGCGGTGGCATTTATTCTTATTCTTCTTCTTCTTCTTCTTCTTCTTCTGTTGTGTTAACGAATTCTTCGGTATATAATAATAGTAGTAGTGAATCTGGCGGCGGTGGCATTTATTCTTTTTCTTTTTCTAATTCTTCTTATTCTTCTTCTTCAGTTGTGTTAACGAATTCTTCGGTATATAATAATAGTAGTAGTTATGGTGGAGGGATTTATTCTTCTTCTTCTTCTAATTCTTATTCTTCTTCTTATTTTAATTCTTCTGTTGTGTTAACGAATTCTTCGGTTTATAATAATAGTAGTAGTGATGGTGGAGGGATTTTATCTTTTTCTAATTCTTCTTCTTCTCCTGGTTCTTCTTCAGTTGTGTTAACGAATTCTTCGGTTTATAATAATAGAAGTAATAATGGCGGTGGGATTTATTCTTATTCTTCTTATTCTTCTAATTCTTCTGTTGTGTTAACGAATTCTTCGGTTTATAATAATAGTAGTAGTAATGGCGGTGGGATTTATTCTTATTCTTATTCTAATTTTTCAAATGAAATAACATTAATCAATAGTACGCTTGCAGGCAATATAGGAGGCTCTTGTATTTATTTTGATGGTAGCGGAGTTAAGAAGTTTACAGCACACAACAGCATGGTGTATGGCAACGTGAAAAGTGAGATAGATGATAGTAACAGTGTATTAGATTCAGAGACAGGTACCATCTTGAAAGATATCCAATTCAGTCTGGTGCAGGGTGAAAACAGTACAGCTGACGGTAACCTGGACGGTACTTTAGCTTTTACCGACTTATTTGCCGATGGGTCAAATGGTGATTATAGTTTGCAAAGCGGTAGCCCTGCCATTGATGCGGGAAAAAATGCTTTATACTCAGGCGATATAGACAATGACACTGACTTAGCGGGCAATCCCCGATTGTTTGGTACTGCTATCGACATGGGAGCCTATGAGAGTCAGACCGTGCAATATAGCCCCAATTCTGAAAATATCCTATACGTCAATCAAAGCGTAGACCAGAATGCTACGGGCTATACGGGCGTGGGCGATAGCTGGGCTAATGCCATACCCGAACTGGCGGATGCGTTGAAATGGGCGAATGATAATAAAGCAGCTGACTTATGGGATGCCAACAATCCTTTAAAGATATATGTAGCTAAAGGTATCTACAAACCTAAGTACACGCCGGAAGACGGGAAGGGATTTAGTGCAGATGTACAGTATGCCCGCGACCGAACCTTTCTGATGGTCAAGGATGTAAAGTTGTATGGTGGTTTTGATCCTGCCAACGGGGTTACCAAACTGACGCATGCGCGGATATTACCGGACAAGGATGGGGCTAACCCTATTGGTACTATCTTAAGCGGTGATCTGGATGGAAATGATGTAATTGGTAGCACCCCTGGTCAAGGAACAGCGCCGATATCCGGTAATGAAGAGAATGTGTACCACGTTGTTATCGCAGCAAGTGCCACGGAAGATGTAGTAGTAAAACTAGATGGTATTGCCGTCACAGGTGGTAATGCAGATGGTTCTTTTGGTCTTCAAGTAAACGGAGCTAATGTTTCTAGAAGATCTGGCGGTGGAATCTATTCTAATTTTTCTTCTTCTTCTTCGGTTCATTTAACGAATTCTTCGGTTTATAATAATAGTAGTAGTGAATCTGGCGGTGGCATTTATTCTTATTCTTATTCTTATTCTTCTTATTCTTCTTCTTCTGTTGTGTTAACGAATTCTTCGGTATATAATAATAGTAGTAGTTATGGTGGAGGGATTTATTCTTCTAATTCTTCTTCTTCTTCTTATTCTAATTCTTCTGTTGTGTTAACGAATTCTTCGGTCTATAATAATAGTAGTGGTGTTGGTGGTGGAGGGATTTATTCTTTTTCTAATTCTTCTTCTTCTCCTGGTTCTTCTTCAGTTGTGTTAACGAATTCTTCGGTTTATAATAATAGAAGTAATAATGGCGGTGGGATTTATTCTTATTCTTCTTCTTATTCTAATTCTTCTGTTGTATTAACGAATTCTTCGGTTTATAATAACAGTAGTAGTAATGGCGGTGGGATTCATTCTTTTTCTAATTCTTCAAATGAAATCAAATTAATCAATAGTACGCTTGCAGGCAATATAGGGGACTCTTATATTTATTTTGAAGGTTATGGAGCTAAAAAGTTTACAGCACATAACAGCATCGTGTATGGCAATGTGAAAAGTGAGACCGATGATAGTAACAGTACTTTGGATACAAATACGGGTACCATCTCGAAAGATATCCAATTCAGTCTGGTACAAGGTGAAAATAGTACAGCAAATGGTAACCTGGACGGTACTTTAGCTTATGCCAACTTATTTGCCGATGCGTTAAATGGCGATTATAGTTTGGGAGACAGTAGCCCGGCAGTAGATGCTGGGAATAATGCTTTATACCCGGACGAAATAGACAATGACACCGACTTAGCGGGCAATCCGAGGTTGTCAGGTTGTAATGTGGATATAGGAGCCTACGAGAACCAGAGCAATCAGGGAACGTTTTGCTTCACGCCCGACATGGACAACATCCTCTACATCAACCAAAGCGTAGACCAGAATGCTACGGGCTATACGGGCGTGGGCGATAGCTGGGCTAATGCTATACCTGAACTTGCGGATGCTTTGAAATGGGCGAATGATAATAAAGCAGCTAACTTATGGGATGCCAACAATCCATTAAAAATTTACGTCGCTAAGGGTACCTACAAACCAAAGTACACACCGGAAGACGGGAAGGGATTTAGTGCAGATGCACAGTATGCTCGCGACCGAACCTTCTTGATGGTCAAGGATGTGGAGTTGTATGGTGGTTTTGATCCTGCCAATGGGGTTACTGAACTGACGCATGCGCGGATAATACCGGACAAGGATGAGGCTAACCTTAATGGTACTATCTTAAGCGGTGATCTGGATGGTGATGATGTTGTTGGTACCATGCCCGGTAGAGGGGCTGCGTTGATATCCGGTAATGAAGAGAATGTGTACCATGTTGTTATGGCAGCTAGTGCTACCGAGGATGTAGAAGTAAAGTTGGATGGTTTTAATATCTCAGGAGGAAATGCAAACGGTTCTTCTTATTTTCAAGTAAACGGAGGCGCTGTTTATAATGACTTTGGTGGGGGGATTTCTTCTTCTTCTTTTTCTTCTTCTTCTTCTGTTCGTTTAACGAATTCTTCGGTCTATAATAATAGTAGTGGTGCTGGTGGTGGAGGGATTTATTCTTTTTCTAATTCTTCTTCTTCTTCTTCGGTTCATTTAACGAATTCTTCGGTTTATAATAGTAGCAGTGCTTATGATGGTGGTGGAATTCTCTCCTCCTCATCATCATCTTCTTCGGTTCATTTAACGAATTCTTCGGTTTATAATAATAGAAGTAATAATGGCGGTGGGATTTATTCTTCTTCTTATTCTTCTTATTCTTCTGTTGTGTTAAGGAATTCTTCGGTTTATAATAATAGTAGTAGTGACTTTGGCGGTGGGATTTATTCTTCTTCTAATTCTTCTTCTTCTGTTGTGTTAACGAATTCTTCGGTTTATAATAATAGAAGTAATAATGGCGGTGGGATTTATTCTTCTTCTAATTCTTCTTCTTCTGTTCTTTTAACAAATTCTTCGGTTTATAATAATAGAAGTAATAATGGCGGTGGGATTTATTCTTATTCTTCTTCTTCTTTTTCAGTTGTGTTAACGAATTCTTCGGTTTATAATAATAGAAGTAGTTATGGCGGTGGGATTTTTTCTTCTTCTTCTTCTTCAAATGAAATAACATTAACCAATAGTACGCTTGCAGGCAATATAGGAGGCGCTTATATTTATTTTGATGGTAGCGGAGCTAAGAAGTTTACAGCACACAACAGCATTGTGTATGGCAACGTGAAAAGTGAAACAGATAATAGTAACAGTGTATTAGATTCAGAGACAGGTACCATCTCGAAAGATATCCAATTCAGTCTGGTGCAGGGTGAAAACAGTACAGCTGACGGTAACCTGGACGGTACTTTAGCTTTTACCGACTTATTTGCCGATGGGTCAAATGGTGATTATAGTTTGACAGCTTGTTCTCCAGCGGTCAATGCCGGAAGTAACAGTCTTCTTACAGGATTGGATGCGAATAGCAAAGATTTAGCTGGTAATCCAAGGGTTTATGACTTTGCTGGCGGAGGTATCATTGATATGGGAGCATATGAATTCCAAGGTGAGCATGTTAATTACGATAATGTGCTGTTTGAAGATACAGATGTTACATATAATGGTATCGCACATACCATCACAGCTACAAATTTGCCTACGGGCGTGACGGATTCTTATGTAATTACGGATGTGGAGGGTACGGTAGTGACCGAAGCAATGGATGCAGGGGTTTACACTGTTACTGTTACACTCTCTGGTTGCGGTCTGGATAAGACATTGACCGCTACGCTGACGATTGAAAAAGCTACACTTACGGTAACGGCAGATGCTAATCAAAACAAGGTGTATGGAGATAGTGACCCTGAATTTACTTATACCGTTTCGGGTTATCAAGATGCGGATGACAACAGTATCCTAAGTGGTGCATTGAGCAGAATCCCTGGCGAAGACGTCGGCACCTACGCTATTGGGCAGGGCGATTTAAGCGCCGGAGCGAATTACGAGATTGACTTTACAAGTGCGGATTTTGAGATTACCAAAGCTACACTTACGGTAACGGCAGATGCTAACCAAAACAAAGTGTACGGAGATAGTGACCCTGAATTTACTTATACCGTTTCGGGCTATCAAGGTGCAGATGATCAAACCATCCTAACCGGAGCATTGAACAGAATCCCTGGTGAAGACGTCGGCACCTACGCTATTGGGCAAGGCGATTTAAGCGCCGGAGCGAATTATGAGATTGACTTTACAAGTGCGGATTTTGAGATTACAAAAGCTACGCTTACGGTAACGGCAGATGCTAACCAAAACAAGGTGTACGGAGATAGTGACCCTGAATTTACTTATACCGTTTCGGGCTATCAAGGTGCAGATGATCAAACCATCCTAACCGGAGCATTGAACAGAATCCCTGGTGAAGACGTCGGCACCTACGTAATTGGGCAGGGCGATTTAAGCGCCGGAGCGAATTACGAGATTGATTTTATAGGGGCTGATTTTGAAATTACCACAGCTACACTTACGGTAACGGCAGATGCTAACCAAAGTAAAGTATACGGCGAAGCTGATCCCGTGCTGACCTATACCGTTAGTGGTTTCCAAGGCTCAGATGACGAAACTGTCCTTACAGGTTCTCTAAGCAGAGCGGCAGGAGAGGGTGTGGGGAGCTATCCGATTGATCAAGGTGACTTAAGCGCAGGCGGGAATTACAACATTGATTTTGCAGGCGCAGATTTTGCGATTACCAAGGCTACCATTACAGGTATTACATTTGAGAATGCCAGCTTTACCTACGACGGGACAGCTAAGTCACTTGCGATCTCGGGTACATTGCCAACGGGTACTTCGGTGAATTATACAAATAACAACCAAACGGATGCTGGTAGCTTCACGGTAACGGCAGAGATCGACGGCGGTAACAACTACGAAAACCTGACGTTGACCGCTACGCTAACCATCAATAAAGCCGCAATCACAGGTATTACATTTGAGGGTGCCAGCTTTACCTACGATGGTACGGTCAAGTCGCTGGTTATCGCAGGTACATTGCCAACGGGTACTTCGGTGAGTTATACAGGTAACGACCAAACGGATGCAGGCAGCTACACGGTAACTGCTGAGATTGATGGTGGTACCAACTACGAAGACCTGACGTTGACCGCACAGCTAACTATTGAGAAAGCCCCTATCGCAGGTATTACCTTGAACGACGCCAGCTTTACCTACGACGGTACAGCCAAGTCGTTAATGATTGCAGGTACATTGCAAACGGGTACTTCGGTGACTTACACAAATAACGACCAAACAGAAGCTGGCAGCTACACGGTAACTGCTGAGATTGATGGAGGAAACAACTACGAAGATCTGACGCTGAACGCACAGCTAACTATTGAAAAAGCCCCTATCGCAGGTATTACTTTAGACGATGTGACTTTTATCTACGACGGCACCGCCAAGTCGTTGATGATTGCAGGTACATTGCCAACGGGTACTTCGGTGAGTTATACAAATAACAACCAAACGGATGCTGGTAGCTACACGGTAACGGCAGAGATCGACGGCGGTACCAACTACGAAGATCTGACGTTGACGGCGGAGCTGATCATTGAAAAAGCTACCATCACAGGTATTACCTTGGATGATGCGGCCTTTACCTACGATGGTACGAGCAGATCACTAGTGATTGCAGGTACATTGCCAACGGGTACTTCGGTGACTTACACAAATAACGACCAAACAGAAGCTGGCAGCTACACGGTAACTGCTGAGATCGATGGAGGAAACAACTACGAAGATCTGACGTTGACGGCGGAGCTGATCATTGAAAAAGCTACCATCACAGGTATTACTTTGGACGATGCCGGCTTTACCTACGACGGCACCGCCAAGTCACTGGCGATCGCAGGTACACTGCCAACGGGTACTTCGGTGACTTACACAAATAACGACCAAACAGAAGCTGGCAGCTACACGGTAACTGCTGAGATCGACGGTGGTACCAACTACGAAGATCTGACGCTTACTGCTGAGCTGATCATTGAAAAAGCTACCATCACAGGTATTACCTTGGATGATGCGACTTTTATCTACGACGGCACCGCCAAGTCACTGGCGATCGCAGGTACATTGCCAACGGGTACTTCGGTGAGTTATACAGGTAACGACCAAACGGATGCAGGCAGCTACACGGTAACTGCTGAGATTGATGGTGGTACCAACTACGAAGACCTGATCCTGACTGCTGAGCTAACTATTGAGAAAGCCAGTATCACAGGCATCTCGTTTACCGATGCCAGCTTTACTTACGACGGTACAGCCAAGTCGTTGATGATTGCAGGCACATTGCCAACGGGTACTTCGGTGAGTTATACAGGTAACGACCAAACGAATGCAGGCAGCTACACGGTAACTGCTGAGATTGATGGTGGTACCAACTACGAAGACCTGACGTTGACTGCTGAGCTAACTATTGAGAAAGCGCCTATCACAGGTATTACTTTGGACGATGCAACCTTTACTTACGATGGTACGGTCAAGTCGTTAATGATTGCAGGTACATTGCCAACGGGTACTTCGGTGAGTTATACAAATAACAACCAAACGGATGCTGGTAGCTACACGGTAACGGCAGAGATCGACGGCGGTAACAACTACGAAGATCTGACGTTGACGGCGGAGCTGATCATTGAAAAAGCTACCATCACAGGTATTACCTTGGATGATGCGGCCTTTACCTACGATGGTACTAGCAAATCACTAGTGATTGCAGGCACATTGCCAACGGGTACTTCGGTGAGTTATACAGGTAACGACCAAACGGATGCAGGCAGCTACACGGTAACTGCTGAGATTGATGGTGGTACCAACTACGAAGATCTGACGCTGACTGCTGAGCTAACTATTGAGAAAGCCCTTATCGCAGGTATTACCTTGAACGACGCCAGCTTTACCTACGACGGTACGGTCAAATCGCTGGCGATTGCAGGTACATTGCCAACGGGTACTTCGGTGAGTTATACAGGTAACGACCAAACGGATGCAGGCAGCTACACGGTAACTGCTGAGATTGATGGTGGTACCAACTACGAAGACCTGACGTTGACCGCACAGCTAACTATTGAGAAAGCCCCTATCGCAGGTATTACCTTGAACGACGCCAGCTTTACCTACGACGGTACAGCCAAGTCGTTAATGATTGCAGGTACGCTGCCAACGGGTACTTCGGTGAGTTATACAAATAACAACCAAACGGATGCTGGTAGCTACACGGTAACGGCAGAGATCAACGGCGGTACCAACTACGAAGATCTGACGCTGACTGCTGAGCTAACTATTGAGAAAGCCCCTATCGCAGGTGTTACCTTGAACGACGCGACTTTTATCTACGACGGCACCGCCAAGTCGTTGATGATTGCAGGCACATTGCCAACGGGTACTTCGGTGAATTATACAGGTAACGACCGAACGGATGCAGGCAGCTACACGGTAACTGCTGAGATCGATGGAGGAAACAACTACGAAGACTTGACGCTGACCGCACAGCTAACTATTGAAAAAGCTAGTATCGAAGGTATTACTTTGGACGATGCCAGCTTTACTTACGACGGAACAGCCAAGTCGTTAATGATTGCAGGCACACTGCCAACAGGCACATCGGTGAGTTATACAAATAACGACCAAACGGATGCAGGCAGCTACACGGTAACTGCTGAGATCGATGGTGGTACCAACTACGAAGATTTGACGTTGACCGCTACGTTGACCATTGAAAAAGCGACACAGAAACTTACGTTTGAAGCTTTAGCTGTTCTGTTGCTTGAAGAAGCTTCAGACTTTCAATTGGCAGCACATTCCGATTCCGGTTTAGCTGTTTCCTACAGTTATACTTACGAAAGCGAGAATCCTTCCGCTACGGTAACACCGGAAGGTTGGGTAAGTTTACAGCATGCAGGCGTCATTGTCATTACAGCTTTTCAAGAGGGAAATGAGAATTATTTGGCTGCAGAACCGGTAAATCGCAAATTGCGTATTGAAAGTCGCGATGCATCAATCCATCGTTTGATAATCGAAGGAGAAATCTTCGAAACACTTTCTTCAGTGATGTATTACACTCAGCAATGCGATGCCTTGTCGAATGAAGTACGCGTAGAGATTGACACCGAATACGGAGCGTGGGTATCGCCTTCACATAATTTTGTAATAGCAACGCCTCGAGCCGGGATATACCGTCAGTCTGTGGAGGTGATCTCTGAAAATGGAGAAGTGGTACGTCAATATGAAATAGTGGTAAACCGTCCGTTTGCTTTTGAAGATATCGTCGTTCAAAAGTTTGACAATACTTTGCTGGTCAACAACAATCCGGCAACTAACGGAGGATATCGCTTTATAGGCTATCAGTGGTATCGCAATGACAAACCCGTCGGAAATGAACAGATATATTCGGCAGGAAGTAGTTTAGAACATCTTCTGGAAGAAACCGCAACATATAGAGTGGTGTTGACTACAGACTCTGGTGAGGAGTTCCATGTATGTCCATCTTACATAAGTTATAAACATAATTTCGGATTGAAAGTTTACCCAAATCCGGTAGATTCCGGCGGAGAGTTGCATGTTGTATTCGACTATCCTTCGTCTTCTTTCAAAGGCGCCATAGCTCAGCTTTATGCAGTAAGCGGACAGCATTTGTTGACAATTCGCTTGGAGGATCGCTCTTCTGTATTGCGCCTTCCGGATATGTTGCAATCCGGAACTTATTTGCTTCTCTTGTATATAGAAGGGCAGCGTGAGACTGTGAAAATTGTAGTAAAACCATAAAAATAAAAAAATTGATTAGTTCATCTAGATTAAGAATAATATTGGGGTGTTTGGCTGCGTTCTCTCTGACAGGCGCAGCCCAAGCTCAAGAATGGTATTTGGAGGGGTCGGGATATTTTGTTCGAGAAGCAGGATCCGATAAAGTTTCGTTAAGTAATTCTTCTACGGGGTATTCCCTGGGTTTGGGATATCAGCACTATTTGAACCAGCACTGGAGTTTGGGCTTGGGGTTATCTTATACCAACGGAGAGTTTTCCTACCGAGAACGTTCAATACGCAGGCAGTATACCGAAGTGGACTTGGAAGGAGATCAGTTTGAGTTTCGGTATCAAGCAAGTTCTTTTTCGGAGCGGGTTCATTGGCGGACTTTGAATTTCCCTTTGACTATACAGTACCAGACCGGAGCCCAAGTGCAATGGTATATCCGTACCGGCGTATCCTATGGTTTGCAATTGGGAAATGCCACCTATCGCTTACAGTGGAGAGATCTTCGTACTTCGGGCTATTATCCGCAATGGGATGCAGAGCTTCGCGGACCTGAATTTGTCGGATTTGGAACATTTGGTCATCCGGTTAGAAAGGGAAATATGAGGTTAAAGAATCGTTTCTCATGGCTTTTAGAGACAGGAGTAAAACAGAATTACTCTACAGGGAATAGCCTGTATCTGGGGGTATTTTTAGAATTAGGACTGAATGACATACGACCTAAGAAAGAAGATTTGAGTCAAGAGATCAGCTACACCCACGATGTTGAAAATCCACTTTCATATCCCAGTGTGTGGAACCAATCTCGTTTTAAAGATGCTGTTTTAAATAGTTATACATTTGGATTTCGCATGCGTTACGCCTTTGGAAAATAAACCTATATGGTTTATTCAGGTTTTGTTTTGTATCATACATGGTAATTTGGTAATAAAAGTTCAGTATCGAGCTAATCGCCAATCATTAGCTGAAGGCGAAGGAATGAAAATTTAGAATCTGAAAGAAACCTAAAACAAAAATCGGTATTAACAAACAGAAACTTTGCATTAAAGTTCACTCCAAAGGAACATTGTAACCATAAGAAAACATTGAATAGTCAATTAAATTAAGAAGTAATAATTTTGTAAATTACAATAATTATTTTAAATCCAAAAAAATAAACAGATACTAAAAGATAGTAACGTATTCAATATTTGAATCAATTTTAGATAAAATAATTGGTTATCAGTCTATAAGGAAGGAATAACCTTAGCCCCATTGGGTTAAATATTGAGAAAACCTCTTGATAAGAAGTACAGACGTTGGGTTGTTGGAAAGAAAGTAAAATTAGATGATAATTACGTATCTTGGTTTCTTACCTGATTATGCCTTAAAATAAGCAGATTATCCTTTTTATTGTTTATATTCTAAATATTTGTTTATCTTTAAATTGTCTTAAGGGTTTAATTTTCAGACAGTAGAAACATAGCCTTTCTCTTTGCTAAAGAATATGAATTTGTCAGAAACCATGAAAAATAAAAGAATAAAACATCATCAGACTTTTCGTACAATCAGAGTGAATTCCGGGAGGTATTTTTTTTCAATGATGGAGAAGGTTGTACGGAATCTGGAGTATTTAATGTCAATGTTGAATGGGAAACAACGGATCTTTATGATCAGCTATGAGAGATGATTCGATAATATGGTATCAGAAGATTGAAACCCTGATCAATCAGGACATTTATGTATCCCCCCACCCCAAGCTCCGAACCGATCTACTTGTTTAAGTTTGTACTTGACCAAAATTGCGATATAGAGCTTCATAATTAAAGAAGGTTAGTTTCGGAAGAAAAACCTGATTCTCTACAATATCTGGAAGGTCATGGTCTGACGTTGCCTGCAGGATATTGGGGAAAGATATTACAGATAATAGCCCCCATCGTTTTCTTTCGGAGTACGTCCCGCAAGACTATTTACAGTACCCCGTTACACAGTCTATCGTTCAAAAAAGGGAAGCAGGTATCCTAATTATCGATCTACCCCTTTGTGTCTGTAATTCGAGTTGAATAAAATGATTGATCAGCTCAAAAGATCAACCCATCAGAAAACCAATAAACTGAAACTTTTCCAATTGACAGCTCGGTTCATAGACTCCTTTTTAGGTTGTACTTGGGAGAGATACCACACGGTAGCTATCTATCCGATTAGGATTGAAAGATTTTTAAAAACAGTCCCGAAAAACAAACCAGTATGCAGAAAGGTGTTCTGATAATATTATTTTTTGGCTAAGATAGCCAATTGCCGTTATTTTTTAAAACACCTATAAACATATAAAAATCAATAAATTACAAAAACACTATTCTTTTGTCCACCCCTTTGTCCACCCCCTAAATGCGCCATTTATTCATTTCTTCATTTATTTTTGATACTAAAATGAAAAGATAAAAACATGACACAAGCTTTTAAACGAGAAAAACAAATACAAGGTTGAAGTAGAGCTAAAAAAGAAGCATTAATTAATTAATTAATTGGAACTCCTAAATTATTACCAAGCCTTGCAATTGCATACCGTGATTTAAATAAAAATGAAGAATAAAAACTATGGTGACTTTGAGAAAGGAAATTGATGTTTTTGAAACCACCATCATTACACATAAAGCTGTTACAATTATTAAAACAAATAAATGAAAAAATTTTACTTATTACTTACATTTATATTTCTTGGAGTTCAAATGCTAGCTCAAGACTATACTCCTTTAACTATTACCTCCGGTTTCAATGAAGATGTTATTGCAGAGGATACACCCGCATCTACCCATACTACAGCAGCGGTCGATGCAACAAGCTCTGGTGCCAATAATGCTTTTATGAGTATTAATTATCCCAAAGCAAAAGTAGGTCTTCCTGCTAATGGATTAATTACTTCTATAGCAACAGCTACACCAGGATTGACTTTTCAATTAGCGCCTTATGATCAAAATAACAGCTTAAAGATCAATGCGAATAATGGAACAGGTACTTTAGCAGTTCAAACAACAAATAAGTTAATTAAACTATATTTATTAGCTACTTCCGGGAGTTCGCCGTCAACTTTTATGGGGATCATTACTTTTACAGATGGAACAACACAAACCTTTTCTTCTCAGTCTGTTCCGGATTGGTACGACCAAGGTACACCAGCAATTGCGATTCGAGGAATTGGAAGAGTACCTCGTACAGGAACTCAAAACCCAGATAACAATACGACTAATCCAAAACTATTTCAAGTAGCCATTGATATTAGTCCAGATAATCAAAATAAGATTATCCAACAAGTTGCGCTTACTAAAACCAGTTCAACCAGTGGGTTTTTGCATATTTTTGCTTTATCCGGTGAAATTACACCAACTTGCTTTAAACCAGAGAACTTAGGTATTCAAAATTTGACTGCAACAAGTGTAGATTTAACTTGGACAAGCGCAGGAAATACGTTTGATATTAAATGGGGGGAAAGAGGTTTTAATGTTGCTACAGCTGGAACATTAGTCACTGGTTTTGCCAATGGAGGAACACTTTCTGGTTTAACTGCAGATATGGATTACGACTATTATGTACGCCGTGATTGTGGTGCTGTAGATGGAGTAAGTGCCTGGGCAGGTCCTTTTCAATTTAGAACAGGATATTGTATACCTACCGGAGCTGGAAATAACGGAGATGAGATTAGAAACTTTAAATTATCAAATTTAAATAACAATTCAAACGCCTCTGAAGGAACAGCTGGATATAAAGATTATTCAGGAACAGTTGAACCAGCCATACTAGAAATAGGAGAGGCTTATATTGCTTCTTTGACCAGTGGAACTGGAACTGGAAATCATGGGGCTGCGATTTGGATTGACTATAATAATAATCTTGTTTTCGAATCAAATGAAAAAGTTAGTGTCATTGCCAGTACTATTGCCTCTAGTACTACTGCCAATTTTCCTAGTTTTACTGTTCCTGCAACTGTGGAACCAGGTATATACCGATTAAGAGTACAATATCACTACCTTAAAGGTGGTGCTGATTTAGATCCTTGTTCATTAACGTCTACGTATGGTGAAACTGAAGATTATGCGGTTCAAATTATACCAGCACCTACCTGTTTTCCGCCTTTGAATATAAAGGCAAAAAGGATTACTAAAAATTCAGTACAAGTCGTTTGGGATGCGCCTATACTGGGAACTCCTCCTGCTTTAGGTTACAAAATTGAAGTAAGAACCAGTGGACGTCCAGGTGACGCTACAGGGCTAGTTCGTACCTTAACTACTACTAATTTATCAGAAACCCTAACAGGTTTAAGTGCCGAAACAGAATATCTTATCTATGTCCAATCGCTTTGTGCTGCAACAGATGAAAGTACTTGGAGTCGAATATCTTTTACTACGTTATGTGAGCATCCTGATTATGAATTAACAACAAGTGCTACAGATTTAACTTTCTGTGGTTCTCGTGAGGTTACTTTAACTGTAGACACACAAGGAATCGTGAATTGGTATAATTCACAAACATCAACGACACCTATACATACAGGAAATACCTACACAGCTACGGTTTCAGCAACTTCTTCCTTTTGGTATGAAGTAACGACCCCTGAATCAGCAACAGGTCCATTAAATGCGGCAGCAGTAAGTACATCATCAGGCAATTGGGGGACAGAATGGGATGTGTATTTTACTATTTTAGAATCGACAAAATTAAAGAGTATTGATATCTATCCTTCTACTGCAGGACAAACTGGTAGAATGACATTTAAACAAAGAGGAGCGACAGGTTCCGCTACCGTTGGTACCATTAATTATACCACCGTTGGAGCAAACAGAACTGTAAAACAAGTAGTTCCTATAGATATTCAATTACTACCAGGAACCTATGTAATAGAAACTACTTTACCATCTAATGGAATGTTGAGAAATACGAGTGGTGCATCTTATCCTTATAGTTCAGCAGTAGCTTCTATTACAGGCAATGAATACCTGCCTTCTTATTATATGGGATACTACAACTGGATTTTTGAAACAGGATGTAAATCGCTACGAGAAGAAGTGGTTGTAATAGTCAATGACGTACCGGATATGCCTGTATCATCTGCAACACTAACGTATATCTATGGAGATATTGCTACAGCATTAACCGCTACAGCAGACACCAATAATAGTTTGTTGTGGTACACAACCGAAACCGCCGGAACCGGCACCAACACCGCACCAACACCAACAACGGATGCAGTGGGCACGCAAACGTATTGGGTAAGCCAAGTTACAGCCAACGGTTGCGAAAGCGAACGCACAAAAATAGAAGTAGTTATTAACCAAGCCACATTGACCATAACCGCCAACAGCGGACAAAGCAAAGTATACGGCGAAACCGATCCGGTACTAACTTATAGCGTTAGCGGATTCCAAGGCTCGGATGATGAGAGCATCTTAACCGGAGCTTTGGACAGAACAGCAGGCGAAGACGCGGGAACCTACCCAATCACTCAAGGTGATTTAAGCGCAGGAGCAAATTACGTGATTGACTTTACAAGTGCGGATTTTGAAATTACCAAAGCCACGCTGACTGTTATTGCCGATGACAACCAAGGTAAAATATATGGCGAAGATGATCCAACATTTACTTATACCGTTACCGGATTCCAAGGCTCGGA
>NZ_SOAG01000010.1 GCF_004364575.1 Myroides indicus | reverse complement strand
AATCAAAAGGATTATAAACCACAATTTTATTTGTTCAAAAAACAACGAAAGAGAATTGAAACCTTGTTCTCGCAATTGTGCGACCAATTTATGATTAGACGTAATTACGCCAAGACATTTGAAGGTTTCAAAACCAGATTATTAGCTAAAATAAAGGCGTTAACAGTTGTACAATTCATCAACAAAGAATATTTCAATAGGAATATCAATAACTTAAAAGTGAGTATTATTTAAAATGCACAACGGGTTTAATGTTATTAAATGTTATATGAATTTCATATTATTAAAAATAAAAGTAATGAATTCTCTTTTACATTTAAAAATGTATGTTTTTAAAGTTACTACAGTAATTAGTATGGTGATTATTATGTAATGAGAGTATTCCTAATTCTGTCGAAGAAGTAAAAAGTATTCTGTTTTCTTATTTCAATTTGAAGAACTAACTCGTAGGTAAAGTTGATTAAAAAAATAATGAAGGAGAAAAGTTAAAAGGATTTAGATAGATTTTTTTCAACTTTTAGTTTATCTCATTAACAAGGTGTATTTTTGTAATATTCATCTGTCGAATAATTAAATATGATACTAAACGATACTATTGTAGCACTTGCTACTCCGTCTGGTGCTGGAGCTGTTGCTATTGTAAGAGTCTCAGGACCTAACGCCATTGAATTTGTAGCAGATGTTTTTCAATCAATAAAAAATAAAGATTTACGAAAACAAAAAACACATACGTTGCATTTAGGTTTTATAAAAGACGACGCTAAAATCATTGATCAGGTTTTGGTGTCGTTATTTAAAGGAACTAATTCGTACACAGGTGAACCAACAGTCGAAATTTCATGTCACGGATCTACTTTTATTCAACAACAAATTATACAATTATTGCTGCGAAAAGGTTGTAGAATGGCTTCAGCAGGGGAGTTTACGATGCGTTCTTTTTTAAACGGAAAAATGGATTTGTCGCAGGCAGAAGCAGTTGCCGATTTAATAGCTTCGGACAACGAAGCTGCCCATCAATTAGCAATGCAGCAAATGCGTGGAGGCTTTTCGAACGAAATAGCAAAACTACGAGAAGAACTTTTAAATTTTGCTTCGTTAATTGAATTGGAATTGGATTTTTCGGAAGAAGATGTCGAATTTGCCGATCGTTCTGCTTTTAGAGATTTGGTAAATCGTATTCAGTTTGTTTTAAAACGTTTGCTCGATTCTTTTGCAGTCGGAAATGTGATTAAAAACGGAATTCCGGTTGCTATTGTAGGAGAACCGAATGTTGGAAAATCAACTTTATTAAATGCTTTATTAAATGAAGAACGTGCAATTGTTTCGGATATTGCCGGAACCACGCGTGATACTATTGAAGATGAATTGATAATTGAAGGTATTGGCTTTCGCTTTATTGATACGGCGGGAATCCGTGAAACAGAAGATATTGTCGAGAGCATTGGAATTCAAAAAACGTTTGAAAAGATTGAACAGGCACAAGTGGTTTTGTATTTGTTTGAAAGTTTGAAATTTAAAACCCAAAATTTAGAATACATCACTGAAATCGAAAAAGTTAAGAATAAATATCCTTTAAAACCATTGGTCGTTATCATTAACAAAGTTGATTTACTTACCGATGAAGAATTACAACGGATTCAATCCCAGTTGGAAGCGTTAGAGGTTAAACTTGAAACCACTTCTGCAAAACATAAAACGGGTATTGAAGAACTTAAAAACACACTACTTTCTTTCGTAAACACCGGTGCTTTGCGCAACAATGAAACCATTGTAACCAATACCCGTCATTATGATTCATTGATTAAAGCCTTAGAAGAAATCCAAAAAGTACAATACGGATTAGATATGAACATTTCAGCCGATTTAATGGCTATTGATATTCGGCAGGCGTTGTATTATTTTGGCGAAATTACAGGTCAAGTAACCAATGACGAATTGCTGGGGAATATCTTTTCTAATTTTTGTATCGGTAAATAAATGTAGTTTTCTTTGTTAAGATTTCATTTCTTTTGATTGACTATCAGTAAATTAATATTGATAATCTTTTCTTTTATATTCCTTTATCATTATATTTGTTACCTCATATGTACCACATGTAAGTATTATGTTGTACAAACGTACCACAATATGAAAATATCATTGAAAGAAAGAAAATTGCCAAGTGGCAAAATTAGTCTGTTAATTGAGTACTATAAAGGTTCTGAAATTTCATCTGAAGGAAAGCGTAAACATATTCGTGAATTTGAGAATTTACAGCTTTATCTTGATCCAAATGCTAAGACAGCTAATGAAAAGAAAAAGAATAAGGAAAACCTTGATTTAGCTAAAAAGATTTTGTCAATCAGAGAAGCAGAATTTTATCAAGGTAGGTTTGATCTTAAAAATAATATCAAATCTAAAAGAAGATTTTTAGATTATTTTCATGAAAAAACAGAGGAGAAAAACAATTCTCCTAAAAATTATGGAAACTGGTCGGCAACCTTGGTACATTTAAAAAGATGTATTCCCCCTACCTTAACGTTTGAAGAAGTAGATGAAGCTTTTGTAAAACGGGTGCGTAAATACTTTGATACGGAAGCGAAGACAAAAAGTGAAACCTTACTTTCAGAAAATTCTAAATATTCTTATTTCAATAAATTTAAAGCTGCTTTAAGAGCGGCTTTTGATGATGGTTATGTTTCTATAAATTACGGCGCTAAAGTAAAATCGTTTGAACAACAAGAAAGCCAGCGTGAATATTTAACCCATGAAGAACTACAAAAATTAGCAAATACCGAATGTAAATATCCTGTTTTGAAACGTGCGTTCATTTTTTCATGCTTAAGTGGGTTGCGATGGAGTGATATCAATAAAATGATATGGGCTGAAGTTCGTGAAGAATTTCAAGAAGGTAAAAAAACAATAAAAGTCAACTTTACACAAGAAAAAACTTTAGGTGTAGAGTATTTATACATTTCGGAACAAGCACGAGAATTGTTAGGAGAACGAAAATATCCTTCAGACCGTGTTTTTATTGGTTTAAAATATTCTGCCGTTTATAATACCGAGTTATTGCGTTGGTGTAATCGTTCAGGAATTACCAAGCATATAACTTTTCACAGTGCACGCCATACCAATGCGGTGTTACTTTTAGAAAACGGAGCTGATATCTACACTGTTTCCAAACGTTTAGGACATAGTGAGTTAAGAACCACACAGATTTACGCCAAAATGGTAGATCAAAAAAATAAAGAAGCAGCTAATTTAATACCAACTTTAAAAATTGAATTATGAAAAAAAATAAAGTCTTTAAAGAAAATTTACTCGAATTATTAAATCAAGACGATGATGTTAAAATTTTTTTTGACCAAATGATAACAAAGAAAGTTGAGGACGTGTTTATGAATTTTCTTGCAAAGGATGATTATAGTAATTGTGAAAAAGAAGTACCAAACGATAATATTGAATCTATCATTCATAACAAAATTCAAAGTTTTTTTTATGATACTTTCTCGTATATTAGTAACTTACGTGAAGAAAGAACTCAAATGGAAGATTTACAAAATTATTTGTATGAAAGTTATAAGCTAGAATGTGAGATTGAAGAAACGTTTGAGAAATTAGAACAAAGTGGCTTTTTTAGTAATTCAAAACTTTATGAAAATCTAATTCCTAAGAATAAAATTTCAAATAGTAATGAGTTGGAACAAATTTTTGATTTTTTGGTAAAAAATAAAATGCTTGAAGGAACATTTAAGGACTTTGTTTTATTCTGCGATAGGGGTATCTCAGAATCTCTTAATTGGATTGATACAAAAGGATATAACTCTAAATCTAAATCAGTAACTTATGTTTTACTGTTTGATTTATTACATAATGTGATCTTTAAAGAGTCAAAACATTTTGAGGGACTCAAAAGGCGAGCGTTTTTAAAAAGTATCTGTGAAGGTTTTTTATTTGATGGAGAAGTGAAAAACTTCAATCTTCTTAATACAGCATATTCTACGTGGAAAAATGAACATAGGCTAACGAAATCTTTTTTATAAATTATTATGCTATTTGCCTTTAGCGTATTTTATTAGTTCTTTCTTACTCTTTACTTTGCTTCATAATTGAAAACATACGAGAAAATGGAAGCAAATTTAATTTTAGAAAAATTAGAAAGAATTGAAGCTATTTTATCTAAAACAGCAAAAACAATTCTTACAGTTGATGACTTAATTGACTATACAGGCTTTAAACGAAGTTACATCTACAAATTAGTGCATTTAAACGAAATCCCTTACTCTAAACCACAAGGAAAGATATTATTCTTTGATCGAGAAGAAATTGATCATTGGTTACGTCAAAACAAATCTCAATCAAAAGCTCAGATTGAGAACAAAGCCCTAGACTACTTCTTTAAATCAAAAAAATGAGGATAAAGGTTGCAGCCTTTATCCTCATAAATATCTTTTGTGTAACTTATTGAGTATGGTGCAAATATAAGCACATATACTCAAATAATCCAATTATTATGAATGAATTTGAGTATTATAACCGATCTAATCGGTCAGATTCCGTGTACGATAAAATTAGAGAGGAATTAGATAAATATTATATCATTAGGTTTAATGAGATAGCTTTAGAATATGAAATTATCGATAGAATTTCCAATAATAGAATTGAATTCAATGAATCATCAATTTTAATACATCTTCACCGAGAAAAGATCAATGTAAGCCCGCAAGTTTTTAAAACATATTTAAAATCACATTTCGTTTCAAGATTTAATCCGTTAACTGAATACTTTGAGAATTTACCTCCGTGGAACGGGTTTGACTATATTTCTAAATACGCTTGTTACTGCAAAACTGATGATGATTTACTCTTTGCAAATCATTTGTTAAAATGGGCTGTACGTGCTGTAAAAACCGTTTTTAATGACGATCAAATTAATAAACATGTAATTGTACTTGAAGGAGGACAAAGTTTTGGTAAATCTTATTATCTAAATTATTTATGCCCTACTATTTTAACCAAATATTTATATACAACCATTGGGACAGGAAAAGATGATAAAATCAAACTAGCAAAAGCTTTCATTATAAATATCGAAGAACTCGACGTAATGGGCAAATACGATATCAATTCAGTTAAGGCATTGATAAGTCAAGTATCAATTAACGAAAGGCTTCCTTATTCAGATAGATCAACGTTATTATTTCGGACTTGTTCTTTTTTAGCTTCAACCAATAGAGCTGAATTTCTTTGTGATGATACAGGTTCTGTACGATGGATCATTTTTAGCGTAATCAAAAAAATCGATTTTTCATATAGTAAAGATTTTAACATCGATGATTTTTGGGCTCAGGCTTATCACATTTATAAAAAGCAAAAAGATTTTAAATCTGATTTAACAGCTGAAGAAATTCAACAAAATGAACTCCGCAATGAACGTTTTACCATTCAAACAACAGAACATGAATTTGTTTTAAAGTTCTATGAAAAAACAGATGACATTCTCCAATTTAGAACGGCAACGGAAATTGTTACAGAACTACATATTATGGGACATAAATTAAATGCTCAAAAAATAGGTTCTGCTTTAAAGAAATTTGACTTCTCTAGAATCAAGCATGCGAAACGACAAGTTTATGGATATTTAGCCAAACCAAAATTTAAAGATACCCCTTGGGGATTTAACGATATATAATTTTTTATAATAATACTTACCTAGTTACCTAATTAGATTTAAAATATTGATATATAACGTTTTACTTAGGTAGGTAACTATAAAATTAAAGTACCTAACTAACCTATTTAAGGTAATAAGGTATGTGTTTTTTTTGCTTACCAAATAACATACCTAATTATTAATCAGTGTGTTATTTGTTTTAGGTAGCTAGGTAGACATAAAATTAATTTCGAGTGAATAATATACAAGAACTAAAAAAAATATCGATCATTAATATTTTAAACAAACTAAATATTGAATCGGTTGAAAAGAAAAAAGAAGAGTTTTGGTTTAAAGCACCATGGAGAAATGAACAAACGGCTTCAGTAAAATGTAAAAACAATTTGTTCTTTGATTTTGGCGATAGTTCTTTTAAAGGAAATACGATTGATTTTATAATGAAACTTTTCAATTATAATTTTAAAGATGCTGTAAAATGGTTACAAGATGAAAGTGTTTCTTTTTCTTTTCACCAGCCAGAAAACATTTTTCCAAAGAAGATTGATAACAAACAAAGTTATTCTATTATCAAAATTCAAACCTTACAGAATACCATTTTAATCGAATATTTAAAAAGTCGGAAGCTGAATATTGAACTCTGTAAAAAATATTTAGTTGAAGTTTATTACCAACTAAATAGCAAAAAATATTTTGGCGTTGGCTTTAAAAATGATTTAGGAGGAATTGAAATTCGAAACAAATATGCGAAGCTGTGTTTAGGTAAAAAATGGTACACATCAATTAAAGGTAAATCTAATCAACTGATCGTTTTGGAAAGCTGGTCAGATTTTATTTCTCTTATGATGTTATTTCCAAAAACGGAAAGCCAATTCGATTTTGTAGTTCTCAATACGTTGTCAATGCTTAATAAGTTAGACACCGTTTATGAGGAATACAAAAATGTTTTCTTAGCACTCGACAATGATAAAGCAGGCACAAAAGCAACTCAGAAATACCTTGAAATTTTAGGGGCTAAATGCACTGACATTCGGTATCTATATAAGAATGGATCGAAAGACTTAAACGATTATTTACTGGGGAATTATTAACTATTGAATTCGGCTGAGCAAGCCATGTTTCCCCTATGGGAAAACGCTTGCTCATCGAAACAACAAATTCACTTCATTCATTTGGAAATTATGGCAAGACCTAAAAAAAGTAACGATGAGTTACGAATATTCAATGTAATGATTGCATTGAATAAATTCGAAAAAGAGAAGCTGGATCAATTGATTGCATTGAGAGAAGATAATGCTAGTGTAGTAATTAGAGAACTGATTATGAATAAATCATTAAATGTCAATCGAATTAGTAAAATTGATGTGTCCACCCATTTATTGACTAGAAGAATTTCTAATAATTTTAATCAATACGTACGATCAATACATCAAACCCGATTGAATAAAATAGATATTGAAATCATGCAAGAAATTAAAATGTTATTAGAGACAATTCATTTAAAAATGCTGAGCCAATGATTGCAAAACAGAAAATTCATGGATTTGTTGCTGCTTTTGATTATAACCATCAGAAAATGGAGCTTAAAAATCCTAAAGATCGGGCAGAATTGTTAGATCATAATTTTTTCAAGTATGATAGAGAAAGTATTTTGAAAGAAATTAACTTTTTGAAACAATTGCGACCAAATTTAACCCGAGATACTTATCACGTATCGCTAAATTTTGCACCAACTGACCAATTATCTAAAAATCAATTAACACAAATCGGTAAAGATTATTTGGCAGGTATGGGTTTTGACGACAACGCGTATGCAATTTGGCAACATTTTGATGCTGAACATTTACATATTCACGTGTTGGCATCACGCATTAAATACGATGGCTCTGTCGTTTCAGATTCCAATAATTATCAGCGAAGCGAGGAAATTTGTCGGAAACTCGAACAAAAATATGGAATAGAAACAGTGAAATCATCCAAAGAAGCTTTAGACCGAGCGCCAAGCAAAGATGAATTGGAAATGATTCAACGCACAGGAGAACTTTCTGATCGAATGTTAATGCAAGAACGAGTTAAAGATGCATTATCAAAAGCAGATACAGTTTCAGATTTTATAGCCCTATGCAAACAAAACGGTGTCCATTTAATTTTCAATCAATCCGTAAGCACCGGACGGGTTTCTGGAATTACCTATATTTCCGATGATGGTTTCATAGCAAAGGGGCAAAAATTAGGAAATCAATACAAATGGGCAAACCTTCAAAACAAT
Source organism: Myroides indicus (assembly GCF_004364575.1). Lineage (GTDB taxonomy): Bacteria > Bacteroidota > Bacteroidia > Flavobacteriales > Flavobacteriaceae > Flavobacterium > Flavobacterium indicum_A. The sequence continues at coordinate 86,261 of NZ_SOAG01000010.1, read as the reverse complement.
TTAAATTATGAACAAAGCAGAGACCGTCAAACAATTGGCGAAACAAACCGTGATACAAGAGAACGATTTAAAGAATTACTTGACCAAGGAAATCGAGGAACTGAAAACAGGAATGGTCAAACTAGCCGAAATTCAAAACAACATCATGAACAATCAGCTGGTTTTACATCAAACAATGAAAGCTCTTACCAAAACAGAAACGAAAGTGGATTTAACACCCATTATGAACGAACTAATAATTACAAAGAAACAGAACAAGAGCTTGAAGAAGCAGTTTCTAATCAACTTTCTACTGGTACAAGTGCCGTTATTAGCAGTGTTAGCAGCTTACTTGGTAGCATTAGCGGTAACGAGATAGATGATGATGCATTGAGACGTCGTAAGCCTAAAAGAAAACGCTAAATTTGTAAAATGGAAAAGTTAGACAACAAAGATATTAAATGGAGGTATCAAATAATTGACCACGGAACAGCAGAAAATCCTGATTTTCGGGTGCATGAAGTTTATTTTAATGCAGTAAATAAACAGGTGGCATCGCATACCGTAAATGCCGTTTCTTTACAAGGGTATGAATCTAAAGAGGAAATTATTAAAGATTTAGAATTAATAATTCAAGATTTAAAAGGTGCTGACAATAAAGTTCTTGAAATAGATAAATTAAATGAATTGTTTCAAAGTGAAAAGTGATTTTTCATTTTCAATAACTAACCTTTTTCGAGAAATAAATAAAGGGAAACTAAATTTTAGTCGCTTGATTTTTATATAAATATACAATTGTATAATTCAATAATTATATAAATATGTAATTATACAATTGTATAAAATAATGAGCGATAAAAAGCTGTTATTCAATCGGTTTTAAACTTCTGTTAATTTGGTAAAACTGCTTGAATGCACTTCTAAAAACTCCAAATTTTGATGTTGTTCGGGAACGTAATTCATTGCAAGCAGTTCATCAAATGAATAAGAATTAGTGTCGTTTTTATGGGTGAATTTCACAAATGCATCTATGGCTAACCATTTTGAAATACAAATAACCAAACCATTTTTTAACGTAATTTCTTTAGTTATGATTGGTGTGTTTTCTGCTAAAATTTCTTTATTAAATTGTTTCAATTCAAAAAAAGCTATTTCGTATAGCTTATTATAGAACTCATTCATGATAAAATCTTATAAATTAATAGATTGGTATCTTTCTTCTTTCTTTTTAAGTGAATCATTTTCAGATTTATAACGATCGAAAATATTTTTCATAATTTCTTGGTCACGCTTTCCATAATCAATAGTGTCGTTTTGAAATGCATTCTTTTGACTTTCGAGCGTTTTTTTAGCACATTCGCTACGTTTTTTAAGCTTCTCGTATCGTTTTTGAGCAATAATTTTTTTCTTTTCTTCGGCAGTTAATTCTTTTTCTTGTTGGGTTTGTGCAAAGCTCGAAATACTCAATATTAAAAAAAAGAGAAGTGAAATTTTTTTCATGATGATAGCAATTTAGTTAAACCTTATTTTGAAGTAAAGAAAAAGGTACGAAGCATGATCATATCTTTATCAGAGGTTTGCGACAACCCACACAACAGATAGACCAGCCCGTACCAAATCATTATAAGGAACGGGCGTAAGGTCTATCGTTAATAGGTTGTGTATCTGAAGGTCGCAATTTCTGATAACCAATAACGATAGCTTACGCTCTAATTAATTACTATTTTAATACCGCTAAATTACGGATTTTAAAATGCGAAACAAACTGATTTATTTAGAAATTATATTTTATCTGAATTATTTATTTTTGATAGCTTTATAGTATTGTATCACTATATTTTTCTATCATTTGAGTATTTAATTGTGATCGTATTATACCATGCTATTATGTTCTAAATATATCAAAATCGTGTTTAGTGAAGTTTAGTTTCCATTTGTTATATTTGCTTAAATTCGATGAAAATGAAAAGTTTTGAGGATAAAATAAATGAAATAAATGAGCTTTCAAGAAGTTATAATTTGAAAGAGAATCAGCGTATTTGTAATAGATGCAAAGATATTCTTACATCAGAAAATAACTATGATTTAAAAAAATGTTCTTGTGGATATCTAAGTATTGATGGAGGAAATGAATCTTATTTAAGAATTTTGATTAGCGAGTAACAACACCGCAAGATGATCGAGAACAAACACATAGAGTTCAAACAAAAATTAACGCCCGAATTAGAAAAAGAAGTAGTAGCCTTCTTAAATTCTAACGAAGGTGGCGTAATTTATATTGGTATTGATAAAAACGGAATTCCAATCGGTGTAAATGATGCTGATCAGGAACAATTACTTATTAAAGATAGGTTAAAAACGAATATTTTACCATCTTGTTTAGGACTTTTTGATTTGATTCTTGAAAAGAAAGAGGATAAAGAAATTATTAAAATTATTGTAGCTGGGGGTTATGAAAAGCCGTATTACATAAAGAAATACGGACTTTCTGAGAAAGGTGCTTTCATTCGAATTGGAAGTTCAGCCGAACCGATGCCTACTCGACAAATAGAACAACTTTTTAGCAAGAGAATCCGAAATTCTATCGGAAATATGAAATCGCCTAAACAAGAGTTAAAGTTTCAGCAATTACATATTTATTATCAATCGATTGGAAAAGCTTTAAATGAGCAATTTGCCCGAAATTTAGAATTAGTTACAGAAGAAGGAAGTTATAATTATGTGGCGTATTTAATGAACGACATCAATAATATTTCTATAAAAGTAGCTCGTTATCAAGGTTTAAATCGAGTAGAATTAGCAGAAAGCAATGAGTATGGATATGAATCATTGATTAAAGCCACGCATCAGGTTTTAGATAAATTGAATTTAGAAAACCGCACATTAACGAAAATCACTCCGAAGGAACGTAAAGAACAACGGTTGTGGAACGCCATTGCCTTGCGTGAAGCGGTAATCAATGCCTTTGTACATAACGATTATACAAAAGAAGTTGCTCCGAAATTTGAGATTTTTGACGATCGTTTGGAAATTACTTCGTATGGTAGTTTACCTGAAGGACTTTCAAAAGAAGAGTTTTTTGAAGGATATTCGATCATCAGAAATAAAGAATTGATGCGTATTTTCAAGGACTTAGATTTGGTAGAACAATTAGGTTCAGGTATTCCAAGAATTTTACAGGCTTATGCAAAAGACAGCTTTCATTTTTCTGAAAACTTTTTAAGAGTTACATTGTTTACAACAGAATCTGTAACTAGAACCGAACAAGATACCGAACAAGATACCGAACAAGATACCGAACAAGATACCGAACAAGATACCGAACAAGATACCGAACAAGATACCGAACAAGTTCGATTATTAATTTCGAGTATGGCAGATAAGAAATATAGCAGTGTAGAATTAATGGAACTTGTTGGTATAAAGCATCGTCCTACATTTTTATATAATTATTTACAACCAGCACTAGAATCAGGTTTAATAGCCTTGACCATTCCTGATAAACCAACAAGCAGAAATCAAAGGTATTATTTAACAGACAAGGGAAAAGGATGATTGAAAAGCTTAGAGTAGTATCTAAGCTTTTTTCTTTTTTTTACTTTATTTTACTTTTTTGTTCAAAACGACACAATTCGTCTTTTAAAAGTCCTTTATTTGAAGTGCAAGAATTTATTGTAAATAAAGATTATATCAGAAATAGTTACGGGTTTCCACATTATAATTTTCTTTATTTTCGTTTTCTTTACATTTTAACAATTAGTATATTTACGCAAAACACTATTTATCATAAATGGCTAAAAAAGTCCAAACAAAAAGTACCGAAGAAATCCTATGGGATTCTGCTAATAAGTTACGTGGTTCGGTTGAACCTTCAGAATACAAGCATGTTGTATTGAGTTTAATCTTCTTAAAATTTGCGAATGACAAATTCTTAAAAAGAAGACAGGAACTTATCAACGAACACAAAGAGGCTTTTATCGAAATTCCAGAATTTTATCAAGCAGAGAATGTTTTCTACTTACCCGAAGAATCTCGTTGGACATACATTATCGAAAATGCCAAACAAGAAGACATTACCTTAAAAGTCGATTCGGCTCTAAAAACCATTGAGCGTACCAATAAATCGTTAGAAGGAGCTTTACCTGATAATTATTTTTCACGCTTAGGTTTGGATCAATCTAAGTTCTCTTCCCTATTGGATACCATCAACAATATCGACACCCTGAAAGATGAAGCTCAAGATATTGTTGGGCGTGTGTACGAATACTTTTTGAGCAAGTTTGCCATAGCAGAAGGAAAAGGAAAAGGAGAATTCTATACACCAAAGTCCATCGTGAACCTGATTGCCGAAATGATTGAACCATACAAAGGGAAAATCTATGACCCTTCTTGCGGTTCGGGTGGTATGTTTGTGCAATCGTTGAAGTTTATTGAGAAACACCAAGGAAACAAAAAAGACATTTCGATTTACGGACAAGAGTTAACGAATACCACGTTTAAACTGGCAAAGATGAACTTAGCCATACGTGGGATTTCTGCTAATTTGGGCAATAAAGCAGCTGATACATTCAGTGACGACCAACACAAAGACTTGAAAGCCGATTACATCATGGCTAATCCTCCTTTTAATTTAAAAGATTGGCGTGCAGAAAATGAATTAACTAACGATGCACGTTGGGCAGGTTACGAAGTTCCTCCAAAATCGAATGCCAATTACGCATGGATTTTGAACATGATTTCAAAGTTATCTCAAAATGGAGTAGCTGGTTTTATCCTAGCAAACGGCGCTTTGAGTGGCGGTGGTGAAGAATACAAAATTCGTAAACAAATTATAGAAAACGACTTGGTAGAAGCGATTCTGATTTTGCCAGGAAGTATGTTTTATTCGACAGATATTAGTGTTTCTATGTGGATAATCAATAGAAACAAATTAGAACGTACTGTTGAATTAAATGATGTTATTAAACATTATAGAGATAGAAGAAATGAAGTCTTATTCTTTGATTTAAGAAGAGAGGGAGTACCTTTTGAGAAGAAATTTATCGAATTTGATGAAGATACGATTTCTAAAATTTCACAAACCTATCATAATTGGCAACAAATTGATTTTGAATCAACCTATCAAAATATAGAAGAGTTTTGTAAAAGCGTACATATAGATGAAATTCGGAAGAAAGATTATTCTTTAGTTCCAAGTAAATTCATTGACTTCAAAAACATTGAAGAGAATTTCAATTTTGATGAAAAGATGAATGAAATTAAGACAGAACTATCTTCTTTATTTGAACAAGAAGAAGCTTTAAAAAATGATGTAGTGAACGTATTTAAATCATTAGGTTATGAGTTATAAACGACTTGGTGATTATATCATTGAAAAAGTTGAATTCAATGAGGGAAATAAATACGATTTATTGCAAGGAGTAAGTAACAATAAATATTTTCAGAAAGCAAAGACAAACACTATAGGAGTAGATTTGTCTAAATATCGTGTGGCTCATTATAACCAATTTGTGTTTAACAGAGCTACTACTCGTAACGGAGATAAAATATCAATTGCATTAAGAAAAGGGGAAAGTTGTATTGTTTCTCCTTCATATAGAATTTTCGAAGTTAAAGATGAAAATGTTTTAAATCCAGATTATTTATTAATGTGGTTTAAGCGTCCAGAGTTTGATCGCTATGCACGTTTCAAATCTCATGGTAGTGCTCATGAATTCTTTGATATGGAAGAAATGTGTGACGTAGAATTACCTGTTCCAACCCTCGAAAAACAAAAGGAAATAGTCACTCAATACCAAGCTGTATCAAACAAAATAAAAATAAACGAGCAAATTTGCGAGAAGTTAGAAGCCACAGCTCAAGCTTTGTACAAACATTGGTTTGTAGATTTTGAATTTCCGAATGAAAACGGACAAGCTTACAAATCTTCTGGCGGAAAAATGGTGTACAACCAAGAATTGGAAAAGGAAATTCCTGAAGGTTGGGAGGTTGGATTATTATCCGATTTAATTACGGTTAAATATGGTAAAGATTATAAACATCTGAGTAAAGGAGATATACCATTATATGGATCTGGAGGAATAATGGGTTATGTAAATGAAGTTCTTTACAATAAGCCCTCAGTTTTAATACCTAGGAAAGGTTCTTTAAATAATATTCTTTATGTAAAAACACCATTTTGGTCAGTTGATACAATGTTTTATACAATTCCAAAAATAGATAATACATTAATTTATGTTTTTAATGTACTTTCTAAGATGGATTTTAATTCTTTAAATGTCGGTTCTGCTGTTCCAAGTATGACTACTGAATACTTGAATAGTATGCAGATTTTAATACCTGAAAATAATGTTTTAGAAGCGTTTGACTTCGAATTAAATCAACTAGAAGATTATAAAATAACAATTAATAACCAAAACCAAAAACTCACTCAACTTCAATCATTGTTGTTAAGTCGCTTGGCGAGGTTGGAGGGGTAAACTAAAACTAAACTACTATTAATTATGAATACTAGAAATTTTTATAAATGTTTTATATCATCACCTGGTGATTGTTCAGAAGAAAGAGAAATATGTGAAAAAGTTATTAATGACCTTAATAACGGATTGACAAAACACTTAAATATAAATTTTGAAACATTTATGTGGGAAAATGATGTTTTACCAGACATAGGGAAAAATGGTCAAGAAATAATTGATGAACATATAATTGACTCTAATTATGATATTTTTATTGGTATTATGAAAAACAGATATGGACATCCTACAAAAAAAGCTGGTAGTGGAACAGAACATGAGTTTAATGATGCCTTATTAAGAAAAGAGAAAAATCCACAATCACCACAAATATTATTCTTCTTTGGTAAAGAATTAATTGACCCAGATACTTTTAATCAGGAACAATATAATAAAGTTAAAGAATTTAAAAATAAAGTTCGAGAATTAGGGATATATACAGATTTTGAAGGTGTTAATAATTTTGAAGATTCCCTTAAAAATCACTTAGAACTTTTTATAAAAAAAAAATCACCGGTAAATAACGCTGAAGAAAAGGTTGATCAAGTTGATCATATTTTAAAACGTTTAGAATTAGATTTAGAAGAATCATTAAAATCTTATAACGAAAAGTCACCTATATGGATAGATCCTATCATAAGTTCTAAAAGAGAAATTCCTGATTCACCATTAAAAAATGGAGATGGTAAAATTGATGTAGAATCAATAGTTGAATACCCTTGTAATATAATAATCAAGGCTCCATCTGAATTTGGATTGACCTCACTTGCTCATTATATGAAATTAGAAGCGTGGAAACTAGGAAAAACCTTTATATATATAGATGCAAAAAAAACGAAAAAACATAAAGTTGTAAAAGATGTTCATAATGAAATTCAAAACTATTTTTTAGAAGATTCTAAAAATATAGATTGTATATTATTAGATTCTGTTTGCCTTGAGGAAAATGGTATTATGCAGATGATAAAAAACGTTTGCGATGGATTTGAAGACATACCCATCGTTATTTTCAATACAATTGATAATAACTTTTTCTTGAAATCAGACGAAGATGATAAAGTTGAAATAAAAAGGCAATTCAAATCACTGTATTTATTACCATTACCTCAAAACGATGTTAGAAAAATAGTAGTAAATTATTCACGAGTAAAATCTTTGGAAGAAGATGACGATGTTATTTTAGGAAAAGTTACCAAAGACTTAGAAATTTTAAATTTGCACAGAACTCCAAAAAATTGTATTTCAATTTTAAGGGCATCTTCAAAAATAGGCGCAGAATATAGTCCAATTAACAGAACAAAATTGTTAGATACAATTTTAAATACAATTTTTGATGAATACGATATTCCTACCTATCACGATAAAAAACCAGATGTAAAAGATTGTAGTTTTGTCTTAGGCTATTTATGTGAATTATTGCTAATAAGAAATAATTTTGAATTTGCAGAAGATTTTTTTAAAACAGAACTAAGAGAATTTTGTGAAGAAAATTTCATAGAATTAGATTTAGGATATTTACTAAATGTTTTGGTAGATAATTCTATTATCGGAAGAAATTTTAATCTCTACTATTTCAAAAATTCATATTGGGTATTTTATTTTCTTGCTCATAGAATGAATATGAATAAAGAGTTTTTACAAAAAATATATAATGATAAAAAATATATTGATTTTCCAGAGATTATTGAATTTTACACTGGCATAGATAGGAATAAGGCTGATGCTTTAGAAGTGTTAAGTAAAGATTTAGATGAAACATTATTGTCTGTGAGAAGTAAAGTTAAAATACCTGATAATATAAATCCTTTTAAATCTATATCTTGGGAACCTGATAGAGAGACAATAGAAAAAGAAGAAGCTAAAATTAGTGAAAATGTAATTTCTTCTGGATTACCTGATGAAGTTAAAGATAAATATGATGATAAACATTATAATCAAATTAGACCTTATAACCAAGTAATTAACTCTGTTATAAGAGATTATTCTTTTTTAGTTTTAATGAGACAAATATCTGCAACTTCTCGAGCTTTGAGAAATTGCGATTTTGTAGCTCCAAATTTGAAGAAAGAATTATTGGATAAAATAATATTGTCTTGGAACGAAATAAACAAACTTTTGATTGTATTATCTCCTTTACTTGCAGATAAAGGAGATGTTGCTTTTGAAGGAGCTCGATTCCACTTAGACGAAGAAGATTTTGATATATCTGACCCACATTTAAAAAGATTGGCTGTTCTACTAGCTGTTCCAACAAACGTAGTTAAGTTTTTTAAAGATGATCTATTTTCAAGTAAAATGGGACCTTTATTAATAGATAAAGCTGAAAACGAAACTAATAGCTTGATAAAACATGAGTTGATGTTACTATTAATATCGGAGAGACCTCAAAAATGGCGAGAAACTATTGATGCTTATATTGTAAGTCTTGATAAAAATTCTTTCTTTTTATCGGATACTTTGTCAGCATTAAATTTCAATATCAACTTTAAAGCTACAGAAGTTAGTGCTTTACAAGCATTACAATATCTATCTAAAAAGTGTAGAGCTAAGCATTTATTAAATGATAACAATCCTAGTATGGGTTTGATAAATCGTCTTGAAAAATTAGAAAGAGGTGTAAAACACTAAGAAATAAAACCGAAAAGATCAATAAGCTTCAATCGTTGTTGTTAAGTCGCTTGGCAACGTTGGAGGGGTAATATAAAACTAATAAAAACTACTAGAAAACTTAAATTATGATAGATAAAGGCTCAGAATGGAATATTTGGGATTTACATGTGCATACTCCAGATTCGATTTTTCATAGATATGGAAATAGTGAAGATGTTTGGGAAAAATACATTACTGATTTAGAAAAGCTTCCACCACAATTTAAAGTAATTGGAGTTAATGATTATTTTTTTTTAGATGGCTACAAAAGACTTTTAAAGGAACAGCAAGAAAATAATCGTTTACAAAATTTATTATTAATACCTGTTTTAGAATTTAGAATTGAAAAGTTTGCAGGAGTTGAATTTAAAAATATAAAACGAATCAATTTTCATGTTATTTTTTCACCAGATCTTCCAATTGACACTATTGAAAGTCAGTTCTTAAATACTTTACATCAATCTTATACTTTAGAGGCTGATGGTAAGGCATGGACGAGAGCTATTACTAAAGAAAGTGTTGCAGAACTTGGACAACTTATCAAAAAAGCCGTTCCAGATGATCAAATTAATAAATATGGAAGCGACTTGTCTGAAGGCTTTAATAATTTAAATTTAAAAGAGTCTCAAATATTTGAATCTTTAAAAAAGGATTGTTTTGATAACAAGTATCTTATAGCAATTGGGAAAACTGAATGGGATGAATTAAAATGGTCGGATGCTTCTATTGCTCAAAAAAAAAGTATAATTAATGAAGCAAACATAGTCTTTACAGCTTCGGAGAATACAGCTAAGTATAATGCCGCCAAACAAAAATTAACATCTCAGGGTGTAAATGATTTTTTATTTGATTGTAGTGATGCACATTCTTTTTCTTCGGAGACTACTGAGAAAGACAGGATTGGTAATTGCTTAAATTGGCTAAAATCAGATATTTCATTTGATGGTTTACGTCAAGTAATTATAGAGAAAGAAGGACGCCTTTTTATAGGAGATAAACCTGAAGTGACAGAAAGGATAAATACAAATCGTACAAAATACATTGATTCAATTAAAGTAAATTCCGTTGCTGGCTATGATCCCAAAACACAAGGTGAATGGTTTAATAATATAGAAATTCCGCTGAATCCAGAATTAGTTGCAATTATTGGAAACAAAGGAAACGGTAAAAGTGCATTAGCGGATATTATTGGATTATGTGGAGATTATTGCGGTAGTCATGATGATTTTTCTTTTTTGAATAAGAAACGGTTTGGAGAAAATAATGGTAGAAAATCATCTAATTTCGAAGCTACGCTAACATGGAAAAGCGGTAACTCAGTAATCAAGAATTTAAATGACAAAGTCGCGGAATCCGTATCTGAAAAGGTAAAATATTTACCTCAAGGTTATTTTGAAAGATTAACGAACAATCACGATTCTATTGAGGATTTCAATAGAGAGATAGAGAATGTTGTTTTCACTCATTTAGAAGTATCAGATAAATTGGGAAAAAATACCTTTCAGCAATTAATCGATTTTAAAACTTTAGTTACTGAAGAGGAAATACTTGGCTTAAAAAACAAACTTCAGGCAATAAATAAATCATTATTTGAGAAAGAGAAAAAACTAAATCCTGAGTATAAAAAAAGCATTGAAAATCAAATTGAAATAAAAGAAAATGAACTAAAAGCTTTGATGGAGCCTGATGTAGTTCCTAATCCTAATGATGATCCAGAACATGCTAAAAATAATATAGTAATAAATCAGAAACTTTTCGAATTAAATCAGAAAATTGAAGATGAAACTAAATTGTTGATTTCTACCACGGATAATAAATCAAATTTATTGATTGAAATTAATAATTTGAAAACAACTAAGCAAAAGATTGAAAATAAGCTCAAAGAATTTGAATTCTTCAAAATAGAAATCAAAGACGAATTGTTAAAATACGGTTTGGATATTAATACTATATTAACTATAACTTCTAATTTAGAAAGTATTAATGGGTTATTAACAGTAAAAGATGATGAATACACAAAAATAAAAGTACTATTAGGAGAAGAAAATAGCGATAATTCTAATTTTAGAACTATTCCTCAAAAGATTAGTGAACTAAAGTTGCAGCAAGAGAGAATACAAAATGATCTGGGTGAGGCAGACAAAATTTACCAAAATTATCTTATTGATAAAAAGCAATGGGAAGAAAATAAGAGTAAGATCATTGGAAATGTCACTACAAGTGGCAGTCTTGAGTTCTTTAAAAATGAATTAAAATATATTAATGAAATACTTGAGTCTGAAATTCAAACCGAAAGAAAATTACGTATAGAAGTAACTAAAGAAATTTTTGAGCTAAAAGAATCTGTATTAGGAATTTATAAAAATGTTAAACAAAAAATTGATAAAATAATTGAAGAAAATGCTTATTTACTTGCAGCATATCCTATACAAGTAGAAGCTTCATTTGTTTTGAAGTCTAACTTTCAAAAGAAGTTTTTAGAGTATATTTCTCTGAATAAAATAGGAACTTTTTATGGTAAAGAAAACGCTGAACTTCAGTTAAAGAAAATATTGGAACAATCGAGTTTAGATACATTTGATAATATTTCAGACCTGCTAAAATCTATTACTAATGCTTTGTTTGTTGACTTGAGAGATGCTAATAATCAATCAACTAATATTGAAAATCAAGTTAGTGATGTCGTTGAATTATATGATTATTTATTCTCATTAGATTTCGTTGATTATAATTATGAACTTCGTCAAGGTAATAAAAGCTTAAACCAATTATCCCCAGGAGAGAAAGGTGCTTTGCTTTTAATTTTCTATTTATTGTTAGATAATAATGATATACCGCTGATCATTGACCAACCAGAAGATAATTTAGATAATCATAGCGTAGCTAATATTTTAGTTCCTTTTATAAAAAAAGCAAAAGCTAAAAGACAAATAATTTTAGTTACACATAATCCTAATTTAGCTGTTGTTGCGGATGCTGAGCAAGTAATTTTCACAGAATTAGACAAGGAAAACAATTACAAATTTTCGTTTAAAGCTGGGGCTATCGAAAACCCTGTAATAAATGATTGTATCGTAAAAGTATTGGAGGGTGCAATGCCGGCTTTTAATAAGAGAAAGCTTAAGTATTATGAAAGTATATAAGTTATGAAATACACCGAATCACAATTAGAGCAAGCTTTTATCAGGCTTTTGGAAACAGAAGGCTATACTTATGTTGATGGAAAACAGTTGCAGAGAAGCTCGAATCAAGAAGTATTGATTAAGGAAGATTTGCGTGCTTTTTTGTTGGCTCGATATTCCGATTTAGAAGAAATAGAATTGGAAAGTATCATTAATGAAATTGCTTTTCAATCGGCTTCTAACTTATACGATTCCAATAAATACATCTGCAAATTATTAGCAGATGGCTTGATTTTTAAACGTAACAATCCACTAAAAAAAGATTTACATATTCGGTATATCAATATAGAAAATATCAAAGAAAACTCGTTTAAAATTGTCAATCAATTAGAAATTCAAGGATCGGAACTGCGTATTCCTGATTTGATTTTGTACATCAATGGTATTCCCGTGGTTGTTTTTGAATTTAAGACAGCCATTGAAGAAGAAATTACCATTTACGATGCGTTTAAACAATTAACTGTTCGTTACCGTAGAGCTATTCCGGAACTGATGAAATACAATGTGTTTTGTGTAATTAGCGATGGCGTGAATAATAAAGCAGGAACGGTATTTTCTCCTTACGAATTTTATTACGGATGGAACAAAATTACGGGTGAAGAGAAAAAAGCTTTGTCAGGTATTGAAACTACCACTTCCATTGTTCACGGAATGTTGAACCAGAACAGACTCGTAGATATTATTCATCATTTTGTGTTGTTTCCTGATACTTCAAAAAACGAACTGAAAATATTGACACGTTATCCGCAGTATTACGCATCTAAAAAGTTGTATCAAAATATAAAGGCACATCGTAAACCTGAAGGAGATGGTAAAGGCGGAACTTATTTTGGAGCAACAGGCTGTGGAAAAAGTTATACCATGTTATATCTTTCTAGGTTATTAATGCGTTCGACTGATTTTGCAAGTCCAACAATCATCATTATTTCAGATCGTACCGATTTAGATGATCAGTTGTCCAAAGACTTTACCAATGCCAAAAAATTTATTGGCGATGAAAACATCATCAATATTGAGTCAAGAGCTGATTTAAGAGATCGTCTACGAGGAATTGAAAGTGGCGGGGTGTATTTAACAACGGTACAAAAATTTGCTGAAGATGCAGATATTTTATCCGATAGAACCAACATCATTTGTATTTCAGATGAAGCCCATCGTTCGCAAGTCAATTTAGATTTAAAAGTCAAAATAGATGAAGAGAAAGGTGTTACGAAATCGTATGGTTTTGCCAAATACCTGCACGATTCATTACCCAATGCAACTTATGTAGGCTTTACAGGAACACCAATTGATAAAACGTTAGAAGTATTTGGTAACGTGGTAGATCAATATACCATGTTTGAATCGGTAAATGATGAAATTACCGTGCGATTGGTGTATGAAGGTCGAGCTGCAAAAGTAAATTTAGATTATAATAAAGTTCAGGAAATTGAACAATATTATGAAAATGCAGTGGCAGAAGGAGCTTCGGAATATCATGTAGAAGCCAGTCAAAAAGCCATTGCCAAAATGGAAGTCGTTTTAGGTGATGGTGACCGTATAAAAGCCATTGCAAGTGACTTTGTGGAACATTATGAAAATCGTTTGGAAGAAAACGCAACGGTAGCCGGCAAAGTTATGTTTGTATGTGCATCTCGTGGCATTGCATATAAACTATTTAAAGAGATTTTAGCTTTACGACCTCAATGGGGAGAGATGATGCTTCCAGAAACTTTAACTGAAAAAGAACAAAAGGAGATTAAACCTATTGAGCGTGTTAAGATGATTATGACACGTAATAAAGATGATGAAAAGGAATTGTGGGATTTATTAGGTAGTAAAGAGGATCGTAAAGAACTGGATCGACAGTTTAAGCAAATCAATTCCAATTTTAAAATTGCCATAGTGGTTGACATGTGGTTAACAGGTTTTGATGTTCCTTTTTTGGATACGATTTATATTGACAAACCTTTGCAAACACATAATCTAATACAGACTATTTCTCGAGTAAACCGAAAATACCAAGGAAAAGATCGTGGTTTGGTAGTAGATTATATCGGCATCAAAAAGAATTTGAATCATGCGCTAGGGATGTTTAACAATCAAACTGCCGATGATGATTTTGAAGATATTTCACAAGCAGAAATCATTGTTAGAGATCAGTTAGATTTGTTGCGTCAGTTTTTCCATCGCTTTGATACAAAAGATTATTTTGAAGGATTACCTGTTGAGCGTTTAAACTGTTTAAACAGAGCTTCTGAATTGGTATTGCTGACAGAAGAATCTGAGAAGTTTTTTGTGAATGTAACCAAGAAGCTAAAATCTTCATACAATCTAGTAAGCGGTTCAGAATTGTTTAGTTCGAGAGAAGTAGATGAAATTCATTTTTATTTTGCAGTAAAATCTATTGTGGTGAAACTAACAAAAGGCGAAGCACCCGATACGGCTCAAATGAACGATAAAGTTGCTAAGTTGGTAGAAGAAGCCATTATTTCGGAAGGAGTTGAAGAGATCTTTAAGTTAGATGACAATAAAGCAAATGCTATTGATTTGTTCAATGATAAATTCATCGAGAAAATATCGAACTTGGAATTACCCAATACGAAAATCAAAATATTAGAACGATTACTAAAACAGACTATTAACGATTTCAAAAAGGTTAATAAAGTTAAAGGTCAAGATTTTTCCGAAAGATTGCAATCGATCATTAATCGTTACAATGAACGAAGTGAATGTGATATCTTAGATTATGAAGGAATTCAGTTTGATACTGCCGAACAAATGTTGGATCTCATCATCAAACTTCGTGTTGAAATGGATTCGTTTCAAGATTTGGGAATTGATTACGAAGAAAAAGCCTTTTACGATATACTCAATAAAATTTGTCAGGTTTACGGTTTTGAATTTGATAAAGATAAGATGCTTGAGCTAGCTCGTGAGATAAAAAATATTGTTGACAATACCGCTAAATATCCTGATTGGAGCGACCGTGACGATATTAAAGCGCAACTTAAAATGGATATAATTGTAAAACTGCATCAATTCGGTTATCCACCCATTACACAAGACGATGTGTATAAAAATGTATTGGAACAAGCAGAGAATTTTAAGAAGAATAGATAGATATGAAAAAAGTTTTCAAAGAGCTAGTAGAAGGTAATTCAGCAAATTTATATTTAGGGACAGGAAATCCTAACTCGAATATTTTAATTATCGGAAAAGAATCTGCTATTGATAGTGTATTAAATAAAGAACAATACGAGAGGGAAATTGTTAATAATGCTATAGATTGGAGAAGAAATTTAGCTGAAGATACAAAACAAGAATTAGTAAACTCATGGTTTGGAAGTAATCCAAGTTATAATCCGTTATACCCATATAAAGGGCAACTAAACAAAATAGAAAATAAAAAAACTGGTAGAAATGGCGGAACTAGTACAACCTTTTACAATTATCAGAAATTGATCGATAAGTTATTTAATGAAAATCAAAAAAGTTTAAACATAAATTTTCATGAAAAGTGCTTTATTACAGAGTTAAATAGTGCCACTGCAGAATATAGTCATTTAGTCAATGTTGAAGAACGAAACAACAGTATTGAAAAACGTCAAGATTTATTAACACATTCTTTTTACCAAAGTTTTCCTATTGTAATAATTGCCGTTGGACATTATGTGAGAGATTTTAATATTGATATTCAAAATCTTTTTAAAGTTAAATTTAATGCAGAAATTGGAACTATTCCAGTAAGTAAAACAAATTACATTAATTTACATTACGACGATCTCGCTAATCCATCACGAATAGTAATCCATACGAATCAATTAAGTATTAATATTACAGATATTTTGCTTGACCAGTTAGCAGATAAAATAAAAAAAATCTTAACCTAAAATATTTTATTACATGGATGAAATAGAAAAAAAAGCATGGAAGGAAGCTTTAGAATATGCTTTTAATCAACTTAAATCTATAAAAGATTTTGGAAAAAATGCCTTTAAAAATTATGCAATAGATTTAGGAGGTAATTTATATCCTAATAAAATTGTATTAGAATATTGTGAGGCTTTTTTAAATAAAAATTATCCTAAATATTCCGTAACTAAACAATTAGGAGGAGGAAAACCTATCAATGATTTTTTAGAAAGTAAGGGAGCTAAAGGTGTTATTTTAAATGATGACACGAATAGTACAAATGTAAATTATTGGATTTTTTCTCCTGGTTCTGATGCTTCTTTTTGGGAAGAATTTTTAGATGATCAGATTATCGCAATTGGTTGGGATGATTTAGGAAATTTATTAGATTATGCTTCAAAAGATCAGTTAAAACAAGCTTTGATAAATCTATATAATTATGAAACCAATCCTTACAATGCTACAAATGCAAATTATGAATTTGCTCAAGAAATGAAAATTGGCGACATCGTTATTTGTAAAAAAGGAAGAAACAAATTAATTGGATATGGAAAAATAGTATCAGATTATTTTTTTAATGATGATAGAGTAGAGCTAAAAAGTTGTAGAAAAGTTAAATGGATTAAATCTGGTGAATGGAATGTTGACCATACTTTAGTAATGAAAACATTAACAAACATTACAGCATATTTAGCGGATAATGATTCTTCATATAAATATTACCAAAAACTTATCGACATTATGAATTCTGATACATCTACTATCTTTAGAAAAGAAATTAATCTATTAAAATACAAAAAACAAATCATCCTTCAAGGTCCTCCTGGAACAGGTAAGACTAGAGAAGCTAAAATGATTGCTGAAGAGTTGATTGGTGATACAAGCAAACAGCTACGTCCAAAGCAAATAGATTCGTCAATAATTAGAAAATTTATCACGAAAAACCTATTTATTAAAACTGTAGCTGGTGACGCCAAATACAAAATCATTGATATTTCTTCCTCTCATGTTCAATCTCAAAAAAATTCAGGTACAATAGACAAAACATCGTTTAAAAGTATTGAAAAGGCTTATAATGATAATATTTGGGAAGAAAGTTCGAGTAATAGCCCTGATAGAAGGGCGAGAGCATTTGCAAAGTATATTTATGATAATTATGAGCAAACCTTTCCAAATGATAATAGCGATCAGATAAAATTGATTCAATTTCACCCGAGCTATACATACGAAGATTTCGTGAGAGGTATTGTATCAAAACCCAATGAAGATGGAGATGGAATTGTATATGAAGCCGAAAACAAATTGTTAGCCGATTTTGCTAAAAAAGCATTAGATAATTATATCGAATCAAATAAAACAGATGTTATTGTTCGAGAAGAAAATTCAGTTTTTTATGCTTTTATAGAAAGTATTAAAGATGAATTAGCTCAAAATGAAAATCATAAATATGATATAACAGAAGCTGTTTATCTCTTTTCAGCAGACGAAACACGATTTAAATATAAGGGAGATAATTGGGTTGCACATAGCAAAGGTTTAAATATGAAATTTTCAGAGTTAAAGAAAATTATTGATTTAGGTGCAACCGAACGTCAAGATATCAAAAAAATGACAGACGTTGAAGAATTAACTCGGCAACACGCTACTTATTTTATTAAGATTGTAGAAAAATATTACGATTTCAAAAAAACATTTAAAGAGTCAGTTCCTACTCACGCAAAGATTGAATTAAAGAACTACGTTCTAATCATAGACGAAATCAATCGGGCAAACCTTTCTTCAGTATTAGGTGAATTAATTTATGCTTTAGAATATCGTGGAGAAGCTGTAGAAAGTATGTATGCTGTTGGTAATGATAGCAAATTGATTTTACCGCCAAACCTTTACATTATCGGAACAATGAATACAGCCGATCGTTCAGTAGGTCATATTGATTATGCAATTCGTAGAAGATTTGCATTTGTAGATGTGTTACCAAAAGATTTATCTGAAGAAGATAATATATTATTTGATTCTGAATTATTTTATCAAGTTGAAAAACTTTTTGATACTAATTTATCACCTGAATTTGAAAAGAAAGATGTGCAATTAGGACATTCCTATTTTATTGATAAATCTACAGATGGTGGTTCTATGGATATTCGTTTAGATTTTGAAATTAAACCAATTTTGTTTGAGTATGTAAAAGATGGCGTTTTGATTGGGGATGATATCAAAAAACTTATTGATGATTTAGAGCCGTCTATATAATGGGAATACGCTTATCAGAACATAAATCATTTTTTATCCGATTAAAGCAATCGGATATCGAAATATCTGATAATTTAGAAGAGTTATCGCTTTTGGATATTGATTTTGAAAAGTATAGCAATATTACCTCTAAAGCATATAATAATAGTAGCTATCGGTTTCTTTTTGAGAAGAAAGAAAATGCTTATGAAATAAAAGCCGATTATTGTATCGGGATTGATTGGTTAGGACAAACAGGTAAGTATCTTTATGTAGAACCTAAAATAAACAACGTAAGTATTCAATCTTTTATTAATAGATTAGAGAGTGAAGATGATTCAAGTTTTGAAGAGGAAAATGCTATAAATAAACCTTACGAATTAGATTATTTAAATATGTTATTGCAGGTTACATCTGTTGCCGAAAGTAATCAGGAAGTTCAAGATTTAGTTCAGATTGATTGGGAAGCAGACCAAATCTCAATCGAACAAAAAGATGATAAGCTAACACCATTTCTGGTTGTTCGATTTCTGCAAACTTTAAAATCAATTGTAAGAAAAGGTTTAAAAAAGAATTATTATAAAGTTCAAGAAAACTTAAACAATCGTGTAAAAGGTAAAATATTAGTTGGTCAAAATATCAAGCAGAACATCTTTAAAAATAGATTAACTTCAACTTTTTGTGAATACCAAGTGTTTGGAGAAGATCACTTGGAAAATCGTTTTTTAAAGAAAGTTTTAAAATTTGTGATTAGTTATGTAGAAAATAATAAAATATTACTATCCAATAATTATAATATTATTCAACAAACTATAAATTATTGCAGACCTACATTCGAATTGATTTCTGATGATATAAAGGAAACAGAATTAAAACATATAAAGTACAATCCGTTTTACAGAGAATATAAGGACGCTTTGCAAATAGGTAGCCACATTTTAAAACGCTTTGCCTACAACATAACTCAAACATCCGAACAAAGAGTAACAACTCCGCCTTTTTGGATTGATATGCCTAGATTATTTGAATTATATGTATTTAGTAAGATGATGGAGGATAATCCTTTATCAAAAAAAGAAATACATTATCAATTTTCTACCTACGGGAACTCTTTAGATATTTTGGTTTCTGAATCGGAAAACCAAATGGTTATTGATGCTAAATACAAATTACATTATAATACAGGGCATTTGCATAATGATATTCGGCAAGTTGCAGGGTATGCTCGTTTAAATACAGTAAGAGAAAAATTGAAAGTAAAGGATGATAGGAATATAGATTGTTTAATTATTTATCCAGATATGGAACTTGGTGAAACCGATTTATCATTAGAAAATATTAACCACAAAAAACAAAAAATCAAGACGTATCACAAAGTCTATAAGTTTGGGGTGAAATTACCTTGGATAGAGAATTAGAATATATATTTATTGTTGTTAAGAAAATCTATCTTTGGTGTAGACTAAATTTATTACAATAGTGTACATACTGCGATAGTAACAAATAACATCTAAAGGTATTATTATTCATCTTTTTTATATTCTATTACATATAATTTTATACATTTACATATATTTATATCTTTTTGCATATAAAAAAGAAATAAAGGGTAATATCAATGTAATTGCATATAATTATGAAACAAACATTGGCACATTTTGTTAAAGAACAACGTAAGAAAGTAGGATTTACTCAAGAAGAATTTGCTGAACGGGCTGGCGTGGCTTTAACTGTTATTCGCAAAATAGAACAAGGAAAAGAAAATTTAAGTTTATCTAAAGTTAATCAGGTATTATTGATGTTCGGACATACGTTAGCGCCGGTAAATATAAAAGATTTAAGAGACAAGCCTTAATTAAATACAATACTGTTGATGCCGGAATTTTAACCGAAACCGATCAAGGAACTTATATTTTTGATTATTTACCAGCGTACATATAACGCTATCCAAATCAATTTATTACATTCCAAATGCCAGTTGGTAAACACGGGTATCAAAGCAAACGGTTGTTTCCTTTTTTCGACGGTTTAATTCCTGAAGGTTGGCTTTTAAACATTGCTACAGACAGTTGGAAAATAAATCAAAATGACCGTATGGGATTACTCTTGGCTTGTTGTCAAAATTGATTAGTGCTGTTAGTATTCATTCTTTAAAACAGAATGAAAATGAACTCTGTTTTTAACCGTATTTCAGAATGGGTACCAAAAGCAGAAAAACTAATTCAAGAATCGTTTCTTCCAAAAGAATTACAAGCTGATTATATAAAAATTATAAACAGGCAATTAAACAAATTGCTGTAATAAAACATTAGTTTTTTGTATATTTGTACTACAATAGTAGTAGTTGTTTTGATTAAATCTGTTTAAATACCACCATAATGTTATTTATATCGTTATCAAAAATACAAAAAAAAATCGTTGAAAGTATCCGTGCTCGACGATTACAAATGGAACTGACTCAAGAAGGTTTGTCGGAAAGAGCTGGTGTCCCATTATCAACATTGAGAAAATTTGAACAAAAGGGTGTAATTTCTTTAGATTCATTTTTAAAAATACTTTCGGTTGTTGGCGGATTAGAAGAGATAGTTGATGCTTTAAAACCCAAAGAGCAACATTTTAAATCTATTGATGAAGTGCTAAAATCAGAGGAACAATCAACTAGAAAACGAGGAAACAGAAAATGAAAACAGCTGTTAAAGAAATAAAAGTAGGTTTGAATTTCGGTTCTGGAATTCAACCTGTTGGACGTTTGGCAATTCGTAATAGCATTATCTATTTTGAATATGATGAAGCTTTTTTGCATAGTAGTTTAGAAATTTCTCCCATAAAACTTCCTCTGCAACGTGGTGTGATAGAACTTCCAAAAAGTCCTTTTGAAGGTTTAGCTGGAGTTTTCAACGATAGTTTACCCGATGGTTGGGGAAGATTACTTTTCGATCGTTTACTCCGTTCGGAGGGTATTTCTCCGTCAGATATATCTCCGCTTGATCGTTTAGCGTATGTTGGATTAAATGGTTTGGGTGCTTTAGTTTATGAACCCGATCAAAGCTTACATAGAAACGATGAAATGATTGATTTAGATATTTTGGCTACACACACCGAAGAAGTTTTGGAAGGTGAATCAGAGGAAGTGATTACAGAACTTTTAGCTTTGAATGGATCTTCTGCCGGAGCGAGACCAAAAGCATTGATTGGTGTTGATCCTGAAAGAAAAAACATCATACATGGAACAGATCTGTTAAACAATAGTTTTGAACATTGGATGGTAAAATTCCCAAATTCGCAAGATGGAATGGATGCTGGCGCAATAGAATATGTTTACGCATTAATGGCTTTGGATGCTGGAATTGAAATGCCAACCATTCATTTGTTTCCTTCACAAAAAGGGAATGGCTATTTTGCTGTAAAACGTTTTGATAGAAATGGGAACAAACGACTGCACATGCATACGGTTAGCGGTTTGATTCATAATAATTTTAGATTTCCGTCTCTTGATTATGAAGATTTATTATCATTGACAGGTGCTTTAACCAAAGATATTCGAGAAGTAGAAAAGATGTTTCGATTAGCGGTTTTTAATGTGATGGCACACAACCGAGATGATCACTCAAAAAATTTTACATTTTTAATGAATGAATTGGGCGAGTGGAAATTATCACCTGCTTACGACCTCACTTTTTCTAGTGGCCCAGGAGGAGAACAAAGTACAATGGTTGTGGGAGAAGGACGAAATATAAGTATCAAACACCTTACTAAATTAGGATTAGAAGCGAAGTTGTCAAAAGAATTCGTAGAAAATGTTATTGAACAAACTAGTTCTGCACTTGCTAAGTGGATGAGTTTGTCTAAAGATTTTGGAATCAGTAAGTCTAACATGGAACTGATTCAAAAGGCAATCTCAAAATTATAAGCAATGATATAATTGAAAAAAAATATTTTAAAAGTAATTTAAAATTTATGTACCACTATTGTACAACATACCCTTTGTAGACCATTATAAATAAAGAGAAGTAAGATATTGTATCGGTAAATAGATAGCTTGTAAATTATTAACAAAATAAGTACAGGTATTATTTTAATTTATGTAGAAATAATATAGATAACAATAATAATACGTAAAATTCTGTTTGATTGTTTTTTGAAACGGATAAAACTCACTTCTCTAAACGATTAAATATTCTACCAATATATACCATCCGGCAATAGTAATAAACGAAATGGGAATTCCAAAACCTACCATCATATTACTCAATTCCGGCTTAAGACCGTAGTTAGATGCGAGAATCGTACCTGTAATCATGGGAGCCATAGCGGCTTCTATAATACAGACTTTACTAACTTCATCAGTATGTCCCAGAACCACAAAAAACAAAATAAAAATAATTGCCGGAAGTAAAATCAGCTGAAAAGAAAGTCCTAAAGCCAAAAAGCGAAAGTGCTTGCTGTATGCTTTAAATTTAAGCTGAAAGCCAACTGAAATCAATGCAATGGGAGAGAGTGTTGCAGCTAGACTTTTAAGGGCATTGCTAAAAATTTCGGGAAAATCTATTTTAAAAACAGCCATTAAAAAACCAATGAAAAATGCAATGAGCGGAGGAAAACCAAATATTTTTCTAATTATAGAGTCATTATTGTTTTTTTGGTTGGAATACATAGTGGCTATTATTATTCCTACTGTAGAGAGCACTACAAATGTTCCTGGTAAATCAACTATAATCAAGGTAGTTAATGCTTCTTCTCCATATAATGCTTGAATTACCGGAATACCAACAAATGAAGTATTACCTAGTCCTGCGGTAATAATTAAACAGCCGGTGAGCTTTTTTGACCAATTATATATTTTTCCTAAAAATGCAAAAAGGAGATAAGAAAACCCAAAAGCTATCCATGCTACAGAAGTGGGAAGGAGCAAATCCCAACTTAATTCAATTTTTGGTAAATAATATAATGCCATGGCAGGTAAAGTAATAAACAAAACATATTGATTGAGAACTACAGCAGTATTTCTTGGAAAATTAGGTACGCGCTGTATAATGACCCCAATAAACAGGCAAAGAAAAAGTAATAAAATACTCGACATAATATATGAATATTGAATAAAATTGTATGTTTAAAACATAATTGTAACTTAAAAAGAAATCCCTAATTTGGTAAATAAGAGATTTCTTTTTAAGTTTTTTGGTATATATCAGACAAAAACAAAATGACTTTGTTGTTGAGCTATTTATATAAATAGCATATGGCTCAAATTAATATAGTTTATTTTTTAAATACTGTCCGGTAATTGATTTTTTATTTTTGCTTACTTCTTCAGGAGTTCCGAAAGCTATAAGTCGCCCGCCGTTTTCTCCTCCTTCAGGACCAATATCAATAATGTAGTCGGCGGATTTTATTAAATCCAGATTGTGTTCTATCACGATAATAGAATGCCCTTTTTCTATTAAGGCATTAAATGACTTTAAAAGCTTTTGAATATCGTGAAAATGCAGTCCTGTAGTCGGTTCATCAAAAACAAATAATACTTTTTCTCTTGTGTTTCCTGCCAGAAGAAACGATGCTAGCTTGATGCGTTGTGCCTCACCTCCTGAGAGAGTAGAAGAGGACTGTCCTAGCTGAACATATCCAAGTCCCACGTCGTGAAGGGGCTGAAGTTTTTGAGCTATTTTAGTTTGTGTATGTTCCGTGAAAAAATTCAGAGCGTCATCAATAGTCATAGTCAGAATATCGTCGATAGTCTTTCCTTCAAATTTAACTTCAAGAATTTCTTTTTTAAAACGTTTTCCATGGCACGTTTCACATTCAAGATGGACGTCTGCCATAAATTGCATTTCTACAGTTACTACTCCTTCTCCTTTACAGGTTTCGCAACGTCCGCCATCTACGTTAAACGAAAAGTGTTTAGGCTGGTACCCTCTTAATTTTGACAATTGCTGTTTAGAAAACAAATCGCGGATTTCATCATATGCTTTAATATATGTTACCGGATTAGAACGCGAGCTTCTGCCTATGGGATTCTGATCAACGTACTCAATTTGTTTGATAATACCAAATTGTCCTTTTAATTCAGTAAACTGCCCCGGTTTCTCGCTTACACCAGTTAACTTTTTCTGTAAAGCAGGATACAGGATTTTTTTTACTAAAGTACTTTTTCCGCTGCCGGATACTCCGGTTATTACTGTCAGGCATTCCAGTGGAAAAGTAACATCAATATTTTTAAGATTGTTTTCTCTTGCGCCAATTATTTCTATATAGTGTTTGTAAGATCGTCTTGTTTTAGGAATTTCAATTTTTAAATCATTATTTAAATAGCGCCCGGTTAGTGACTTTGACTTTAAAATTTCTGAAAAGCTTCCCTGAGCAACTAACTCTCCGCCATATGTACCAGCTTCAGGACCAATATCTATAATCTGATCGGCAGCTTTCATGATATCTTCGTCGTGTTCGACAACAATTACTGTATTTCCAAGTTTTTTTAAATCTTCAAGTACACCAATCAGTTTTTCCGTATCTCGTGGATGGAGACCGATACTGGGTTCATCCAAAATGTACATCGAACCAACCAGACTACTTCCCAGCGAAGTTGCCAGATTAATTCGTTGTGATTCGCCGCCTGAAAGCGTAGAAGAGTTCCGATTTAATGTTAGATAATCTAATCCTACGTTGGATAAAAATGCCAACCGGTTTTTAATTTCAATCAAAAGGCGCTTGGCAACCTGAGCATCGTATTCGTTAAGTTGTAATTCATTAAAAAATATCTGTAATTTTTTAATGGGAAGATCAACGAGCTCAGAAATTGTTTTATTGTTTACTTGAACGTAATTTGCTTCCTGACGCAATCTTTTACCTCTACAGGTAGGGCATTTGGTTTTACCTCTATATCGAGATAACAGAACGCGATTCTGAATTTTATAGCTCTTTGCTTCCAATTCTTCAAAAAAATCATTTAACCCTGTAAAATATGAATTCCCCTTCCAGAGTAAATCTTTTTGCTCTTCTGTAAGTTCAAAAAGAGGTTTGTGGATAGGAAAATCAAATTTATAAGCCTTGTTTACCAACTGATCTCTGTACCAGCTCATTGATTCGCCACGCCAGGGGAAAATAGCATTTTCGTAAACGGATAAACCTGTATTAGGTATAACCAGTTCTTCATCTATGCCTATAATATTTCCGTAGCCATCGCAGGTAGGGCAAGCTCCATAAGGATTATTAAAACTGAACAAATGAATGTTGGGTTCTAAAAAAGTGATATTGTCCAACTCAAATTTGTTGCTGAATTCTATTCTGTTTCCATTTTCTAAATTCTCCAGATAGCAGTATCCTTTTCCCTCAAAAAAAGCAGTTTCAACTGAATCCGCCAGGCGGTTGTAAAACTCTTCGCTATCGCTCACCACAATTCGGTCAACAATAAGCATAAGATCTTCAGTTTTATAACTTGCAGTATTATTAGTATTGTTTAAAAATTCATCAAGTCTTACGGTTTCTCCTTTAAATAAGATTCGCGCGTAACCTTGCTGTAATAATAGGTTTAAATGCTCAGGAACGGATCTATCGTTTTCAATTGTTATCGGAGCAAGAAGTAGCCATTTGGATTTTAATTCAAGAACTTTTACAGTCTCCAATACATCTGTAACCGTGTCTTTTTTAACTTCTTTTCCCGAAATCGGAGAGATAGTTTTGCCTATTCTGGCAAAAAGAAGCTTCATGTAATCGTATACTTCGGTAGATGTTCCTACGGTAGAACGGGCATTGGTTGTATTTACTTTTTGTTCAATGGCAATGGCAGGCGCAATCCCTTTGATATACTCAACTTTTGGTTTGTCTATCCGACCTAAAAACTGGCGGGCGTATGCTGATAAGCTTTCTACATAGCGACGCTGACCTTCTGCATAAAGTGTATCGAAAGCTAAACTTGATTTTCCCGATCCGGAAAGCCCTGTAATGACAACCATTTGATTTCTGGGAATAACTACATCGATGTTTTTTAGATTGTGAAGTTGCGCCCCTTTAATGATAATATTGTGTTTAGCGTCGATTTTAGAGTAATCTGTTTTCTTCATATAGCCCAACAAGGTTAAGAATACAAAAGTACGGTTTTCTTCTCTGTATTTAAAACCAAATGAGAAGGAGAAAAAGTGTACGAATTAAAATATTTTGTATTTTGATTTTGTTAACAGTAAATAATTTTTATATTTGTTTTGTTAACCCCAAAATATAAGATGCCTATTCGCAAAAAATACTTTGTTTAGTAATGAAACTATAAAAAGAGTTTTGCTATGGTATTATATATGGATATGCCTGATGCTGCGTTGGTAAAGTATTACGTAGCAGGGGATGAAGGAGCATTAGAAGTGCTGATTAAAAGACATCAGTCTAAAATTTATGGATTTATTCTTTCCAAAATTGCCGATAGAGATTTGGCAGATGATATTTTTCAGGATACATTTATAAAAGTAATTCACACATTAAAGTCGGACAGATATAACGAAGAAGGTAAATTTCTACCTTGGGTTGTGCGTATTGCCCATAATTTGGTAATGGATTATTTCAGAAAAGAAAAGCGGACAGGAATGAAGCGAGATTCAGAAGAATTGCCATTTTTTTCTTTTTTAAAAGATGAAGGAGACACAGTTGAAAGCTTTATGATAAAAGAGCAGATAGAAGAAGATGTTCGTTTTTTAATAAAAGAACTTCCAGAAGATCAGCAACAGGTAATTATGATGCGAATATATCAGGACTTGAGCTTTAAGGAAATTGCAGAACTTACGGATGTAAGTATTAATACGGCATTGGGAAGGATGCGTTATGCTTTGTTGAATTTAAGAAAGCTGATAGATCAAAAAAAGATAATTTTGTCAGAATCATAGTGCAATAAAAAAATATATTAGGCGTTAGTAAGATACAATTGTTAAAGTAATTAAATGAAAAAAATCTACTCAATTCCTAAAAAAGAAATTATTTTACCTAAAAAAGAAACAGTTCAGTTCTTATTAAATTATTCAAAATCAATTTCTATGCTGAAGCTAAACAGCATGAGTGGTATCCTTGTGGTATCGAATAAAAATTAGCAAAACTAAAAAAGCACTTAGATAATTATTTAAGTGCTTTTTTGTTTTTCTTTTTATAGTATTCAGCTAGAACAGATTTTCGTCCAATCACACTGGTTATGACATCTAATTCAAGATTCCAGCCTCGCGCAGGTGAGTATTGCCTCCCATACCATACCAATTGTAAGTGAAGTATATTCCACTTTTCTTTTGGAAACAGTCTTTTGGCATCTTTTTCGGTTTGTGTTACACTTTTTCCGTTTGAAAAGTTCCATCTGTACATCAATCGGTGAATATGAGTGTCTACTGGAAAAGCAGGTATATTAAACGCCTGAGCCATAACGACCGAAGCTGTTTTATGCCCAACAGCCGGAAGAGTCTCTAAAGCATCTATGTCAGCGGGAACCTTCCCGTTATATTTTTCAATTAAAATTTTAGAAAGTCCATAAATCCCTTTTGACTTCATAGGAGATAATCCACAAGGTCTGATAATCTCTTTGATTTCTTCTACACTCATTTTTATCATGTCATATGGATTGTCGGCTTTAGCAAATAAAATAGGGGTAATTTTATTAACGCGTTCATCCGTACATTGTGCGGATAGTAAAACAGCAATCAGAAGGGTATAGGGATCTTTGTGATCTAATGGAACAGGAACTTCGGGATATAGAGCATCTAAAGTTTCCATAACAAAATTTACTTTTTCACTTTTTGTCATTTCAATTTCAATTTCGGGCTAAGATAAATAAAATTAAGAATCGAAAAGAATAGAAGCTTATAAACTCTTATTATGAATCAATAAGAAAAGATAATAAAAGGGAAAAGAATCAAGAAGTTTTTTAATGTTGGATGCAATTAATATTATCTGTGTAAAAATGTTTAATCATTAAATAAATTATTTAGAAATTGTTAAATATACTGTTAGATTATGGAATAACTAATATATTTAAACTTTGAAAGGAATTTAATAATGATGAAAAAAATAATGTTGACTATTGTATTGCTTTGCTGCGTTAATTTGTTTGCGCAACAAAAACAGTATGACAATTTAATAGCCGTCTTTATAGAGGATTATAATACGAGTGATTACGATGATTTTTATCGATTGTTTTCTGAGGCTCTACAAAAAGAACTGCCAGCTGTAAAAGCCTATAATTTTTTTGCGGAGATGAAGGAGAAGTTGGGGAATATTAAATCGATGGAATTTTATGGGTTAGATGAAAATAATCTGGCGCTATACAAAACTGAATTTGAAAGTGAAGATATCATGCTTTTAAATTTAGCGGTCAATACCGAAGGAGAGTTGGTGGGGTTCAGAGTGATTAATTTCCCGCAAGACCAAGCCGATTTATCTTTTTTGGAACAATCGGAGGAAGAGATTATATACGAATTAGCGATTAATTTGCCTGACAAAGGACAATTGGCAATTGCTGTTATCAATGGAGATGAGGTTAAATATATAGGAATAAAAAAAGATAGAACTAAACTTAAATCCTTTGAGAATAAAAAAATGTTATTTGGTTTGGGAAACTTTAATACGATTTTTACAGCTACTTTATTGTCTGAAGCAATAACAGATAAAAAAATAAATCTATCAGATTTAGTTAATTCCTATTTTGATTTTCCATTTAAAGACAGCTTGCAGTTTTCATTTGCAAGCTTGGCGAATAACTCTTCTTTTTTGCCGGTCTTACCTGAATATTTTGACGCAGATCATGAAATAAATAACAGACAGATAGACGATTTATTTTATTATAACTTTTCAGTTTCGGATTTAGAAAGATATTTTAAGAACGAGGCTACTATAGATAGTTTGGAAATGTTTAAAAGACAAAGATTTTCTTTTATAGGTTTTGCACTCTTGGGCGAGAGTTTGTCTCGAATATATAAAAAGCCTTATGAGGAATTGATTCAAGATAAAATCTTTGATAAATACGAATTGAATTCAACTACAATTCAAAAACCTCAAAATAAAAAAGTAGTTAAAGGGTATGATGCTAATGGAAAAGAAATAGCTATACATGAATTTAATTTGTTTAAAACGGCGACGGGAGGATATTCTAATTTGATTGATTTGAGTAAATTTGTACAAGCTCAGTTTAGTTCTGAAAATCAAGTTTTAAAACTTACACAACAGCCTACCTTAATCATAACACCTGGTTTTTGGTCTGCATTAGGATGGAAAATTATTCATCCGGAGGATCCCGGAAGATCAGTTTATTTCTCTAAAGCTATTGATGTAGGATATAGCAATTATATTGGATTTTCTCTTCAGCAAAAAAAGGGGATTGTAGTATTAAGCAATTCTTCAACTCCTAAATTGCTGGATGCGTTGGATGAATTAACTTATAAGTTGATGGCAAAACAGTTATTGATGTAAAATACAAAGGAGAAATTTAATTCTAAATTTCTCCTTTGTATTTTGTGTAGAGGTTTTAAGCTTTTTTAGTGTCGTTCTTTTTATTTTTTACTTTGGGTCTTCTAACACCATAAGATTTATTGACAATTTTACCTCTTTTAGTTTTAAGATCTCCTTTTCCCATAAAATACTTTTTAATTAATTATCATTTGAAGTCCTCCTAAGCAAAGGAAAAGCAATTTAATAAAAAATATGGAGAAATTGAAATTATTAACTAAAATAAAAGTTAGGTAATTTTCTTTTGTAGAAAGAAGAAATTTATTATTAGTTGTGCTTAAATGTTTTAAGTCTATTTGAGAAACAAGGTTATGTTAATGTTGAATATTTTAAGAAAACTCGTAACTAATAGGAGAAAAAAGAGTTTTATCTTCGTACACAGAAGTTTTGGTTTGAAACTTTATAGCAAACCAAATATTTTGTTTTTGTTTCCTATTTTTAAAAAATCCCAATATGCCAGAGATGGACTTGGGATTTTTTTATACTGATAGTTTCTGCTTTTCATAAACAAGAACCTAATGTCTGTTGAAAATTCACTATTTTTACTTTTATCAAAATAAATATAATATGACTACATTAAAAATAGGAGATAAAGCACCCGTTTTCAAAGGAATTGACGAAAAAGGAAAGATACATCAATTAGCGGATTACAATGGTAAAAAGCTGATTATATTCTTTTATCCCAAAGCAAGTACCCCCGGATGTACTGCCGAAGCTTGCAATTTGAGAGATAATTATGCATTATTGACAAAGAAAGGATATGAACTGTTGGGAGTTAGTGCAGACTCAGCTCAAAAACAGCAAAAATTTATTGATAAACACAACCTCCCTTTTCCGCTGTTGGCAGATGAGAATAAAGAAGTTTTAAATGCCTTTGGTGTTTGGGGACCTAAAAAATTTATGGGACGTATTTACGATGGTATTCACAGAACTACTTTTGTAATTGATGAAGACGGCGTTATAACTAATGTAATTACTAAAGTAAAAACAAAAGACCACGCTGCGCAGATATTGAGCGAAGTTTAGAAAGTAGAATTGAGAATGTACCGAGAAGTTCGAAAGCAAGGAGAAACCATCTCTGAATTTTTGAACTTTCTTTTTTAACCTTCTTATACCTATAGTATGGAAAAGAGAATTAATAAAGAAATGCTGTATTCACTATGTGAGTGTAGCTCGTTAGAAAAAAAACAATTCGAGAAGCTGGTTGAAGAATATAGCTGTACAAAGGTGTCTCATTGGAAAAAGTTTACAGAATATTTTTTTCTTACTTTGGGAAGCGGTTTCTTACTGAGCGGCATAACTTTTTTCTTTGCTTATAACTGGAATAATATTCCGGGATTCTGGAAATTTGGTATTATTCTTTTTTTGCTGATCGTATCGATTGTTATATCAATTTCCAGAAATATAAAAATATTGGTTCAGAAAATGTCTTTGCTTGGCGCTTCTGTTTTGGTAGGGGTTTTGCTCGCAGTATTTGGACAAGAATATCAAACTGGAGCAAATGCATATGATTTATTTTTGGTGTGGACTATTGCCGTATTTTCTTGGACAGCCGTTTCAGAATTTACACCGCAATGGCTTTTCTGGAGTGTTTTGTCAAATACTACTCTGATCTTATATTTTAATCAGGTAGTTTCTGGTAGTAATATTTCTTATTTATTCATTGGTTTGCTATTGTTAAATATTTTTATTCTTATTCTTCCCTATATGTTGGGAAAAATGCAAAACTATATTCCTCATAGTTATTACCGGAGTTTGATGATTTTTGTCTGTAATTTTTTATCTGTTTTTGGAGTAGCAATATGGCTGTTTTCAGAAACGGGTAATAAGGATATACAAATGAATGAAGTAACTCTGTTATTAATCAGCATAATGTGGATAGTTGGAAGTTTTTATGCTAGCCTAAAGATCAAAAACATATTGATGTTTAGTTATTTTGTGTTAACGGTAGTTAGTATTGTTTTAATGTTGCTTTATAAAGTTTTAGGCGATAGTGAAACAAGTTTTTTAATTTATACATTATATGTGCTTTTTGGAACTTATGGATTGATTAAAATAATTTCTCACCAACAAAGAAAATGGAGTTATGAGTCTTAAAAATGAATGGGATTTTTTGCTGGATAAACTGAAATGTAATGGAATCCAAGTTGATACTTTTCAATTTGAAAAAGAGATTCTTAGTTGGAATTTGCGAACCGTATTTGTCAAGACGATTGCGGTATTGGGTGGTTTTCTGGCAATGGGAATGTTGTCTGTTTTTTTGGGAATAACAGGAATATTAGATAACGAATATGTCATGTTGGCGCTCGGTGGAATATTATTAATTATTTCCTATGTTATTATGAAAAACAAGGATAATGCTATTTCTGACGGCTTGTCTGTTTCGATCTATATAACTGGTTTCTTTGCTGTGGTAGCCTCAATCGCTATTTTTAATGACATGATGGACGATCTGGTTTATTTTATATTGTTTTTATGTATTTTGGGACTGAGTATGTTTAAAAACAGTATTGTCGTTTTTTTGAACTGTATTGGGGTTTATGGTTCACTGCATTGGATAGTAGTTAGTAATCAAGTGAATTATCTTTTCTGTTTTTACCTGCTTTTCTTGGTTTCATTTTGTGTTTTTTTGTTTTGGAATGAAATCAAAATACGAACTGCCAACAAACAGTTAAATTTTTACTATTCGCCTGTATTGACGGCTTCCTTTATTTATAGTTTAGGAATGGGAATTATTAGCTCAACAGATATTTTCTTTTCGTATTATCAAACAGATATCCGTATAATGCCTTATATATTGTTGGCAGGACTTTTAGTTATAACCTTATTTACAATATATTTTATTTTAAAGTACTTGAAAATTAGTGATTTATTTTCTAAAATCAGTGTTTGTATAGCTGTTGCCGTTTTTATTCTTTTATGGGGACATTATCCGGCTTTTTCGGTTGGACTTATTTTTGCTTTATGGTCATTTCAAAATCAATTTAAAGCAGGATTTATAATGGCAATCTGCACTTTTGTATGGTCAATGGGACTCTATTATTACGATTTAAATATAACTTTATTAGGTAAATCTCTTTACCTTATTTTGACAGGAGTGTTGTTTTTGTTGATTTATTGGATTGTTCATAAAAACAGGAATAAATATGAAAAAAAGTAAAACGACATATATTATTTTGATCACCTTTATAGTGATTGTATTTTTCTTTTTCATGGCAATTATTCAAAAAGAAAGAATAATAAAAGAAGGAAAGTTAGTTTTGCTGGAGCTGGCACCGGTAGATCCGCGTTCATTGATTCAGGGAGATTATATGCAGCTCAATTATACTATTTCTACTAAAGAAAGAGATAATTTTGGTTCTACTGCAGACCAGGTAACGAATGAAGAAAAGTACAAAAAAAAGAGAGGATATGTTTTACTCCAGCTAGATGAAAAACAAATAGGTCATTACGTAAAACTGAGTGATAAAATGGAGAAAAAAGAGAATAATCAGATATATATCAGGTTTTTTAATTATGACGGATGGCAGTATAACATCGGTGCAGAAAGTTATTTTTTTCAGGAAGGAGAAGCAGTGAAATTTGAAAAAGCTAAATATGGCGCATTAAGAGTTGATGATAAAGGGAACAGTGTTTTGATAGGTGTTTACGATAAGAATTTAAGATGGATTAAATGATATTGATAATTGGTAAAAGCATTTTTGGTAAACTTTTTGGAGATAAAGGATATATCTGTAAAGATCTTTTTAAGTAGATATTCGTTGATGACGTACATTTAGTTACTAAAGTCAAGAAAAATATTAAGAACCTAATGCTGCTAGCGGCTCATAAGATACATTTAAAGGAAAGAGTGCTTATCGAAACTGTAAATGATGAATTAAAGGAAATGTGTCAAGTAGAGCATACAAAACACAGACCGTTAAATAACTTTATTGCAAATATTTTAGCGGCTAATTGCTTATTATTACTTCCCTAAAAAGCCCACTAATACTATTAAAGACATTATTGATGAAAATAGACTAAATAACTTAAGTCGGACTCACGTTAATAATAAGGTTATCAAAAATTGTATAATAAGAAAAAATCAGCTTTTAGTCAAAAAACTAAAAGCTGATATACTTAAAAATGCAAAAACCGTTTTTAGATAGCAGTTTATTTTTTTAGATGCTTTTTGTATTTAAAATAAGACAATACACCCAAAGCAGTTACAAATGCAACTGACCACCAAACAATAGAAGGGGTAATTACTTTTTCTCCTTGTGCGTATGAATGCAGACCACTTAAATAGAAGTTTACTCCAAAATAAGTCATCATAATAGAATAAAAAGCAATAACGCTAAATAAATTATATATCCATGTTCCGCGCATTGCAGGCACTAATCTGGCGTGAATTACAAATGCATAAACCATAATACTGATTAACGCCCAGGTTTCTTTTGGATCCCATCCCCAATAACGTCCCCAGCTTTCGTTTGCCCATTGTCCACCCAAAAAGTTTCCGATAGTGAGCAATACCAGGCCTACAGTCAATGCCATTTCATTGATATAAGTAAGTTCCTTGATGTTTAGCTCCATCTTTTTCTTGTTTTTACTATTGGTCAAAATCATTAAGATTAATGCCACTATACCTAAAATCATTCCTAAGGTAAACGGACCGTAGCTGGCAACAATTACGGCAACGTGAATAATCAGCCAATAAGAGTTTAATACCGGCTGAAGATTAGAAATTGCCGGATCCATATAGTTTAAATGAGCACCCCATAAAATCATTCCTGCCACAAAAGCAGTAGAGGCAATCGTTAATTCTGATTTTCTACCAAAATACAATCCAAACAGGGTGGTAGCCCAAGCTACATAAATAACAGATTCGTAAGCATCACTCCAAGGAGCATGTCCCGATACGTACCAACGAACAGCTAAGCCCAAAGTGTGAATTGCAAATAGAAATAAAGTAACCCAGCCTCCAATCTTAATAGCTCCTTTATTAAAGCGTCTAGATTTTAAAATGTCGGAAATAATAAAGATAAATGTAAATACAGACACCATCATATAATATTTGTACAGCGTTTTAAAGATGTCATACTTGTTATAGAGAATTTCAAATTTTATCTTTTTTTCACTAGGTATGATCTTTCCGCCAAATCTTTGTTGATAAGTTTTGAGGTGATCCAGATATTCCTCTGCTTTTTCGTAATTTCCGGATTCTTTAGCCTCAAAAAGAGCAGGAATATACATTCTTGGTAAAATATTTTTGGTAAAAGTAGAGTCCATACCTGTAATTCCAGATTCGTTTAATTCCAAAGGAGAAACCCATTTGTCATTTTCGTGTTCAGGAATAGGGAAAATAGATAAGATTCTCGTCGTAAAAGCAGCATTTAATAAAGCCATTTTACCATCTAAATCCAAGAAGTCTTTTTGAAACTGATCTTTGATGGCTGCATGGTTAGCTTCATCTACGTAGTCAGCCAGTTTATAGTTTCCGCTGCCATCAAAAAAATCAATAAAAGCGGCATATTTGTTTCCTTTTTCTAGCCCTAATACTTCTACGATTTTATCATTTCCTCTCGGAAGACTGATAATAGGAGCATAATACCAGAAGTTAGGTGCGCCTTGCATCTGCTGAGCAACAGTAAACTGGGTTATAGAAAGAAAAACTTGATCAGGCGTAAGGCCGTGGTAATTTTCGCTTTTATATACTTTTCTTACCAGTTCAGAAGAAAAAGTATTAATAGGCTTCATCCGTCCACCGTAATCCTGGATGATTAATTTTCCAAATTGTGCAGCGTGATCTTTGTTTATTATCGTTGCCTGAATAATAGAGTCAATGACTACCGGATCTGGCTTTTGCGGTGTAGCATGATTGTGTTGTGCAAACATGCCGACAGAAAAGAACAATAAAATAATTGTTAAAGCTGATGCTTTTTTCTCTCTTACTTTAGTGAGTTTACGGCGTAAATCAGCAAATCGGGTATTTTTGTCTAGCAATATAGCAAGTAATCCGATGTAAAGGAAAAAATAACCCGTATATGTAATCCACGTACCCCAAAAATCGTGGTTTACAGAAAGAATTGTTCCTTTTTCATCAGGGTCAAATTGCGCTTGAAAAAATCGATATCCTTTATAATCTAAAATATTATTCATGTAAATTCTCGCTTTCATTGGTTCTGGCAGCTCTTCGTCAAATACAGTTACCTGACTTTCAAAGGAAGAATAGCTTCGTTCTGTACCCGGGTATTTTTCTGCTATAAATTTATCTAGTTTTACCTGAAAAGGAGTGGTGTAAACTTTGCTGCCATAGAGTAAAGTAAATTCTAAGTCGCCTAGTTTAAATGATTGCGGTTCGCCCATTCTCCCTGCTTTTCCTTTTAAAACGACTTCTTGTTCCTGTCCTTGAGATCTTACAGTTACAACTAAGGCGTCAGGTGTTATTTTATCTTTAAAATCACCGCTGGATGTATGTACTATTTTTCCTTTGGTTGGTAAATCCGGCAATACAAATTGGGTCTCTGCCATCTTGTAAAGCGATCGGAAATTAAGAGGCTGCTTAGTATTGGCAGGAACATCTCCGGTAGATTGGTCTGCCATTTTCATAAAAGTACCTTCAAAGGGAGTATCAATAAAGTATTCATCTCCTTCTTTAAGGATGTTAATCGCGCCTTGTGTAGGCTGATTGAAAGCAAATAAAATATTGTGAATGCTCACTACTTCGTTTTCTTTTAGATAGTGATCGTGGCGTTCTCCATCACCGGATTCTACCAGCTTTAAAAAGTAAATTCCATTAGGATCCTCTTGGATGCCTTCTTCGGCAGCCATAATAAAGTCTTTGTACTCAACTTCAAAAGGAATGTCGTTAAATGTATTTTTTATTTTAAAATGGTTGTTGGTAACAGGGGAAAAGAGGTATGGTTTTTCAAAAGTCCGTCTTCTCATTTCGCCTTGGTATTCACCATCTGTCATCACGGTTAGATATGTTCTGTCCGAAAAGATACTGTTTTCCGTTTCTCCTTCGCGAATAGGCATCATTCCTTCAAAACTGATGTATCGAGTTACAAAAGCACCGAAAATAATAAGGATAAATGCCGCATGAAGCATCAGTGTAGCCCATTTTTCTTTGCTTAGTAGGCGATAACGTTTGATATTGCCTATAAAATTAATCATAAAAACAAGCATGATCAGTTCAAACCATTTGGTATTGTATATTAAAATACGTGCAGTAATTGTATTATAGCGATCTTCAATAAAGGTTCCTAATGCAAGAGCTATGGCGAAGACAATGAAAAGAACTGCCATTAACCTTGTAGAAGAAAAAAAGGAGATTATTTTTTTGTCCATGAGTGTGTTGTTATGTTGCGTTTCTATAATTCCTACAAAAATAACCAAAAAGCCACTAATTCAGCCGTTTTAACTTATTATTAGGAGTGAAATTTTTATAAACATATCTATAAAATAAATTACATTTGCAGTAGTACTTTTTAAATTCGGAATAAAAGAGAACATATAGCTGTTTTATCTCCATTTTAATCTAATGTAAACTTATTGACTATGCCACATATTTCACAAAAAGGGCAGCGCATGCCCGAGTCGCCTATTAGAAAGCTGGTTCCTTATGCAGAAGCAGCGAAACAAAAAGGACATCATGTATATCACCTAAATATTGGTCAGCCGGACATTAAAACGCCGGAAGTAGCATTACAGGCGGTAAAAAATGCAGAAATTGAAGTGTTAGAGTACAGTCATTCTGCCGGATTTGAAAGTTATAGAAAAAAACTGGCAAAATATTATCAGAAACACAAATTGGATGTAGATTTTTCTGATATTATCATTACTACAGGAGGATCAGAGGCACTTAGTTTTGCTCTGGGAAGTGTTATGGATGCCGAAGATGAAATTATTATTCCTGAGCCTTTTTATGCCAATTACAACGGTTTTGCCATTGCTAATGGTGTAAATATAGTTTCGGTAATGTCTAGTATAGACAATGGTTTTGCTTTGCCGCCAATTGCTGAATTTGAAAAATGGATTACTCCGAAGACCAAAGCAATTTTGATTTGTAATCCGGGAAATCCAACAGGTTATTTGTATTCAGAAGAAGAAATGAAGCAACTGACAGATTTAGTTTTAAAACACGATCTGTTTTTAATTGCCGACGAAGTTTACAGAGAATTTGCTTATGATGGATTCAAACATATTTCTGTGATGAGTATTCCTGCTTTGGAAAATCACGCTATTATGGTAGATTCTGTATCTAAGCGATATAGTATGTGCGGGGCACGTATTGGCTGTATTGTATCCAAAAATAAAGAAGTAATGAATGCTGCTATGAAATTTGCGCAAGCTCGTTTGTCACCACCAACCTTTGCACAGATTGCTTCTGAAGCTGCTTTGGACACGCCAAATAGTTATTTTGAAGAAGTAATTACAGAATATAAAGAGCGCAGAGATGTATTTATCGAAGCTTTGCAGCAGATAGAAGGTGTTAAAGTCACCATTCCTCATGGTTCGTTTTACTGTGTGGCAAAATTTCCGGTAAAGAATGCTGATAATTTTGCAA
Organism: Myroides indicus; assembly: GCF_004364575.1. GTDB lineage: Bacteria > Bacteroidota > Bacteroidia > Flavobacteriales > Flavobacteriaceae > Flavobacterium > Flavobacterium indicum_A. The sequence goes on along the minus strand of NZ_SOAG01000010.1, from coordinate 47,802 downwards.
AATGGTTGTTAGAAGAATTTGATTTCAATGGAGAAACAGTTATGATTGCTCCGGCAGCCGGGTTTTATTCTTCTCCTAACGTCGGTTTGGATGAAGCGCGTATGGCTTATGTACTGAAAAAAGAAGATTTGATAAGTTCTGCAAAAATTTTAAAAGAGGCTTTGAAGGTTTATAAAAATATAGAGAAATAGCAAAGAATATACATAAAAAATAAAAGAGCGGGATAGAAATATCCCGCTCTTTATATTTAATATTAGAAAATATATTTATTAAAATTGTTCTCTTCCTGCAAAATGGAATGCTGATTCAATAGCAGCATTTTCATCGCTGTCAGAACCGTGAACTGCATTTTCTCCGATGGATTTTGCGTATTTCTTACGGATAGTTCCCTCAGCTGCCTCAGCCGGGTTAGTTGCACCGATTAATTTTCTGAAATCTTCTACAGCATTTTCTTTTTCAAGAATAGCCGCTACAATTGGTCCTCTTGACATAAATTCTACCAATTCTCCGTAAAAAGGTCTTTCTTTGTGTACTTCGTAAAATTTTTGAGCGTCTCTAACGGTTAATTGAGTAAGCTTCATTGCTACAATTTTAAACCCGCCTTCTGTAATCATGTTGATAATTCCTCCGATATGACCTGCTTCTACAGCGTCTGGTTTTATCATTGTAAAAGTTCTGTTCGTTGCCATTTTACTTTTATTTAGTTAATTTGAAAATCGATGCAAAAATAGTGTATTATGTCAATTATTAGGTTAATGTTTAATTAAAAAATAATTCTTTTTAATTAATCGGTATATCTAAAAGCCGCTGTGCTAACTCTATCATTTCCGGAGTGCCCGTGTGCTTTTTAGGTTCATCAGAAAGTTTTACAACATCAGTCCACCTTTCATTTCCTTCAGGTAGAGCCTGTTTCATCTTAATTACAATATTTTGAGCTGGAAGCCCTACATCGTTGGTAAAATCAGTGCCTATACCAAATGAGATGCCTATTTTTCCACTACAATATTTGGCTATCCTTTCTACTTTTTCAGAGTTTAAACCATCGGAAAAAATAATGGTTTTAGATAGTGGGTTAATATTCATTTTTTTGTAATGAGCTATGGTCTGATTAGCAAAATCCAGAGGATCTCCACTGTCATGGCGAACACCGTCGAACAGTTTTGCAAATTTTTTGTCGAACTGTTCAAAAAATACACTACTGGTATAAGTGTCAGTTAAGGCAATTCCCAAATCACCTCTGTAGATATCTGTCCAATGTTCTAAACCTGCTGAATTAGCCATTTTAAAACCGTACTTGGCGGCGTGAAACATAAACCATTCATGGGCATGTGTACCGATAGGCTTGGTGTTAAATTTCATTGCTAAATGAACGTTGCTGGTTCCTATAAAAGTTCCTTTCCCATATTTTTGAAGCGTTTGAACAACGAGTTGATGCACATCGTATGAATGTCTTCTTCGGGTTCCGAATTCAGCTATTGTAATGCCGAGCTTGCTGTAGTTTTCTATTTTATTTTTAGTCTTTTCAACAATAATATCGGAAGATTCTCTATTGGTGCCTGTGAGTTTATAATATAATTCGCAAATAATGGACATTAGCGGAACTTCCCATAAAATAGTTCTGTACCAATAACCAGAAATATTTATTTCAATTTCAGAACCATTTTGATTAATTTCAACTTCCGAGGGATCGTAGTGATATCCCTGTAAAAAATCCAGATAGGTAGGGTCTAAATAAGGACAGGTTTCTCTAAAAAATTCTTTTTCAGCTTTGGTTAATTTTAATTTAGCCATTTCGTTAACGGCTTCTTTAAAAGCTTCAGCAAACCCTTCGGGATATTGATGATTTCCCCGGTTTATAAATATATATGAGGCTTTTGCATAAGGAAATTTTTTAATGACAGCATGCTGCATTGTAAATTTATAGAAATCATTATCCAAAATGGATGTGATGATTTGTTTGGTACTATTTGTTTCCATAAGCATTTAGATTAAAATATCGCTTTCCAAATCTGATTTTTCGACAGAAAAATTAAATTCCAATTTGTCCATTAGTTCTATTACCAGTTTTTTGTACCAGTTCTCAGATTTGGGATGTATATATATTTTTTCAATTAACTTCTGAATGTCAGTTTGAATTTTGATTCCTTCGTTAACAGAGAGATTAAGAGGAGTTACGTCAGAAATAACCCGAATTTCTTTTTCGTATTGAAAACTTTTTCTCTTAAACAAAAAAGGAAAAAAATCATCATCAAAAGGGATGTATTCTTTTTTGTAATCGATATAATCTACTTCACCAATATATTGTGTAATGCGATCTTCAGCGTGAAAAGCTTCTTTTAATCGTCCTACGGTGGATTGAATAGCTAATCCTTCATTGTTTTTGGTAAAAATCTGCCACATGGCAAATGATTCATATTCGTTAATATGCCAGCTGCTGATAACAATATTTTTTCTTCGCTGTTTGTAGTAGTTTAAAAACTCTGGATTATTAACTGCTATTTGCTTTATTTCTTCATAAGTAGGTTCGCTAAATGTACCTTCGTACTGATCTTCAAACTTATCTGACCGGGACATAAACATTTTTTTGGAAAGTAAAAGATCCAAAAATTTGGACAAATCCAAGTACTTCCAGATAATAGTATCTGGATTACCGGGGAGTTTTAAGTTTTTATTTTCAGTGTACATCTAATCCAATGTTTGAAGTGAGACCAGTTTGGCGTACGTTCCGTTTTGTTTTAAAAGATTTTCGTGCGTGCCTTGTTCTACTATTTTTCCTTTTTGCATTACAACAATCCAATCTGCATTTTGAATGGTAGAAAGGCGATGGGCAATAACAACAGAGGTTCTGTTTTTCATCATGTTTTCTAAAGCAACCTGAACTAATTTTTCGCTTTCGGTGTCCAGTGCCGAAGTAGCTTCGTCCAAAATCATAATCGGCGGATTTTTGAGCACTGCTCTGGCAATGGATAGCCGCTGTTTTTGCCCGCCTGAAAGCTTGTTGCCCGAATCGCCTATATTGGTGTGGATTCCTTCGGGTAAATCTTTGACAAACTCGTAGGCATTGGCAATTTGGAGCGCATTAATGATTTCTTCGTCTGTGGCATTTTCTTTGCCCAGCAAAAGGTTATTTTTGATCGTGTCGTTAAACAAAATACTGTCCTGTGTGACTAATCCGATTAAGTTGCGTAAATCATCGATGTCAATTTCACGGATATCCTGATTGTCAATTTTGATAGCCCCTTTGTCTATATCCCAAAATCGTGTCAGCAGATTGGCAATAGTACTTTTTCCGCTTCCGGATTGCCCCACCAAAGCAACGGATTTTCCTTTTGGGATTTTAAGAGTAAAGTCGTTTAAAACATATTCTTTTTCGTACTTAAAACTAATATTTTCAATACTGATCTCGTTATCAAAAGTTGCTTTTTTAGTGGCATTAACTGCGTTGGAAATAGGGTTTTTTTGTTCTAAAATTTCAAGTACTCGTTCTGCTGCGGCATTTCCTCTTTTTAAGCTATAGGAAGCCTTAGACATTGCTTTTGCCGGCGTCAAGATATTATATGCTAAAGTTATATATCCGATAAAAGCAGCTCCGGTTAATGATTGATCAACTAAAACCAAATGACCTCCATACACTAACAGAACAGCGATAGTAACAATACCTAAAAACTCACTGAGAGGAGACGAAAGGTTTTGTCGATTTAAAATTTTGTTGTTTAGTTCGTAAAAAGTCTGAGTAGAATCTTGAAATTTTTTATTGAAATTCTTTTCAGCATTAAAGCTTTTTATCACTTTTAATCCAGCTAACGATTCTTCGATGACAGATAAAAAATAACCTTGTTCTTCCGATGCTTTTTGTGAGCTTTTCTTTAAGGTTTTTCCTACTTTAGAAATAACAAAACCAGATACCGGAACAAAAACAAATACAAAAATAGTGAGTTCCGTATTGATAAAAAACATCGCAGCTATTGTAAATACTATGGTTAGGGGTTCGCGAACCAGGACCTCTAAAATAGAAAGGAAGGAATGCTGGATTTCCAAAACGTCTGATGTGATTCGGGAAATTACATCTCCTTTTCGTTTTTCGGAAAAAAAGGATAAAGGCAGTTCTAATGATTTTTTATACATAGCATTGCGGATGTCTTTGAGTACACCATTGCGTAAAAATGTAATAAAATACATTGCCCAATAATTGAACAAATTTTTTAGCAAAAACAATGTTATAATGATAGAGGCTAGTGCCATCAGCGTATATTGTGCGCCGTGTTCAACAGAATATTGGTGTAATTCATAAGACATAGAACTTTGCAAGTAATCTTTTAAATGACTCATTCCAGTATAGATAGGTTTCTCTTCTATTGGTTTTGTTTCACCAAATAAGACATCTAACATAGGAATTAGGGCAATAAAAGATAAGGCACTGAACAAAGCATATAAAATATTGAAAAAAATGTTCAGGTAAGCATATATTTTATATGGCTTTGCAAAGCGGATAATTTTCTTAAAATATTCGTTCATAAGTTTGTAAACTATTGAAAACTAAAAAATAAATTTTTATGAGGCTTATATTTTAATTTAATTTCATTTCGGTTATAACTGCTTGTATTCTTGTGTTTAAGAGATTGTCTGTTTGTTCGATTTCTGAAAGACTGTTCAGAGTATCGCAAACACTGAAATAGAATTTTATTTTAGGTTCCGTTCCGCTTGGTCTTGCTGCTATTTTAGTACCGTCTTCCAGATAATAAATTAAAACATTGGATTTGGGAATGGAAATCAGTTCAACTTCGCCCGAAATTAAATTTTTGGCTGTACTGTTCTGGTAATCTTCAATAAAAACCACACGTTGCCCGTTAATTTTTGCTAGTGGATTTTCGCGTAAATCTATCATCATTTGTTTGATCTCCTCAGCTCCGGAAATTCCTTTTTTAACCAATGATATCAGGTATTCTTTGTAATAGCGATGGTCGATATATAAATTCATTAATTCTTGATAAAACGAACTGCCTGAGGCTTTTGCCAAAGCTGCAATTTCACAAACCAGCAGGGCAGAAGCAACAGCATCCTTATCTCGAACAGCATCGCCAATCATATAGCCAAAGCTTTCCTCGCCTCCTCCGATAAATTGTTGGTCGGGAAACTCTTTTATAAATTTAGCAATCCATTTAAAGCCGGTTAATCCTACCTTGCATTCCACACCGTAGCTTTCTGCCAGATCCAGCATCATAGGGGTTGATACAATGGTAGAACCAATAAATTCATTGCCTTTAAATCCTTTGTTTCGTTTCCATTGTTCCAGTAAAAAACCGGTCATTACAACCATCGTCTCATTGCCGTTCAGCAGTTTCATATTTCCGTTCAGGTCTCTTACACCAATTCCGATTCGGTCAGAATCAGGGTCGGTTCCGATAACGATGTCTGCTTCTTTTTCATCAGCAAGCTGCAACGCCATGGTTAACGCTTCCGGCTCTTCGGGATTAGGAGATTTTACGGTAGGAAAATCGCCGTTAGGTTCTGCTTGTTCTTCTACGATGAAAACATTTTTATATCCCGCATTTTCCAGTGTTTTGGGAATTAGTTTGATGGATGTTCCGTGTAAAGAAGTGTAGGCTATTTTTAAATTATCTTTCGCTGTTTGTGGTGTATTAAAGCTTGCGTTTTCGAGAGTGGAGGCAATAAAAGCATTGTCGAGTTCTTCTCCAACATAGGTAATTAAAGAGTCGTCTCCGTTAAAGTTTATTTCTTCATAGGTGAGCTGATTAATCTCCTCAATAGCTTCGGAATCGTTTGGAGGAACAATCTGTCCGCCATCTTCCCAATATACTTTATATCCGTTGTATTCCGGCGGATTATGAGATGCTGTCAGTACAATTCCCATCTGACATTTATAATAACGTACCGCAAAAGAAAGTTCGGGAGTTGGACGCATTTCTGAAAACAAGAAAACCCTTATTCCGTTTGCAGTAAAAACATCGGCTACCAATTTTGCCAATTTTTGGCTATTGTGGCGGCAATCGTAATTAATTGCAACTTTAAGCTCTTCGTTCGGGAAAGATTTTTTCAAGTAATTGGACAATCCTTGTGTGTTTTTTCCCAAGGTGTATTTATTGATGCGATTGGTTCCGATTCCCATAACACCACGCATTCCGCCTGTTCCGAATTCCAGATTTTTATAAAAACTGTCATTGAGTAGTGCTGTGTCTGTATCTATCATATTTTGAACAGTCTGTTGTGTAGCTGTATCAAAAGGAGCTTTTAGCCATTGTCCGGCTTTTTCTAGAATATCTTTTTCTATATGCATTATCTTATTTATTTTGAAGTTGTTAATCCTATGGATTCAGCAACTTTATATCGTTGAATATTTGTTCTCGTTTTGAGTATGATTTCTCCCAAAAAACCTGCCAAAAAAAGCTGGGTACCAATAATCATTGTGGTGAGGGCAATATAAAACCACGGATCACTGGTTATCAGAATTGCAGGTTGATGAGTGTAAATCTTATACAGTTTTTGAGCCCCGATTACGCAGGCTGAAATAAAGCCGATGATAAACATTAAAACGCCAAGTGCGCCGAAAAGGTGCATGGGACGTTTGCCAAATTTGGACAGAAACCAGATGGTAATTAAATCCAGAAAACCGTTAATAAAGCGGCTGGCTCCGAATTTAGTGGTTCCGTATTTTCGCGCCTGATGTATCACTATTTTTTCGCCTATTTTATCAAATCCCTCATTTTTTGCTAAAACGGGTATATAACGGTGCATTTCTCCAAAAACTTCAATGTTTTTGACAACGTCTTTTTTATATGCTTTGAGTCCGCAGTTAAAATCGTGCAGTTTTACGCCCGAAGTTTTACGTGCAGCCCAATTGAACAATTTAGAAGGTATGTTTTTGGATATAACAGAATCATATCTCTTTTTTTTCCAGCCGGAAACCAAATCAAAATCATCCTGAATAATCATTCTGTACAGCTCCGGGATTTCTTCCGGACTGTCTTGTAAATCAGCGTCCATAGTGATAATAACATCACCTTTAGTTTGTTCAAAACCGGCGTGTAAAGCCTGTGATTTGCCAAAATTATGTTGAAATCTTATTCCCTTGACGCTTGGGTCGGCAGCAGTAAATCCGGAGATGATTTTCCATGAATTGTCTTTGCTTCCATCATCAATAAACAAAATCTCATACGAAAAACTGTTTTTGTGCATAACATCGGTTATCCATCTGTATAGTTCGGGTAACGACTCTGCTTCGTTTAATAAAGGAATGACTATGGACAGATTCATCTATTCGGTTACTTTAATATCGTTTGATTCCTCTTGCTTCAGAGGTGAAAATTCAGATTTATTTTTAAAGATAGCAGCCAAAAACAATCCCAAAATAGAATTTCTTAGAATACTGCCTGCCCATGAAAATAGCTGTGATTTAAACTGAAACTGATCTAATTTGCTGGCTTTATTCAATTGATCTTGGATATCGGCTTCCGGTAGTCCTGAATTGTTCAACGTTTGAACAAGCATTTCATAAAGTGTTTTATTAATTTCCTCTTTAGCACTTGGATCTACAAAATTGAATAGTAGGTAATACGTAATAGCATTGGTGCTAACACCGATAACTACCATAATCAGATAAGGTGTAAAAGCTTCTCTGAAAGTAAGAAATCCTCCTGCTTTTTTTTTGGCTAAGATAATCGTAAGTAATCCAATGACTATAATTACTCCCATATTGGCAAAACCAGCAAATTTATCTGTAAATAGATTTCGACTAGTGAAAAAACTAATCACATTGAATAAAATATAATAAGCCGCCAGAATAATTCCGAAAATAATTCCGACTTTATGAATTGGATTTTTCATTAATATCAATTGAAATACAGTTTAAAGATACAAATATACTAAAATTGAAAGCTAAAAACAGGGAATAAAAATTATAAAAAGAAGTGATTATTGTTTTGTAATTAAAATAAAATTGTAAATTTGCACACTGAATTAAAAATAAGTATAACAAAAAGTTGTTGGAAGTTTACACCTTTCTTGCATAAAGAAAGCTTCGAAATGGAAAAGCAGCTCCTTTTAATAACAAGATTTACATTATGAAAAAAGGTATTCACCCAGAAAATTACAGATTGGTAGCATTTAAAGATATGTCAAACGATGACGTATTCATCACTAAATCAACAGTAGAAACAAAAGAAACTATTGAGGTTGACGGTGTAGAATACCCGGTGTTTAAAATGGAGATTTCTCGTACATCTCACCCGTTTTATACAGGTAAATCCAAACTTATTGATACAGCAGGACGTATTGATAAATTTAAATCTAAATATGCTAAATTCAAAAAATAATTTGAATTACAAATACAATATTAAAGCCTTTGTTTTCACAGAGGCTTTTTTTATGGATAAAATTAGCAGTGGAGTGTAATTTTTTATCGATTTCCACTATCTTTGAGAGTTAAAGCATTATAAAATGAACTATATTTTATTTGACGGCGAGGTGAGAGGAGCTTTGCTGCCTTTTACTTTCACACGTCCTGTAGCAGACATAAGAATAGGAATTCTGACTATCCGAGAAAAATGGGAAAAATATTTAGGTTATACGACAACAACAGTAACCGAAGAATACTTATCCCAAAAGTTTCCTATGGTAGAAGTTGAAAATAACGTAATGATTAATTCTGCTTATTTGCCAAATGAAATATTAGTAGAGATGATTGTAAATCTGGAACCTATGCAGGCAGTGGTATATGAGGAAGATATAGTGGCTTTTTATGTTCAGGATACACAGGAAGAAGTTGACTTTGACCGTTACGAAATGTTGGCTTATGAAACAGAATTAATAAAAATTGCGCATACATGGGATATTTTTCAAAAAAATGATGAGGTTTTGCGCGTCGATTTTGATATAGTGACCGAAGGCAGAATATCTCAGCCTATACCTAAGAGCAATAACGTCATCGCTCCTGAAAATGTGTTTATTGAAGAAGGCGCTAAATTAGAGTTTGTAACTTTGAATGCTTCTACAGGACCAATTTATATCGGTAAAGATGCTGAAATTATGGAAGGGTCTGTCATAAGAGGTCCGTTTGCATTATGCGAACATGCACAAGTAAAACTGGGAACTAAAATTTATGGAGCGACTACGGTAGGCCCACACAGCAGAGTGGGAGGAGAAATCAATAATTCAGTCATATTTGGCTATTCTAACAAAGGACATGATGGTTTTTTAGGAAATTCGGTATTGGGAGAGTGGTGTAATCTGGGAGCAGATACTAATAATTCTAATCTGAAAAATAATTATGCACCGATTAAATTGTGGAATTACGAGTTAAAGGAATATGAAAATACAGGCTTACAATTCTGTGGATTAATGATGGGTGATCACAGTAGAAGCGGAATCAATACAATGTTTAATACCGGAACCGTAGTTGGTGTTTCAAGCAGTATTTTCGGAGGAGGTTTTCCGGCAACCTTTCTGCCTAGTTTTACTTGGGGTGGAATTGATTCTTCGGAAGTTTATAACGTTGATAAAGCTATAGAAACCATGAAAATAGTTATGAGTAGAAGGAGTGTGGATTTGACTCCGGAAGATGAGGATATTATAAGATATTTAGCAGAAATCAAATAGAACTGTCTTATACTTTAAAAAAATCAGTAAGCCTTAAAAAGACTTACTGATTTTTTTATTAGTAATACGACACGGTTTGCGGTCTGGCGTAATTAAAACTTGGTAAATCAACGTTATACTGTCTGGAATTAGCAAAGAAAACGCTGTGTCCGGAATCTGGCATCGTAGGGTAATATACTAACGAAATAGCAATACTGCTAAATACGAGGTAGTCGTTATTTGCCACAAAACCAAGACTGATTCTGGAGTACAATTTAGGGTCTAAAAATTGTTTGCTGCCATCTCCGATAAAGGCTCCTTCAATACTTAAAAAAGGGTTAAAACGAAAACCTTTCCATTCATATGGAGCGTAAGATTGCCATTGATATGCGAGAGATAATCTTCTAATACCTGTTACCTTTGATGCTCGGATTCCTTGAATAACGCTTTCAACTCTAAGTTCGTCCCCAACGTGGTCATATCTGTTATATCCGATTAGTAATTGAGGATTAAAAAAATGCCTGAAACGCCAGTCTCCCCATATGAATAATTTCGTAAAATAAGTACCTTCAAATTTAAAAGCACCTTGTTCGGCGTGGCGACCGTAAAAATAACTCCCCCATTCCAAATCTGTAGCAAAATAGCCGAGTTTGGTATATCCGCCCATGGCTAATTTTGCACCAAAATAAGACCTCCGTTTGCGATATTGGTCTTTAAAACCACCAGTAATTGCAAAAATTTTTCCTACCGGAACGTCTTCAATTAAATTGTAATGAAAGATAAAGCGATCCCGAATAAAATTAATAGAGCTTAGACTGATAGAAGCTAAATATGTTTTTTGATCCCGGTAATAGCCTAAAGTATCATAGGCATATTCCGGAGATTCTATAAATTTTTGATTGTTAAACCTAAAAGATGTTCTTAAATTGGTTATAACAGGCTGGTTATCATATTTTTTAAAAAGAGGAATAGAATATCCTGCCCAAATGTCGAAAGTATTATATTTAAAAGCTTGAAGCTTATAAGTCATACTTTTGTCGGGGAGAGAATCGCGTAAAAAGCGTTGGTATAAACTAGCTCCAGCTGCCCATTTTGCATAAGGAGAATAAAAAGGTCGATCAACTGCTGCGCTTTTGATATAGTTGCCCCAAACATCTAAATTGTACTGCAGTTCGGTTCGGACAAAGGTGTTTTGAATATTGTTTACGCGATAGTTAAACATGTAACCGTCACTTTTTTCGCTAAACCTGCGTTGGTATTGCACTGTTAAATCATGACCGAATCCTCCAAAATTCCGATCGTTAAGTCTGAGTCTTCCGCTTGAAGTAGATAAGGATCCTGTGGGGTAAATACTCCATGAATCTAATTCGCGCACCAAAATATCAACCGAATCGGGAGAATTAGTAATGGGAATGGGATAAATAGAAACTCGTCTTACATAGCGCTGTGTACGAATTAAACGCTCACTTTCTCTGACTTTGAGTGAGTCAAATATATCACCCTCTTTAAAAAGTAAAAAATTTCGGATTGTAAATTTCTTTGTTTTAAGGTGTAAATTATTTCCTAAGGCTTCTAGTTTTTTATCTGGTTTTTTTAGAGAATCCGAATCTGAATAGCCAAAAGGGTCTAAGGTCGTAATATTTATATTTCGGATTATTTTGCCTTGTCCTAATTCAAGATGTTGGCTGTTTTGGATTTCAGGTGTGTTAGAGATAAGTCTTTTATTACTTTTTAGTATTAACTTATTGAAGAACCTTCCTAATTTTGTCTTTTTGTTAATAAGTTCCGGTTTATTGTTGACAACAGTGTCTTGTGCGATAGTTTTTACCTCTTGTGCAAGGATAGAGGTACTAAAAAATAAGAAAAAAAATAATATTAACGGAATACAAATGCGCATTTACTGTTTGGATAGAATTATATCTGTAAACGATAAAATTAAGTGTTTATTTCTAAATCGCGAATATAATCTTCGTATTCCAAAAAAAACATTTCAAAATTAGTCATTTTATCATTAAAAAAATCAAAGATATTATTCCAGGTTTGTTTATTATTAATGCAAACAGCGTTTAACTGAACCCAAATCCGGCTGATTACTTTTCCGTTTTCAAGATGAAAATCTTTTTCAAAAATAGCGCCTTCTAAATATTCATCAAGCAAGATAGATTTTAAGGATTCTATTTTTTCGAAATAAATTTTTCTTTTTTCTTGGCTTTTAGGTTCAATATCCAATAAAACCATTGCTTTTTTATTGTCGGCATAAAATTTAAGCGAAACGTCTTTTATCTTTGTATCGTGCAATAGCCATTTGCGAGGATAGGCCTCTGCAAATGATGTCCAAAACTCTTTTTTTATTCTTTGTGCCTCTTCTTTGCTAAACATGGTCTAAAAATTGTAAATTTATTGTGCATATTAATTAGAGCAAACTTATGACATTTGATTCTTTTTTACACAAAATTCCCGAGATTAAACAAACTGCGCTAAATGGAATAAGTGCCCATCGGCTAATGATGCCGAAAGAAAGAGAACCTTTTTTAAATGCTGATGACTTTATAGATCATAACCCTAAACAATCGGCGGTAATGATGCTTTTTTACCCTAAACAGGGTGAAACTTATCTGTTGCTTATCGAAAGAGCTACTTATAAAGGGCTTCATTCGGGACAAATAGCATTTCCGGGAGGAAAGTATGAAAAAGAAGATGTCGATTTGATGCATACTGCTTTAAGAGAAACAAATGAAGAAGTCGGTATTTTTACACACCAGATAGAAGTTATAAAACCTTTTACGAAAATTTATATTCCGCCAAGTAATTTTTTTGTTTATCCTTATTTAGGTGTTGCTAAAGAACAATTTAATATCAAAATGGCTCCAGATGAAGTAGCAGCGATTGTAGAATTGCCAATGTCAACACTATTAGATGAAAAAATTGTTCAAAATATAACAATGAAATCAGGATATGGCAATTTTATAAAAACACCGGCGTTTATTTACAGAGAAAAAGTAATTTGGGGTGCAACGGCAATGATTTTAAGTGAATTAAAGCAAACTTTAATACAGGTTTTTGATTGAGACAAAATAAATATAGGAGAGTTTATCGTAAAGAATTAAATTTGTACACTGCTTAAAAAGCAAGGAAATTATGGGGATATTTAAGAGAAATCCTTTTGGACATATTTTGTTTTTAAAAAAATGGATAATTCGAGTTTTTGGATTTGCCACGCACCAACGCTTCAGAGGATTTAATGATTTGCAGATCGAAGGTTCTGAGATTCTGCGAAATCTTCCTGATAAAAATGTGTTATTTATATCTAATCACCAAACCTATTTTGCCGATGTTGTGGCAATGTATCACGTTTTTAATGCCAGCTTAAAAGGGCGTTCAGATTCTATTAAAAATATTATGTATATCTGGAAACCTAAATTAAATATATATTACGTTGCAGCTTCAGAGACTATGAAAAAAGGATTGCTCCCCAGAATTATGGCGTATGTGGGTGCTATTAAAGTTGACAGAACCTGGCGTAGTAACGGAAAGGAGTTAACCGAAAAAAAAGAAGTAGATAAAAATCAGGTACAAAGTATAAAGTTAGCTTTAGACGATGGCTGGGTAATTACGTTTCCGCAGGGTACAACTAAGTCTTTTAAACCTATCCGCAAGGGAACTGCATATATAATTAAAAATTATAAGCCTATCGTGGTACCGATTGTGATAGAGGGTTTTAGGCGATCTTTTGACAAAAAAGGTCTGCACCTCAAAAAGAAGGGGATTCTGCAATCTATGGTTATTAAAAAACCATTGGATATTGATTATGAAAAAGATTCAATAGAGAGTATTGTGGAAAAAGTAGAAATGGCGATAGAGCAGCATCCGTCTTTTTTAAAAGTTATTCCTCAGGAATTTTTTGAGCAGGAAAAAGAGCTTAATAAACAAAGAGAGTTTTAGTTGTTTTTACATTACGTATTCCCGAAGGCAGACTGGCAAAAAGCTCATGTATGCATTAAAACAGCAGGCAGAAATACATAATTGCATACAGATAAATGGATGGTTGCTCCATGGAATGAGTTGGAAAAAGATTTTACGAACGTTTGAGAGCAGATGAAAATACAGAATGGCTTATTTAAGGTGAAAATGAAAAATATAGTAATTAGAAAAGTAACTCTTCAAGATATGATTTTACTACAGGAAATTGGATGAAAAACATTTTTTGAAACTTTTGTAGAAAGTAATACTAAAGAAAATATGTATAAATACTTAAAGGAGGGTTTCCCTATTGAAAAGCTAACCGAAGAATTTAATGATGAATAATCGGAGTTTCACTTTGCTGCTTTCATAAATAGTACAGTTGTAGGTTGTCTGAAATTAAATTTTGTAGGTTCCCAAACCGAACAGGAAGACAACAATGAGCCTGAAATAGAAAGGATTTATGTTTTATATGAATACCATGGAAAAATGGTAGGGCAAGTACTGTACGAAAAAGCTATACAGCTTGCTGATGATAAGAAAGTAAATTATGGTTGGTTAGGTCTTTTGAAAAAAATCAAAGAGTTATCCGTTTTTATGAGAAAAATGGATTTGTGGTATTTTACAAACACATTCCCAAATTATGAAATGATAAACGGACCGATATCATGATGAAAAAAAATTGTAAAAAAGCATTAAATAAAAGAGATGAAATTAGATATTCAACCTATATTAGAAAACGAGAAAGTAATCCTCTATCCTTTACAGGAAGATGATTTTGAAACTTTATATACTACGGCATCTGATCCCAAAATATGGAAACAACACCCCAATAAAGACCGTTGGAAAAAAGAAGTATTCAGAACATTCTTTAAAGGAGCTATGCAGAGCAAAGGCGCGTTCAGAATTGTAGATAAGGCAACAGGAAATACAATAGGGAGTACACGCTTTTATGATTTGAGTAAAAAGAGAAACAGCATATATATAGGTTATACATTTTATGCAGTTGAATATTGGGGTAAGGGTGTCAATAAATCAGTAAAAATCTTGATATTAGATTATATTTTTCAGTTTGTTACCAAAGTTTATTTTCATATTGGAGCAGACAATATCCGCTCTCAGATTGCTATTGGGCGAATTGATGCTGAAAAAATTGGGAAACAGGAAGTAACCTATTTTGGTGAAGCATCAAAATTGAACTATATATATGAAATCACTAAAGCAAAATGGAATCAGCATTCCATTGGTTAAAAACAATTGGGTTGATTGATGGAGAAAAAGAATTTATTTTTAGGATTAATTTGTAAACTAAAATTATTTAAGCACTGTTTGTCTGACTTGGTTGATATTCTTTTTGGACCGAATCCTTTTGTTTGTTCAATTAACTTCAGGTTTAAATCTATATACTTTTCTGGGGAATCGTATCTCATATCAAAAATTGATCAATTAATGATATATTATAGGACCTCATTAAATCTTTAACCCGAATACTCTTGCTAATTCATTTTCGTCAACCATAAAAAATTCATCGGTAAAAGATTTTTCGGACTTTGAAAGTTCATTTACCATTTTTGCCTTTTCTCCGCAAGTAGCATAACTATTAATTATTTGTTGAAAAGTAATCAAAGATTTTAAATAGCGTGGTTTTCTTTCAATTAAACCTTCTAATGATAGCTCCATTAAATCTCTGCCTACTATCTCATTCCAATCATCTCCATGCTGCCAATTTTTCTATTTTCGTTTTTAAAGTTATTAACACTCAATACTTTGTAGGTATTATTGATTACTTTTCAAGTTGAAGATAGTAAAATTTCAGGAACATATTGATAATAAAGTGTAGTATAACATATTATACACAATTTTTTTTCATAGTTATTGTATAGTTTTTCATATTTAGAAGTCTCATAATCTGTTTCTTGATATTTACTAAATCATTTATCAGATTCTATTTCAAGCGTTTTAATACCTTCTTTAGTCTTAATGCTTTTTACTAAAGAATTTATTGAGGGTACTTTAATGTCCTTTGAAACGGATGTTTTTATTCACATTATAGATGTTTTGAGAATATTTAAAAACAGAAGAAAAAATTATTCCGCCGTAATTTCTCTAAATAGTTTTTCTAGATTTTTATTTTTTACCTGTAAGGAAAGTGTTTTTAAGCCTTGTGATTGAGCAAAATCATATACCGCTGTTCTGTAATCTCCTTCCGAAGGAAAAATCAACTCCCATTGCGTATCGTGAATATGAGTAGCGCGGATTAGCTTGGGCATTCGCTTAATGAATTCAATTTCAATTTTATAGTCAAATTCAACAGAAATAACCTGCTCATTCTTCTTTTCAAGGATTTCGGCTAGAATCTGATCCTGAACAATCTGTCCTTTTTTGATAAAAATAACACGTTCGCAAATAGCTTCTACTTCCTGCATAATATGGGTAGATAAGAAGACGGTTTTGTCTTTACCAATGTTTTTTATCAGTTCCCTAATGTCTGCAAGTTGGTTTGGATCCAAGCCGGTGGTTGGTTCGTCTAAAATTAAAACCTGGGGATCGTGTAACAAAGCAGTTGCCAAGCCAACTCTTTGGCGATATCCTTTGGAAAGCTGACCTATTTTTTTGTGTGATTCGGGCAGTAATCCTGTCAATTCAATTACTTCTTCAATTCGATTTTTATGCACTTTATAAATATCGGCGTTAAATTTTAAGTATTCTCTTACATACATATCCAAATACAGCGGATTATGTTCTGGCAGATATCCAATAGATTGCTGTACTTTTTTAGCTTCTGTTTTAATATTAAAATCATTGACATATGCTTCGCCTGAATCACTTTCAATATAAGTGGTTAAAATTTTCATCAAAGTAGACTTTCCGGCACCGTTTGGTCCTAAAAAACCAACAATCTGTCCTTTCGGAATTTGGAAACTAACGTTGTCCAGCGCTTTTTGGTCGCCATAAAATTTACTTATATTTTGTACAGTTAATGACATTGGAATGTATTTATAGAGAAAACAAATTTAAAATATTTAATGAGAAAAACCGAAAGAAACACTTAAGACTATAATTCCGATAACAATAAGTGTAATAAAAACATAAAGTCGGTCTTTTTCTAAAAAAAAAGAAATTAAAGACAATACCAATCGCAAAGCGGGTGTCAGAAATAAAAAGATAATTCCCAAAAAGATAATTGCTTCACCATTGCCTTGCTTAACTCCAGCTATAATCGCGTTAAATACTTCAAAAAGATTATTATCTTTTATTGTAAAGTTTTGAAAGTCAATAGTCTGTTCTGAACTAGAAAGCAATAAGATGAATCCTCCTATCAAAGCAACAGTTAATGCTAGCCAAACACCATATCGCAATACATTGCCAATGATAATTTGTAAGTCTTTATCAGTGAATTTTGTAGACATCATGTGTACACTTTAAATTTTTCCAACTATTCCGTTATAAATCATATTAATTGCCAGAACAAAAATTAATAAGGCAAAAAATACTTTTAGTTTTTTGGTATTGGCTTTGACCAGAACTTTAGCCCCAACCATTGCGCCAATTAAAACACCAATAATAACCGGCATGCAGATACTAGGTTCAATATATCCCTTTTGAATATAAATCACAGAACTGGCAATAGCAGTAACCCCCATCATAAAATTGCTTGTAGTAGTTGATACTTTAAAAGGAACTTTCATAATGGTATCCATTGCAATTACCTTGAAAGCTCCGGAACCAATTCCTAACAAACCAGACATCATGCCGGCCAGTCCCATCATGCTAAAACCGCCTACTATATTAGTCATGCCATAATGCACCATTTCTCCAGATGGAGTAGGGTAGGTACTTGCGAGTTTGAGTTTGTGAGTTAAAATACTTGAGTTTTCGGGTTTTATAAGGTAATCTTCCTTTTTTCGGAGAGAATTAACAGACGAAAAAATTAAAGTTGCCCCAAAGATGATGGCTAAAGCAGAAGTAGGAGCGTTGGTGGAAATTAGGGCACCTATTACCGCTCCGGCAGTAGTGGCAATTTCCAAAAACATCCCCAGACGCATGTTCGTAATTCCTTCTCGGACGTAAGCAGATGCAGAACCAGATGAAGTGGCTATTACCGCAACAAGTGCAGTTCCTATAGCATAATGCATATCAACACCTAAAAATACAGATAAGAGAGGAATAATGATAATACCGCCGCCTAAACCGGATAATGAACCTATAAATCCTGCTAAAAATGCTCCCAAAAACAGAATTAGCGTAAATGTCAGTAAAGTCATTTTTACTTTTGTTTTTTGAAATGAACCGTAAAAATAGTTATTTAAGATAAGAACAACCAATGAAATGAAAATTTGTTCCTCAATAATAGGCATACTTTTTAGGGAGATAAAGAGTATTTAGCAAATCAATAGACTGTTATTAAGATAAATCCTATTAATTTTGCAAGTATGGAAAAATCAAGTGTTAATAAAAACTGGATGTCTTTGTTTAAAGGTCAAAATCCGGCTGTAATTGCAGGACCTTGCAGTGCCGAAACGCCGGAGCAGGTTATGCAGATAGCTAAAGATTTACCTGCAGAGGTTAAAGTATTTCGTGCGGGGATATGGAAGCCGCGTACTCGTCCCGGCGGATTTGAAGGAGTAGGTGAAATTGGGTTAAAATGGCTGCAGGAAGTAAAACGGGAAACAGGTTTGCTGTTAGCTATAGAAGTGGCAACGGCAAAACACGTTCAGTTGGCGTTAGAACACAATATTGATATTTTGTGGATTGGTGCCAGAACGACGGTTAATCCATTTGCCGTACAAGAAATAGCAGATGCACTTGCTGGGACGGACAGAGTTGTTTTGCTAAAAAATCCGGTTAATCCGGATTTGTCTCTGTGGATGGGAGGATTGGAACGCCTGATAAAAGCAAATATAAAAAATATCGGGGCTATTCACCGAGGGTTTAGCACGTATGAAAAAACGAAATATAGAAATATTCCGGAATGGCAGATTCCGATTGATTTAAAGACCCAAATGCCGGATATGCCTATTTTTGGAGATCCTTCTCATATTACGGGCAATAGAGATAAAGTATTTGAAGTAGCACAGCAGGCATTGGATTTGAGCTATGACGGTTTGATGATTGAAACGCATTGCAATCCGGAAAAAGCCTGGAGTGATGCAGCGCAACAGGTAACTCCGCAGCAGCTGACAGATATTATTCAAAAGCTAAAAGTCAGAAACGTAACGGATGATACAGCTGACTTTTTGCAGCAAATTCAGGCATATCGCATCAGGATAGACGATATGGACAGTAAATTGTTAGATTTGTTGGAAAAGAGAATGTCTATTTCGGATGCGATAGGAAATTTGAAGAGAGAAAAAAACGTGGCTGTTTTCCAGCAGGAAAGATGGAAATACATATTGGAAAAAATGAGAAAAGAAGGAACCTGTCTCGGGTTATCTGAAGAGTTTATTGCAGCTCTTTATACTACAATACATCAAGAGAGTATCTATCGGCAGAATAAAATTATTAACAAAAAGTAAGAGAAAAGGAGATGAAAGGAATAATTTATAAATCTACCGGAAGCTGGTATGTCGTAAAAGGGGAGGACAATGTTTTTTATGATTGTCGGATAAAAGGGAAATTCAGAATAAAGGGGATAAAAAGCACCAATCCCGTTGCTGTGGGAGATAGTGTGTTATTTGAGCTGGAAAAGGTTAATGATAAAATAACCGGTGTAATTTACGACATTGAACCCCGTAAAAATTATATTATCCGAAAATCGGTTAACCTCTCTAAACAGGTGCATATTTTAGCGTCCAATATTGATTTGGTATTTTTGATCGTCACTATAGATAATCCTATCACTACAACGAGCTTTATTGATCGTTTTTTGATAACAACAGAGGCGTATGGAATTGAAACGATATTGGTTTTTAATAAAACAGATACATATTCAGAAGAGGTTTCGGATGAGCAACTGTATTTACAGTATGTTTATTCTAAAATAGGATATAGTTGCCTGAGAGTTTCTGCTGTAACCGGAAAAGGAATAGAAGCTTTAAAAGAAGCTATGAATGGAAAGGTGAGTATTTTTTCCGGACATTCGGGGGTAGGAAAATCCACTTTAATCAATGCTGTTGAACCGGGACTAAATTTAAAAACAACAGAAATTTCAGGATTGCATCAGCAAGGACAGCATACTACAACGTTTGCAGAAATGTATGATTTATCATTTGATGCACGAATTATTGACACTCCCGGAATCAGAGGATTTGGTTTGGTAGATATGGAATCCTATGAAGTGGGAGATTATTTTCCGGAGTTTTTTGCTTTAAAAGAGCAGTGTAAATTTAATAATTGCCTGCATCGCGAAGAACCCAACTGTGCTGTAAAAGAAGCGCTGAACAGGGACGAATTGTCGTGGTCCAGATATAAAAGCTATATTCAGATACTGGATGGAGAGGAAGAATCTTATCGGACAGATATTTATAAGGATGGCAAAAATCAAGAAGAATAGTTTTTGAGATGAAATTGAAAAATAATTAACATTGAGAGCATTAATACAACGAGTTACCCGGGCATCTGTTCAAGTAGAAGGAGAATATACCGGAGTTATACATGGAGGGTTATTGATTTTTTTGGGGATTGAAGATGCAGATAGTCAGGAAGATATTAACTGGCTGGCTGCTAAAATAGTTAATCTGCGCATTTTTAATGATGAAAATGGCGTGATGAATAAATCTGTAAAAGAAGTCGAAGGAGAGATCCTTCTGGTAAGCCAGTTTACACTGCATGCAGCAACTAAAAAAGGGAACAGACCTTCTTATATCAAAGCTGCTAAACCTGATTTTGCTATTCCGATGTATGAAAAATTCATTACTCAGTTGGAGATAGAATTAGGCGAAAAAATTAAAACGGGAAAATTTGGAGCAGATATGAAAGTGGAATTATTAAATGATGGTCCGGTTACTATTTGGATAGATACTCAAAATAAAGAATAATGAATACATTAGTAAAATATAGTTTTTTTTCTTTTATCTATATCGCCCTGACGTGGTTTATGTCAGACGAAATAAGCTGCGCTTTATCGGGAAATGAAATCTGCTTAGTAAGCTTTGTTGGCAAATACATCATTTTTATTGTATTGATGATTGTGTATGATAAATGGATAAAACCCAAAATATTTAAAAATAAAACAAAATAAGTTATGAATATTCAAGATGCACAAATAGCAGTTGACAATTGGATTAAAGAACACGGCGTACGTTATTTTAACGAGTTGACAAACATGGCTCAACTAACAGAAGAAGTAGGAGAGGTTGCGCGAATCATCGCCCGTCGCTATGGAGAACAATCTGAAAAAGAAAGCGATAAAAATAAAGATTTAGGAGAAGAGTTGGCTGATGTCGTATTTGTAGTATTGTGTCTGGCAAATCAAACCGGAGTAAATTTACAAGAGTCGTTTGACAAAAAGATGGAATTAAAAACCAAACGAGACCACAATCGCCATCACAACAATGAAAAATTGAAATAGTTTTAGCAAAAGAAGCAGTTCTAAATCTAATTTTCATGAATATATCACTTGAAGTAAAGCAATTAAAAAAAAATCAGACTATCTGTATTTCGGGATCTAAATCCGAAACGAATCGTTTATTGCTGCTTCAGGCTTTGTATCCGGATTTAACAATTAAAAATATTTCGGATTCTGATGACAGTTTGGTAATGAAACAGTGTTTACAAAGTAGATCCTTGGTGAAAAATGTACATCACGCTGGTACCGCAATGCGTTTTTTAACGGCTTATTTCGCATTGTGTACACACGAAAAAGTAGTTTTAACAGGAAGTGAGCGAATGCAGCAGCGTCCCATTCATACTTTGGTTGATGCTCTACAACAGTTAGGAGCAGAGGTAACTTACTTAAATCAACAAGGATTTCCACCGCTGCAGATAAACGGCAAAAAATTACAAGGAGGAAAAGTTATCCTGCAGGCAGATATAAGCAGTCAGTTCATTACGGCGTTACTACTGGCAGGAAGTAAATTGCCTGACGGGCTAGAAGTAGAACTGATTGGTAAGGTAACTTCAAGACCTTATATAGAAATGACACTTCGTTTATTAAATCAAATAGGAATAGAAGCTTCGTTTACAGACAATCAAATTAATGTTTTTGCTGTAAAAAACACTATAAACTCTGAGGTTACTGTAGAATCTGATTGGTCTTCCGCATCCTATTTTTACTCAATTATAGCCTTGTCACCTATAGGAACTACTGTTACGCTTAAGCATTATCGACAAAACAGCCTTCAAGGAGATGCAGTTGTTGCTACAATTTATAAGGCGTTTGGCGTAAATACTGCCTTTAAAAATAATCTTGTTATTTTAGAGAAAGTCGAGGAACCAGAACATAGAGAATTAACTTTAAATTTGAACGATACTCCCGACTTGGCACAAACTATTTCAGTCACTTGTTTAGGGTTGAATCTATCGTGTAAACTTTTAGGTCTGCATACACTTAAAATAAAAGAAACCGATCGTTTAAAAGCACTGTATATTGAATTGACTAAACTAGGAGGGAACGTAGAAGTAACAGAAGATACATTAACGCTGAGTAAACATTTGGGAATAAGAAAAAACATAAGTATAGATACTTATGACGATCATCGGATGGCAATGGCTTTTGCACCGTTAGCACTAAAAGTAAATTTGAGAATAAATAACGCAGAAGTAGTGTCAAAATCTTTTGTTAGTTTTTGGGAAAACCTCCAAAAAATGGGATTTGATTTAAGAACTATAAAATAAAAAGCATCAAATACTTGACAACGCCTGTTTTGAGGTTGTATATTTGCAATTCTTAAAAAAGAGAGAAAAATCATTTAATTAAAATATTTTTAATGAAGTTATCAAACTTTAATTTCGATTTACCAGAAAACTTATTAGCAGAATTTCCGGCAGAGAACAGAGATGAATCTAAATTGATGGTTATAGACCGCAAAACAGGCGAAATTGAGCATAAGCTGTTTAAAGACATTGTAGACTATTTTGGAGAGGGAGATGTAATGGTATTGAATAATACTAAAGTATTTCCGGCTCGTTTGTACGGAAATAAAGAAAAAACAGGAGCGAGAATCGAAGTGTTTTTGCTTAGAGAATTAAGCGAAGAACAACGGTTGTGGGATGTATTGGTAGATCCTGCGAGAAAAATAAGAATCGGAAATAAATTGTATTTTGGAGACGATGATTCATTGGTTGCCGAAGTAATTGATAACACAACCTCAAGAGGAAGAACGCTACGTTTTTTATACGACGGTTCTTATGAAGAGTTCAGACAAAAATTGCAGGAATTGGGAGAAACTCCTATTCCGAAATATATTAACAGAGAAGTAGTGCCTGAAGATGCAGAGCGCTACCAGACTATTTATGCCAAAGAAGAAGGGGCTGTGGCAGCACCTACTGCCGGTTTGCATTTTTCCAAGCATTTGATGAAGCGCTTAGAGATAAACGGAATTAAATTTGCAGAGGTTACGCTTCATATTGGTTTGGGAACTTTTAACCCAGTTGAAGTAGAAGATTTGTCTAAGCACAAAATGGATTCTGAAGAAATTTTTATAACGCAAGAAGCTTGTGATATAGTAAATGAGGCAAAAGCCGAAAAGAAAAAAGTCTGTGCGATTGGTACAACGTGTATGCGCGCATTAGAAAGCTCAGTGTCATCTAACCAAACGCTGAATCCTTTTGTAGGTTGGACTAATAAATTTATTTTTCCTCCATACGATTTTAGCATTGCCAATTGCATGGTGACTAACTTTCATATGCCAAAATCAACGCTTTTGATGATGATTTCTGCTTTTTGCGGACATGATTTAATGATGAAAGCTTACAAAGAAGCAGTTGAAAAAGGATATAAGTTTTATTCTTATGGAGATGCGATGCTGATTCTGTAACAATTTTATGAATGATAATTAAAAAGAAGCCTTTTGTAGTCAATACAAAAGGCTTTTGGTTTGTAAGAAATAGTATATTGCTATTCTATCAAAAAACTTTACTTTTACAAAAACCAAAAAGAGAAATAAATGAAATTTGAAAACAGTTTGAAATATGCGCAGTCGCTAGACGCACAAGATGTATTGTCAAAATACAGAAGTGAGTTTAATTTTCCTAAAGTTAACGGAAAACAAGTTATTTATTTTACTGGAAACTCTTTGGGATTGCAACCCAAAAGAGCTGTAGAGTATGTAAATGAGGTAATGAAAGATTGGGCAGAACTGGCTGTGGAAGGACACTTTTATGCAGACAAGCCGTGGTGGGATTATCACGAAAGGTTTAGTGAGCCATTGAGTAAAATAGTCGGCGCTAAACCAATAGAAGTAACAGTGATGAATACGTTGACTGTTAATCTTCATTTGTTAATGGCTACATTTTATCGTCCAACAGTAAAAAAGTTTAAAATTCTTTGCGAAGAAAAAGCTTTTCCAAGCGACCAATATTTGATTCAAACTCAGGTTAAATTTCATGGATTAGATCCCAAAGAGACGATTGTTGAGGTAAAGCGCAGACCGGGAGAGCACAATTTCAGAACAGAAGATATTTTGTCAAAGATTGAGGAAGTTGGGGACGAATTGGCGCTGGTATTGATTGGAGGACTGAATTACTATACAGGGCAGGTGCTTGATATGAAAAATATTACAAAAAAAGCTCATGATTATCAAGCGTATGTAGGATGGGACTTAGCCCATGCTGCCGGAAATATTGAGTTAAAACTACACGAATGGGGAGCGGATTTTGCAGCTTGGTGTAGTTATAAGTATATGAATTCAGGACCGGGTAATGCTTCAGGATGTTTTATTCATGAAAAACATCACAACAATAAAGATTTGGTGCGTCTTGGTGGCTGGTGGGGACATAACAAAGAACGGCGTTTTTTAATGGAGCCTGAATACGAACCAATTGCAGGAGCTCATGGATGGCAAATCAGCAACTTGCCGATTTTAAGTTTGGCTCCTTATCTTGCTTCAGTAGAAATGTTTGAAGAAGTGGGGATGGAAAAACTAATTGCCAAAAGAGATTTGATTACTTCTTATCTGGAGTTTATATTAAAAGAAATAGCATCTGAAGTAGGTGGGGATTTTGAAATTATTACTCCCGAAAATCCTAAAGAAAGAGCAAGTCAGCTATCTGTTCTTTTACACGGCGAAGGACGTGCGCTTTTTGATTACTTAATGAAAGAAGGGGTGATTGTAGATTGGAGAGAACCAAATGTAATCAGACTAGCTCCTGTTCCTTTTTATACGTCATTTGAAGATATGTATCATTTTGGACAAATATTAAAGAAATATCTCCAAAAATAAGATGCATTGTTTTTTATTAACAATTAAATATAAATTTGCTGAATAATAAATTTAATCATGTCGACTAAGCAACAAAAGATAGATCATTTTGATCCCTCTCAGCCTGGGCTTGCAGACGCAACAATTTATGGGCTTCCATTTACATCAGAAGAAAGTGAAATTGTAATTATACCGGTTCCCTGGGAAGTAACAGTAAGTTACGGAGCAGGGGCTTCAGAAGGACCTGAGGCTGTTTTAGAAGCTTCGTATCAGGTAGATTTATTACATCAGCAATATCCCGATCTTTGGAAACAGGGAATTTATTTTTCGGAAGCTCCGGAACATTGGGCTAAAAACAGTGAAAAATACAAAGGTTTGGCACAGCCCATTATAGACGTACTTGAACAAGGAGAGGATATAGAAACTTTCCCGGCACTTCAGTCAGATTTAGATACTATCAATGGAGCTTGCCAGCAGCTGAATCAAGAAGTTGAAGAGCAAGTTATGTATTGGATAAACAAAGGCAAGAAAGTTGTATTGCTGGGAGGAGATCACAGTACGCCGTTAGGATATTATCAGGCTTTGGCGAAGCAGCATGAATCATTTGGAATTTTACATCTTGATGCACACATGGATTTGAGAAAATCCTATGAAGGATTTACTTACTCCCATGCTTCTATTATGTATAATGCATTAAAAATTAATCAGGTCGAAAAATTGGTTCAGGTTGGAATCCGTGATTTTTGTGAAGAAGAAATAGGTGAAGTAAAACAATCTGATAAAATAAGTGTTTATACAGATGCTGATTTAAAAGAAGCAGAATTTGAAGGAGTGACTTGGAAGGGAAAATGTGATGAGATTATTGCTTTACTGCCTCAGAAAGTAACAATTAGTTTTGATATTGATGTGTTGTTGCAATGGTATTGCCCTAATACAGGAACTCCTGTTCCGGGGGGACTTTCATTTGAACAGGCAACGTATCTGATTAGTCGTTTAGCAGAATCCGGAAAAGAAATTATAGGGATAGACTTGGTGGAAGTAGCGCCAGGAGATGATGATTGGGATGGAAATGTAGGCGCACGCTTATTGTTTCATTTGTGTGGTGCATTTGCAAAATCACAAGGATTGCCGGTGGGCAATAAGATAAAATTCAATAAATAATTAGAAAAAAGCGTTTTTAAATAGGCTTTGTCAAATTGAACAAGAATGAGAAGTTGTTTTATAACGCGCTTAGTCTTGTTTAATCTGACTTTTAATTTTTTAAACAGCAGTTCTTTTGTAA
The DNA here is from genome assembly GCF_004364575.1 of Myroides indicus. Lineage (GTDB taxonomy): Bacteria > Bacteroidota > Bacteroidia > Flavobacteriales > Flavobacteriaceae > Flavobacterium > Flavobacterium indicum_A. The sequence continues at coordinate 21,669 of NZ_SOAG01000010.1, read as the reverse complement.
TAAAAGAAATTAGTGGCAATGGAAAATAGCATAGCAGTTGTAGGAAGCGGATTAGTAGGAGCTGTATTGGCAATGAGCTTGAAAGACAGAGGGTTTGATGTAACAGTTTATGATAAAAGCGAAGATATCCGCAAAGTAGATTTTTCGGGGAGATCAATTAATCTGGCGCTGTCCGAAAGAGGATGGAAGATGTTGAGAAAGATTGGTTTAGAAGACTCTATCCGGGAGATGGCTATTCCAATGTTTCAAAGAGCAATTCATACACAGGATGGAAAGGTAAATTATCAGCCTTATGGCATTAATGGTGAAAGTATTTGGGCAGTTTCCAGAGGAAATTTAAACAAAAAATTAGTTGATTTAGCAGAAGAAAGAGGTGTCAAATTCGCCTTTCAAACTCCTGTTTGGGGGGTTGATTTAGAAAGAGGAGTTTTGTTCAGTGCAGAAAAAGAATCAGATCAATGGGATGAAATAAAACACAATTTAATTTTTGGCGCGGACGGAGCGTATTCCAGAGTGCGTTTGCAAATGCAAAAACACAGTCAGTTTGAATATCAGCAATCTTATCTGACAATTGGTTATAAGGAATTGATTATTCCGGCTGATGTTGAAGGAAAGCACCAATTGGACAAAAACTCGTTTCACATTTGGCCTCGAAAAGATTTTATGCTGATTGCACTGGCAAACACAGATGGCTCTTTTACATGTACACTTTTTATGCCGTTTGAAGGAGAAGTCTCTTTTAATGCAATTCAAAATATATCGGATTTAAATGTTTTTTTTGATATCTATTTTCCGGATGCAAAAACAATGATGCCCGATCTGGAAAAGCTTTATTTTAGAAATCCCGTTAATTCTCTTGTAACGATGAAGTGTTTTCCGTGGATTTATGGAGATAAAGCAGCATTAATTGGGGACGCTGCACATGCAGTGGTTCCTTTTTACGGACAAGGATTAAATGCTGGTTTAGAAGATATAGATGTTTTAACCCATATTTTTGATGGAGCAGAAAATAAGGATTGGAAAAAAATACTACAAAAATATCAGGATATAAGAAAACCAAACGGAGATGCCATAGCAGAATTATCCTATCGCAATTTTCAGGAAATGAGTGAACTTACTGCAGATCCTATGTTTTTACTTCGCAAAAGGATAGAAACTAATTTTAGTAAGAAATATCCTGAACTATGGCTCCCTCTTTATGATAGAGTTACTTTTAGTGGTGGAACTTATCTGGAAGCTTTGAAAATAGGAGATATTCAGAAAGAGATAATGGATGAGGTGATGCAAATAGATCGTATTGAACATATTTGGAATTCGCCGGAGATAGAAGAAATAATGAAAAGAGCAATACAGTGCGCCTGTAAGGAAACGCGTGATAAGGATTAATAACGTTTAGTTGTCCTAAAAATCATCACTTTGTAGATTTAAATTGGATTGGTTCTGAAACTTTAATAACGTTTTATGGGTGTATAAAACGTTTTTTGAATAAAAATAGAGAATGGTATAATAATTGATTTTTTAATAGATATAAACTTAAAAAAGAATTGTTATGAAAAAGTTTTTTAAATTTTTTGGAGTTTTATTTTTAACCGTTTCAGCTTTATCACTAGTTGCCTGCAGTAGTGATGATGACCCATCTGACAATGATTTTTTTATTGGCAAATATCATGGAAAAATAACTTACACAAGTGATGGAGAAAATAAATCCAACGATGAAGGATATGTACAGGTGGTAAAAGTAGGAGATAAATATAATTTTATATTTTCGGATGGTATCTCAGATATTACAGGCATCGAAATAGAAAAGGATGAGAATACCGCTATTATGGTAGGATCTGACGAATCGCATTATATAAGAATTAATGCAAATGAGTTGAAGATTCTGTTTTTAAAAGACGGAGCTACTTGGACAGCTGATTGCAGCAGATAAAAACAAAAAAGCGTTTGGAGTTTAATTTCAAACGCTTTTTTGTTTATTTTTTCTTAGAATTATTGTTGATTATTTTACTGAGTATTCCAAACGCTCCTCTGATAAAGGTAGCACTGGTGACTACTTTTAAAAATCCTTTTGACAAGTCGCTGCCTTGATTTTTAGAGCTGGATTTAGCGGTCTCTTTCTGGGGTTTATTTTCTTGAGTTTCTTCTAACCTTTCTAGTTTTGCAGTTAAGATTTCATAAGCACTCTCCCTGTCAAAGCTATGATTGTATTTTTTTGAGAGTTTAGAATGTTCTATGATATGATTAATTTCTGAGTCGGATAAGATATCCATCCGACCCATAGGAGCTCTCATGGTACACACCACTAAAGGAGTGGGAATTCCTTTTTCATTGAGTGCCGTAACCAAAGCTTCTCCAGTTCCTAACTGTGTAATAATTTCGTTGGTTTTATAGTAAGGAGTGCTCGGGAAATTTTCGGATGATGATTTGATTGCTTTTCGGTCTTTTTCTGTAAAGGCTCGCAAAGCATGTTGAATTTTTAATCCTAATTGCGCCAATACACCATTTGGGATATCAGTGGGGTTTTGTGTGATAAAATAAATTCCGATTCCCTTTGAGCGAATGAGTTTGACTATAGTTTCTATTTGGTTTAAAAGCGTTTTGCTGGCTTCGTTAAAGATAAGATGGGCTTCGTCTATAAATATGACCAGTTCGGGTTGTCCGCTGTCTCCTTGTTCCGGCATTTGAGAATATACCTGTGCCAGCAAGTTTAGCATAAAGGTAGAGAATAATTTGGGCTTGTCTTGAATATCGGTCAATCTTAAAATATTTACATATCCAAATCCTTTTTCGTCAATACGCATTAAGTCAGCAATATCAAAAGAGGGTTCGCCAAAAAATAAATCGCCTCCTTGCTGCTCCAATTCAATAATTTTCCGAATAATGGCACCTGTAGAAGCAGTGGAAATCCGTCCGTATTCCGCTTCAATTTCAGACCTTCCTTCATTGGTGAGATATTGCAGTGTTTTTTTGAAGTCTTTTAAATCTAATAAGGGAAGTTTTTTATCGTCGCAATATTTAAAAATAAGAGAAATGATTCCCGTCTGTGTTTCGTTTAGATCCAGAATACGACTAAATAAAATAGGACCGAATTCTGAGGTTGTAGCGCGTAGTCTTACTCCGTTTTGTACTGATATAGTCATTAACTCAACAGGAAAACCATTGGAGTGATACGGCAAGTTCATTTGTGAATGGCGGGTTTTGATAAAGTCATTTTCACTTCCCGGTTGGGCAATTCCGCTAAAATCTCCTTTAATATCCATCATTAAGACAGGAATACCTTTAGAGGACAATTGTTCGGAAAGCACTTGTATGGTTTTTGTTTTTCCCGTTCCGGTTGCTCCTGCGATTAATCCGTGCCGATTAATGGTTTTTAAGGGGATGTTTACAAAATGGTTAGCAAGGATTTCATCGTTCAATTTTGCACCGCCAATAGTGATATAATCTCCTTTATAAGTATATCCTTTGTTAAAGTCTTCTGTGAATGTTTCTAAAGTCATAGTTGTTTTATTATTTCTTAAACTAAAGCTTTTTATACAAAGATAAGATAAACCAGAGTGATTTTTTTAATAAATTCAAATGTTAAAGTTAGTTATTTAGTCAAAATAAAAACAGCTTAATTCAATTAGAGTTGTTATCTTTACCTTTGCTTAACTTTTTATTAAAATACAGGAGACTTAAATTTTTTTAGTGTTAAATCAACTTTTACAAACTTCAAAAAAATCATTTTTAATTTTTTTATTTAATCTAAAAACATAAATTTGCGACTCTCATAACAGATAAAAAGAGAAAAAGTAATTAAGTAATAATTGAAAAAAAGAAGAATTAAATTTTAAAAAGATGACAAACGTATCAAACGAATCAGTTGAGAAAAAAGCGTCAAGCTCAGGAGCAAGTAAATTATTTGCATCATTAGCAGTAGTTCTATGTCTTGTATTTGGATTTATAATCTGGAGATATGTCATGGGGGATTCTGGTAACTTTATGAATGGAGATAGAGATGCAGAGCCGCTACCAGGTAACTTTATGGGGATGATTTACAAAGGAGGTCCTGTAGTTGCTGTTTTGATTGGATTGCTAACAATGGTAATTGTTTTCTCAATAGAAAGATTTGCTGTAATTTCTAAAGCATCAGGAAAAGGAAATGTAGGGCAATTTGTTCAAGAAATCCAAGGAAGCATTAATGCAGGAAGAATCAGCGAAGCTATGGATGCTTGTGATGCTCAAAAAGGATCTGTAGCAAATGTTGTAAGAGCTGGTTTGGTAAAATATGAAGAAATGAAAAAAGAAGGTTTCAATAGTGAAGAAGCTACAGAAGCTATCCAAAAAGAAATCGAAGAAGCTACTACATTAGAAATGCCGATGTTGGAGAAAAATATGATTGTATTGGCTACGTTAGTGTCTATTGGTACATTGGTTGGTCTTTTAGGAACAGTAACAGGGATGATTAAAGCGTTCTCAGCTTTGGCAACTTCTGGAACTCCGGATTCAGCCGCTTTAGCAACAGGTATTTCCGAGGCGTTAGTATGTACGGCAACAGGTATTGGAACTTCTACATTAGCAATCGTAATGTACAACTCATTTACTACAAAAATTGATAGATTAACTTATTCTATTGACGAAGCAGGCTTTGCAATTACTCAGTCTTACAGAAAGTTCAGAGGATTGTCAAAATAATTAATAGATAAGAGCATAATGTAATAATAAAACCTATATAAAATAGGTTTACACATAAAAAATTTATCAATGGCTAAAGGTAAAATGAAAAAGAGGAGTATGAGAGTGGATATGACCGCAATGTGCGACGTGTCGTTTCTACTTTTGACATTCTTCGTATTGACTTCAACAGCAAAACTTCCAGAGCCATTACCAGTTGATACTCCAAGTTCTACTGTACAAACAAAATTGCCCGAAATTAATTTGGCAACTGTAACGGTAGGACAAGACAAAGTTTTCTTTGGGGTTCTGGGAAAAGAAGAACGTATTGCAACTCTTGAAAAAATGGGAGAGCGATACAATATCAATTTTAGTGATGAAGAAAAACAAGCTTTTTCATATTTAGAGGCAATCGGAACTCCGATGAATGAATTGAAAAAGTTTTTGAATCTTCCTGTCGATGTTAGAAATAAGGTCGGTGCAGAACAAGCAGGAATACCGATTGATTCTGTAAATAATCAATTGAAAGACTGGGTTCAGGTAGCTCGAATTGTTGCAAAAGAAAAAAATAACAAAATTATTGACGTTGCAATTAAGGGCGATGCAGAAGAAAGTTATCCTAAAATTAAAGAGGTAATTGATATTTTGCAGGAACAAAGAGTATTTAGATTCTTTTTGGTTACCGGACTAAGAAACGAAGATTTTTAATCATTAAAAAAGAAATCGCAAATGGCTGAATTAAATACAGGTGGTGACGGTAAAGATAAAAAAGTAAGAAGTAAGAAACAGAATGCTGGAGTTGACTTAACAGCGATGGTAGATTTGGCTTTCTTATTGATTACCTTCTTTATGTTGACCACTTCCATGAGCAAACCTCAGTCTATGAATCTGGCAATGCCTGACAAAGAAGATACAGAAAAACCAGATGAAGACAAGACGAAGGTAGATGAAAACCGTACGATGACAATTTTGTTAGGTGCGGATAATAAAATGAAATGGTACATGGGAATGCCTAATGAACCATTGGAAGGACCTAATGATCAAACTTACGGAAAATCAGGAATTCGCCCGATATTGTTAGAGAAAAACAGACAGGCAGTTGCTTATTCTGGAGGAGATCAGGAGAAAGGTTTGATTGTGATTATCAAAGCAAGTAAAAACGCTAATTATCGAAATTTAGTAGACATTTTGGATGAAATGGCTATTTCGAATATTAAGTCTTATGCGCTTGTAGATATTACAGATTTAGATTTAGAAATATTAGGTGAAGAATAGTTAATGTCCTAAGAAAAAAAGAAATTATGTCAAAATTAAATATCTTTAGAAAAGATTGGCTTGATATCGTATTCGAAGGACGTAACAAGTCTTACGGAGCATATCAGCTAAGATCTGAAAACCCCAAGGTAACCACAATAGCTTTATTTAGCGGTATAGCATTATTTGGATTGGCTATTGCTTCTCCGTTGCTGATAGATATGGCAAAAGGTACGTTTGGGAAAAATAAAATGGACGATCCGTTGGATAAAGTGGTTGAAATGCAGAATATAGATCTTCCACAAGATATTCCGCCACCACCACCGCCACCGGAAGATGTTCCGCCACCGCCACCGCCACCACCGGCAGATGAGGTAAAATCAGTAAATGATACTAAAAAATTTACTGAACCTGAAATTGCCAAGAAAGAAGAGGTAGTGGAAGAAATCGCTAAACAAGAAGACTTCAAAGAAGATGTTGAAGTTGGAAAAAAAGACATGAAAGGCGATAAAGAACACGGTGAAATTAAAACCGGAGAAAAAACCGGAGAAGCAGATAAGGGAACCGGGGGAGATGGAGATGGTGATCCGAATCAAGTATTTATTGCTGTACAGGTTCAGGCAGAATATCCAGGAGGTATGGGAGCTTTCCAAAAGCAATTTATCAGCCGATTCAGAACGCCGGATATTGATTCTTCTGTGAAGCGTATTCAGGTTATCGTTCAGTTTATCGTTGAAAAAGACGGATCTTTAACAGGAATTAAAGTTCTTCGTGATCCGGGATATGGTGCAGGAAAAGAAGCAGTTCGTGTGTTGTCAAATATGCCGAAATGGAAGCCTGCTGTTCAGAACGGAAAAACAGTTCGATCTCAATTTACATTGCCAATTACTATTCAAGTACAATAGCATGTTTAAGAATAAATTTAAGCAGAAATCGCCTTTACAGCGATTTCTGTTCTTTTTTGGACTTTTGTTCTTTTTGTTATATTTAGTTCTCGGTATTGTTTTTATTGTTTGGAAAGATATGCCGTTAACGATAGAATATACGAATAGAATGTTGTTTGGTATTTTACTGATAATATATGCAGGATTTAGATTTTTTAGGTTACTGAACTAAAAAAAATTAAGTATTAAAATTTAAAGAAAGAGTTGTCTAATGAATTGACAACTCTTTTTTTGTTAAAAAACATTATTATTTGTTTTTATTATCAAGAAATACATATCTTTAGGCGATTATATTAAAGTGGTTTTTCAATACAAGAACCAATGGATAGACTAAGTAAATTGTAAAGATAAATTAATGAAAATACGACTCTCTTCAATATTCCGTATCTTGCTTTTGAGTGGATTTATGCTTTTTGCTTTTGTGCAATGTAAAAAAGACAAGAAAACGATTGTTGAAGAAGAAATTAATTTTGATGAAATTGAAGAAACACCGGTTTCGGGAAAAATAGAAATTCTGGTTGAAGAATCAATATTTCCTGTAGTTGAAGATGTAAGAGATGTTTTTGAAAGCGAATACAGAAGAGCCAAAATTGATTTAATTAAGAAATCAGAACAGGAAATTTTGATGGCAATTTTTAAAGATTCTGCGCGACTGGCTGTACTCCCAAGAGCGTTAGACGAGAATGAAAAAGAGTTAATCAAAGGACGTTTATTTCCTAAAGTAACCCATTTTGCAACAGATGCTATTGTTTTTGTCGCTAGTAAATCTTATTCAGATTCTATTGTTGATTATGATAGTCTTTTGAAAAATTTGAAGCAAGAAAAACCAAATGAAGAAGATCAGGCAATTTTTGTTTTTGACAATGTTAATTCAAGTGTGAGTAAACAATTCAGAAAGATGTCTGGCGTTGAATCATTTCCTAAAAATTATGCTTACTTTTTGCCGAGTACAGAAGAAGTGATTGATTACGTGAGTAAAAATTCAAAGGCTATAGGAATTGTAGGTTTAAATTGGCTGGTTCAGCCTGATGAAAAAATATCTGAAAAACTAAAAACTATAAAAGTTTTAGGAGTCAAAAACCCAGAAGATGGTAAATATTATAAGGCAACCCAAAATAATATTGCAGAGAAAACCTATCCGTTAACACGAGATCTTTATATTTGGGATTTTCAAGGTAAAACAGGATTGGGAGTTGGTTTTTCTTCGTATATTGCTGGTTATAAAGGTCAGCGAATTATTTTAAAATCAGGATTGGTTCCTTTTAAAGTGCCTCCCAGAGAAATTTTAGTAAAAAAAGAATTATAATAGAATTACATAAAATCATAAATTCATAGATATGGACAAAAAGTATTCACTATCGTTATTAGTAGCTGTTTTAGCAAGTAGTGGGTTGTTTGCACAGGACTTATCCGAAGCCAAAAAGGCAATTCAGGATGAGCAGTATGATAAAGCTAAAGAAATTTTAAGAACTTTAGTTAGCAGTCAGCCAAATGATGGTATTAATTATTATCATTTAGGAGATGTTTTACTGAGAGAAGATCAGTCTGACTCTGCTCGTTATTATTTTGATAAAGGAGTTTCTGTCAAAAATAAAGGATCTTTGAATTATATTGGTCTGGCACAAATAGAATTGGATAACAATAGAGTATCTGAAGCTCAGGCAAATTTTGCAAAAGCTGAAAAAGACATAAAAAAGAAAGATTATGATGAGCAGCTTTTAATTGCAGCCGCTTATCTGAATACTAAGAATCCGAATGCCAAGGCAGCACAAAAAATTGCACAGGAAATAATTGAAAAAGATTATAAAAATCCGACGGCTTATTTACTTTTAGGACGTTCTTATTTGGAACAAAAAAATCTGAATGATGCTTATTCTGCTTTTAGAAATGCTTATGATTTGGATAATTCCTTGATTGATGCCAAATTTCAAATGGCAATGATCACGAAAAAAGCACGTGCTTATGCAGATGCTATTAAGGCTTGTGAAGAAATAGTGGCTACCAATCCAGATTACGCACCAGCGCACCGAGAGATAGCAGAAATTTACTATATGTGGTCAAAGGTAAATGCGCCTAAAGAAAAAGAATTTATTGCTAAAGCTGGCGAAAACTACAAAAAGTATATTAATGCAACCGGAGGATCGGTTGATGCAAAAATGAGATATGCTGATTTTTTAGTTTTGACAGATAATTTTCCTGAATTAGAGAAAATAGCTCATGAAATTAAAGATATAAAAGGTGTAAATCCTCGTATCTATCGATATTTAGGTTTTGCAGCTTATGAGAATAAACACTATCAAACGAGTGTAGAAGCGTTGGATAAGTTCTTAAAAGTTTATTTAAAGGAATCTAATAGCTTAAATGCAATCGGAAGAGATTATATGTATCTGGGACTAGCAGAAATTGGCGTAGCAAAAGAAAATGGAGATGAGGCAACTTATCAAAAAGGACTAGCTCATTTGCGTGATGCGGTAAAAGTAGAAGAGGCCATTGCCGGAGAATTTAACCGCCATGGATTAGCGCTTTTCAGACAGGAGAAGTTTCAGGAGGTAATAGATATTTTGAGTATTTCTGCGGATGTTAAAAATTCCTCAGGTTATGTATATGATAACTACTACGTTGGATATTCTTACTATTTCTTAGGAAAAGAAGACGGTCCGGAAAGCAAAGAATTATTACAAAAATCAAGTGATTATTTGACTAAAGCGATCGAAGCCTCTCCGTTGACTCAAGATGCTTATTTCTTTAAAGCACGTGCTAATAGATTTCTTAATACAATAGAATCTCAAGAGCCTATGTTTGAAGCGTATAAAGGATATATTAATGCGTTAACCGAGAAAAACGAACTGAAAGATCAAGGCAATAGAGATAAAGTTATTGAAGCTTATACCTCAATAGCAACGTATTATGCAAACCATGATCAAAATTCGGAAGCTATTACCGTATTTAATAAAGTATTAGAATTAGATCCTAATAATAGCTTTGCCAAAAATACAATTGATGCAATAAAGCAGTAAAAGATTCTGTTTTTATTATAAAAACTCACTTAGTCTAAGTGAGTTTTTTTATTTTTTATTAAGAGTGTTTCAATTGGATTAGCTTTATATTTGCGCTTTTAATCAGTATTTTGATATGGAAGCAGAAACTAAAAAAGCTTTAGATGCTGGAATAAATTTGCCTTTGATGGAGGAGTTCTATACTATTCAGGGAGAAGGGTATTATTCAGGGCATGCAGCTTATTTTATTCGGCTGGGAGGTTGTGACGTGGGATGTCACTGGTGTGATGTAAAAGAAAGCTGGAATGCCACTTTGCATCCCTTGACAAAAGTTGAAGATATTATTGAAAGAGCCTCAAAAATAGCTAAACTAGCGGTTATTACCGGAGGTGAACCTTTGATGTATAATTTAGATTATCTCACAGCTGAATTGAAAAGAAAGGGAATGCAGACCAATATTGAAACTTCTGGAGCGTATGAATTATCAGGAGATTTTGATTGGATCTGTCTTTCACCTAAAAAGGCAAAATTGCCTGTACAAAGCGTATACGATGCAGCAAATGAATTAAAAGTAATTATTTATAATAAACACGATTTTATTTTTGCAGAAGAGCAAGCTGCAAAGGTGAATAAAAATGCATTATTACTGCTACAGACGGAGTGGGGCAAACGTACAGAAATGATGCCCTTGATCATTGAATATGTAAAGCAAAATCCAAAATGGAAAATTTCTTTGCAAACCCATAAATTTTTGGATATTCCTTAATTAGCTTTATATTTACATCATCATTAATTTAAAAATTTTATTATGAAAAAAGTGGCATTAACTTTTATATTGTTCATAGCAGCTCAGTTTGCTTTTGCTCAAGATGCTTTTAAAACTGACATGAAAAAGTATATGGAATTGAGCGGACAGTTGAATACTTTTGAAATGTTGACAAAGGAATTGGAAACCAATATTCCGGAGGCTAAAAGAGCTGAATTCAATAAAGAGCTAAAATCAAGCTTGAATGTATTGATGGATAAAATGGCAGATATGTATATGAGTGAATTCACCCATGAAGATGTAAAAGAAATGATCAAATTTTACGAATCGCCGGTTGGAAAAAAACTAAATGAGAAAAGTGCAATTCTATTTGAGAAAGGACAACAAGTAGGTCAGGAATGGGCTATGGGATTGCAAGGTGTTATGATGAAATACATGGAAGAATAACTACGTATATTATATTAAAAACAAAAAAGCAGGATCTAAAAGAGATTCTGCTTTTTTGTTTTACAAATATAGTTTGGCGAGATAATCGCAATTATTTCCTTCTGCAAGCAATTCTGTTTTAAAGCCATTAGCTATTGCCGCATTTTGTAAAGTATTGTAATCTAAATATAGCCAATTAAAAGGAATTTCTGTTTCGCCTTTGTACTGTATAGTAAAAACAAGTTCGCCATAATAATCTTTATTGTCCATAGGAATCCATTTTCCACCGTCTTCATCTTCGTCAAACATATAAATCAGGTCAGAACTGTCCATTAAAATTTGTCCTCCCGGATGGAGAAGACTCTTTAGGTGTTGAAGATATTTAGTAATGTGTTTAAGCCTTCCGAAGATTCCGGTACCATTCATTAAAAGTAAAATAGTATCAAACTTTTGATTTTTTAAATCCAGTACATCACAAACTTCTGCCTGGTTGATTCCTCTTATTCTGCAAGCTTCAATTGCATTCTGAGAGATATCGATGGATTGTACATCGAACCCTTTTTTTAATAAATGCAGACTGTGACTGCCTGCTCCGCATCCTACATCCAAAATATTTCCTTTACAGAGATCAAGTGCTTTTTGTTCTAATAAAGGCATTTTGTCATACGTTCGGAAAAGATAAGCAATATCCATTTCTTCTGCTTCAGAAATATCTGTTTCTGTTACAATATTTTGAGGACTATTATTAGTTTGAAAATCTAAAATGGCTTTTCCTAAAAGATCTTTCATTAGTATTTTTTTCTATAAATAAATGGCAGATATTGATAAATTTGCTATTTCAAAAACCAATTTAATGGAAAGAGAATTACAACAGCTGCCAACGCTTGCCAAAGATAAGCATAATGAAAATAAGAAGTATTTTGACAAGTTAAAAAAAAGAGTACCTAAAGATTTGGATTATCAAATGCAGCAAATTCACAATGAGGTTTTTGATGAAATTGATTGCCTGCAATGCGCTAATTGTTGCAAAACAACCGGTCCGTTGTTTACTAATGCAGATATTGAACGAATTGCAAAACATTTAAAAATGAAACCACAGCAGTTTATAAGTCAATATTTGTATATAGATGAAGATAAAGATTATGTACTGCAAAATTTGCCTTGTTCTTTTTTGGATTCTGAAAATTGTTGTATGATTTATGATGTGCGCCCTAAAGCTTGCAGAGAATACCCGCATACTGATCGAAAAAAGTTTCAGCAAATCACTAATCTTACATTAAAGAATACCGCAATATGTCCGGCGGCTTACAGAGTAGTGGAGGAAATGAAAAAGAGAATTCCCGCTAAGTAATAAATATTAAATAAAAAAATGTTCTTCACTAATAGTTGCTAATTTTCTATCTGTATAATTATCAATTTGAGCATTGAAATATTCAACCAATTCAAGAATTAAATCTTTTAGCTTTTCAAAAAAAGCAGAGGCATCTTCTAAATATCCTTTAATACGGTCAAACCAGTCCAAAATCATATCTACAAAGCGGATAATTCTATCACCTATATTCATATGTAGTTTTTTAGTTTGAAAAAATTAAGTCAAATATACTAATATCTATCCTGTAACTGATAGAAAAAATTGCTAAAAATGATGGTTTTTGATTAAATTTAAATGTACCGTTTATTCTTCGTAAATTAGATATAGTTTTCTTATTTCCTTAAATTTTTCCAGATCTTTTTGCCAGGATGCTCTTATTTCATCTTCACTGCTGCCATTGATGATTTGTTGTTTTAAGTTGTCTGTTCCTGCAAGCTTAATAAAGTAATTATTAAAAAAATCAATTTTATTTTCAGAATGCGTGTAGGCTTTCAGCAGCCATTCTAAAGATAATCCTTCAATGAATTCGTGACTTGATAAATCTTCTCCATAACACAGTTTTCCGTTATGCATAGGATTTTTTGCCCCCACATTTGGGTTTGGGGTAAAAGTAAAGGACATGTTTTTTAAATAAGGAGAACCATAAATCTGAAATTGCTGTTCTGTTCCCCGCCCAAGACTAACGTTTGTTCCTTCAAAAAAACACAGGCTCGTGTAAAGATTAACAGATAAGTCGTTAGGTAAGTTTGGTGAAGGTTTTACCGGTAAAGAATAAGGCATGTCTTTACTGTAATCAGAACATTTTATAACGGTAAGATTTGCTTGAGCTCCATTTTTCAGCCATTTTTCGCCGTTAATCATCTGTGCGTATTCTCCAATGGTCATTCCGTGTAAAACGGGAATAGGATGCATCCCTACAAAACTTTTGTTTTTCATGTCTAAAACAGGTCCGTCCACTGTTGCTCCTTTTGGGTTTGGGCGATCAAAAACAAGTAGCGGAATATTGTTTTCGGCACAGGCTTCCATTAAATAGTGCAAAGATGAAATGTAAGTAAAAAATCGGGCACCAACGTCCTGTAAATCAAAAACCATAATGTCAATATTTTGTAATTGCTCTTTTGTCGGTTTTTTGGTGTTGCCGTAAAGCGAAATAATAGGCAGTCCGGTTTGGGTATCTTTTCCGTCTTTGATTAATTCGCCAGCATCGGCAGTTCCTCTAAAACCGTGTTCCGGAGAATAGATTTTCTGTATGTTAACTTTATTCTCTATCAAAAAATCGACTATGCTATATGTTGCTTTTTCCATTGCTATCGTTGTGTGATCCATGCAACCGCTTTGATAGCTGCTTATCGGAGCACCTGATTCTAGTATTTCAATTATTCCCGTTTGATTGGTTAAAATACCTACTTTTTTTCCTTTTAACAGAGGAAGATAGATATCGGTTTGTTCGGCGCCTGTCTTGATTTGAGCTTTACAAATTGAACTTAAACAAGTAAACAATATTACAGTAAAAAATAATAGTGTATTTTTGACTTTTAAAACTGATACAGCCATAATTTTGAAATTAGAATATTTTATAGCCAAACGTCTGGTCACTGCTAAAAACCACAAAAGCAGCGTGTCTGCTCCCATCATAAAAATTGCAATTACAGCGATTGCATTGGGAATTATTATGATGCTTGTTTCAGTAGCCACCGGTTTAGGACTTAAATACAAAATTAGGGATAAAATTTCAGCTTTCAGCGGACATGTAATAATAACTAATTACGATAGTAATGTTACGGATATTACGTTAAAGCCTTTAGAAGTAGATTCGAACTATTATCCTAAATTTAAAGGAATAGATGGAATAAAGACAGTACAGTCGTATGCCTCGAAGGCTGGAATAGTTCGCACTGAAACTGCTTTTGACGGAATTGTATACAAGGGAGTGGATACTTTGTATAATCTCACAGAAATAGGTGATTATCTGGTAGCGGGTCGTTTGCCTAAATACGGAAAAGACATAAGCAATGAAATTTTATTGTCGGAATATATCGCTAATCGCCTAAACTTTAAAGTTGGAGATAAAGTTACTACTTACTTTATGAAAGACTGGGGAAATAGAATCCCCAATATTCGTCAGTTTGAAATTGTGGGAATTTACAGTTCAGGGCTTCAGCAGTTTGATGCCAATATTGTGATAGGTGATATAAAACACGTTCAAAGGCTTAACCGCTGGGCTGAAAATCAGGTAGGAGCATTTGAAGTTGTTCTTCTTGATTTTGACAAGATTGAAGAAAAAGGAAAGGAAATCTATCTGACATTGCCATCTTCGGTAGACAGCAAAACTATTATTGATAAATATACTAATATATTCAGCTGGATAGATATGTTTGATTTTAACATCATGGTAATTATTATTATTATGGTAGCAGTAGCGTCTATTAATATGATTGTTGCTTTATTAGTATTAATTTTAGAACGAACACAAATGATCGGTATTCTAAAAGCATTAGGGGCAAATAACTGGAGTATTCGCAAGATTTTTCTATACAATGCCTTTTATCTTATTTTTAAAGGATTGCTGTGGGGGAATTTTATTGGTTTAAGCTTGCTTTATCTTCAAAAATATACAGGATTGATTAAACTGGATCCTAATTCGTATTATGTGCGGGAAGCACCTGTTTTAATCCGTTTTTCAGATGTGTTTTTGCTCAATTTAGGAGTTATTATTATTGCTATGCTCGTCTTGCTTATCCCTTCTTATATGATTACCAAAATATCTCCTGTCAAAGCAATCCGCTATGATTAATGTGTTTCAGAAAGTGTTTTAATATAAAAGTTATGTAAAAGTTAATAAAAGATAATCTTATTGTTATTTTTGCCTTAGCTAAACAATATAGATTTTCTTTATGAACTTAGGAGTATTTAAAAAAGTTGTTCTGAGCGGATTAAAGTATTTTGCTTACTTTTTTTTAGTCTTTTTTACAGGCAGATTATTCTTTTTGCTATCTTATGGTAATTTTTCTGAGTCAAGTCATTATAAATTAGGAGTACTAAAGGCGTTTTGGGTTGGTGCACGTTTTGATGTTTCTGCAATTTGTTATGGATTTCTCCCCCTTGTCTTTCTTTGGATTATAGCCTTATTTATCCCTAAAAGCAGAACATACTCCTTTATTCACTTTTACAGTATTTTTTCTAAATACTATTTATTAATAATCTTATTTTTATTTGTATCTCTGATAATGGTAGACTATTTTTTTTATCAGTTTTTTCAATCACATATTAACTTACTATTCTTTGGGATTTTTTATGACGATACAACGGCAGTACTTAATTCCGTATGGACGGATTATCCTATTTTTAAAATTATCTTGATTTATACTGGAGCAATAATGTTATTTTTGGTATTTAATAAAAAAGTTAAAAAAAGATTGTTTTTACCTGTGAAACGAGAAAATAAACTATTGGCGTTAGTTTTGTTACTTGTTTTTCCTTTGTTTTTTGTAGGGATGAGAGGAAGTTTGGGAGAATTTACTTTGAGAAGAGAACACACAAATGTTACGACGAATGAATTTGTTAATTCGCTGTGTTATAATGCACTGTATAGTTTGAAATTTGCTAATTCCGAACGGAAAGAAAATGAAATTAAGCCTGATATTGAACAGGAATTGGCAGCGAATGGATTTACTTCAAAATCAGATTTACAGGCTGTTTATCAAAAGGATTTAGGTAATATTTTTGATGAAAATTTAAAGACAAAAACACCTTATAATGAGTTTTTAGAAAATAATCCCCCCAATGTAGTATTCTTGCAAATGGAGAGTATGAGTAATCACTATTTTGAACTAAATACAAAAGAGTTAAATTTATTAGGAGATTTGGCTGAAGAATTACCGCACTTGTACTATTTTAAAAATGGACTTTCCGCTTATAACGGAACTATACAAACATTGGAAAATTTTTTGGTAGGAACACCAAAAACAATTATTTCTCAGTCGATTTATTTTGATACGCCTTTTTCTTCATCGATCGCCTTGCCGTTTAAAGATAAAGGGTATAAAGCCAGTTTTATGACTGGAGCGAGTATTTCTTGGCGAAACATTGATAATTTTATAAAAAATCAAGGATATGATGAAATCGGAGGAGGTAATTTGATAAAAGAAAAATTTCCAGATGCAGAGGAATTTGCCTGGGGAGTACACGATGGTTATTTGTTTGATTATATATTGTATTTGTTAAAACAAGATAACAACAAGCCGCAATTTATTTTTGGACTGACAATCAGCAATCATACACCATTTGAAGTTCCGAATCATTATAAGCCTTATCCTATCCGAATGAATAATGAATTAAAGGATAAGATAAGAGTAGATGAAAAAACAGCTTATGCCAATTTTGCTTCACATCAGTACGCAGCATCACAATTAGCACGGTTTATTAAAAATATTCGAAATTCTCCTTTGGGAGAAAATACCATTATTGTTGCTTCAGGTGATCACAATATTCGTCAGGTTTTTGAATATGAACCAGAAGAAGGGTTTTTGAAGAGAAGTGTACCAGTTTTGATGTATATACCAGAAAAATATAAACCCGAATACTATAATGATCAGATTATTGTATCCCACAAAGACATTTTTCCGACAATTTTTAATCTGAGTTTATCCGATGCCCAATATACTTACACCGGAGATGATATGTTTAAAAAGAACCAGCCTTATCGCTTTGCTATCAACGATTATAATTTTATTGCAGATTCGGTGGGAGTTTTGTCAGTAGAAAACAATAAACCATATTACTACACCTGGAAGGATAACAATAAACGCCAATTAAAGGTTAATAATAACCAATCCGAACATGCTACATATATGCAGGAGAAAATGAAAGTGTATACCACTATGCAAACTGCTAATATTTACAGCGATATACAAAAACACTTATTGAAAAAAGGAGTAAAGCATATAGCGAATAAATGATAGATAGGGTTTATCTGTAGTTTAAAAAAGGAGGCTTAAAAAAACCTCCCTTTTATATTTATTGATTGTGTAAAAATGCTTGTCGTTGTAATAAAATATCTTCGCTTTCAACATGATTATCATCCGGAATACAACAATCTACAGGACATACAGCAGCACATTGAGGTTCTTCATGAAAGCCCTTGCACTCTGTACATTTGGATGGAACAATATAATAGTATTCATCTGAAATAGGGTCTTGTGCTGTATCTGCATCAACTTCTGTTCCATCAGGTAAAATAACTTTGCCTGTAAGGCTGGTTCCATCTTTGTATCTCCAGTCATCGGCACCTTCATAAATTGCTGTGTTTGGACACTCAGGTTCACAAGCACCACAATTTATGCATTCGTCTGTTATAATGATTGCCATAAGCTTATTTTTTTGATTTAATATGTATTAACTTTGTTACAAATTTACGTCCAAAACAATTTACAAACAAATCAATATGGATTTAGGTACAAAAAAAATGGCTTTTGTAGCATTGGGTGATTTTTTATTCCAATTTTCATCTCCGAATTTTCAAAAAAATGAAAAAATTAGTTTAAACGAGTTATTTTATAAAGATTTTGAGGAGCTAATTTATGACTCAGTGAATTATAATGGTTGGTTTACAGCTGATCAGATAATTGTGGCTATTGATTCTTGGACTAAGGCTTTAACAAAAGAAAATTTAGATTTGTGGACCTCTAAATATGATTTTTCTTTTGAACCGATGAAAAAAATCGGATTGATTTTGGCAGGCAATATACCTTTGGTTGGGTTTCATGATTTTTTATCTGTTTTAATTTCAGGAAATACTGTAAAAGTAAAACTGTCTTCTAATGATTCAAAGCTTTTGCCTTTTTTGGCGAAATATTTAATAGCGATTCAACCCGAGTTTGCTGATCGGATTGAATTTGTAAAAGAAAGACTGGAAGGATTTGAAGCTGTAATTGCTACGGGAAGTAATAATACAGCTCGCTATTTTGAGTATTATTTTAGCAATTATCCAAATGTAATCCGCAAAAACAGAAACTCAGTTGCTGTTTTAAATGGTAGTGAAAGCAAGAAAGATCTAGTTGCACTGGGTAAAGATATTTTTACATATTACGGCTTAGGGTGTCGTAACGTATCTAAACTTTTTGTTCCTAAAGATTATAATTTTGACAACTTCTTTCAAGCGATGTTTGAATACAAGGAAGTGATTGAATATGAGAAATATTCTAATAATTATGACTACAATAAAGCTGTTTTTTTAATGAGTGAATATAAAATTCTGGATAACGGTTTTATGACAATCAAGGAAGACAAAGCATATTCTTCGCCAATATCTTCAGTTTTTTATGAATATTACGATGACTTACAACAATTAGAGCAACAGTTAAAAGCAGATTATGAAAAAATACAATGCATCGTATCCTGTGGAATAATAACAGGGAGTATAGCTTTTGGAAAGTCCCAGTTTCCTCAATTGTGGGATTATGCGGATAACGTAGATACTTTAACCTTTTTATTGAGCTTATAATTTATGGAAAAAATACATAATTTTAATGCAGGTCCCTGTTTGCTTCCAGATGAGGTTTATCAATCGTCGGCACAAGCTATATTAAACTTTAATAATTCAGGAGTATCCATCTTATCTATATCACATAGGAGTGAAGAGTTTATCAATATTCTGGAAGAAACCCGAAAAATGTCGCTTGAGCTTTTAGGATTGCAAAATAAGGGTTATTCTGCTCTTTTTTTACAAGGAGGAGCAAGTATGGAGTTTTTGAGAGTTCCTTTTAATTTACTTACAACAAAGGCGGGGTATATCAATACGGGAAATTGGTCTTTAAAAGCAATTGAGCAAGCGAAAATATTTGGGCAAGCGAAAATTTTAGCTTCATCGGAAGATAAAAATTTTAGCTATATTCCCGATAATTTTGAGATACCTGAAAGATTGGATTACGTACATTTTACCTCTAATAATACTATACACGGTACTCAATTTCAAAAAATCCCTCAAACGGATAATGTACTGGTTTGCGATATGAGTTCCGATATTTATTCGCGTGTATTTAACTGCGATAAAATAGATTTGATATACGCCGGAGTTCAAAAAAATATAGGAGCAGCTGGATTAAGTCTTGTTGTACTCCGAGAAGAAATTTTAGGAAATACAAATAGAGTTATTCCCGCCATGATGGATTACCAGGAACACCTCAATAAAAATAGCCTGTATCATACAGCTAATGTGTTTGGTGTTTATACATGTTTTTTAAATTTGAAGTGGCTTAAAAAACAAGGAGGAGTAGAAGCTATAGAAAAATTGAATAATAAAAAAGCTGCACTTTTATATGAAACGATAGACTGCTTAGATTTTGTACATGGAACAGCCGAAGAAAAAAACCGATCCAAGATGAATGCTACTTTTTATTTTGAAAAACCGGAAATGAACAAAATATTTGACGAATTGTGTTTGGAAGCTAATATTGTAAATATAAAAGGACATCGGACAGTTGGAGGGTATAGAGCATCTTTGTACAATGCATTGTCATTAGAAAGTGTAAAAGTATTAGCAGATGTGTTAAACCAAATGAAACTTATAGTATAGTATTAAAATATAGGAAATGAAAATATTAGCCAATGACGGCATTCCTCAAGAAGTAAAAAATAGCTTAGAGAAAAAAGGAGCTGAAATAGTAGAAGTGAAGGTTGCGCATGAACAACTTGTAAATTATATTACAAAAAATGCAATTGATATTTTAATTGTCAAGAGTGATGCTTTATTAAATAAACGAATGATAGATGAACTAAAAAAACTAAAAGTTATTGTTTTTTCAGGAACATCTACTAATTTAGAACTGATAGATTACATACAATCTAACGGAATAAAAGTAATTTGGGCAGAAGAATCTCTTTCTAATGCCACAGCCGAAATGGTTTTTGCACATCTATTTTCAGGATGTCGATTTCTTCAGGAATCTAATAGAAATATGCCTCTAGAAGGAGATTTGAGTTTTAAAATGCTTCAAAATTATTATTCAAACGGAATAGAGTTGTCCGGTAAAACACTCGGAGTAATAGGAATGAATAACGCAGGTAAAAAAGTAGCTCAAAAAGCACTGGGATTGGGAATGAAAGTTTTGTATTGCGACAATTCTGAACCACAAATAAAAACTGAGTTTATCTTGCCTAACGAAATCCGTTTTAAGGTAGATTTAAAGCATTCTGATTTATATGAAGTTGTTGAACAAGCTCATTTTTTGACTATTCATTCTAAATATTACGAGAGATACCTATTAAATAATAACCATTTTTACAAAGCAAAACAATTAATAGGAGTGATTAATTGTGCTTATCCGGAAGCAATTAATGAAGTAGATTTAGTTGATGCAATTAATGATGAACAGCTTTTTTTTGCAGGTATTGATCGTTTTGAAGAAGAGCCCCATCCGGCAATTCAGGTATTGATGCAACCAGCTTTTTCGCTTTCGCCAAATATTAATGCAGCAACTGATGAAAGCAGGAGTTTAATATGGAGAGAAATTTTAAATAATTTAGAATTATTACTAAAAGGATAAATATGATTCATTGGCATACTAAGGCATTTGGCGAGTTGACATTAGAAGAGTTCTACGATATTATTCAATTAAGGATGGATGTTTTTATTGTGGAGCAAAATTGTCCTTATCAGGAACTGGACGGAAAAGACAAACATTGCCTTCATATCTACGCTACTTCGGAAAAACAAATTATCGCTTATGCTCGAATTGTACCACCGGGATTGAGTTATCCTCAGATTTCGATAGGAAGAGTAGCAATCCACGAAAATTATAGAAAAAAAGGGTTAGGAAAAGAGCTAATCAGACATACTATTGATAAAATAGAAGAAGAATTTGGAGCGCAAGATATACAAATCGGAGCTCAGTGTTACCTTAAAAAATTTTATCAATCATTTGGTTTTTATTCTGTTTCTGATGATTATCTGGAAGATGGAATTCTGCATGTAGATATGGTGAGAAAACATAAAAATACAGAATAAGAAGCCTTCTCGTTTACAAAATCGGGACGGTTTTTTTTATGATTCAAAAATTGCGGTCAAAAATCCAAATAGACTTAACAACGGAGGAAAAGAAGTGTTATCCTTCTTGTTTAAGCGCTCATCTTTTTGAGATTATGAGCTAAAGCATGCAATCCGAACTCTATTTCCACTTTTTCAAGTCCTTTTAAGGTAAATCTTTTGAAGTTCCGGTTGTGTTTGAGTTGTGCAAATGTGGGTTCTACATCTGCTTTCCT